>JAQTNA010000004.1 GCA_028714035.1 Rhodocyclaceae bacterium
GCCAGCTTGTCCATGCGCTCCAGGGCCTTGACCCGGCTCTGGGCCTGCTTGGCCTTGCTCGCCTTGGCCTTGAAGCGGGCAATGAACTTCTGCAAGTGGGCGATCTTGTCCTGCTGCTTCACGTAGGCGTTCTGCTGCAATTCCAGTTGCATGGCCCGGGTGTCTTCGAAGGTGCTGTAGTTGCCGCCGTAGCGCGTGAGCTTGCCGTTTTCGATGTGCAAGGTCACGTTGGTGACGGCATCCAGGAATTCCCGGTCGTGGCTGATGACCAGCATGGTGCCGGTATAGCGCTTGAGCCAGGCTTCCAGCCAGACCAGGGCGTCCAGGTCCAGGTGGTTGGTCGGCTCGTCCAGGAGCAGGAGGTCGGAGGGGCACATCAAGGCCCGGGCCAGTTGCAGGCGCATGCGCCAGCCGCCGGAGAAGCTGTTTACCGGGTTCTCCACCTCGGTGGTCTTGAAACCCAGCCCCAGGATCAGGGCCTGCGCCCGGGCCTGGGCGTCGTGGGCGCCCGCATCGTGCAGGGCCATGTAGGCGTAGGCCATGCGCTCGCCGTCGTCGCCGGCCTCCGCGGCGCGCACTTCCCTTTCCGCCGCCATCAGCACCGTGTCGCCTTCCAGGACGAAATCCGTCGCGGACTGGTCCGTCTCCGGCATGTCCTGGGCCACCTGGGCCATGTGCCATTGCTTCGGGATGCTGAATTCGCCGCCATCTTCGTGCAGCGTGCCGTTCAGGAGGGCGAACAGGGTGGACTTGCCGGCGCCGTTCCTGCCGACGAGGCCGACTTTTTCGCCGGGATTCAGGCTGACGGACGCGTTATCCAGCAGCACCTTGGCGCTGCGGCGCAGGGTGACGCCATTGAGGACGATCATGGGGCTTGAACTCCGGAAGACTAAGGGGCGATTGCGCCCGAATTTGCGAGGGCGAAGGATACGGAATTCGGGGGCGCATCGGTGAACATTGCGAAAATATCCCCCGACCAGGCGCTCCTCCCGGAGCTTAAAGCCTGCGTAATTCCCGCCGATAAGATGGCACGGCAGCTCGAAAGACCGTAGCAAACGCCTCCCGAAATGGGGATATGATGCGGACACCCTCCGTGGCCTTCAGAAAATGCGACCACCCTTCCACCTTTCATTGACCGAAGCCCGCCGGAAATGAGTACCCCGGCTCAAGGCACCGACTTCCTGGGCGAGGAAACGCGGCACAAGACGCGCTTCCTCTACAGCGTGTTCCTGCTCGCGGGCATCGTGGCGTTTGTCATGGGCT
The DNA here is from genome assembly GCA_028714035.1 of Rhodocyclaceae bacterium. Taxonomy (GTDB): domain Bacteria; phylum Pseudomonadota; class Gammaproteobacteria; order Burkholderiales; family Rhodocyclaceae; genus JAQTNA01. The sequence continues at coordinate 1,264 of JAQTNA010000004.1, forward strand.
TCGTCCGCTGGCAGTCGAGCGCACTGATGGGGACGATAGACTTCGTATTCTCCGGCTTGTGCCTTGGCCTCCTCGGCTATCTCAACCGGCACAGGGACAAGGTGGAACGGGTCAGCACGATCGCATTGTCGCTGTCGTTCGTCCTGTTTCTGGCCATCTACCTGCTGGCGCCTTACAACACGACGCGCCTGTCCCTGTTCTTTCTCCTGGCCGCATCGGGATTCTTTCTCAAGGGCCGGCAGGCCGGCCGGCGCTGGCTCGGCGCCATCATCCTGGCCATCGTCTCCAGCCATGTCTCGGGACTCTTCAAGACCAGCTATTCCCACCTGGACATCCTGACCACCTGTATTTACCTGGTCGCCCTGTTCTTCATTTTCGAGAATTACGAGGCCTACAAGGAACAGCAACGGGAACGGCAGCGGGCGGCGGAAGATGCCCTGCGCGCCAAGGAGGCCGCGGAGGCCGCCAATCTGGCCAAGAGCCAGTTCCTGGCTACCATGTCCCACGAGATTCGCACCCCCATGAACGGCATGCTGGGCATGGCGCAACTGCTCCTGATGCCGGGACTCTCGGAGGAGGAGCACGACGACTACGTGCGCACCATCCTCAATTCCGGCCAGACCCTCCTGTCCCTGCTGAACGACATCCTGGATCTGTCCAAGGTCGAGGCCGGCAAGCTGGAACTGGCGCAGGGCGCCTTCGATCCGCGGCAGATCGTGGAGGAGACCGGGGCCCTGTTTGCCGCCCTCGCCCAGTCCAAGGGCCTGGAACTGGAGGCCGTCTGGCGCGGCACGGAGGGCCAGCGTTACCGGGCCGACTCCATGCGTCTGCGGCAGATGTTGACCAACCTGATGAGCAACGCCATCAAATTCACGTCCAGTGGCTTCGTGCGCCTGGAAGCGCGCGAGATCGAACGCACGGAAACCACGGCCCTCCTGGAGTTTTCCATCACCGACAGCGGCATCGGCATCCCGCCGGACAAGCAGTCCCTGTTGTTCAAGGCCTTCTCCCAGGCCGACAGTTCCACCACCCGGGAATACGGAGGCACGGGCCTGGGGCTTTCCATCGTCAACAACCTGGCCCGGCTCATGGGCGGGGAAGCCGGGGTCGAGAGCGAGGCAGGCAAGGGCGCGCGCTTCTGGTTTCGCGTTCGCGCCGACCTGCCGCAGGCCGGAGAGGAAAGCCGCCACCTGGAACGTCCGGTTGGGGCGGAACGGGCAACGGGGGCATCCAGCGGATTGTCCGGGCGGGTTCTGGTGGTGGAAGACAATCCGGTCAACCGGAAGGTGGTCGAGAGCCTGCTGCGAAAACTCGGCATCCAGGCCGAGAGCGTGGCGGACGGGCAAGCGGCGGTGGCGGCCATCACGGGGGGCGCGGAGCCCGACCTGGTGCTGATGGACGTGCAGATGCCCATCATGGATGGCTTCGCGGCCACGGCACGCATACGGCAGTGGGAGTCGGACGCAGGGCACCGGCGCCTTCCCATCGTCGCCCTGACCGCCGGCGCCTTCGAGGAGGACCGACAGCAGTGCCTGAGTTCCGGCATGGATGACTTCCTGTCCAAGCCGATCCGGATGACCGAGCTGACCGCCGTCCTCGAAAAGTGGCTGGGAATCCATCAGGGCTGACGCAAGTGACGCTCGTCTAGACGCGCCTCGATCGCCACAGGGGATATAGCCCGACCAGGCCGAGCAGCGGCCCGGGCAGGAGCAACCAGGCGATGTTTGCCCCCCAGCCGGAAACCCAGGCCGTGCCCAGGTGGATGGAGATCATGGTGATGGCGAACCCCAGGGAATTCTGGAAGGCCAGGGCGCTGCCCACGATCTCCGGGGCGCAGGCGCGGGCCGAAAGGGCCGAGAAATGGGGTGAATCCGCCACCACGGCCGCCCCCCACAGGAGCAGCAGCGCCAGCCTGGCCCAGCTCGGCCAGGCTCCGGAAAAGGGGAAGACGGCGCAGCAGAGGGCCGACAGGGCCAGGGCGGTCGCCGCCACCGGGGCGCTGCCGACGCGCTGGCTCCACCAGCCGCCCAGCACGCAGCCCAGGGCGCCGACGCCGATGACGGCGAAGGACAGCCCCGAGAGACCCGCCGTTCCCGGCGCGGCCAGGGCGCTCAGGACCACCAGGGCCGGGACCAGGGTCCAGAAGGCGTAAAGCTCCCACTGGTGGCCGAAATAGCCGAAGGCGGACGCGCGGAATTCCCTGACCGAGAAGGCGTAGAACACCCGCCCCAGGCGCAGGGGCGGTGCATCCGTGCGGCGTTTCAGGTGCGGCCCGTCGCCGAGATGGAAAATCATGGCCGCCGCCAGCAGGGCCAGCACCGAGGAGACGGCAATCGCCGCCTGCCAGGCCCAGCCCGCCCCCGCCAGGCGCACCCCATGGGGCAGCGCCGTGCCCAGGGTGAGCATGCCCACCAGTTGCGCCAGGGCCGCGCCCGCCCGCTCCGGCACCCAGCTCACCACCAGCTTCATGCCCAGGGGGTAGACCCCGGCCAGGCAGAAGCCCACGGCGAAGCGCAGGGGAATGCCGGAGGCCATGCCGGTGGCGAAGAGAGCGAAAGCACCGTTGAAGAGCGCCCCCAGGACGGCGCAGACGGCGAAGATGCGGCTCGCCGCGTAACGGTCCGCCAGGCCGGAGACCGCGAAACTCAGGGTGCCGAGGATGAAGCCCAGTTGCACCGCATTGGTCAGGGTGCCGATGTCCGGGGGCGCGATGCCCCAGGCACGGATCAGGTCGTCCGCCGCGCTGTTGGCCGAGAACCACAGCGAGGTGCCGAAGAGCTGGGCGATGACGATGACCGGAACGGGGTTTTTCATGGCACACCTCATCCCGGGAAACGGCCGCGGGCAAGGCAGCCCCGGTAGCGGCCATCCACCCGTCTGGCGAACCATTCGGTGGTGAGGTGGCGGGTGATCTTGGGGCTCTTCAGGACGATGCGCGGCAGGATTTCCCGCGGCAGCGCGGCCTTCCCTCCGGCATCCGCCAGGGCGAACACGCGCCGATAGACGGCGCTGTCCCCAAACGGGGCGCTCTTTTCCAGCAACAGGTCGCGGCGGATCTCGCCCCGGCCCAGGCCCAGCCGGCCGGCCAGGGTATGGAGCGCCTTCAGGGTGGCGCTGGGTTCGGGGCTTGGCTCGCCCTTCTCGTAGCGCAACAGGTCGCCGTCCAGCTCCAGCTTCTTTCGGGCGAGCTTCGCCACCGCTGCCTGGAAAGCGGCATTGCGGCTGCTGTAGCGCCCGGCGTTATAGTCCGCGAAGCGGAATATGGGCTGGCTGTAGGGTGCCGGGTAATCCAGCAGGATGGCGATACCGAAGAACACCCCGCCGCGGCGGGAAAACACCTCGTCCCGGATGCTGCCGCCGCCGGCATAGGGATAGCCCTTCTGCCGCACGTGGCCTTCGGCAAAATCCACGCTCACCTGCATGGGGCCGCCGGTGCGGATGGGATTGTAGCCGGACAGCAGCGTCCTGCCGTAGGGCAGCTCGGAAATCATGTCCTCGAACAGGACGTTCATCTCCCGCTCCGTGCGCAGGGCATTGACCCGCGCCTTGTAGCTGCGGCCATCCGGCGAGGGCTTCCGGAAGGCGGCGTCCAGCAGCAGTTTCGGGATCAGGTACTTTTGCCGGCGTTTCTCGATCTCGCCCCAGACGATGCGCGGCAGGCCCGGCACCACCGGGTCCGCCTGGAAGCTGGATTCCTGCTCGATGACGGCGATGGCGGCACAGAAGTTTTCCGCCGTGGGCGGGATGCGCAGGGTATCGAAGGCGCTCAGAATGTCCGTGGCCCAGCCCGCCCGGTCGGGCGCGGCGGGCGGCATGAGGCGCAGGAGCCGGCTGCGCGCCTCCGCCTGGCCCGGGAAGACCGGCGGAATCACCGCGGCGGGAGGCCCGGGCAGCGGGCTGGGGGTCGGTTGCGGCGGAGCCGGCACCGGGGGCACAGGCGGCGGAGTCTCCCGCACGGGCGCGGCCTCCCGATTCCCGGCGATGGGGCCGGGACCGGCGCAACCGGCCACCAGGACGGCGCAGATCAGGCAGAAGAGGAGGGAGGCTCTCATGGCGGGAGCAAGATAAGGCATTCCGCCCACCCAGGCAACGCCGGATGTTCTGCTCCGGCCGCCTTCGTGTAACCTGGCGCCTTTGTTTCGCAAGATGTGGAGTCCGCCCTCATGACCGTACTTTCAAGCGACGCCCTGGCCGCCTATTGGTCAGGACCGGAGGTTGCCACCAACCTGGTGGTGTTCATGAACCTCCTGGGCGCATTGGCCCTCGGACTGGTGGTGGGCTACGAGCGCACCTACCACGGGCGGGCCGCCGGCATGCGCACCTACGGGCTGGTGTGCATGGCCTCGGCGGCGCTGACGGTGATCGCCGGCTATCCGGCCTTCTGGTTCGGCGGCAACGTGGGCGTATCCGTGGGCGTGGACCCGACCCGGGTCATCCAGGGCGTCGTCACCGGCGTGGGCTTTCTCGGGGCCGGCGTCATCATGAAGGAAGGCTTCAACATTAGCGGCCTCACCACCGCCGCCTCCATCTGGGCCTCCTGCGCCATCGGCATCCTGGTGGGTGTGGGCTTCTACGCGGCGGCCATGCTGCTCACCCTGCTTTCCGCGTCCTGCATGATGTGGATGTCGAAACTGGAATCCTGGCTGCCCTCGCGCCAGGCGGTGGCCCTGACTCTGCGCTTTCGCGCCGGCTTCGAGCCGCGGGAAGAAGTGCTGCGCCGCGTCGCCCTGGAGAGGGGCTACGAGATCGCCAGCGGCACCCTGTCCATTGACTTCCATGAGGGCAAGGTGGAGTGGCACTTCGTCGCCATCGCCCTGGACAAGAAGGAAGGCCACTCCGTCTCTCACCTGGCCGGAGAGCTGGCCGGCTTCGAGGGCGTGGAAAGTTTCCAGATATCCCACGCCCGGAACTGAGCACGAAGGGGAGCACGGCACGTTCCCAGCCGACCGGCTGCAAACTGCCCCATGAAGCGGCGGCATGGCCATGGCGTTGGACTCGGAGCGGGGGCGGGGGGTGAGGGGTGATTTACAAGGATTTTAATGGGCGGGGGCGAGCGGTAGATCATGAGTGTTAGTTATGAATGAATCAACGCTGCCGGAGGCACAGGTCGGTCGCAACGTCGGCCGATGCCGTCGCGGCGACCTCGATATCTTCCAGGGTGGTCATCCATCCGACGGAGAGCCTCACCGCCGCTCGGGCTCTGGCTGCGACGCAGCCCATGGCCGCCAGGACGCCGCTGACCCCATCGGCATCGGAATGGCAGGCCCGCATCGCCTGCGCCACTTCCGGCGCCACCGGCGTCGTGGCGTTGAAGTCGAGGTAGATGGGAAGTGTCATGCCAGCGCCTGATTCAGGTCGGCCAGCAGGTCGTCGGCATCTTCCAGGCCGACGGACAGGCGCAACAGGGTGTCGGAGATGCCGCGCCGGGCACGCTCCTCGGGCGTCAGGCCATGGTGGGTGGTAGTGCAGGGCTGGGTGACCAGGCTTTCCACGCCGCCCAGGCTGGGCGCCAGGGCGAAAAGCTTGAGCCGATCCGCGACCCTTGTCGCGTCTTCGCCCGTGCCCTTGACCTCGATGCTCAACATGCCGCCGAAGCCCTTCATCTGCTTTTTGGCGAGGTCGTGGCCGGGGAAGTCCGGCAGCCCCGGATAGAACACGCGGCCGACGCCAGGGTGCCGCTGCATCGCCTCGGCGATGACCTGGGCCGTGGCGTTCTGCCGGCGCACCCGTAGCGGCAGGGTGCGGATACTGCGCGCCAGAAGCGAAGCGACTTCCGGGGCGATCATGGAGCCCAGGTTCTTGCGCCAGGCCCAGACGGGCATCAGCAGTTCCTTCGAGCCCATCAGCACCCCGGCGGTGATGTCCGAATGGCCGCCCAGATACTTGGTGCAGGAATGGATCACGAAGTCGGCGCCCAGCGCCAGCGGGTTCTGGTTCACCGGCGAGGCGAAGGTGTTGTCCACGGCCACCCGCGCGCCGTACTGGTGCGCCAGACGGCTGATGGCGCGGATGTCGAACAGTTCCAGTGTCGGGTTGGTGGGCGACTCCAGGAACACCAGTTCCGCACCTTTGGCCAGCACCTCGTCGAGCCGGGAAAGGGCGTGGCTGAGGAGAAAATGGCCGGGAATCCCGAGCAGGGGCAACTGGTCCGAAATCAGTTCCAGCGTGCCGCCGTAGGCGTCGCCCAGGCAGACGATACCCTTCCTGCCGTGGGCCATAAACAGGGCGGCCTCGGCCGCCATGCCCGAACAGAACGACCAGGCCATTTCCGCACCTTCCAGGCTGGCGAGCTTCGCCTCCAGGGACTGGATGGTCGGGTTGAGGCCGTAACGGGTATAGAGGGCGCCGGGCTTCCTGCCATCCACCACGTCGAGGAGATCGGCTGTGGAGCGAAACTTGAAGGTCGTGGTGTTGTAGAGCGGGGTATGGGGCGAGCCGTGGGCGTCGTCGAGTTCTCCGGCATGGATGGCACGAGTGGCAAGTCCTTCAGACATGGCGTTCTCCTTTGGTTTGGGTTTTGGTTCATCGGTGAGCGGAGGAGCAGGAGACCGATAGGGCGAGAAAGCTCCCCCGGGAGCACTGCTTCGGCCACAGCCGCTCCAGGCATCTCGCTGTCATTCCGCCGCCAGGCAGGAGGATCGCCGAGGCCGCGCGCACCTCCGAAACGGGCAGGTCGGAAAAGAGCGCCAGAGCCTCGCCGACGACGGAGCTACCGTCCGCCCGGAAGCGCCGGGCGAAATAACCTGTGCCGCAACCGGCGTCCAGGATTGTTTCCCCTGGCCGTGGCTCCAGCATCCGACGCAGCAAGCGGTATTCGGTGTCGCCGATCCAGCGGCCACGCGGGCTGCCGTACCATCCGTCATAGGCCACCGGGTCGGCGATCATAGGGGACTTGCGCCAGGCGGCTTTTCCATACCGCCATCCGGTATCGTGGGTTTCGCCGCCAGATTCGCAAACAATTCCATGCAGGGCGCCCCCTTATGGATCAAAGCACGGTTTTCGCCATGATGTAGGTCGCGGCAACGACCAGGCCCCAGGCGAAGGCCTTTTTAAGGGTTTCCGCCGGCAGGCGCCGTGCCAGGCGCGCGCCGGTCAGGCTGGAGAGCACGGTGACGGCGGCGAACGAGCCCATGAGGGTGAAATTGATCGCGACGCTGCCGAAGTAGCCGGCGAAGCCGCTCAGGGAATTGAGCGACACCACCGCCAGGGAAGTGCCCACCGCCCGCTTCATGGGCACGCCCGCCAGCAGCACCAGGGCCGGCACGATGAGAAAGCCGCCGCCCACGCCCACCACGCCGGCCAGGAGACCGACGCCGATCCCGGCGGCGGCCAACAGTGCTACATGGGTACGAGCGTCACGATCCCTGTCCCCAAGTGCGGCCCCAAGCGCGACCGGCTTTTTCTTCAGCATGCGGTACGCGGCGATGTACATGACGAAGGCGAAGAGACCGAGCTGGAAGCCGGCGGGCAGGACCGTGCCCAGGCGTGCCCCGGCAAAGGTGCCGACCATGCCGATGGGGCCAAAAATGGCGGCGGCGCGCAGATCCACATTGCCGGAACGCCAGTGATCCCAGGCGGACAGCACCGCCGTGATGGCGATGATGCCCAGGCCCATGGCGATGGCCTCCTTGGCCGGCAGGTGCAGCAGGTAGATCAGGGCCGGCACGACCACGATGCCGCCGCCGCTGCCGAAGACGCCCAAGGCCAGGCCGGTGAGCATCCCGGACAGCAGCGCGAACATCATCATGATCCGTTGCCCTCGTTGAGCATGGCTTCTATGTGGGCTTCGAGCGCCCCGGCGACTTCGGCTTGGGCGGTAATGCCATGGACGCCCAGAACCGCCAGCACATCATCCGGCATGACGATGACGCCATCGGACGGTTGCACCAGTGCGCCGTTGATCCAGAGGGATGGGAAGCCGTGACCGTTGGCGTCGCGCACCTCGCTGGTTTCGATCCGGCTTTGCGCGCCAAGCTGTTCAGACAGGACTTTTGCATAGCCGGCGTAGAGCGTGCACCGTCCACCAGGGTGCCGTTGCGAGATCACACGCACGTCGAGGGCTCGTACCGCAGGACGGCTTGCGGCGGGTGCGTCGGCCGGATTGAGGCGCGGGTGGGTTTCCTCGCCCAGGATCAGGAGGCCCAGGCCGGAGAGCGTCATGGCGGCCGCGACGAACCAGAAGGCGCCCTCGATGGACTGGGTGGACGCCGCCGCCAGGCCCAGGCCCAGGGCGCCGATGCCATAGCCCAGGTCGCGCCAGAAGCGGTAGGTGCCGATGGCCGAGGCGCGCCAGTGGGGCGCGGAGATGTCGGCGACGGCGGCGGAGAGGTTCGGGTAGAGCATTGCCATGCCCAGGCCCGATACGGCGGCGGCGAACGACCACCAGACCGAGCCTTCGCCCAGGGTCATCATTCCCACCCCGGCACCGCAGATCCCCATGCCGGCCACGTTGAGCCGCTGCCGGCCCCAATGGTCGGACAGCCTGCCGGTGGCGAGTTGCGCCCCGCCCCAGGTGAACGCATAGACGCCGATGATCCAGCCCACGCCGGGCAGGGACACCCCCTTGCCGTAGAGGTACACGGGATAGAAGACCCAGATCAGGGCGTCCACGAATTTCTCCACCATGCCGGCCTGGCAGAGGGCGAAGAAGCGCCGGTCGCGCCAGGTGACGAGCGCGAAGATTTCGCCGGTGGAAGGCTGGGCGGAAACCCCGGCCGGATAGCGCGGGTGCAGCGTCCCGCCACTGGCCGAGGCCATGGGCTTCTCCTTCCTGGCCCAGGGCAGGGTGTCCCGGACGAACAGGGCGGTGAACAGGAGCGCCGTGCCGATCACCGACACGCCGAAGAGCAGGAGACCCAGGCGCGGGCCGAGCCGGGTCGCGAGGTAGCCGGTGGCGATGCCGGCGATGGCGACGCCGATGTAGCCGGCAAATTCGTTGAAACCGATGGTCAGGCCGCGCTGATCCGGGCGCGTGAGATCGAGCTTGGCGGTCTGGGTCATCGTCCAGGTGAAGCCCTGGTTCACGCCCAGGAGCAGGGTGGCGCCAACGATCCAGCTCCAGGAGGGCGCGAAGTAGATCAGGAAGGGGATCGGGATGGCCGTCACCCAGCCGAGCAGCAGCACGCGCCGCCGGCCCCAGGACTCGGCCAGCCGGCCGGCGACGAAATTGAGCGTGCCCTTGACGAAGCCGAAGCCGACGACGAAGGCCGCCAGGAGCGCAAAGGAGCCGCGCGGCACCCCGAACTCGGTCTCGGCCAGGGCCGGCACCACGGTGCGCGTCATGCCCAGGGTCATGCCCACCAGCAGCACCTGGAGCAGTTGGTGCAGGAACTGGCCCAGGTTGGCGCGGATGCCGTGCCGAATCTCGTCCTTCACGTTCATAACCTACTCTTTGCCCAGATTCGCCGCCACCCAGAGGTCCATCTCGGCGGGGCGCGGGGGGATCTCACGGGTGAGCGCCTCGACGAAGGCTTCGCGCTCCAGGTTCAGCAGGGGGCTCCAGCGTTTCTCGAAGGCCAGGGTCGAGCCCGGCTTGCCCGAGATGCCGGCGCCGCAGACGCTGCCCGAGGTATGTCCCGGATAAATCTCCACCTCGTCCGGCAGGCGGAGCAGGCGCTCGTGCAGGCTGTCGTAGAGCTGGCTCGCCATCTCCCGTTCCCTGCCGGCCAGATCGGGCCGGCCGACCGCGCCGACGAACAGGGTGTCTCCGGTGAGGACAAACCAGGGCGCATCGCCGCGCCGCTTGTCGGTGACGACCAGGCTGATGCTGTCGGGCGTGTGCCCCGGAGTATGGAGAACCCGGACGACCACATTGCCGACGACGATATGCTGCCCGTCACGCAGCGACTCGAAAACGAAATTCACCCGGCCGGCATTGCTTTCGTGCAGGCAATAAAGCGCGCCGCTCTTTTCCGCCAGGGCGCGCCCGCCGGAGTAGTGATCGGCATGGACATGGGTGTCAATGACGTGGGTGATCTTCACGTCCTGTTTTCGGGCTTCTTCGAGGAACCAGTTTTCGTCGCCCAGGACCGGGTCCACCACCACGGCCACGTGGCAGCTGCCGCAGCCGAAGAGATAGGAAAGGGTTGCTTCTCTTGTCGCGAGTTGTCGGAAAAACATTGCAGACTCCTTGTCAGAAAACCAGCACCTTGTCGGCCTCCGCGGTCCAGGCCGCGAGGTCGTTGAGGGTCTTGCGCACGGCGCCTGCCACCAGGTCATCCTCTTCCAGGCCGCGGGCCGTCATGCAGGTGGCGCACAGGCCGACCTCGCCGACGGCGGCGACCATCTTCACCATGTCCCCGGCGTTGTAATAGCCCTCCGGGAGCTTCTGTCCCGCCTTGGCGCAGGCGACCGCATCCCCCATCAGGAACACCCGGACCTTCTGATCCGGCTGCTTGGAGAGCGCCCGCGCCAGGCGCAGGCCGTTGTAGCTGCGTTCGGTGCCGTAGGGCGGGTCGTTGAGGATGAACAGGGTCTTCATGGCGGGCTCCGTTTACCGTGAAAGTCGCGTCAGCGACTCAGGAAGCTCCCCTCGCCCCTTGGGGGAGAGGGGCGGGGGGGTGAGGGAAACCGTCATGGCTTTCATGCTCCGGGGCGACTTCCAAAGCCATGACGGTTAGTTTTCAGTCTGGACGGGCAGGCCCGCCGTGGCCCATTCGGCCACGCCGTCGCCGATCTTGCTCGCGCGGTAGCCATATGTATTCAGCAAGGCCACGGCCTCGGCGGACATCAGGCAGAACGGGCCGCGGCAATAGGCCACGATTTCCTTGTCCCTGGGCAGCTCGGCCAGTCGGCTCTCCAGTTCAGCCAGGGGAATGGAGCGGGCGTGAGGCAGGTGGGCGGACAGGTATTCCGGCTCGGGGCGCACGTCCAGCACCACCACATCGCCGGACCGGGCCTTGTCCAGCAGGCTGAGGCGGGTCTCCGCCGTCAGCCGTTCCGGCCCGGAAACGATGCCGTCGAGCGCCACCTGAAGCTCGATCAGATGCTCGGTGGCCACCACATGGAGCTTGGTCCACAGGGAGGCCACATCTTCCCCCGACAGCCGGTAGGCGATGTAGCGTCCGTCCCGGCGCGACTCCACCAGGCGCGACTCCTTGAGCACCCGCAGGTGGGCACTGGCGAGCTTCATGTCAATGGCGGCCTCGTTGGCCAGAAGCTCCACCGTCTTCTCACCCTGGGCAAGAAGTTCGAGGATTTCCAGGCGCTTGGGGCTGGACAATGCCTTGCCCACCCGGGCAACCTGTTCGTAGAGGAGGTCTTTCAGTGCGCGGCTCATAGGCTAATATTCTAACGATTATTGGATTGATGTCAACGCAATGGTCCGGCACAGGGCGGGCCATGGGGAACGGACGCCAGGCATCGGGGCTGGCGCCCCGCCCACTTCGAGGTTCTATTCCGGCGCCTGGTCCAGCCAGTCCTCCAGGGCTTGCGCCGGCAGCGGCCGGGAATACAGATAGCCCTGGGCGATGCGACAGCCCAGGGATTGCAGCAGTTCCGCCTGGCGGCGGGTTTCGATCCCTTCCGCCACCACGGTCAGCTTCAGGGTTTGCCCCAGGCCGAGAATCATCTTCACGATCTGCATGTCCTCCTCGTCCTGATCGGCCGCCATGACGAAGGATCGGTCTATCTTCAGGATGTCCAGGGGCAACCGCCGCAGATAGGCCAGGCTGGAATAGCCCGTGCCGAAATCGTCCACCGCGACCACCACGCCCATGCTCCGCAGGTGGGAAAGCAGACCCGCCGCGTGCTCCGGATTCGCCATGACCGCGCTCTCGGTCAGCTCGATCTCCAGGTCGGCCGGCGCGATGCCGTGGCGGGCCGCCAGTTCGCCGATGCGCTCCACCAGGTCACCCTCCGCCAGTTGCCGGGCCGAGACATTGACCGCGATCTTGATGCCCCGACCGCGGGCACGCCATGCGGCCGACTGGCGGCAGGCCTCGTCGAGCACCCAGGCGCCCAGTTCGAGGATGAGGCCGCTTTCCTCCGCCAGGGGAATGAAGTCGCCGGGCGGAATCAGCCCACGGGTCGGATGCCGCCAGCGCACCAGCGCCTCGACGCCCAACGGCCGTCCCGTGGCCAGCTCGATGCGCGGCTGGTAGTGCAGTTCCAGTTGGCCTTGGGCAATGGCGCGGCGCAGGTCCATTTCCAGGCTCAGGCGCTGACTGGTCCGGTCCAGCATGTCCTGCTGGAAGAAGCGGTAGGTATTGCGCCCGGCCGACTTGGCGGCATACATGGCCATGTCGGCCCGCTTCATCAGTTCCAGCGGATCGCTACCGTCTTCGGGGAAGAAAGCCATGCCCAGGGAGGCGCCGATCTCCACCGTATGGCCGCGCAAGGACATGGGCCGGGATATCTCGGCGAGGATATCTTGCGCCAGGCTGGCGCAATGCCCGGTTTCCACCAGGTTTTCCATGAGCACCACGAACTCGTCGCCGCCCAGGCGCGCCACCGTGTCCGAGCTACGCAGCAGGCACTTGATGCGGCACGCCACCTCCTGCAGCAGCAGGTCGCCCACGTCGTGTCCCAGGCCGTCGTTTACGCTCTTGAAACGGTCCAGGTCAATGAAGATCAGGGACAGGCGATTGCCTTCGCGCCGAGCCCTCTGCAAGGCATGGTGCAGGCGGTCCTGCATCAGTGCCCGGTTGGGCAGGCCGGTCAGGCTATCGTGGAAGGCCATGTGGTGGATGTGCTCGTCCTTGCGGCGCATCTCCGTGATGTCATGGAATACGCCGACATAACGCACGGGAACGCCCTCGCCATCCGCCACCCGGTTGATGGTGAGCCATTCCAGGTAGGCCTCCCCGCCCTTCTTCCGGTTCCATACCTCGCCCTGCCAGCGCCCTTCCCGGGTCAGCGTTTCCCACATGGCGCGGTAGAACTCCGCCCCCTGATGGTCGGAGCGCAACAGACGCGGCGTCTGGCCCAGGGCCTCGGCTTCCGTATAGCCGGTGATCTCGGTGAAGGCGGGATTGACCGACACGATGACGGCGCTCGCGTCGGTGACCATGACTCCTTCCGCCGAGTTATGGAATACGCTGGCGGCCAGGCGCAATTCCTCCTCGGCCAGGCGCTCGCCGGTGATGTCGTAAAGCATGATCAGCAGATGGGGTTCGCCGGAGCTGCTGAAGCACGACAGCCGGGCATGGACCCAGATATCTCGGCCGAAGGTGGACAGGATGTGGGTTTCCAGTTCCTGCATCCTGCCGCTGGTCAGCGCCCGATCCGCCGCATCCAGCAGGCCCGATTGCCGCCAGGAACCGATATGGCGGAAATTCTGCGCCAGGAGCTGTTCCGAGGTGGCGCCCACCAGTTCCGCCAGGGACGGATTGGCCAGCACGCATTGCCCGTCCCGGCCATAGGCGGCGATGGCCACGGCGGAGGTCATGAGAATGTTCTCGTTCAGGGCCAGGGCCTCGCGCAGCTCTTCTTCCTTGAGGCGCAGTTCCCGGGTCCGCTCGATGACGCGCTGCTCCAGGTTCTGATTGAGGGCGTGGATTTCCTCCTCCGCGCGCTTGCGCTCGGTAATGTCATGCACCGTGCCCAGGGTCCGCAAGGGCCGGCCGTCAGCGCCGTAGTGGGTCTCGCCCCGCTCGCTCACATGCTTGACCCGGCCGTCCGGCAGCAGCAGGCGATGAACGATCTGGTAGGGGCTGCGGTTTTCCACCGACTCCCGGTAGGCGCGATCCACGGCCTCCCGGTCCTCGGGATGGACCATGCGGAGGAATCCCTCATAGGAAGCCTCGAAGCGCCCCGGATCTATCTCGAACAGGCGGTAGATCTCGTCGGACCAGACGAGCCGGTTGCGCTCGATATCCAGTTCCCAGTTGCCGAAACGGGCGATGCGCTGGGCCTCCCTGAGACGGGACTCGGAGAGGCGGATCACCTGTTCGGCCGACTTGCGCTCCGTGATGTCGGTGGCGATGCCGCAGACGGCATAGGCCTGCCCATCCGCGTCGAAGAGCGGAAACTTGAGCGCGATGTAGGTGTGCGGGCCGTCGTCCTGGGGCACGACTTCCTCGAATTCCAGGGCCGCACCGGCGGCGAGCACCTGCCGATCCGCCGCCACCAGGGCATCGGCCACCTCGGCGGGAAACAAATCATGGTCCTTCCGGCCGCGTATGGCCTCGTCGCCGACATGGAACAGCTCGGAGTAACGCTGGTTCACCAGCAGGTACCGGCCCTCCAGGTCCTTGGCGAAGATCACCGCGGCCGAATTGTCCAGGATGGAGCGCAGGAGCCGCTGGTATCGGTTCAGTTCGGACTCCGCCCGCTTGCGCTTGCTGATGTCGCGCACGAACACCAGGCCGCAGGTCTTGCCCTCACAGAGGAAGGGAACGGCGGAAACCTCGCCCTCCACGATCGTGCCGTCAAGGCGGAGAAAACTCTCTTCCACCAGCGATGCACTCTCACCATGCTGGTACAGGCGCCGGATTCGTTCCGCGACCACGGCCCGGCGCTCCGGACGGACACGCTCGACGACCATCTGGCCGAGTACCTGGCTGCGGGAGCTCGCGCCGAACAGGCGCAGGGCCGCCGGATTCAGGTAGGCGAAGCGCCCATCCTCGGAGAGGAAGATGGCGTCCGGAGAACTCTCCGCCACCTGGTAGAACTGATCTCCGCTGTGGTTCGAGTCTGCCATGTGTGCTCGCAGTGGTTGGAAACCAAAAATGACGGGCCAGGCCCGTCTCTGCGTTTACGCAATTTTTTATAAAAACTTGAACGATATTAATGCCTTGCGGGTTGTTTCACACCCCTCAAGGCGTTCCGGCCAGCAGGGCCAACGGCCATTGCACGAGGCGTTCTCCCTTGGCATCGCCCCAGCAGGCGCGCAGTTGCGGTTCCAGGTCGGCGACGGGATCGCGCCCCCTGGCTTTCAGGCAGGCCGCCGTGGCCGACCAGCTGCGGAAATAGCCCAGGAGCTGGGGCAGATTCCAGGAAAGCGCCATGGCAAAAGGGGGCGCGGCTATCCTGGAAAACGGGAAGGCCAGTTCCCGGTAGCCGCTCTCCACGTGGCGCCGTTCCGGCGGCCACCAGGGGCCGACCTCGTCGTGGTAGAAGCGCTGGACGACGGCATTCACCTCATCGCCTTCCACTTCCAGCACGCCGTAACTCCAGGCCGCCACCACGCCCCCGGGTTTCAGCACCCGCCGGACTTCCCGGTAGAAGCGTTCGAGATCGAACCAGTGCAGGGCCTGGGCCACCACCACCAGGTCGCAAGCCTGATCCGGCAGGCCGCTCTCCTCGGCCGGGGCCACCCGGTATGCGATGCGCGCATGCGGCTGGGCCTGGCCGATCTGGGCGGCGCTGGCATCCGTCGCCAGCACGCGGCTGAAATGCCGGGCCAGCTCCAGGGAGGCCTGCCCGCTGCCGGCGCCGCAGTCCCAGGCCAGGTCGTGCGCCGGGCACAGCCGGGCGAGCCAATCGAAGAGGGCCGGCGGATAGCTCGGCCGGTTCTCCGAATACTGCGCCGCCACCGACGCGAAATGGTCCTTGAAGTTTCCGCTCATGGCTCGGCCTCCCGACCTTGCAAAAAACCGGAATCCTACCCCTTGTCGCCGCCAACCGTGCGGCCCAGGTTCCGACTGCCGGCCCCGAGGCAGAGGCAGTGATCCGCGGATAGTCTTCCCGGCCCATGGAGCATCGTCACCAGGAGCAACATCCCCCAGAGCAGGTGGTCTTGCAGGCCGAGGTCGGAGATGTCGGGAAATGAAATGGCCGCGACCAGATTGACTACCGACAGCCCCGCGGCGGCGAAGCGGCCACCCAGGCCGAGCACCAGCAACACCGGCAAGGCCAATTCGCCCGCAGTGCCCATCACCGCCGCGAAATGGGGCGGCAGCAAGGGTACATGGTAGTCGTTCTCGAACAGCAACAGCGTGGTCCCCCAGTCGGAAATCTTGAGCCACCCGGAGCGCAGGAAGACGCTGGCAACATAGAAGCGGATGGCCAGATCGAAGAACGGCGTGAGCCACCGTTCCGTCTGAGCGCGCATACGCCGAACCGGGCCTGCCGCGGGGCATGTGCGCAGACCCTGTGCGAGGTTTCCGAAAATATTCATGCCTGTTCCCCTTCAATCGGCCGCCATGCCCGCGTGATGCAGCCATTGGCCACGAGGCGCGCGAGGGCAGCACCCAGATCGAAACTCTCGTCCGCCGTCAGGGCGTTGCCGGCCGAGGCTTCCAGTGCTTTGCCTGCCCCAAGCGAATCCAGAAACACTGCCTCGCCTGGCGCCAGCGCTTCCACATGGACCAGCCCATCCCGACGCAAGACCAGAAGCCGCGAGCCCCGGGAGAAATCCAGCGCCATGTCGCCCAAATAGTCCTCAGCATTGACGCGCCAGATGTCCGCCAGCGGCCAGGCGGAATCCATGCGCCGGACGGCCGGATCCAGCCCGAAGCAGAGTGCCCCGTATTCCTGCGGCGGGCAGGTCGCGAGCCCGGACAGGTCCGGCCTTTCGTCGGCAGCGTAGTAGGCCTCTTGCACCAACCATTCCAGACGCGCCACATCCGGCAGATAGCCCAGCTCGCGGCCGTAGGGCCAGTCGGCCAGGAAATCCGCGAAACCGCCGCCGTATTCATTGAGGTCGCCGCTGAGGCTGGGGTGGGTGCGGACGTAGGCCCGCGCCGCTTCCCGGAAGAACGGCAAACCGACAATCCTTGCCAGCGCCGGGTAGGTCGCCAGCAAGGCCCCGACCAGGTTGCCGATGACGCTGCGGCGATAGACGGCGATACGGTGCCGGCCCGTTTCGCCGGATTCCAGGATACAGGCGAGCAGGTCGTCATCTTCCGCCTCACCCAGGACCACCGCTTGGTGGAAGCGGGTTTGAAGTTCACGCAGCGCGGGCATGGCATGCCTCCCGGGTCACGGCCAGCAGGCGCTCGGCCTTGTCCGCCTCCCTCACCAGCGTGTCGAGGGTCGGAATGTCGTTATCCCACTCGATCAGCGTGGCAACCGGCCCGAAGCGGGCCAGGGCGTGGGCATACAGATTCCAGACCGGCTCGTGCACCGGCCGCGAATGGGTGTCCACCAGCAGCCCGTCTTCCTCTTCGAAGCCGGCCAGATGAATCTCCCAAACCCGGTCCACGGGGATGGCCGCCAGGTAGGCCAGCGGATCGAAGCCGTGGTTGCAGGCACTGACCCAGATGTTGTTCACGTCCAGCAGGATGCCGCAACCGGTACGACGCGCAACGCCCGCCACGAATTCCCATTCCGGCATGTCCGCGCCGGCAAAACGCAGGTAACTGGACACATTCTCGACCAGGATGGTGCGGCCGAGAAAATCCTGGGCGCGTTCCACCCGCTCGCAAACGGTGTCGAGCGCCTCCCTGGTGTAGGGCAAGGGCAAGAGGTCGTTGAGAAAGCGGCCGTTCACCGAGGACCAGCACAGGTGCTCCGAGACGGCCGCCGGCTCGATGCGTTCCACCAGTGTCTTGAGCTTTTCCAGGTGGCGGCGGGAAAGCTCGTCGTTCGAGCCGAGCGAAAGGCCGACGCCGTGCAGACTCACGGGGTAGCGCGCACGCACCGCCTCCAGCACCCGCAGCGTCTCGCCGCCCGCGCCGAAGAAGTTCTCGCTATGGACTTCGAGCCAGCCGACCTCGGGCGGCGCCTCCAGCACCTGGCGGTGGTGGGGCGAGCGCAGACCAATGCCGGCAGCCGCGGGCAGGTTCGCGGCGGGAGAGGATGGGCGGTACATGGCGCTTCCTTCCCGCTTACATCTTCGAGTCCATGGGGCTCGCGGGCATGGCGGCGCCGCCCATCTTCTCGCAGGTGCCCTTGGGCACGTATTTGAAGTCGCTGGGGTCGTTGTCCACCTTTGACAGGCCGGCGCAGGAATGCTTGCTCTTGTTGCTGCCGCAATCGTTCTGTCCCGCCTTGGCGACGCCGAAGCATTTTTCCTTGGCGGTGTCGGCGGCCAGGGCGCTGCCGCTGGTGGCGACGATGCCGAGGGCGAGCAGGCCGGCGACGGCGGATTGGATCAGTTTGTGTTGGACTTGCATGGTGATCTCCTTGAGGTTGGGTTGAAGAGCCACCCATCGCCTGCGCGATTCGAATGTCTCTGTAGCCTTGGTCGGGGAGATCGCCGGTTTCTTACACACCCATGAAAAATATTTTTCGGGAGGATCAGTCCCGTTCGTCGTCGCCCGGAAAGCGACGACAGGCAGCGCGCAAAAATTCCATCTGCCGCTCGAAGGAAGAGCAGGCGGTGCAAATAAAGAGGTGGAAACGCAATCCCAGGCGTTCCATCAGGGAGAGCGGCGCGTCCTGGGCACGGATCACCAGCTTGTGTGCTTCATGGCAGTTCATCATGGGCGCAGTCCTCCGGGCTCGGCACCGAACCAGTTAAGTTGCAGGCAATCGCGCAGGCGCATGCGCGCCCGGTAAAGCGCCACGCCACAGTTGGTCGCGGAAATCGAGAGTTCCTTACAGATCTCGCCCGTTTCCAGGCCCAGGAATTCCCGCAACAGGAATACCCGGGCGATCTTCGCGGGCAGGATGTCCATGCAGGCTTCGAACACATCGTGGAACCGCTTGTTCTCCAGCGTCCGTTGTGGGTCGCCCCAGGCTGCCGGGGGATCGGCCCAATGGCCGTCGGCGAGAAACAGGGAATCGAAGTCGCGCTCCTCGCCGTCGTCATCCACGGCCTGCACCGAAGGTTCCCGGGCCTGCCGCCGGATGTGGTCCACGATCTTGTTGCGCAGGATGGCGGTCAGCCAGGTGCGCAATGCCGATTGGCCGGCGAAACCCTGCTTGCTGGTCAGTGCCGCAAGCAGGCACTCCTGCACCGCATCTTCGGCCGCGGCTTCGTCCCGCAATTGCAGGCGGGCGAAGCGCAGCAGCGTCGGTCGCAGGCGTGCGGCTTCGTGGTGCAAGGTTTCGTTGTCCATGGCGGGATTCTACCCGCTGGCCGCAAAATGCCCATCCCGGTTCAGTGGCCGCCGTCCACGGGCACCGGGGCCGACTGGCGTTGCGGCTTGGCGAGCCAGACGCCCCCCGCCAGCACCAGGAGCAGGACCGTGGCCAGGAGAAAGAAGTCGTTGGCCGACATCATGTAGGCCTGGGCCGTCGTCTGGCGATCCAGCAGCGCCAGGATCTGCTCCCGCGGCATACCCTGGGCCGAGAGGGTCTCGATCGCCTGCCGCGCCGGCGCATCGTAGACATTGAGATGTTCGGTCAGGCGCGCGTGATGCAGCGCCGCCCGGTCGTCCCATAGGGTGGTCGAGATGGAGGTGCCGAAGGCGGCGGCGGTCATGCGCATGAAGTTGGACAGGCCGGCGGCCGAAGGAAAACGGGACGGGTGCAGGCCGGACAGGATCAGGGAAGTCAGGGGGATGAAGAACATGGCCGTCGCCGCCCCCTGGATCAACTGGGGCAGGATGATGACCCAGGGCGTCACTTCCAGGGTGAAGCCGGAGCGCATGTAGGACACCAGGGCGAAGATCAGGAAAGAGGCGCTGGCGAAGAGCCGCGGGTCCGATTTCGGCAGCAGTTTGCCGACCACCGGCGACAGCATCAGGGCGAAGACGCCTATGGGCGCGGTCATGAGCCCGGCCCAGGTGGCCGTGTAGCCCACGTACTGCTGCATCCAGAGGGGCATGAGGACCACGCTGCCGAAAAATATGCCGTAGCCCAGGGCGATGGCGATCACTCCCGCCGTGAAGTTGCGGCTGCGGAACAGGCTGAGGTCCACCACCGGGTGCTCCTCGGTCAGTTCCCAGGCCAGGAAGAAGCAGAAGCCCGTCACCGCCACCAGGGCCAGGGCGCGAATCTCGCCGGAGCCGAACCAGTCCAGTTCCTTGCCCTTGTCGAGCAGGATCTGGAGCGCGCCCACCCAGATCACCAGCAGGGCGAGGCCGATGCCATCCACGGGCCGCTTCACGGTGGGGGATTCCCGGTGCCGCAGCAGGCGCCAGGCCATCATGGCCGCCACGAGGCCGGTCGGAATGTTGATGTAGAAGATCCAGGGCCAGGACAGGTTGTCCGAAATCCAGCCGCCCAGCACCGGGCCCAGGACCGGCGCCACCAGGGTCGTCATGCCCCAGGCGGCCAGCGCCATGCCCGCCTTCTCCCGGGGAAAACATTGCAGCAGCAGGGTCTGGGACAGGGGGATCATGGGTCCGGCGACCGCGCCCTGGAGCACCCGGAACACGATCAGCATCTGGAGACTGGAAGCCAGGCCACAGGCCAGGGAGGCCAGCACGAACAGCAGGACCGAGCTGACGAACAGGCGCACCGCGCCGAAGCGCTGGGTCAGCCAGCCGGTCAGGGGCACGGAGATGGCGTTGGCGACGGCGAAGGAAGTGATGACCCAGGTGCCCTGGCTGGGACTGACGCCCACGTCGCCCGCGATGGTCGGGATGGACACGTTGGCGATGGTCGTGTCGAGCACGTTCATGAACGTCGCCAGGGACAGGGCGATGGTGGCCAGTGCCAGCGTCGCCCCATGCAGGGGCGGCGGCGGCTCGTGTTGGGCGTTCGGGTCGGCCACGGATTGCTCCCGTCAGCGGCCGGTGTTCCGGCGGGGCGCGCTCGCCCCTTCCAGGTTGGCGGCGATGATGCGACGTACGAGCTTTTGTGCCTCGTCCCGGCCCGCCGGCTCCGCGGCACGGGCCACGGCTTCGCGCCGTCCGGCGGCCAGCTGGGAGCCGCCCTGGTCATGCACATCCACGTCCGCCTGCATGGAGAGCCCCACCCTCAGGGGATGTTCGGCCAGTTGGCCGGGATCGAGGGCGACGCGCACCGGCAGGCGCTGCACGATCTTGATCCAGTTGCCGGTGGCGTTCTGCGCCGGCAGGAGGGAAAAGGCCGCGCCGGTGCCCGCGCCCAGGCCCACCACCTTGCCCGTATAGCGCACGCGGGAGCCGTAGATGTCCGCCGCCAGCGCCACCGGCTGCCCGACGCGCATCTGCCGCAGCTGGCCTTCCTTGAAATTGGCGTCCACCCACACCCGATCCAGGGGCACGATGGCCATCAAGGGCTGGCCGGGCGCCACCCTCGTGCCCACCTGGACGCCGCGCTTGGCCACCTGGCCGGCGACCGGGGCGGTGATCGAGCTTCGCTTCAGGGCCAGACAGGCCTCCTCGACACGGGCCGCGGCCCGCATCACGTTCGGATGGTTTTCCACCGTCGTGTGGTCGGAGAGCGCCTGGTTGGAAAGCAGCTGATCCCGGGCCGTGGCCAGGGCCGCCTCCGAGGCCGCCACACCCGCGCGGGCATGTTCGATCTCCTCGCCCGAAACCGCGCCCGTGCCCGCCAGCGCCTGGCGCCGGCGCAGGTCGTCCCGCGCCTTGGCCAGGTCCGCCTCGCGCTGGGCCACGACGGCGCCCAGGGAGCCGTTGGTCGCGTAGAGGGTGCGCACCTCCCGCACCGCCTGGGCCAGGGCCGCCTCGGCCTGGTCCAGGGCGATCCGGGCATCGGCCGGGTCCAGCTCCACCAGAGGCGCGCCGGCCTTGACCACGTCCGTGTCGTCGGCATGGATCGCCAACACCATGCCGGCGGTCTGGGGCGTGATCTGGATGATGTCGCCCGAGACGTAGGCGTCGTCCGTGGTCTCGTGGTAGCGCCCGTCCAGCACCCACCAGAGCCCCCCCGCGACGACGGCCAGCATCAGGATTGCGCTCAGGATCAGCAGAGCCCGCCGTCGACGCGGATTCGGGGTATCGGCTTGGTCAAGGCTTCTCTCGCTCATCTTGGAACTCCTGATATTCGGTACGGATCAATGTTACTCGGCCGGGCCGGCTCGCCCTGGAAGCCGCCGCCCAGGGCGCGCACGAGCCCCACCGTGGCCGCCAGGCGGCGCGCGCGCAGATCGGCGGCCAGGCGGCGCTGGGCCAGCACCTGGGACTCGACGCTCAACACGGTCAGGTAGCTGGACAGCCCCTCCCGGTAGCGCAGCAGGGCGAGGCGGTAGGCCTCCTCGGCTTCGGCCTGGGCGTGGCGCTGCTCGCCGCTCTGCACGTCCAGCCAATGCCAGCCATTGACCTGGTCGGCGACTTCCCGCAGCGCCTGGACCAGGGTGGCGTTGTACTGTTCCACGGCCAGGTTCTGGTCGGCGTTGCGGGCGGCCAGGTTGGCCCGCAGGCGACCGCCATCGAAGATCGGCAGGCTGAAGGCGGTGCCGGCGCCCAGGATGCGGCTGCCGCCCTGGAGCAGTTGCCCCAGGCCCACCGACTGGACGCCGAGAAAGGCCGTGAGATCCACGTTCGGGTAGAAGCCGGCGCGCGCCGCCGCGATGTCGCCGCCGGCCGCCTCGACCCGCAGCCTCTGGGCCAGGATGTCGGGCCTTCGCCCAAGCAGGTCCGCCGGCAGGCTGGCGGGCAATGTGGCGGAGGGCCTTTCGCCCAGGCGCGGCCGGGCGATGGCGAGGCCGCGGTCCGGTCCCTGCCCGGCCAGGGCCGCGAGCTCGTCCTTCATGAGCGCGATGCGTTCCCGGGCCGCCGCCACGTCGGTGCGCGCGGCGAACACGGAGGAGGACGACTGGCGCAGTTCCACCCGGGTCTCCAGGCCGGCGCCGACACGGGATTCGGTCAGGGCGCGAACCTGCTCCCTCTGCTTGAGCAAATCCTCCGCCACCTCCAGCAGGGCGTACTGGTGGTCCAGCTCCACGTAGGCGCGGACCACGGCCGCCGCCAGAGACAATTTCGCCGCCTCGCCCTCGATCGCCGCCGCCCGCGCCCGGGACAGCGCCGCCTCCAGCACGGCCCGCTGGCGCCCCCAGAAATCGAAGTCGTGGCTGAAACCGGCGGCCAGCTGCCCCGAACTCAGGGTGGCGCCGGCAATGGGCGGCGGGTAGATGCCGTTTTCGGTGTAACGCTGCCGGTCCATCCCGGCCGCCACGCCCAGCGTGGATCGGCTTGCGGCATCCGCGGCCGCCACATGGGCATCCGCCTGTTCCATGCGGGCCCGGGCCACGGCCAGCGTGGGGCTGCCGGCCAGGGACTGGGCGATCAGGGCATCGAGTTGCGGATCGCCGTAGGTCTTCCACCAGTCCGACGCCGGCCAGGCGCCGGGCTGCGCCGGCATCGCGGCCAGGCTGTCCCGCGCCACCAGGGCCGCCGGATCGGCGGGCCGGGAACCGGGCAGGAGGCCGTCGGCACTGGCGCAGGCGGCCAAAAGCCCGGCGCAGGCCAGGACGGCCAGGGCGGCGCGCCCGGAGCGCGCATTCATGCCATGTCCCTCGGACCGACAGGGTCTTGCTGCCTGGCCTGTCGCTGCCTGTGCAGCATTATCGTGCGCCTCAGGCATTGGCCAACATCCTCCGCAACAGATCTTTCAGGGTATCCAGGTCG
Organism: Rhodocyclaceae bacterium; assembly: GCA_028714035.1. GTDB lineage: Bacteria > Pseudomonadota > Gammaproteobacteria > Burkholderiales > Rhodocyclaceae > JAQTNA01. The sequence goes on from JAQTNA010000004.1 coordinate 24,552, forward strand.
CCGCGGGTGAACCCGGTCAGGAGCCGGTTCAGCACCTTCACCACGCGGGGCGTGATCATGGGCCGCAGCGCCTTCCCCGCCGCCGTCAGTTCCAGATGGACGACACGGCGGTCGGACTGGCTGCGGACGCGGCGGATGAAGCCCTTTTCCTCCAGGCGGTCCAGCATGCGGGTCATGGAGCCGGTATCCATGCCGATGGCACGGCAGAGGGTGGCCGCCGTGGCATCGGGCGTCTGGCCGATCCAGAACAGCACCGGCAACTGGGCTCCCGTCAGTCCCAGGTCGGCCAGTTCGTCGTCCAGGGCGGCCATCAACTGGGAGCGGACCATGCCGAGCAGGAGACCGATGCCTTCTTCCGGACGATAGCTCTCCACCGAATACAGGGGCTCCGCACCATCCTTCAACTCCGACTCTCCGACCATGGCATCCACCCGCCGAAACACAAGGTTCGACGATTATACTGCCTAGGCAGCGTTTATCAAGCACGAATGTGGCGGGGGAAAGCACAGGGCCCCGCCGGAGGCGAGGCCCTTGGGGAAGCAGAGGCGCGACGGGACGGGTGGACCGTCCCGCCGCAAGGGCTCAGTTGGCCATCAGCACCGGCACGGTCATGCTGCGCAGGATGTGCCGCGTTCCGCTGCCGCGACTGACGAAGGGGAAGCCGATCTGGCCATGGGCGCCCATGACCAGGAGGTCGGCCCCGTGGTCGGCCACCCGGTTGAGCAGCATGTCCATGATGCCCACATCCTCGACCACGAGCACCTCGGCCTGCGCCGAGACGCCGTGGCAGGCGAGATGGCGGGCCACGGCCTGGCACGAGGCCTCCGCCTGGTCGAAACGGGTATCGAAGGACAGGACGATCGCCTCCTGGCAGCCCTCGATCAGGGGCAGCGCGTCGTTCAGCGCATGGGCCGCCTCCCGCGAATCGTTCCAGGCGATGAGTGGACGCTTGAAACCCGACGCATATTCGCCGACGAAGGGCACGACCAGCACCGGCCGCCCGGAATTGACGATGACTTCTTCCGCCAGTTCCGGCGGGACGTGGCCATGGGGGTTACCGTCGTGCTGCCCGAGGATCATGAGATCGGCGTGGCGCGCGTTGGCGGTGACCAGCGCCAGGAGCGCCGCGTCGCCGCCCCGGTTGAGATCCTGCCATTCCGCGTCCGCCAGGCCGGAAGTGGCCTTCCGGAACGCCGCCTGGCTCGCCTCGGCCGCCTGGGCGTAGTCCTCCGGCGGCCAGGTGGCGACGACACCGACCTGCTGCGGCTTGGCGCGCTGGCCGAACAATCCCACCAGCCGCGCCTGGTGGCGTTTTGCGATGGCCACCGCCATGTCGAGCCGGACGGCGGTGCGTGCGTCCTGATCCAGATGCACCATCAGGTTCTTCAGTTCCATTTCTCTCTCCTCAAGTTCTCTTCCGCAGAGCCAGCAGTTCGCCGACGATGCCCCGGCGGAACAACAGCACGCAGATGACGAAAATAGCACCCATGATGACCGTGACCAGTGAACCCACCTTGTCCGCCAGTTCGGTTTCCAAGGTAACGATGACGGCCGAACCGACCACCGGCCCGAACACCGTGCCCATGCCGCCCAGGATGGTCATGAGCACGACCTCGCCCGACATGTGCCAGTGGGCATCCGTCAGGGCGGCAAACTGGAACACCAGCATCTTGGTCGCGCCGGCCAGGCCCGCGAGGCCCGCCGAGAGCACGAAGGCCAGCAGCTTGTACCTGGCCACATCGTAGCCGAGGGAGATGGCGCGTGGCTCGTTTTCCCGGATCGCCTTGAGGATCTGGCCGAAGGGCGAGTGGATGGTGCGATGGATCAGCCAGAAGCCGAACACGGCGATGGCCAGCACGAAATAGTAGAGATTGATGTCCTTCTCCAGATCCACGAGGCCGAACAGCGAGCCGCGCGACACGCCCTGGAGGCCGTCCTCGCCGCCGGTGAAAGGCGCCTGAAGAAAGAAGAAATACATCATCTGCGCCAGGGCCAGGGTGATCATGGCGAAATAGATGCCCTGGCGACGGATGGCCAGGCTGCCGAAGGCCCAGCCGAGCAGGGCCGAGGCCCCGGCGCCGAGCAGGATTCCCGCCAGCGCCGGCAGTTCCCAGACTTTCAGCGCATGGCCCGCGACGTAGGCCGCCGCGCCGAAAAAGGCGGCATGACCGAAGGACAGGAGACCCGTGTAGCCGAGCAGCAGGTTGAAGGCGCAGGCGAAGAGCGCGAAGCACAGCACCTTCATCAGCAGCACGGGATAGACGAAGAAGGGCGCCGCGAGCAGCAGCAGGAAGGCGACGGCGTAGGCGGGCGTGGCGTATTTCATTTCTCTTTCCCGAACAGGCCGGCGGGCCGCACCATGAGCACCAGGGCCATGACGATGAAGACGACGGTGGCCGAGGCTTCCGGGTAGAAGACCTTGGTCAGGCCCTCGATCACGCCCAGGCCCAGGCCGGTCAGGATGGAGCCGAGAATGGAGCCCATGCCGCCGATCACGACCACCGCGAAGACGCTGATGATCAGGTTGGAGCCCATGAGCGGGTTGACCTGAAGGGCGGGCGCCGCGAGCACGCCCGCCAGGGCCGCCAGCGCCACGCCGAAGCCATAGGTCAGCATCACCATCACCGGCACGTTGATGCCGAAGGCCTGGGTCAGTTTCGGGTTCTCGGTGGCGGCGCGCAGATACGAGCCCAGCCGCGTCTTCTCGATGGCGAACCAGGTGGCGGCGCACACCGTGAGCGAAGCGACGATGACCCAGGCGCGGTACTTGGGCAGGAACATGAAGCCCAGGTTCAGCGCGCCGGAAAGCTCGTCCGGAATGGCGTAGGGCTGGCCGGAGACGCCGAACTGGTCGCGGAACAGGCCCTCGATGATCAGCGCCAGGCCGAAGGTCAGCAGCAGCCCGTACAGGTGGTCCAGCTTGTACAGCCATTGCAGCATGGTGCGCTCGATGACGATGCCGAAGGCGCCGACCACCAGCGGCACCAGGAGCAGGGACTGCCAGTAGCCGATGTTCCAGTACTGGAGCCCGAACCAGGCGAGAAAGGCGCCCGCCATGTAGAGGGCGCCGTGGGCGAAGTTGATGATGTTCAGCATGCCGAAGATCACCGCCAGGCCCAGACTCAGCATGGCGTAGAAGGAGCCGTTCACCAGCCCCAGCATCAATTGCCCCATGAGGGCCGGCAGGGGAACACCAAAGATTTCAACCATGGCCAACTTTCCGTTTGGTGGGGCCGGCTTCAGCCGGCCCTGGCTGCATCAATGCTTGGTGACCAGCGAACACTTGGACGCGGAGAGCGGCTGGAAGGCCTCGGCCGCGGGGATCGTCTGGCGCACGTTGTAGTAGTCCCAGGGATACTTCTGCTCGTCCGGCTTCTTCACCTGCATCAGGTACATGTCATGCACCATGCGGCCGTCGTCGCGGATAGTGCCTTTCTTGGCGAAGAAATCGTTGATCGGCGTCGTCTTCATCCAGGCCATGACCTTCTGCGTGTTGTCCGTGCCCGTCGCCTTGACCGCCCGCAGGTAATGCATGACGGAGGAATACTGCCCGGCCTGGACCATGGTCGGCATCTTCTTGGCGCGCAACATGAAGCGCTTGGACCAGGCGCGGGTCTCGTCGTTGGCGTCCCAGTAGAAAGCCTCGGTCAGGTACATGCCCTGGGTTGCCTTCAGCCCCAGGCTGTGGATGTCCGTGATGAACATCAGGAGACCCGCCAGGGACTGCTTGGGGGTGACGCCGAACTCGGCGGCCTGCTTGATGGAACCGGTGGTGTCGGTGCCGGCGTTCGCCAGGCCGATCACCTGGGCGCCGGAAGCCTGGGCCTTGAGCAGGTAGGACGAGAAATCCGTGCCGGGGAAGGGATGACGCACCGAGCCCAGGACCTTGCCGCCGTTGGCCACCACCACGTCGGAGGCGTCCTTCTCCAGGGACTGTCCGAAGGCGTAATCGGCGGTGAGGAAGAACCAGCTCTTGCCGCCCTGCTTCACCACCGCCTTGGCGGTGCCGTTGGCCACGGCATAGGTGTCGTAGGTCCAGTGCACCGTGACGTCGTTGCAGTCCTCGTTGGTGATGCGGGTAGACGCGGCGCCGGACACCAGGGCGATCTTGTTCTTTTCCTTGGCTACCTTCATCACGGCCAGGGCCGTCGAGGTGGTGACCAGTTCGGAAACCACGTCCACCTTGTCGCGATCGAACCATTCCCGCGCCTTGTTCGAGGCGATATCGCCCTTGTTCTGGTGGTCGGCGGACACGATCTCGATGGCGAAGGACGGTTTTTCCTTGGCCTTGAAATCCTCCACGGCCATCTTCGTGGCTTCCAGGGCGCCGGGCCCGGCCAGGTCGGAATAGGCGCCGGACATGTCGGTGAGCACGCCGATCTTGACCACGTTGTCGGAAATCTGCGCCTGGGCGCCCCCGGCCGCGAGTCCGAAAGCCGCCATGAGCGCGGTAGTGATGAGTGTAGGTTTTTTCATGTGTCTCCTCCTGTGGGGTGGGTCAAACGCCCAGGAATTCCTGGAGGAATTCCCGTCTTTCCGCCAGCTCATGCTGGGCGATCTCGGCCACGACCTGGCCGTGTTCGATGACATACATGCGGTCGGAGAGCGGCGCCGCGAAGCGGAAGTTCTGCTCGACCAGCACGATGGTGAAGCCCTTCTCCTTCAGGTGCCGGATGATCTCGCCCAGGCGCTGCACGATCACCGGCGCCAGGCCCTCGGAAATCTCGTCCAGCAGCAGCAGGTGGGCGCCGGTGCGCAGGATGCGCGCCATGGCCAGCATCTGCTGTTCGCCGCCGGAGAGCCGCGTGCCCTGGCTGTGGCGCCGCTCCTTGAGGTTGGGAAACATGGCATAGATCTCGTCCACGCCCATGCCGTTTGCGCCCACCTGGGGCGGCAGGAGCAGGTTCTCCTCGCAGGTCAGGCTGGAATAGATGCCCCGCTCTTCCGGGCAGTAGCCGACGCCGAGCCGGGCGATGCGGTGCGGCGCCAGACCTATGGTCTCGCGGCCGTTCAGCATCACGGAGCCGCTGCGGCGGCCGGTGAGGCCCAGGATGGCGCGCAGGGTGCTGGTGCGCCCGGCGCCGTTCCTGCCCAGGAGCGACACGCACTCGCCCCGGTTCACCACGAGGTTCATGCCGTGCAGGATGTGCGATTCGCCATAGAAGGCATGCAGATCCGCGATGCGCAGACTTTCGACGGGAGCGGTCGCCATCAGTGCGCCCCCGCCAGTTCGGCCGACTCGGTGCCCATGTAGGCCTCGATCACCAGGGGGTTGGCGGAGACTTCCTCGTAGTCGCCTTCGGCCAGCACCGCGCCGCGCGCCAGCACGGTGATGCGATCCGAGATGCCCGCCACCACCTTCATGTTGTGCTCGACCATCAGGATGGTGCGGTTGGCGGAGACCTGCTTGATGAGCTGCATGACCCGGTCCACGTCCTCGTGGCCCATGCCCTGGGTCGGCTCATCCAGCAGCATCAATTCCGGCTCCAGCGCCAGGGTGGTCGCGATCTCCAGGGCGCGCTTGCTGCCGTAGGGCAACTCGATGGTGAGGGCGTTTGCGGCCGCCTCCAGGCCGACCTGGGCGAGCAGTTCCCGTGCCCGCTCGTTCAGCACGTCCAGCGTGCGGCCGGAGCGCCAGAAGTGAAAGGAGGTGCCGAGCTGCCGTTGCAGGGCGATGCGCACATTCTCCAGCACCGTCAGATGCGGGAAGACCGCCGAGATCTGGAAGGAGCGCACCACGCCGCGGCGCGCGATCTGCGCCGGCTTGTCCGCCGTGATGTCGTGGCCGTTAAAACGGATCGTGCCGCGCGTCGGTTCGAGAAACTTGGTCAGGAGGTTGAAGCAGGTCGTCTTGCCGGCGCCGTTGGGGCCGATCAGCGCATGGATATGGCCGCGGGCGACCTTGAGGCTCACGCCATTGACCGCGACGAAGCCCTTGAACTCCTTCACGAGCCCGTCGGTTTCGAGGATGTAATCAGGAGATGCCATGCACAGCGGTTTCCAGGTTCAAGTCACTCGATGCCCGACGACGCCTTCCTCGGCGTCACGGCACACACTATAGAATGTTGCCGATCAAGTCCATTGCGACGATGATAAAGAATACCTGTTTGGGCGTGTAGACGCGAGCCATGGGCGCATTGTCAGAGGGTGTGGCTGCGGTCGCCACGGATGAAGCCGACCAGAGGCTCCTCGATACCCCGCCCCAGGACCATGACCTTGAACAACTCCCCCATCTCGGAAGGGCTGATGAGCTTCTGCGCGCCGGAGGCCAGGCGCAGATAGTCGGCCCCGGCCGTGCCCTCCGCCGGCGTGTGGTGCTCCAGAACCTGGGTCAGGCCGCAGTTGAGCAAAAACTGGCCCTGACCCGCATAGCCCAGGAGTTCCAGGCCCGCGTTCACGCCCGCCTCCACCACGGCGGTGAAATCCACGTGGGCCGTGATGTCCGTGAGGCCCGGCCGGTGAAAGGGCTCACCGTGGGCATGGTGGCGGTAATGGCACATGAGGGTGCCCTGGTTCCTCTGGGGATGGTAGAACTCCCGCTGCGGGAAGCCGTAATCCACCAGGATCAGGGCACCCGATTGCAGAATTTGCGCCCATTCCCTGATCCAGGCCGGGGCGGCCAGGGCAATTTCCGAGAGATAGGGCGCCGCCACCGGCACGCTTTGGGCGGCCGCCAGCAGGGCGCCCGTCGCCGGATGGTCCTGCCAGGTGAAGGCAGCATCCGCATCCAGCGCCACGCCCCGCTCGAAGATACCCCCATCCACCCAATGCACGAGGTGCACCGGCATGGCATCGAGCACCTCGTTCGCCACCACCACGCCGCTGAAGGCTTCGGGCAACCGGTCCAGCCAGGACACCCGTGGCAGGAGGTGGGGCGCGCGCGCCTCCAGGGTGGCACGCTGGCGCGCCCGCAATTCGCCGGAGAGTTCCAGGATGCGGTAACGCTCGGGCAGGCTACCCATCGCCTCCAGTGCCAGCAGCAGATCGGCGGCCAGCGCCCCGGTGCCGGCCCCGGGCTCCAGGATGTCCGGGGCGCTTGCCGCCATGACCTGGGCCACCTGCACGGCCAGGGTGCGTCCGAAGAGCGGCGAAATTTCCGGCGCCGTGACGAAGTCGCCCGCCGAGCCGAATTTCTGCGCCCCGCCGCTGTAGTACCCCAGGCCGGGAGCGTAGAGCGCCAGTTCCATGAAGCGGGCGAAGGAAATCCAGCCGCCCTGGGTGCGGATTTCATCGCCCAGGAGGGCACAGAGGGCTTCGCTGTGGGCCAGGGCTTCGGGGGAGGGGATGGGCAGGGACATGACGATGCGTGCGCAGCAGGCAAGACGACGGATGATCCGCGAATCCGCTAAAATTCGCAAACTTTGGAAAGGGTTGGCAGGATGAAACTGGACTTGTCGGGCAAGGTGGTACTGATCACGGGGGCGGCGCGGCGCGTCGGCGCCGAGACGGCGTGCACCCTGCATCGGGCAGGGGCCAGCGTCATCGTGCATTACCGCAGCGCGACCGACGAGGCGAGCGCCATGGTGCAGGCCTTCGAGGCGGAGCGCCCCGGCTCGGCCCTGGCCCTCCAGGCCGACCTGCTGGTGACTTCCGACCTGGCGCCCCTGGTGCAGAAGGCCGTGGCCCGATTCGGCGGCCTGGATGCCCTGGTGAACAACGCCTCCAGTTTCCATGCCACGCCCCTGGGGCAGATAGGCGAGTCGGACTGGGACGACCTCATGGGCAGCAATCTGAAGGCCCCCCTGTTCCTGACCCAGGCCGCGGCGCCCTACCTGAAAAGCCGCCATGGGGCGGTGGTGAACATCATAGACATCCACGCCGAGCGCCCGCTCAAGGACTATCCGCTGTATTGCGCCGCCAAGGCGGGGCTCTTGGGCCTGACCCGTGCCCTGGCCCTGGAACTGGCCCCGGAAGTCAGGGTGAACGGCATCTCCCCCGGCGCCATCCTCTGGCCCGAGGACGATTCCTTTTCCCCGGAGGAAAGGCAGCGGGTACTCTCCCGTACCCCCCTGGGCCGGGAAGGCACGCCGACGGACATCGCCCGCACCGTGCTCTTCCTTCTCGCCGGCGCCCCCTATGTCACCGGCCAGGTGCTGGCGGTGGACGGCGGACGGCAATTCCACTTGTAGGTCGGGCTACAGGATGTGGTGAGCGCAATGAACCGCATCTGGCGGCTGTGGTGCGGTTCGTTCCTCACCGCACCCTACGATGCACTCAGTCTTGGATAACTTACATGGTCGGGATGCCGCCTTTGGCCTCCCCGACCTACAGAAAAGGGATTTTCATGAACACCCCCCAGGCGGCCCCCAGCCGCAAACAGGCCGACAAGGCCGCATTCGAGGCCAACAAGCTGGCCAAGCGCCTGCGGCGCCAGGTCGGCGAAGCCATCGTGGATTTCAACATGATCGGGGAAGGCGACCGGGTCATGGTCTGCCTCTCCGGCGGCAAGGACAGCCACGCCCTGCTGGACATCCTGCTGCACCTGAAGAATATCGCGCCGGTGAATTTTGAAGTGCTGGCGGTGAACCTGGACCAGAAGCAGCCCGGTTTTCCCGCCGAGGTCCTGCCGGCCTACCTGAAGGGCCTGGGCATCCCCTTCCACATCGAGGAGCAGGACACCTATTCCATCGTCAAGCGCCTGGTGCCCGAGGGCAAGACCACCTGCTCCCTCTGCTCGCGCCTGCGCCGGGGCGTGCTCTACCGGGTGGCCAAGGAACTGGGGGCCACGCGCATCGCCCTGGGTCACCACAAGGACGACATCGTGCAAACCCTGTTCCTCAACATGTTCTACGGCGGCAAGATGAAGGCCATGGCGCCCAAGCTGGTGAGCGACGACGGCCAGAACGTGGTGATCCGGCCCCTGGCCTACTGCCGGGAGAAGGACATCGCGGCCTACGCCGAGCAACGCCAGTTCCCCATCATCCCGTGCAATCTGTGCGGCTCCCAGGAGAATCTGAAGCGCCAGGAAATGAAGGAATTGCTGCTGTCCTGGGACAAGCGCTTCCCCGGCCGGGTGGAGAATGTCTTCAACAGCATGGGCCGGCTGGTCCCTTCGCATCTGGCGGACCACAACTTCTTCGACTTCAAGAGCATCGCTGCGACCGGCCTGCCCGATCCGGACGGCGACATCGCCTTCGATACGGAGCCCCTGCCGGAAGTCCCGGAGGTCGTGAGCCTGCTGCCCATGGCCCGGCCCGGTTAGGGCATACAGGCTGGATTGTGAACAACTTGCGCCCTCCCGCCGCGCGAGGTGTGGTGCCAGTATGATGCGGGCCGTCCCTCTCGGGCTTGCCCGCCGCACCGGGTTTTCCTGGTACTAGTCCTTTCGGCGGATTGATTTCCATGACCGATATGGCATATTGGCGAGGTGTGCGCAGAATTTCTGTGCACCGGTTGAGGAGCCCATTGCCCCAAGTGCAGCGAAGCATATGAACCGACACACCCATACCCCCCCTCTTCCCTGCGTCCTCCACGCCGTCATAGGCCAGGAAGGCAAGCCCCATGACGAGCCGGGGAACGGGGAAATGAGGCACCAGATCGAAAGGGCGCTTAAGCGCGCCACCTTCGTGATCGAGGGATATCAGGGGCAACTGGTGCGCCATCAAGGTGGCGAGATGCTGGCCCTTTTCCCTGAGGTGGAAGACGCCATCATCTCCAGTTGCGAGATGGTGAGCCGGATCGCCCAGCTGCCGCCGGTTCTCGGCACGCGCCTTTCTCTGAGGGTGGGATTGCAGTGCGGCGAAGCGGAAATCAGCGGCGACACCCTCATCGGGGAGGCGGTCGCCATTGCCTCGGGCCTGCTGGGGCAAGCCGCACCGGGCCAGATACTCGCCGGCCATCGTACCCTGAGCGCCTTGCAACCGGGTCTGCGCCACGTGCTGCGGCCCATCGTCCTGCGCCCGGACCAGGGTGCCGCCCACGACTCGGCCGTCCTGGAGGTGATCTGCCAGGGTGTCGCGGGTGGCCGCATCATCCCTTCCGCGCCCCTGGAGCCGGAACCGCAATTGCGCCTGACAAACGACAGGCACGAGTTTCTGCTGGATGCCTCTTCCCGGGGTTTGAGCCTGGGCCGGGATCCGGAGTGCGACGTACTCATCCACGACCCCCGCGCCTCCCGGCGCCATGCCTGGATCGGACACCGGAAACATGGTTTCATCCTGGCCGACAGCAGCACCAACGGCACCTTCGTCACCTTCGCGGACGGCTCCGAACACATGGTAAAGCACGCCGAGCTCCCTCTCTCTGGCAATGGCAACATCGCCTTCGGCGAGGATTTCGACGAAGGCCCCCGGGATGTCTTCCAGTTCGAAATCCATGAAAAATAGAATTGATTTCGGGTGTCCTCCCGGCCCGGATAGCCTACCTGGCAGGGGTTTTGATGCTATTCTTTCGCCGCATCGCTTGTGCAAGTACCAAACCTAGATAGGAGATCGTCCATGAATAAACTCGTCATCGCCATCATCGGAACCCTTTTCGCCGCCAACCTCGCCTTCGCCGAGGCGCCCGCGGCATCCAAGGCCGCTTCCGCCGCCGCGCCCAAGGTAGCCTCCGCTGCCGCCTCCAAAGCCGCCTCCGCTCCCGCGGCCGCGGCCCCCGCCGCGTCCGGCTGTGAAGCCCAGGCCGTCGGCAAGAATGGCAAGCCCCTGGCCGGTGCCGCCAAGACGGCGTTCATGAAGAAATGCGAAGGCGGTGCCGCGCCCGTTGCCAAGGCGGATTCCGGTTGCGCAGAAAAGGCCGTGGGCAAGAACGGCAAGCCCCTGGCCGGCGCGGCCAAGGCGTCGTTCATGAAGAAGTGCGAAGCCGACGCGAAGAAGTAATTATCCCCCGGCAGAGCCGGGGGTTTTCTCGAAGGAATAAGGCTGCGGGGGTTCCCTGCCGGCACAAAAAAGCGCCCTGTCCATGGGGCGCTTTTTTAATGCCGTCCAGTCTTGAACGAGGAGATCAGTCCTCGGCGTCGCTGATGAGACGCCGCTGCCGATCCACGAACTCCAGGGTGGTATCAATGCCGCGCAGGAGCAGGATGCTGGAGCGCACCGCCGCCTCGAGCAAGACCGCCAGGTTGCGCCCGGCCGCCACGGGAATGGTCACCCGCCGCACCCGTACGCCGAGAATATCCTGGGTTTCCGCGTCCAGCGGCAAGCGGGTGGCCTCCGGGTTGCCCCGCCCGGGCCTTTGCAGATGCACCACCAGCTTCAGCTTCATCTTGCGCCGGCAGGCCGTCTCGCCGAACACGGTGCGGATGTTGAGTACCCCCAGGCCGCGCACTTCCAGGAAGTCCCGCAACATTTCCGGGCAATGGCCCTCGATGGCATTCGGCGCGATGCGGTAGAACTCCACGATGTCGTCCGCCACCAGCCCATGACCGCGGCTGATGAGTTCCAGTGCCAGTTCGGACTTGCCCACGCCGGATTCGCCGGTGATGAGGACGCCCATGCCCAGCACATCCATGAGGACGCCGTGCAGGGAGGTCCGCTCCGCCAGCTTTCGCGCCAGGTAATTGCGCAACTGGTCAATGACGTTGGCGGAAGCCATGGGCGTGGTCATGATGGGCACACCGCTCTGCTCGCAGCCCTTGCCCAGCACATCGGGCACGGGGAAACCATCGGCGACGACCACGGCGGGAGGCCGCGGACCGAGAACGTCGCAGAAGATATGCTTCTGCTTCTCCATGGGCTGGCGATTGAGCCAGGCCACCTCGGCGGAACCGAGCACCTGGATGCGATCCGGGTGGATCATGTTCAGATGCCCCACCAGGTCGGCCGGCGAGACGTCGTCCCTTGTCACGCGCACCACCGCGCCTTGCGAGCCGCCGACCCAGGTCAGCTTCAGCTTTTCGCGACCGAACTCAAACAGCTGGGCGATGCTGGTTTGGCGCATGGGCCTTCCAATGGGTGAAAAGACTATGGAGGGCGGCAGTGTCCGGCGCCGCCGCCAGTTCCTCCCGGAAGGCCTTGTCGCTGAACATCTGGGCCAGTTCCGAAAGAAGTTGCAGGTGGTGTTCGGTGGCCTGCTCAGGCACCAGGAGCACGAACAGGAGGTTTACCGGCTTTCCGTCCGGGGACTCGAACGGTACCGGCGTCGCCAGGCGCATGAATCCTCCCACCGCCTCGCGCAGCCCCTTGATGCGCCCATGGGGAATGGCAACCCCCTGCCCCAGGCCCGTGGAACCCAGTTTTTCCCGGGCGAACAGGGAATCGAACACCGTGCTGCGGGCGATCCCCTGATTGTTCTCGAACATCAGCCCAGCCTGCTCGAAGACGCGCTTCTTGCTGCTCGCCTCCAGATCAATCAGGACGTTTGCCGGTGGCAAAAGATTGGCGATGAGGTTCATGGAAATCGCCAGACGCCCGAGGGCATCCGGAGGCGAGTAGGTTAAGAGCGGGTGGAGACAGAGGGTGAAACCGACTGTTAACCCGGCGCTTGCACGGCATCGCGCCGGCCAAGCGCCGGATTATACACGCGGCGGCGAGGGGCAATCAGCCTCTCGCCGCGCTTTTCTTGCCCTCACTCGCCCGCCTGACGCTTGAGCGCCTCGCGGGAGTGGTCACTCACTTTTTCCTTGTGCTTCTGCAGTTGACGATCCAGCTTATCCACCAGGCTGTCAATGGCGGCGTAGAGGTCGGCATCGTCGCTTTCCACGAAGATGTCCTTGCCGCTGACGTGTACCGTGACTTCGGCCTTCTGCTTGAGCTTTTCCACAGACAGGATGACCGACACGCGGGTGACGTGATCGTAATGGGAAATCACCTTTTCCAGCTTGGAAGTAACGTAGTCGCGCAACGCGGGAGTGACTTCCACGTGATGACCGGTGATATTGAGGTTCATGATTCCTCCTTTTAGATGGACTTGCGTAAATTGACCGGCGGGATATTGAGCGCCTCCCGATATTTGGCGATGGTACGCCGGGCGACAACGATGCCCTGCTGGCCGAGTATCTCGACGATCCGGGAATCGGAAAGGGGGCGGTGCGAATCTTCCGCAGCCACCAGTTGCTTGATCAGAGCGCGTATGGCCGTTGCCGAACACGCCCCCCCCGTTTCGGTGGCCACATGGCTACCGAAGAAATACTTGAGTTCGAAGATGCCCCTGGGCGTCGCCATGTATTTCTGGGTGGTGACGCGGGATATGGTGGATTCGTGCAGCCCCAGCGTCTCGGCGATCTCCCGCAGGGTGAGCGGGCGCATGGCCACGTCGCCATAATCGAAGAACTGCCGCTGGCGCTCGACGATGGCCTGGGACACACGCAGGATGGTGTCGAAGCGCTGCTGCACGTTCTTGATCAGCCACTTCGCCTCCTGCAACTGCCCGGCCAGGCTGCTGCCCCGGTGTCCCTGGAGGATGCTGGCGTAGAGGCGATTGATGCGCAGGCGCGGCACGGCATCACCGTTCAACATGACCACCCATTGGTCTCGCACCTTCTTCACCACCACGTCCGGCAACACGTAGCGGGTGTCCATGGGCGAGTACTGGGCGCCCGGACGAGGATTGAGGCTGAGGATCAAGGCGTGTGCCCGACGCAGTTCCTCGTCGTCGCACAGGAACTTCTTCTTGATGCGCAAGAAGTCCCGGGCGGCCAGGCTTTCCAGTTGCTCCTGCACCACTCTCAGCGCCAGTTGCTGCACCGGCGTCTCGGGCAGATTCATGAGTTGCAGGGCCAGGCATTCGGAAGGGCTGCGTGCGCCCACGCCGGATGGATCCAGGTTCTGGAGATACTTGAGGGCGATCTGGAGATCGTCCAGTTCCACCCCCAGCTCCGGCGGCAAGAGTTCCAGGAGCCCTTCCAGATCCTGGGTCAGATAACCGTCGTCGTCCAGCGCCTCGATCAGGAAGCGCACCAGCCCGGTGTCCCGCTCCGAGAGAGGCGTAAGCGCCAGCTGGGCGGTCAGGTAGTCCCGCAGGGAGGTGCTGGCCGCCTGGATTTCCTGGAAATCCGTGTCATCGTCGTCGTCCTTGCGCTGGGAGGTCCGGCCGCCCTCGCTCAACCAGTCCGCCGCACCGGCCGACTCGTCGAAATTATCGTAGGCAGGCTCGGGTTCAGGCTCGGCTTCCTTGGGGGGCGCCTCGGTGGTGCTGCCGGGCGCGCTCAGAACCTCACCGCCCGGCGCATAGCTCCCGCTTTCACCGCCATGCTCTTCCATCTCCAGCATGGGGTTCTCCACCAGGAGCTTTTCGATTTCCTGATTCAGATCCAGCGTAGACAGTTGCAGCAGGCGAATGGACTGCTGCAACTGGGGCGTGAGCGCCAGATGCTGGGAAAGCTTGAGTTGGAGTGCTTGCTTCATGAGGGTGCGAGCTTGCCGCGGGCAACTGCGGAGCCGGAAGGGACGATCATAGGCGGAAGTGCTCGCCCAGATAGACCTGGCGGACGCTAACATTATAAACAATTTCGTCCGGAGCCCCCGACGCCAGCACTTCCCCCTCGTTAATGATGTAGGCGCGGTCACAGATGCCCAGGGTTTCCCGAACGTTGTGGTCGGTGATGAGTACGCCTATGCCCCGTTCCTTGAGGAACTGGATGATCTTCTGAATGTCGAGTACCGCGATCGGGTCCACCCCGGCAAAAGGCTCATCCAGCAGGATCAACTGGGGGTTGGACGCCAGGGCGCGGGCGATTTCCACGCGTCGCCGCTCGCCGCCGGAAAGCGACATGGCCGTGTTGCCGCGCAGGTGGGAAATATGCAGATCTTCGAGCAACTGGTTCAGCCGCTCTTCCACCTGCTCCGAGGAGGTGTCCTGGAGTTCCAGAATGGCCCGGATATTGTCCGCCACGTTCAGGCGGCGGAATACGGACATTTCCTGGGGCAGGTAGGACAGGCCCATCCGGGCGCGCTTGTGGATGGGCATGTGGGTCAGGTCCGCCCCATCCAGGGAAATGGCGCCGCCATCCGTGGAGACCAGGCCCACGATCATGTAGAAACAGGTGGTCTTGCCGGCGCCGTTGGGGCCCAGGAGGCCCACGACCTCGCCACTGCCCACTTCGAAGGAGACATCCTTGACCACGGTGCGCGCCTTGTACTTCTTGCGCAGGGCTTTGACCTTCAAGAGGCTCATGGACTCAGTCGGACGGATGCTTCAACAGTTTGTGTAGGGTATCGGCCGGAAAGCCCCGGCCTTGAAGGAAACGCGCCTGCCGGGCGTATTCCCGGGCGTCGGTCGGCGCTTCCTTGAACTTCTTCTGCCACACGGCCCGAGCCCGATCCATCTCCGCGCCACAGCTTCCCTCCTCGGGATCCAGCTCCGAGGCCAGGGCCGCCTCCGCGACCTCTTCCGCCACGCCCCGCTGCGAGAGGTCATGGCGCAGGCGCATCACACCGAAACGGCCGGCGTGGCTGCGGACGTAACTCGCCGCAAAGCGCGCGTCGGAGAGAAGTCCGACCTGTTCCAGGTGATCCAGCAAGGCGGGTATCTCTTCTTGGTCTTCGGTTCGGTCGGCCAGCTTGCGGACCATCTCGGCCCGGGAATGCTCGCGCTGAGCCAGGAGGCGCAGCGCCTTTTCACGCAAGACATCTGCCGCGAAGCGGCTCACGATGCTACCCTCGCCCGCTTGCGGGAGAGGGGTTGGGGGTGAGGGCAACGGGCATGGATCCACGATGTCACGCTTCTGCAATTCGCCAATCCATGCCAGTCAGGCCGGAGAATTCGATTTCAGGCCTCCGCCTTGGCCACGGCCGGCTGGGCCGCCACGATGCCCACTGCCGCACGCACCTTGTTCTCGATCTCGCGGGCCATCTCGGGGTTGGCTTTCAGGAATTCCCGCACGTTGTCCTTGCCTTGGCCGATGCGCTGGCCATTGTAGGAATACCAGGCGCCGGACTTGTCCACGATCTTGTTATTCACACCCAACTCGACGATCTCACCCTCGCGGGAGATGCCCGCCCCGTAGAGGATGTCGAACTCCGCCTGGCGGAAGGGCGGCGCCACCTTGTTCTTCACCACCTTGACCCGGGTCTCGGAGCCGACCACTTCCTCGCCGGACTTGATGGAGCCGATGCGCCGGATATCCAGGCGCACCGAGGAATAGAACTTGAGCGCATTGCCGCCGGTGGTGGTTTCCGGATTGCCGAACATCACGCCGATCTTCATGCGGATCTGGTTGATGAAGATCACCAGGGTGTTGGTGCGCTTGATGTTGGCCGTGAGCTTCCGCAGCGCCTGGGACATGAGCCGGGCCTGGAGGCCGGGCAACTGGTCACCCATCTCGCCCTCGATTTCCGCCTTCGGGGTCAGCGCCGCCACGGAGTCAATCACCACCATATCCACGCCGCCGGAACGCACCAGCATGTCGGTGATTTCCAGCGCCTGCTCCCCCGTGTCCGGCTGGGAGATCAAAAGATCGTTGATGTTCACGCCGAGCTTGGCCGCGTAGCTGGTGTCCAGCGCATGCTCCGCATCAATGAACGCCGCCGTGCCGCCCAGTTTCTGCATCTCGGCGATGACTTGCAGGGTGAGCGTCGTCTTGCCCGAGGATTCCGGGCCGTAGATTTCCACGACACGCCCCCGCGGCAGGCCGCCGATACCGAGCGCGATGTCCAGCCCCAGGGAGCCCGTGGAAACGACCTGGATGTCGCTCTCCACCCCGCCATCCCCCAGGCGCATGATGGAGCCCTTGCCGAACTGCTTCTCGATTTGAGCCAGCGCCGACTGGAGCGCCTTGGCCTTGTTGTCGTCCATTCCGATTCCTCTAAAAGACTGCCGCCGATTATGGCACAGATTTTGCCAGCGGGCTTGCGCCATCGCCGCCCTCAAGCAGGTCGAGCAAACCCGAGAGCGCCCGTACCACTGCCTGCCGCCGCACCGCGCCCCGGTCACCCTGGAAGCATTCCTTCAGGGCGATCGGCGCGGCATCTCGACGACACCAGGCGAAGCATACGGTACCCACTGGCTTATCCGGTGAGCCACCGGAGGGGCCGGCGATACCGGTGATGGCCAGCGCCACGTCCGCCCGGCTGTGCGCCAGGGCGCCTGATGCCATCTCGCCGGCCGTCTCCAGGCTCACCGCGCCGAAGGAGGCCAGCGTCTCCGGGGACACGCCCAGCATGTCAATTTTTGCCGCATTGGCGTAAGTCACGAAGCCGCGCTCGAACCAGGCGGAACTGCCGGCGATGGCCGTCACCTCCTGCGCCGCCCAGCCCCCGGTGCAGGATTCCGCCGTCGCCAGCACCAGCCCACGGCCTTTCAGCGTCTCGCCCAGGGCAACGGCCAGGGCTTCCAGTTCCATGCTCATCCCAGGAAAAATTTCCCCAGCGCCAGGGCCAGCAGGGCAAAGCCCGCGGCGCACAGGTCGTCCATCATTACACCGAAGCCATTTTTCTGGTGCCGATCGAAATAGGACGCCGGCCAGGGCTTGGTGATGTCGAAGAGGCGAAAGAGGCCGAACGCCGCCGCCTGCCACCAGAACGTGGGCGGCGTGAGGAACAGCACCAGCCAGAAGGGCACGATCTCATCCCAGACGATGGAGCCATGATCCGGCTCCCCCAGGGCGCGCCCGGTACGCTGGCAGGCCCAGAAGCCGAAGACGAAGGCCGCCACCAGGAACAGGAAGAAGCCGGGGTCGGAGAAATGGGGCCTCAGAAAGCCGTAGCTGACCCAGGCGAAGGCCGTGCCCACCGTTCCCGGCGCAAAGCTGGAAAGCCCGGACCCCAGGCCGCAGGCAAAGAAATGCGCGGGGTGGGCCAGCAGGAAACGGATGGAGGGGGGCGAAGACATGGGGCGAAGATACCCGAGCGCTGCGGTGGCGGCAATGCCCCTTGGCGGCCCCTTCTTCCAAAAGCCGGACAACTACTATTTTATGAATAAATTAGTAGTTGATCGCCAAGCCTCAGTCTATACTAACAACTACTAATATTACCTGGTTCTAGTAGCAAATGAAGATTCCACTTTCCCCCCCCGATCTTGCCAAGCTCCTCGGGAAATCCCTGGGTGATGTGGGGCGTCTCATTGCCCATATTTCCCCTCTGGCGCAGGGAAAGTACCTGCATTGGGATGAACTACGTCATCGCCCCCCGCCGGAAGGTCTGTCCTCTGAAGAATGGTGGCTGGCCCTTTCCCTGGGGCGCCAACCCTTGCTGAAGGAATTGCCCCTGCTCGACAAGGACGGGCGTCCGTTCCGGTTTGCCACGCCCGAGCCGGTACTGGTTCATCTGCACCACCTTGACCGGGATGCGGCCGGTGAAATCCGCGCCCCCGGCACGGCGCCCATCTGGGAGAGCCGGGAGCGCTACCTGCTCCATTCCCTGATCGAGGAGGCCATCAGTTCCAGCCAACTGGAGGGCGCCTCCACGACCCGCCGGGTGGCCGAAGACATGCTTCGTGCAGGGCGCAAGCCACGGGACAGCAGTGAAACCATGATTTTCAACAACTACCGGGCCATGGCGCACATCCGCGCGCTGAAGGAACAGTCCTTTACGCCGGACGCCATCCTGGAACTGCACGCCCTCCTGACCGAAGGTACCCTGGAGGACCCGGCCGACGCCGGGCGCCTGCGCACCAGCGACGACGTGAAGGTGGTGGACAATCGGGACGGGCGCATCCTGCACGCCCCACCCCATCACCAGGAATTACCGGAACGCCTGCTACGGCTATGTGCCTTTGCCAATGCCAATGAGGCTGCTACGCCCTTCGTCCATCCCGTGCTGCGGGCCATCCTGCTGCATTTCATGATCGGCTACGACCATCCCTTCGCCGACGGCAACGGCCGCACAGCCCGCGCCCTGTTTTACTGGGCCATGGCTCGAAGCGGTTATTGGCTGACCGAGTTCCTGTCCATTTCCCACTTCCTCAAGAAGGCGCCCGCCCAATACGGGCTGGCTTACCTCCACGTGGAGACTGGCGAGGGTGACACCACCTATTTCCTGTTGCACCAGTTGGGCATCATCCGTGCTGCCGTGGGCGCCCTGCACGAGTATCTGGCGAGGAAGGCGAGGGAGCAGAAGGACAACTTGCGTGTTCTCGGCGCTTCGCCTTTCCTGCGCAGCCGACTGAACCACCGTCAGAACGCCATCCTGGCCCATGCCCTGAAGAATCCGGGAGAGGGCTACCGGATAGACAGCCACCAGAAGGTCCACGGCGTGGTGTACCAGACCGCCCGTACCGACCTCCTGGACCTGGCGGATTTGGGATTACTGGAAAAAGCCACCCAGGGCCGGGCGCTGGTGTTCTACGCGCCAACGGACCTGGACGAACGGCTGAAACGCATGGGAAGCCCGCCTCCGGCCGTGCCTGAGACTCAGCCGAAGTGATCGTAACCTGTGCAACCGAAAGCCATCTGAGCGCCTAGATCGTCCAGGAGCTTGAGGGCGCCTACAGGGACGATGCGGCCGATGCGGGTGAGCGGCAGGGACAGGTGCTGCGCCAGGGCCAGGATGTCGGCCTGCTTTCCGGGCGGGGCGGTGAAGGCCAGTTCGTAGTCGTCACCGCCGGCAACGAGACAGGTCCGGGCCAACTCGGGGTCGTCCGTGGCGGCGAGAACCGGCGCCCAGGGCAGGGCGGCGTCCTCGATTTCGGCGCCGCAGCCCGACTCTTCCAGGATGTGCCCCAGGTCGGCGAAAAGCCCGTCGGAGACGTCAATCGCCGCCGAGGCGATGCCCCGCAGGGCCAGGCCCAGGGCCACCCGGGGCTGGGGCCGGGTGAGGGCCGCAATGCAGGCGGAGGACTGTTTCAGGACGGTACGGCCCTGAAGATGGGCCAGGCCCAGGGCGGCCAGGCCCGGCGCGCCAGAGACCCAGATTTCATCCCCAGGATGGGCGCCCGAGCGACGCAGCGCCTGGCCCCGGGGCACTTCCCCCAGGATGGTGGGCGCAAGGTTCAGCGGCCCGCGGGTGGTGTCGCCGCCGATCACATCCACGCCGAAGGCTTCGGCACAGGCGAAGAAGCCTTGGGCAAAGGACGCCACCCAGGCCTCGTCCGCCTCGGGCAGGCTGGCCGCGAGGAGGGCCCAGCGCGGCTCGGCACCCATGGCGGCGAGATCCGAGACGTTCACCGCCAGGGCCTTCCAGCCCAGGGACTCGGGTTCCACGTCCGGCAGGAAGTGGGTGCCCGACACCAGCATGTCCGTGGAGATGGCCAGCTCCATGCCCGGCCGCGGCCGCAGGAGCGCCGCGTCATCGCCCACCCCCAGTTCCGTGTGCCGGGTAGGCCTGACGAAATGGCGGCGGATCAGTTCGAATTCGCCCATGAGTCGAGAGTAAAGAGTCAAGAGTGGAGGGTGAAAGCATCCGCGCCGAAGGCGCGCAAATATTACTCTCGACCCTCGACTCTCGACCCTCGACTCGCCTTCTTCCCCGCCGCGTTCTGCTCGAACTCCGGGGCGCGGAGCAGGGCGGCCAGCTTGTCCATGACGCCGTTTACGTACTTGTGGCCGTCGGTGCCGCCGTATTCCTTGGCCAGCTCGATGGCCTCGTTCAGGATCACCCGGTAGGGGGTTTCCGGCTGGTGCTTGAATTCGTAGGTCGCGAGCAACAGGATGGAGCGCTCCACCGGTGACAGGGAGTCGAAAGAGCGGTCCAGGTGGGGCTCAATGTCCGCCCGCAAGGCCGGCGCCTCGGACAGGGCGCCGCGCAGCAGGGTGGTGAACAGGCCGTGGTCCGCCTGGCTGAAACCGCCCGCTTCCATGAGGTGGGCTTCTATGGCGGGCGTGTCGTGGCCCGAGAGCTGCCACTGGTAGATGCCCTGGACGGCGAACTCCCGGGCCCGGTGTCTGGGCGAACTCATTTGGGCGCCTTGAAACGGGCGAGCAACCGGGCCATCTCGATGGCGGCCTGGGCGGCTTCCGCTCCCTTCACCGCCATGCGCACCAGGGCCTGGTCGTCATCCTCGGTGGTCAGCACGCCGTTGGCGATGGGGATGCCGGTCTGGAGCTGGGCGTCGGTGATGCCGCGGGCGGATTCGTTGGACACCACCTCGAAATGGTAGGTCTCGCCGCGCACCACGGCCCCCAGGGCCACCAGGGCATCGAAGCGGCCGCTTTGGGCCATGGTCTTGAGCAGCAGGGGCAGTTCCAGGGCACCGGGGGCCGTGCAGATCACGATGTCCTGCTTCGCCACCCCCAGGCGCTGGAATTCCGCCGCGCACGCGGACAGAAGCCCCTCGCAGATGTCCTGGTTGAAACGGCTCATGGCGATGCCCACGGTGAGGCCCGTGCCATTCAGGTCGGGATCGAATTCAAGTATGTTTTCAAAACGTGCCATGGTCTGGCTCCAAAATAAACAAGCAACTCACCGCAGAGGCGCTTAAGACGCGGAGGACACCCCTGATTTAAAAAGCTTCTCCATCAGCCTCGACGAAACTGCCCTTCGTCATTGGGCTTTTGCTTTTCTCTGCGCCTCAGCGTCTCTGCGGTTCAATTTGTTGGTTGTGGACGTCAAATCTCGTCGGGAGACTGGTAGCCGCACACTTCCAGATCGAAGCCGGTCATGCTCGGCAGCTTTTGCGGGCTGGACAAGAGGCGCATCTTGCCCACGTTCAGATCGCGCAGTATCTGGGCGCCGATGCCGAAGCTGCGGGGATCCCACTTGGCGGCGGGGCGGCCGGCCGCCTTCTTCTCGCCGAAGGCAGCGAGCACATCCTCCCCGGTTTCCGGCCGACGCAGCAGCACGATGACGCCCGTGCCGTGCTGCACCACCGCCTTCACGGACTGCTCGATGGAGAAGCTGTGGCGGCCACTGCCGGCATCCAGAAAGTCCAGCACGCTGACGGGCTCATGCACCCGCACCAGGGTCTCCTGATCCGGGCGGATGTCGCCCTTGGCCAGGGCCAGGTGCACTTCGCCGCTGCTCTTGTCGGCGTACGCGCAGAGCCGGAAGGCGGCGCCGCCGGCACAGACCACTTCCTTTTCGCCGACGCGCTCCACCAGGCGCTCGCTTTGTGAACGGTAATGGATCAGGTCGCGGATGGCGCCGATCTTGAGGTTGTGTTCCTTGGCGAACACCATGAGGTCGGGCAGGCGCGCCATGCTGCCGTCTTCCTTCAGGATTTCACAGATGACGGAGGCCGGCTCCAGCCCAGCCAGGCCTCCCAGGTCGCAACCCGCCTCGGTGTGTCCGGCGCGCACCAGCACGCCGCCGGGCCGGGCCTGGATCGGGAAGATGTGTCCCGGCTGCACGATGTCCGCGGGCTTCGCACCACGGGCCACGGCGACCTGAACGGTGCGCGCCCGGTCGGCGGCGGAGATACCCGTGGTCACGCCTTCCGCCGCCTCGATGGAGACGGTGAAGGCGGTGTTGTAGGGGCTCTTGTTGTCCCGCGCCATGAGGGGAATGCCCAGCTGGCGGCAGCGATCCTCGGTCAGGGTCAGACAGATCAGGCCGCGACCGTAGCGCGCCATGAAGTTGATCGCCTCGGGCGTGATGTGCTCGGCGGCCATCACCAGGTCGCCCTCGTTTTCCCTGTCCTCCTCGTCCACGAGGATGACCATGCGGCCGGCGCGGATTTCCGCGATGATGTCCTGTATGGGGCTTAAAACGCTCGTCATTATGTTCTTGTCTCCTGCCTTGTTGTAATAGTCGCGCAGCGACTCACGACGCTCCCCTCGCCCGCTTCGGGGAGAGGGGCGGGGGGGTGAGGGATCTGCGCGCGGTACTCATTCCCGGATTCCCGTAACGTCAAACCGCGCCGGTGAGCATCCGTTCCACGTAACGGGCGATGAGGTCCACCTCCAGATTGACCCGGGAGCCGGCCTGCAAACGCTTGAGGGTGGTCATGGCCACCGTGTGGGGGATGAGATTGATGGAAAACTCCGCGCCCTCCACCCGGTTGGTGGTCAGGCTCACGCCATCCACCGTGATGGAGCCCTTCCTGGCGATGTACTTGGCCAGGGTGGCGGGCGCCCGGATCACCAGTTCGTGGGATTCGCCCACGGCTTCGAAACGCACCACCTCGCCCACGCCGTCCACATGGCCGCTCACCAGGTGGCCGCCCAGACGGTCGTTCAGGCACAAGGCTTTTTCCAGGTTCAGTTCGCCGGGCGCATCCAGGCCCACGGTGCAGTCCAGGGATTCCCGGGAGACATCCACCTTGAAATCGTGGTCGCTGCGCTCGATCACCGTCAGGCACACGCCGTTGCAGGCGATGGAGTCGCCCAGGGCCACGTCGGAGAGATCCAGCCCCCCCGCTGCCACGGTCAGGCGCAGGCCCTTCTCGGCCGGCTGGATATGGGAGATGCGGCCGACGGCCGAGATGATTCCGGAGAACATGGATTTAGGGACTAGGGGCTAGGGGCTAGGGGCTAGGGGCTAGAAAGTTAGAGCGGCCAGACGCCAGAATACCGCGGCCACGCTCGGCTAAGGGGCGGTATTGTAAGTTATTTCCCGGCCCCATCGCTCGAACTCCCCCATTCGGGCAGCTATTCCGTTGCCAACGGGGGGTGAAGTGCAGTCAATCGGCACGGTAGGGCGCATGGGACTTGAAGAACCGACAGGCAAAGTATATCCTGTATATACTTAATCAAAGGGGCATGGACATGCTGACCCGAGTATTCAAGAGTGGCAATTCGCTGGCGGTGCGTATTCCCAAGGAACTTTCCAATTTTCAGGCATCGGAGGACGTGGAGATCGAGCGGGTCGGCAACACCCTGGTCGTTCGCCCCGTGGCGCGGGAGACTCTGGGTGACCTGATGGAAATTCTGGCATCCTTCCCCGAGAGTTTCATGCCGGAAGGGCGCGAGGTACACGAGCAGAAAGAGCGGGACTGGGGGGCGTTCGGCGGGGCGGAGGAGTAGGCCGTGACCTACCTTTTGGATACCAATATCTGCATCCACCTCATGGATGCGCATCCGCCCCTGGTGGTGGAACGGTTTCGGCAATTGCGGGTGGGGGACGTGTTGATGTCCGTCGTTACCTACGCCGAACTACGACATGGCGTCGAGCGCTGCCCTAACGATGATCGAGCTCTGGCGGAACGGGCGCTGAGTCGCTTCGTTCAGCGTGTCCCGGTGCTGCCCTTCGATGAGCGTGCCGCGGAAAACTACGGGGTAATCGCCGCCGCCGTCCGCGACCGTCGCCGCGACGCCCTGGACCGCCTCATCGCCGCCCACGCCATTTCCGTCGGCGCCATCCTCGTCACCAACAACGAGGCGGACTTCAAGGATTATCCGGGGTTGGCCGTGGAAAACTGGGTCAAGTCGGCAGATTGATCTCGTGGCGGACTGCGCAGAGGAACACAAAGAAAACCTCAAGAATTATCTGACGGAACGCTGTCACAGCGTGAAATTCACCGGATTGGACGAGTCGCGCCATTGCTTTTGAATTCCTTTGCGGCACTTTGCGTCTTTTGTGCCTTTGCGTTGAAAGGCTTTTGCAAGTCATGCGTACGCCCCGAGCGGCACCCTCGGCGTTCTTTATTCTCGACTGTTTCGCGCTAACATAGCCCCCTCAAGCCATGACGCGGCAATGCCGCAGGCCTTACGGAGAAACCCTTGGTCCCCCATCTCACCACCGCCCTGACCGGCCCGCTCCTGGACCTGGAGAAGACCTTCCTGGCCGGCGCCACGACCATCGAGCAGTGGCTGCGCGGCCAGTGGCTGGAGCACACGCCGCCCTTCTATGCGTCCGTGGATCTGAGAAATGCCGGCTTCAAGCTGGCGCCGGTGGACACCAACCTGTTTCCCGGCGGCTTCAACAACCTCAACCCCGCCTTCCAGCCCCTGTGCGTGCAGGCGGCCATGGCCGCCATCGAGAAGATTTGCCCGGAAGCGAAGAACCTGCTGCTGGTGCCGGAGAACCACACCCGCAACCAGTTTTATCTCCAGAACGTGGCCCGGCTCGCGACCATCCTGCGCCAGGCGGGCCTGAACGTACGCATCGGCAGCCTGCTGCCGGAGATCACCGCCCCCACCGCCCTGGAGTTGCCCGACGGCCAATCCCTGGTGCTGGAACCGATTCAGCGCCTGGGTCCGGAGGGACGGCGCCTGGGCCTGGCGGACTTCAACCCCTGCGCCATCTTGCTCAACAACGACCTGTCCGCCGGCGTGCCGGACATGCTGAAGAACCTGCACGAGCAGTTCCTCATTCCGCCGCCCCATGCCGGCTGGGCCACCCGGAAGAAAACCCAGCATTTCGCCGCCTATGACGAAGTAGCCGAGGACTTCGCCGCCATGCTGGGCCTGGACCCCTGGCTCATCAACCCCGAGTTCGAGGCTTGCAGCCAGATTGATTTCCAGGCGCGCCAGGGCGAGGAACAGCTGGCCGCCGCGGTGGACGCGGTGCTGACCCGGGTGCGCGCCAAGTACAGGGAATACGGCGTCACCGAGAAGCCCTTCGTCATCGTCAAGGCGGACGCCGGCACCTACGGCATGGGCATCATGACCGTGCGCGACGCCACCGAGGTGGTGGGGCTGAACCGCAAGCAGCGGAACAAGATGGCGGTGGTGAAGGAAGGCCTGCAAGTCTCCGACGTCATCGTTCAGGAAGGGGTGCATACCTTCGAGACCGTGGACGAGGGCGTGGCCGAGCCGGTCGTGTACATGATGGACCGCTACGTGGTGGGCGGCTTCTACCGGGTGCATACCGCCCGCGGCCGGGACGAGAACCTGAACGCCCCGGGCATGCACTTCAAGCCGCTCTGTTTCGATACCTACTGCTCCCTGCCCGACCCGGCCTCCTCCCCGGATGCGCCGCCCAACCGCTTCTTCGCCTACGGCGTGGTGGCGCGCCTGGCGCTGGTGGCTGCCGCCCTGGAAATCGAGCGCACGGCGCCCGCGTACAGCCTGTAAGGCCCAGGCCATGGAACTCTCGCCCGCCCAACGCTCCACAGTGGAACAACTGGCGCGCCGCCACGGCTGGCGGCTGGTCATGCTTTTCGGCTCCTCGGCGTTTGGGCAGGGCCGGGACGTAGACATTGCCGTACTGCCGGCATCGGCGCCGGACCTGGCCACTGAAACGCGCTGGCAGGCGGAACTGGCGGACTTGTTCGCCCCCTTGCCGGTGGACCTGGTACGGCTGAGGGAAGACATGTCGCCGCTCCTGCGCTTCGAGGTAATTTGCGCCGGGCGTTGCCTGTATGAGGCGGACGAGGGTCTGCATGATCGAGAATATTGGCATGCCTTCGCCCTCCATGCCGATGCGGCGCCTTACCGGCGCGAACTGCACAGCTATCTGAAGGGGGCTTTTCATGAGGCGTGAGGTCATCGAAAGAAAACTGCGTTTTCTGTCCTCCTACGTGGAAGAGTTGGAGAAATATCTTCCGAAATCCCGTGAAGAGCGAAGCGGCCAGCACTTTGCCATCGAGCGCTTGCTGCAACTGCTGTGCGAGGCTTCGTCCGACATCAGCCTCCAGTTGCTCAAGGCCCAGGTCTTGAGCCCGCCTCCGGAAACCCATCGGGCGGTGTTTGCGGCAGCGGCCAAGCACCTGTCCATGCCCCTGCCCCTGGCGGAAGAACTCGGACTTGCCTGCGGCATGAGGAACGTAATCGTGCATATGTACGACGAACTCGACATGGACAAGATCATGGCGGCAGTCGACCTGGCGCCAGGTCTCTACAAAAGATTCGGGGCATGGGTTCTGGACCAACTGGACCAACTGGACCGACCGCCCGCATGAAACTCGCCTTCATCCTGGACCCCCTGCCTTCCCTCAAGGCATACAAGGATTCCAGCATCGCCATGATGCGCGCCGCGGCAAGACGCGGGCACGAGGTTCATGCAGTCATGCGCGAGACGCTCTCCTGGCGGGATGGTACGGTGAGGGCCGGGGCGACCCGGCTGGAAATTCGGGAAGGAGACGACTGGTACTCTGAGAGCGAATCCGGCGTCGCCGCCCTCAAGAATTTCGATGCCGTACTCATGCGCCAGGATCCGCCCTTCGATCTGGAGTACGTGGCGGCGACCTGGCTGCTGGCGAGGGCCGAAGCAGGCGGGGCGCGCATCCTGAACCGACCGGGGGCCATCCGCGACCACAACGAGAAGCTGGCCATCTGCGAATTTCCCCGGTTCGCCCCGCCGACCCTGGTGGCGCGTGATCCGGCCGACATCCAGGCCTTCATCGCCGAACTGGGGGACGTGGTGCTGAAACCCCTGGATGGCATGGGTGGCAGCCGCATCTTCCGGGTGCGCCGGGATGACCCGAACCGGAACGTCATCATCGAGACCCTGACCCAGGACGGCACGCAAACCATCATGGCCCAGGCCTGGCTGCCGGGCGTCTCGGACGGAGACAAGCGCGTCCTGCTCATAGGCGGCAAGGTGGTGCCTTACTGCCTGGCCCGCTATCCGAAGGCGGGCGAGTTCCGCGGCAACCTGGCGGCGGGGGGCACTGGCATCGCCCGGCCGCTGTCGGAGCGGGACCGGGAGATCGCGGAAACCCTGGCGCCGGCGCTGTCCGCCCGAGGCCTGTTTCTGGTGGGCCTGGACATCATCGGCGAGCATCTCACCGAGATCAACGTCACCAGCCCCACCTGCTTCGTGGAAATTACGCAACAGACAGGCTTCGATGTGGCGGGGATGTTCATGGATATGCTGGAGCAGGAATGCCTTTAGAAAACCTCACCGCAAAGGCGCAAAGGCGCAAAGGTTCGCAAAGAGAACCCGAGCTTTATCCTGCGAAGCATTGTTTCCTTGGACGAAAATCTGGATATTCCTTTGCGCCCCCGTATCGAGCACGGGGCAGGCTTTTGCGCTGGATGTTGGTTCTTACTGCCTTTTTCTTGACTGCCTGCTCCCGGCCGCCGGCCATGTTTTCCCAGGAGTCCTACGTCTTCGGTACAAGGGTCGAGGTGCTGGTGTTCGGCGCGCCCGAGGACCAGGCGAGGGCGGGGGCGAATGCGGTGCTGAGGGAATTCGATCGCATGCACCGGGCCTACCACGCCTGGCAGCCTTCCGAGCTGACGAAACTGAACGAGGCCATCGCCAAGGGGGAGCAGGGCATCCCGGTTTCCGCCGAACTGGCGACCATGCTGAGGGAGTCCCAGGATCTGGCCGCGAAATCCGACGAGCTCTTCGATCCGGCGGTGGGGAAACTGGTGGAACTCTGGGGCTTCCACAATGACGAGTTCAAGCCCATCCTGCCCGACCCCTCGAAACTGGCCCAACTGGTGGCCGAGAAGCCGCGCATGTCCGATCTCGGCATCGTCGGCAACAAGGTGAGCAGCCGGAACAGGGCCGTGGCCCTGGACCTGGGAGGGTATGCCAAGGGCTATGCCCTGGACCGGGCCGCCGCCATCCTGCACGAGCTGGGGCTGAAAAACGCCCTCATCAACATCGGCGGCAACGTCGTGGCCCTGGGCGCCAAGGGCAAGGAACCCTGGCGCGTGGGCATACAGAATCCCCGCTCCCCCACGCCGCTGGCCATCCTGGAACTTCAGGACGGCGAGGCGGTGGGCACCTCCGGCGACTACCAGCGCTATTTCGAACTGAACGGCAAGCGTTACTGCCACATCCTGGACCCGCGTACCGGCCAGCCCTCGGCAGGCGCCGAAGGCGTCACCGTGCTCATTCCCCCGGGACCGCATGCCGGCATGTTGTCGGACGCCACGAGTAAACCCCTGTTCGTCGGCGGCGCCGAGCTCTGGCTGGATTACGCCCGGCGCCTCGGCGTCGCCCATGCCTTGCGGGTGGACGAAAAAGGCGTGGTCTACATCACCCCCGCCTTCAGGAAGCGCCTCTCCTTCACCGACAAGACGGTGAAGGTGGTGGAACAATCGCCCTAACCCTCCGCTTGTATATCCCGGCGAACCGACTATCATGGCCGAAATGGCCATTTCGCGGAGTTTCACATGATTACCCTCACCTCGGTCGAGGCGCAGAGTCGCTTCGGCGAACTGATAGACCGCTCCCAGCGGGAACCGATTCAGGTCACGCGCCGGGGAAGGGCCGTGGCTTATGTGGTCTCCGAACACGATATGCAGGAATTGGTGGCGGTGCGCAAGCGTCGTGAGGAAGCGGCCGACTGGTACGCCTGCTACAAGGAAAAAGTCGCGGCGCTTCCCGATGCTTCTGCCCTGACGGACGATGACGTGACGCGCCTGGTGCATGAACTTCGCTAGGCGCATCGTCATAGACACGGGTGTACTGGTGAGTGCCGCCATACGCCCGACTTCGGTTCCGGCTCTGGCGTTCGAGAAGGCCCTACTACGTTTCGAGGTCTGCGCCTCGGATGAAACTCTGGCGGAACTGGAAACGGTTCTGTCCCGACCCAAGTTCGACGCCTACTTGGCACCCTCCCTGCGCCAGGAATTCATCGCCGGATTCAGAGACCGAATCATCATGGTGCAGGTCAGCCGCGTCGTTTCCGACTGTCCGGACCCCAAGGACAACAAGTTTCTGGCCCTGGCGGAAGCCGCCGAAGCCGAGTTGATCGTGGCCAGTGACCCTCACCTCACCAGGCTACACCCCTGGCGCGGCATTCCCATCATTCCGCCTGCCGCATTTCTGGTTGGCATACGTTGAAACCACAAGACGCTACTTGATCCTGCCCAAAGGACTCCCATGAAACTGCTCGCCCTGCTTCTGGCTGCTGCCCTTGCCCCCCTGTGTCAGGCGGCGCCGGCCGACACCCAGCGCACCGCCGCCTGGTTCACGGCCCACAGGGATAGGCCGCCCATGCTGCGCCAGTTCCTGCAACGCATGCCCAAGGGCGCCGACCTGCATTCCCACATCAGCGGCGCCATCTACGCGGAGAGCTACCTGAAATGGGCGGCCGAGGCCAACTACTGCGTGGACACGGCCAAATTGGCCTTCGTGCCGCCACCCTGTAGCGCGGGCGGCACCCTGGTGCTCGCGGGCAAGCTGCCGACCAGCACCTATTCCTCCCTGGTGGACCGCATGTCCACCCGCAACCAGGCCTACGCCGGCCAGTCCGGCCACGACCAGTTCTTCGACACCTTCGGCGTCTTCGGGCCGGTGAGCGGCATTCCGGACCGCTTCGTCTCCATGGAAGCGGAACTGGCGGACCGGGCCGCCGGCCAGCACATCCAGCACCTGGAACTCATGACCACGTTCCAGAGCGGCGCCGTGAGGAAACTGGGCGGCGGCCTGCCCTGGGCCGCCGAAAGCGATTTTTCCCGCCGCCGGCAATGGCTGCTGGACAACGGCCTCGCCAGGCTGGTGGAGGCCGGCAGGAAGGACTTGGATGCGCTGGACGCCGCCTACCGCCAGACCCAGGGCTGCGGCACCCCCGCCGCCAAACCCGGCTGCGCCGTGAGCGTGCGCTGGCTACAGCAGACCACCCGCACCGGCCCGCCGGAACAGGTCTTTGCCCAGCTCGCCTACGCTTTCGAGTTGGCGAAGGCGGACAAGCGGGTGGTGGGACTGAACCTGGTGGCGCCGGAAGACGACCCGGTGGCCCTGCGGGATTACCACCTGCAGATGGAAATGCTGGGCTTCCTCTCGCAGCAGGCGCCTGGGGTGAAGATCGCCCTGCACGCGGGAGAACTGACGCTGGGCCTGGTGCCGCCGGAAGCCCTGCACAGCCACATCCGGGACGCGGTGCTGCTGGCCGGCGCCCACCGCATCGGCCACGCCGTGGACATCGGCTACGAGGACGCCGCCCGGGAGACCCTGAAGACGATGAAGGAAAAGGGCGTGGCGGCGGAGATCTGCCTCACCAGCAACGACGTCATCCTGGGCGTGAAGGGCCGGGACCATCCCTTCCCCGACTACCTGGCGGCCGGCGTGCCGGTGGTGCTGGCCTCCGACGACGAGGGCGTCTCCCGCATTGACCTTTCCAACGAATACCTGCGCGCCGCCCTGGGCTACGGCCTCGCCTACCGGCAGCTCAAGCAGCTGTCCCGCAACAGCCTGGAATACAGCTTCCTTCCCGGGGCGAGCCTTTGGCGCGATGCCGCCTGCCGCAAGGACGCCCCCGGCTCCGCCCGGCCCTCCGCCCCCTGCCAGGCCTTCCTCGCCGGTAGCGAGAAGGCCAGCCGCCAATGGGCGCTGGAGGCGGAATTCGAGACTTTCGAGAAAATGCCGGAGTGGCGGCAAGCGGCGAAACGCTAGTAGTCAGTCATTCTGAATCAAATGGATACCTGATTAGGAAGGTAACTCGGCTACACCTCCCTCGCCCCCCGACAGGGGGGAGAGGGCCGGGGTGAGGGGCACTCAGTGGCCAATCCCCCCTCACCCTAACCCTCTCCCCGCAAGCGGGGCGAGGGGACTTTTGGGCTAGCTGAAGCCGGCCCCACATCATTGCGAATCAGCATGACTGACTACTAGGCTTCAGAAATGGTATTCCGCCCGGACCATGGGTGTCCGGGCGAAGGCGCCAGGACCGGCCGGGCCTGCGGCGTCGTTGCCGAACTTGTTCTTCCACCATTCGTAGCCGATGCCGGCCTTGAGGCTGTGTTTCCTTGCCCCAACGGCGGAGCCGAGGTCGTAGAGGAGCTTCATGTCCAGGTGGGTTTCGGCGGCCGTCTCGCCCCCGAACTCGTTTCTACCCTTGGCCGCGATGAAATCCCCGTAGCCCTCGAAGGAAAAACCGGAACCGAAAGGAATGGCCCAGGCGAGGTCCAGGGCCGGATGGGTCCGGTACCGGTAACGCGGCGTCGCCGACTGGGTGTAACCGTTATAGGGGGCGTTGCTTTCCCACAGGGCCAGGAGGCTCAGGTTCAGGAAGCCCGGCACGTCCAGCATGAGGGTCGGCCCCGCCACCAGCATGCGTTTGCGGGAGTTGTAACCGGCATCGGCCTTGCTGTTGAGGTCCAGCCCCGCGCTGAGCCCCAGGCCACGGACCGGTCCGAAGCGGAACTCCCGGTCCGCCAGTTTCCCCAGGTCCAGGGTGTAGCGATACACCAGGTAGATTTCCCGCGCCCCCGTGCCCGAACCGACACGGTCCGGATCCTTGCCATCCGACAGGAGCAGGTCCACGTTCAGAAAATGGCTGCCGTAACGATCACCGCCGACGTGAGTCAGGCTCACGATGTGCTTGGTCACCTCATCCGGGATGAAAGGCTCGGCAAAGCTCGCGCCGTAGCGGTAGCCCAGGGCGGTGTCGCTCCAGTCCGCCGCCTGAGCGGAGGCCGCCAGCGCGCCGGCCATCAGAACCATGAAATACCCGAGAGTGCCGTGCATCGCCCGCCCCTTCACCCGTAACCAACGACCCTTTCGGGCGCCAATCCGCCCGACCTCGGAAGCCCGAGGGAGCCGGAAACTCCAGGGGACTTAACGGCAGGCCGCGGCGGCCTTTTAGGCGAATATCCCTCCCACGGGCAAATCCCGAAAAATACCCGGCTTCCGGCCTCATTTGCCTTGCCCTGCAGGGGATGGTCATTGAATAATGACGAGGCATTTCCACTTCATGATGAAGGCAAGCCCGGCAAGAGGCGCGCCGGTCGCGCAGCCGCAAGCCGGGAACGCAGACAACGGGGAGAAAACCATGAATCTGCTCCAAGGAAGCATCGCCTTTGCCCTGGCCCTGGCCGGCCTCGCCACGCTGTGCACGGCGCTCATCGAAATCCTGCACCGGCTGTTCGGGCTGCGCTCCGACGGCCTGAAGAAGATGCTGGAGGCCTACTTCGATGATGTCGTCAAGCCGAGGCTGAGCGGCGACGTGGGCAAGTTGCGCGCCGACATGATGACCAAACTCACCGGCAACGCCCTGCTGGAGAAGATCCATCCCCTGCCCGCCGGCGGTCATGGTTTATGGGGCCACGTCCTGGGCCTGTATCGCAATCGCCTGCTGCGGGCCAATGCCGTGACCACGGAACAGTTCCTGCAAAGACTGCCGGACACCGCCCTGTTCCAGCACCTCAAGACGGACACCCTGGACCAGGCAAACGCCCAGCTCAAGCAACTGGCCGACAAGTACGATCAATACGGTGCCGCGGCCACGGACTACTTCAAGCGCCGGGCGCAGATGCTGTCGCTGATCATGGGCATCGCGCTCGCCCTCTTCGGCAACATCCACGCCGTGCGCATCTTCGACACCTTCGTGCAGAACCCGGAAGTGGCCCAGCGCATGGCAACCCAGGCCGATGCCATCAAGGCCCAGATTGACCGGCAGGCCCCGGCGGCGGCGGATGCCAAGGCGCAACTGGATCAGACGAAGGCGGACCTGGCCAAGGTCAGCACCAGCCTGAGCGAATACCAGGCCATGGGGCTGCCCATAGGCTGGAATTACTACCCCAACTGCCTGGGCACCGGGAAAGGCGACCCGCGCTGCAAGGCCCTGAACCTGAAGGACAAGGCCGGAGAGGCGCCGGGCACTCCCTGTAGCGTCATGAGCACGCTGGGGCAGGACCCGGGCGGCGCCTTGATGTGGTTGTTCGCGGTGCTGCTCACCGGCGTCCTCATCGGCCTGGGCGGCCCATTCTGGTTCGATCTGGCCATGCGCCTGTCCCAGGTCAGGCAGGCCTTCGGCGGCAATGCCCCGGCCGGGCAATCCGCCGCGCCGGCGCCGCCGGCCGGAAAGGACCAGGCCATCGCCAACGCCGCCGGCCAGTTGGCCCCCGCCGTTCCGGCCACCCAGGGCAGGCAGCCCTGGGAAGACAAGCCCTGGTAAGGAGACGGACATGGTGGATATCAACAAACCCCTCTCCCCCCACTTCAAGCTGGGGGAACTCCTGCGCTCCGACACGGCCGAGCGCCGCGCCGACTGGCGGGAAGCCCAGTACAGCCCGGATGCCACGGTGCAGGCCAACCTGGCCTGGCTGGTGACCACGGCCCTGGAACCCATACGCACCACCTTCGGCTACCCCATCCACATCAGTTCCGGCTATCGCTGTCCGGAGGTCAACGAGGCGGTGGGCAGCAAGCCGAGTTCCCAGCATCTGCTGGGCCAGGCCGCCGACTGCCAGGTGGACGAGGGCTTCCTCACCGCCCCGGAGATGGAACCCCTGCGTAGCCGCATCCGCCAGCGCATCGAGGAACGCACCGGCGCCCCCGCCCGCGCCGACCTCTCCGCCAACTTCTACCTCTTCGCCTACGTGGCCCTGCGGATGAAGGACTTCGATGTGGACCAGCTCATCCACGAATATGGCTCCGGGCCAGGCCGCCCCGCCTGGGTACACATCGCCGCCTCCCCCGGCGAGGCCAGCAAGGGCCAGATCCTGGGCCTGGGCGACAAGCTGGCGAAGTCCGGCAGCCTGAGCCTGGAAGAAGCCCTGGGGCTGGGGACTTGAGCCTCCTGCAAAACGCCACGGATTTCCGGTATATGAACGCCCCCATGAGCTTGCCGCCGGAGCGCCCGTTCCGGTTGTTTCTGAGCTATGCCCACAGCAACGAAGCCTGCAAGGACAGGCTGAAGAAGAATCTCGCCCCCCTGGCCCGAAACGGCTGGCTGAAGGTCTGGGACGACCGGCTCATCCCCGCCGGCTCGGATTGGCGCGCGGAAATCGAGGGTGCCATGGCCGCGTCGGATGCCGCCGCACTCCTGCTGGACGACGATTTCCTGGCCTCCAGCTTCTGCATGGACGTGGAAGTGGCGAGCTTCCTGCAACACCACCGGGACAAGGGCACCCTGATCCTGTTCATCCTCGCCGACTACTGCCTGTGGGAAGAGTGCGATTTCATCCGCCAGTTCCAGCTTCTGCCGCGGGACGCGAAACCCATCGTCGCCTTCGATCCCCCCAGCCTCGCCTACACGGCCATCGCCCGGGAGATCAAGGCGGCGCTCGCCGAGCACAAACTCAAGCCGCTCCCCGCCGAGCACCTGGGGCCGGGCGCTACCCTCCGGCACCTGGTGGCGCCCATCAAGGCGGGACTAGGCACGCTTTCCGAGGCACTGACCTACCCCATCCTGGCCGCGCCCGCTGCAATTGAACCCGTGGGACCGCCCATGGATTTGACCGTGGTCGTAGGTCGGGTTTCAACCCGACAAGCCGTGCCTGCGCCCCTTTCCCTTCCCGCCCTGCTGGAGAAACTCCCCGGCCGCACGGAGCATCTTTTCGGGCGCGAGGGGGAACTGGCGCAACTGGACGAATGGCGGGAGCACAAGGGGGTGTTCCTGTGGGTGGCGCAAGGCGGCATGGGCAAGTCGGCTCTCGTTCGTGCCTGGCTGGAATGGAAGCATGAACAGAACCCGTGGCCGGCAGGCACGCGCTTTCTGGGCCACTCCTTCTACAGCCAGGGCAGCCACAACCAGGCCACCAGCGGCCGGGGGTTTTTGCTGGAGGCTCTGAAGCAACTGGGCGTGGCGCACGCCACCGACGCCCCCGACGATGAGCTGGGTCGGCTGCTGGCGGAAGAGGCGGCGAAAGGCCCGATGGTGCTGGTGCTGGACGGCATGGAGCCGCTGCAACAGGCCTCCCTTGATCCGATGCTGAACGGCAGCGTCAAGGACCGGGGGCTCGCGGCCTTGCTGGAGAATCTGGCGCGCAAGCCGGGAGCCGCCCTGTGCCTGGCCTCCAGCCGCCTGCCCATCCCGGATATCGGCATCCGGGACGCCGCCTGGTTCAGGGAAAAGGAGTTGGGCAGCCTGCCGCCCGCGGGCGCCCTGGCGCTACTCCGGAGTCGCGGCCTGAAGGGGGCAGACGAGGAACTGGCGAACGTCGCGCAGCGTTGCGGCCACCATGCCCTGGCCCTGGTGCTGGCGGCCGAGTTCTGCCACACGTATCTGAAGGACGAGGCCGCCGAATTCCTGAAACGGCCCTGGCGGCCCCAGGCGGGCGAGACGCACGCCACCACGGTCATGGCCTGGTTCGATGAGGCTCTGAAGGAAGAACACCTGCCCCTGGATCGGGAATTGGTGCAAGTCCTGGGTCTCTTCGATCGCCCCGCGCCCTGGGGCGCGCTCCTGGCCTTGAAAGCCTGCGAGCCGCCCATTCCAGGGCTTACCGAAGCGCTGCACGGAGCCGGAGAAGCCGATCTGCTGGAATCCCTGGCGCGGCTTTCCCAATGGGGTCTGTTGCAATCCGATCTCACCCAAGCCCAGCCGGAACTGGACGCCCACCCCCTGGTGCGGGAACACTTCGGCCGACAACTGGCAGAACAAAATCCGGACGCCTGGCGCGCCGCCCATGCCGTGCTGTTCGACTGGTTCCGCAACCTGCCGGAGAAGGAGTTCCCCGACACCCTGGAGGAACTGGAACCCCTGTACCGGGCGGTTGGGCATGGCTGCAAGGCGGGGAGGTATCGGACGGCGCTGTATGGGGTTTACATTGAGCGCATCCTGCGTGGTAATCAGCGTTACGATCAATTCCAGTTGGGTGCTTGGTCGTCCGACCTGGCCGCCCTGGCGGGCTTCTTCCCTGAAGGTTGGGATCACGAACCCGTGTCCAAGGAGGCCGGGCTGTCCGGCGAGCAACTGAGCGAGGCCAACCGCTCCTGGCTGCTGGCGGAGGCCGCCTTCTGCCTCACATCCCTGGGCCGACTTGAGGAAGCCCTGGTACCGCGCCGCATCGGCAGGCAACGGGAGAATGATTCCGGCGACTGGAATGAATACTGCCGCTCCTCCGAGAACTTCGTGGACCTGCTCACCCCCCTGGGCCGCTGGCAAGAGGCGGAACAGGTCAGCCGGGAGGCGGAACAGGCGGCGGAACGCATAAAGGACGGAGAGAAGCGCTGGTGGCGTAGTAGGGAAGCTTTCGCCTATCTGGGCAAATGCCTGCAAGGCCAGGGCAGGCTGTCCGAGGCCGGAGCGGCCTTCGCGCAGGCCGAGGCGGGTCAGGCCCAGACTCCATCCCATGAACTCAGGCTATGCAGCCTGCCCGGCTACGGCTACTGCCAGCTGCTGCTAGAGCAGACTTGCCAGCTTGCGGACTGGCGGGAGGTACTTGAGCGGGGACGGGATGGACTGAAGGCCGACTCGTTGAATAATCACTTACTGTCTCTTGCACTCCACCGCTGCACCATCGGCCTCGCCCTTGCCGCACTGGGCGATTCCGGGGCCGGATCGGCCCTGGACTCGGCCGTTTCCACCATGCAACGGGCAGGCAATATTGAACTATTGCCCCCCATGTACCTCGCCCGCGCCAACTATCTGCGTTCCCAGGGCGATCTCGTCGGCGCCTGGTCCGACCACGACGCGGCATTCTCCATCTCCCGCCGCGGCAACATGCGCGCTTACCTGGCCGAATGCGCGCTCTTGGCCGGAAACCTGTGCCTGGACGAAAACCGCCTGACCGAAGCGGCCGGCCACTACGCCGAGGCCGCGCGCCTCATCCGGGAGGACGGTTATGGCCGCCGCCTCACCGAATTGCACCTGCTGCAAGCCCGCCTGTTGCGCGCCCAGCATGACCCCGCCGCCCAATCCGCGCTCACCCAGGCCGAGGCGCGCATTCGGGACATCGGCCAATGGGGTTTCTGGCGCGAGTTGCGCGCCGTGGCCGCCGAGATCAAGGCCGCCGACCCGGGCGAGTGCCCCACGGCCGGCTGAAGCCGGCCCCACGGAGGTAGAAGTGGAAGAACTGTTCGATCGGGTGATCGGCCGCCGGCGCCTCACCGGCAACACGGTGCTGATTGCCGGCACGGACCTGGTGAGCCGCACCCTGGAAGCTGGCGAGCCTGCTCTCAGCCCGGGCGGATCAGCCCGCGCCGGATGAGTTCCGCCACCACCACCCGGGCGGTTTCCCGGTCATAGGCCTTTTCCGCCTCGGGAAGATGTTCATAGGCCACCAGATCGGGATGCAGGCGGGCGTCATCGTCCCGGCGCGGACCAAAGCGCCAGCCTTCGGCGATGCGCTTGGCGGCCCAGACGTCGTGGTTCACCCGGGCAATGGCTTCCACCGTGTCGCTGAGCAGTTCGGATGCCCGCGCCATGTCTTCCGGGCCGGGAACCTGCGGCGCGTAGGGGCCGTGGGGAGTGTCAATGCCTGGAATCATGGCTGCCTCGGGGAGAGAAATCGTACTTGGCGCACCGCCTGACGCGGGAGACCAGTCTATTACAAATCGCCACGGACAAAGGGTTCGGGCAAGGCGCTAGAGCCAGGCGGGCAATTGGGCGGCAAGTGCCTGCTTCTCCGCCACCGCATCGCCCAGCAGCGCAAACCCCAGCAGCTTTCCTTCTCCGTCCCGGAACAGGGCACGCACGCCGGTGGCCGTCACCGCCTCCTGCCACGCACCCGCCGCGCCCATGGGGGGCGGGCACACCACGGCGGGACAGGCCGGGGTCTTGACCACCACCGGCATGGCCGGGTAGCTCACCGCCGTATCCGTGCCGGCCAGCGTGGCGGCCAGGGCACGG
This sequence comes from Rhodocyclaceae bacterium, assembly GCA_028714035.1. GTDB lineage: Bacteria > Pseudomonadota > Gammaproteobacteria > Burkholderiales > Rhodocyclaceae > JAQTNA01. The sequence goes on from JAQTNA010000004.1 coordinate 62,598, forward strand.
GCACAGGCCATGAGCGGCAGGACGAAGGGCAGGAGCAGGCCCGCCACCTCGGCGCAGTCGCCCAGGGCGTGGATGTCCCGGGCGCTGGTGCGCAGGTTACGGTCCGTGACGATGCCCCGGTTCGCCTCGATGCCGGCCGCCTGGGCCAGCGCGATGCGGGGGCGCAGGCCCACCGCGGACAGGACGAGATCGAAGGTCTCCGCCTGGCCGTCGCCGGTCGTGAGGCGCAGGTGTTCGCCCTCTCGCTCCACCCGGCTGGCCGACTGGCCGAAGCGCCACTGGATGCCTAGAGCGCCCAGGGACTCGGCCATGAATCGCCCGGCCCCCGGCGGCAGCAGCCGACCCAGGGGCTGGGGCGCCAGATCGAAAACCGTGACATCAAATCCGGCACCGGTCAGGTCGTTGGCAAACTCGCAGCCGATCAGGCCCCCGCCCAGGAGGGCGAGTTTCTTCTTCCCTTCCAGGGCCTCCCGGAAGACGCCGTAGTCCACCCGGTCATTCACCGAGAGCACGGCGCCGGCCCCATCGCCCGAGAGCGGCAGATGGATGGTATCTGCGCCCAGGGCCAGGACCAGCTTGCTGTATTCCAGGCTCGTGCTTCCCTCCGGCCCGTCCAGTTCCAGGCGATGGGCCGCGCTGTCAATTGCCCTGACCCAGGTGTAGGGCCGGATGTCCGCCTGAAGCTGGCCCGCCATCTGCTGCGCGCCGGAAAGGATCAGGGACGAGGCGGTTTTCTTCTGCGCCAGGCCGTTGGACAGCATGGGCTTGGAATAGAAGGCGCCGTCATCGGCCATGAGCAGGATGAGCGGCACGGCCTTGTCCAGTTTCCTCAACTCCCGGGCCACCGTGTAGCCCGCCAGTCCGCCGCCGATGATGACGATGGGGTTCATGGTTTGTCCTTTATTGGCAGATCGCAGGATGTGGTGAGCAACGCGAACCGCATCGTCCTGATTCCGATGCGTTTGGTGCGGTTCGTTCCTCACCGCACCCTACCCTCTCGACTAGACTTCCACCATCTCGAAATCGGCCTTGGCCACGCCACAGTCGGGGCAGGCCCAGTCTTCCGGGATGTCGGCCCAGGCGGTGCCGGGGGCGATGCCGTGCTCGGGGTCTCCGGCGGCTTCGTCGTAGATGAAACCGCAAACAACGCATTGATAGGTCTTCATTTTTTTCTCTCCTGATGGGTTCTGTCGGGGTTGGGGTTCAGTTCGCGATGCCGGCAAGAACGTTCCGGTAGTGCTTGGCGTGCTTCTCTTCCACCCGGGCCAGGGCCGCGAAGCGCTTGGCCGCCTTTTCCAGGGTGGCCTTGAACCGGGCCGCGTGCTCCTTCGATTCGGCGATCTGCTCGTCAATCTCGCCCACCGCTGCATGATGGCCTTCCTCCTCCGCCGCGTGGCGGAAGGCGGGGTACATCTCGGTGTACTCGTAGGTCTCGCCGGCGATGGCCATGTCCAGGCAGCGGGCCGGGCTCATCTCGGCGGCCGGGAAGAGCAAGTCCAGGTGGCCGAAGGCGTGCATGACTTCCTGGTCCGCGGTTTCCTCGAACACCTTGGCCGTGGCCTCGTCGCCTGCGGCGCGGCAGATGCGGGCGAAGTAACGGTACTTGATGTGGGCCATGGATTCGCCGGCGAAGGCGGATTCGAGATTCTTGATGGTGACGGACATGATGTTCTCCTTTTGAGTCGTGCGAAGGACCGATTCATTCGCGACGGTTTGAATTCTAGGGAGAGGGATGGAATCAATCCAATGGATTGTTAATATACTTTCGATAGCCGATTGCTATCACACAACGGGGCGCGGGAACTGGAGAACGAGCCCGGGGCTCAGACCGGCGTGACGCCGGGCAACCGGCAGGCGAGGATGGCCCGGCGCAGCACATCCATGGCCTGGGGCCGGGGGAAGGAGGCGCGCCAGGCCAGGGCCACCCGGCGGGAGGGCTCGGGCTCCGAGAAGGAGCGAATGGCGAGCAGGGGATTGTGGGCCGAGTCGTCGGTTGCCGTGCAGGGCAGGACGGTGATGGCGATGCCGCTGGCCACCATCTGGCGTATGGTCTCCAGGGAACTGCCCTCCAGGGTGCGTTGCAGGGTTCCGTCCGGGCTGTGGCGGGGGCAGGCCTCCAGCACCTGGTCGCGGAAGCAGTTGCCGGCTCCCAGGAGCAGCAACTTCTCGTCCTCCAGGTCTTGCGGCGGAATGCTCTCCCGCCCGCTCCAGGGGTGGCCCACGGGCATGACCACGCGGAAAGGCTCATCGTAGAGCGCCTGGGTGACGATGCCCGGCTCGCCGAAGGGCAGGGCGATGACGATGACATCCACCTCACCGGCCCGGAGCTTCTCCGCCAGGCGATGGGTGTAGTTCTCCTCGATGAAGAGGGGCATGTTGGGCGCCCGCTCGTGCATCAGGGGAATCAGCCGGGGCAGCAGATAGGGTCCGATGGTGTAGATGGCCCCGAGGCGCAGCGGCCCGGAGAGGGGGTCCTTGCCCGCCTGGGCCATCTCCTTCACCTGGGCCGCCTCGTTCAGCACCTTTTCCGCCTGGGCCACGATACGCTCGCCCACGGGGGTGACCCGCACCTCGCCCTGGCCGCGCTCGAAGATCATCACCCCCAGTTCGTCCTCCAGCTTCTTCACCGCCACGGACAAGGTGGGCTGAGCCACGAAGCAGCGCTCTGCCGCCCGCCCGAAGTGGCGTTCCCGGGCGAGTACGACAATATAGCGCAGGTCGGTGAGGGTCATTTTCAGGGATCAGGAATCAGGGGGCGGGATCAGTATTGTCGTATATTACCGGTTCCCGATTTCCCATTGCGAGTTTGCGTCCCATGAAAGCCGTCATCATCCCCGTCACCGCCTACGAACAGAACTGCTCCCTCATCTGGTGCGAGCGCACGAAAAAGGCGGCCCTGATTGACGCTGGCGGCGATATCCCGGAACTCCTGGCGGAAGTCGAGGCCCAGGGCCTCACCCTGGAGCGCCTGCTGGTGACCCACGGCCACCTGGACCACGCCGGGGGCGTGGCAGACCTGTCGGAAAGGCTGCATATCCCGGTGGAAGGGCCCCAGGAGGAGGACAAGTTCTGGCTGGACGGCATGGCCAACCAGGCGCGCATGTTCGGTTTCCCCCCCACCCGCGGCTTCACGCCGGATCGCTGGCTGCACGACGGCGACACGGTCAAGGTGGGGGACGAGGAGCTGGAGGTGCTGCACTGCCCCGGCCATACCCCGGGCCACGTGGTCTTCTTCCACCGGGGAAGCCGCATGGCCTTCGTCGGCGACGTGCTGTTCCAGAACTCCATTGGCCGCACGGATTTCCCCAAGGGCAACCACGCCGCCCTGATCTCTTCCATCCGGAACAAGCTCTTCCCCCTGGGCGACGACGTGGTGTTCGTCCCCGGCCACGGTCCCGCCTCCACCTTCGGCGACGAGCGGCGCAACAATCCCTACGTAGCAGGCTGACTTGCATAGATTTTCATGAAATCTCCCCTGCTACATTTCCGCGGCGCCTTCCTGTTCTCCCTGCTGGCGGTGGCGGGCGGTGGCGTGCTGGGCGGCGCCCAGGGAGCGCTCACCGTCTTCTTCCTGGCCGTCCTGGAAACCTCCCTGTCCTTCGACAACGCCGTGGTGAACGCCGGGGTGCTGAACGGCTGGAACGAGGCCTGGCGCCGGCGTTTCCTGATCTGGGGCATCCTGGTGGCGGTGTTCGGCATGCGCATCGTCTTCCCCCTGCTCATCGTCGGCCTGGCCGGGGCCATCGGCCCGGTCGAGGTGCTGGACCTGGCGCTCCACCGGCCCGAGGAATACAGCCGTATCCTGACTTCGGCCCACCACCAGATCGCTGCCTTCGGTGGCGCCTTCCTGATGATGGTGTTCCTCAAGTTCTTCGTGGACCGGCACAAGACGGATCACTGGCTCAACCTTATCGAGCGGCCCCTCAAACGCCTGGGCAAGCTGGAGGCGATCGAAGGTGCCCTCACCCTGAGCCTGATCCTGGGCGCCGCCCATCTGCTACCGGAGCCGGAGCGGGGGGAATTCATCGTCGCCGGGGTCTGGGGCGTGGTGACCTACATCCTGGCCAAGGGACTCTCGGCCGTACTGGGCGGCGAGGAGACGGGGCCGGAGCAGAACCACGGCGCCCAGCTGATACGCCAGGGAATAGGCGGCTTTCTCTACCTGGAGTTGCTGGACGCCAGCTTTTCCTTCGATGGCGTCATCGCCGCCTTCGCCATGACCAACAACCTGTTCATCATCGCCCTGGGCCTGGGCGCGGGCGCCATGTTCGTGCGTTCCTTTACACTGCTCATGGTGGAGCGGGGAACTCTCAGGACATATCGCTATCTAGAGCACGGAGCGTTCTGGGCCATCGGCGCCCTGGCCGTCATCATGCTGGCCGGCGTCAAGTTCCATATCCCGGAAGCCGTTACCGGCCTGCTCGGCGCCCTGCTGATCGTCCTGTCCCTGGGCAGCTCGATCCGGGCCAACCGCCGCAAGCCATAAACCATCATCCAAGGGGATACCCATGAAAAGAGTCTTCCTGTTCATCTTCACCAACCTCGCGGTCATGCTGGTGCTGGGCACCGCCGCCAGCCTCCTGGGCGTGAACCGCTATCTCACCGCCAACGGCCTGAATCTCTCCCTGCTGCTGGGCTTTGCCGGCGTCATGGGCTTCGGCGGCGCCTTCATCTCGCTCCTCATGTCCAAGTTCATGGCCAAGTGGAGCACGGGCGCACGCATCATCGAACAACCCGCGAACCAGACCGAGCGCTGGCTGGTGGACACGGTCGCCCGCCTGGCGCAGCGCGCGGGCCTGGCCATGCCGGAAGTCGCCATCTACGAGGGCGACCCCAACGCCTTCGCCACCGGCCCCAGCCGGAACAATTCCCTGGTGGCCGTATCCACCGGGCTGCTCTACAACATGACCGAGCGGGAAGTGGAGGCGGTGCTGGCCCACGAGATTTCCCACGTGGCCAATGGCGACATGGTGACCCTGACCCTGATCCAGGGGGTGGTGAATACCTTCGTTACCTTCCTGTCCCGGGTCATTGGCTACTTCGTGGACGGTTTCCTGCGCCGGAATGACTCGGAATCCCGAGGCCCGGGCATCGGCTACATGGTGACGGTCATGGTCTGCGACCTGCTCTTCGGCATCCTGGCCAGCATGATCGTCATGTACTTCTCCCGCCAGCGGGAATTCCGGGCCGATGCCGGCGCCGCCGGCCTCTTGGGCACGCCCCAGCCCATGATCGCCGCCCTGCAGCGCCTGGGGGGCCTCAGCCCCGAGCCCCTGCCCCAGAACATGGCCTCCTCGGGCATCGCCGGCGGCGGCAGCATGATGGCCCTCTTCGCCAGCCATCCCAGCATGGAAGAGCGCATCGCGGCACTCCAGGGAAGGTGAGATTCCGACCGTAAAGGAAAGCTGCCATGTCCGAATGCTTCAACAATCCCACCCCGCCCCGGCCCGCTTCCGGCATAGGCATCCCGCGGCCGGGACGTTTCGATCCCCAGGCCTTCGAGAAGGCGGTGGGCGATCTGCTCTCCGCCTGCGGCATGGCCGAGGACACCCAGCACATGGGCCGCACGGCGCAGAGGGTGCGCGACCTCTGGCAGCGGCGGCTCCTGGGCGGCTACGACCTGGACCCGGCCGAGGCCCTGGGGGAGGGTTTCGAGGACGACCGGGCCGACATGGTGGTGATCCGGGGCATCGCCGTCCATGGCGTCTGCCCGCACCACCTGGTGCCTTTCCGGGGCGTGGCGCACGTCGCCTACATTCCCGGCGGCCGGCTGCATGGTTTCGGACGCATCGCCCGCCTGGTGGATGCCATCGGCCACCGCTTCACCTACCAGGAATGGATGACCCGGGACATCGCCGAGGCCCTGCTCACTCACGGCAAGGCCCAGGGCGCGGCCTGCGTCATCCACGCCGAGCAACTGTGCCTGCTCCTGGGCGAGGACAGGCGCGGCGACGAGCGGGTGGTCACCCAGGCCTTCGCCGGCAGTTTCTCCGACTCGCCCCAGTTGAGGAATGAGTTCCTGCAAGCCATACGGTAGAAGGCCCACTCACTCCTTGAGCGGCGGCACGGCGATGCCGTGCTCCTTGAGGAACTGCCAGACCTTCTTCTTGTAGGGGAAGATGGGGGAATCGGGGGCGGGGAAATCATCGAAGAACGATTTGCTAAGGGGATCCCTAACCTTTCCTTCGTAATCGTACCTGGCACCGAGCTCGATCAGGCACCAGACTACGTCCCAGTCGGCGCCGATCGCGGCATCGCTAATGATTGGATCACCCATCCGGCTCGTGATGTCCAGGTTTGCCCCAAGCGCCTTCATGTGCCGGATGAATTCGCAGTTGCGGTCATTGACGAAGCGCATGATCACCGGATCGTCGTCCGGCCGCCTGGTGTCCGGATTGCCGCCGCCGCGGATGACGGCGAACATGATCTCGGGCGCGTTGCGGTAGTTCTCCACCGCCAGGCTCACCGGGCCGTTGCCGTCCCCGGCCCTGGCGTTGGGGTCGGCGCCTCTTGCCAGCAGTTCCGCCACCGCCTGGGGCTTCAGGCGGTCCACCGCCAGCATGAGGGGGGTGACGTCATGGATGCCCCGGGCGTTGGGGTTGGCGCCGGAGGCGATGGCCCGGGCGATGGCGCTTCGGTCGTCCGCCTGGATCGCCCCGTCCAGCAGGGCATCCGGTCCCTGGAAATACTTGCTCATGTTCGCTCCCTGTGCATGGCTCAGAAAAAGGGCCGCCAGCGCCGACAAGGTCAGGCGCAAGGCCGAGGTGATGCTCATTGTCCGTCCTCCAGGCCGCAACGGGCCACGAAATCGTCCAGGCTTTCCCGGTCCCGGGCGATGTTTTCCTTCATGGGATCGAGGACGTTCTCCATCTGGTGCTGGGCCAGCTTGCCCAGGTTGGGGCCGAGAGGGGCCGCCCGGCCGCCCCGTCCTGCTCCATGCCGACGATCTTCCGGTCCAGTTCCTTCAGGTAGGCCGCCAACTCATCCTGGAAGCCGGGATCGTCCTTGCCGTCGGGCCGTTCCGGATTGCGGTGGTCAATCTTCATCGGATTCACCAGCCAGCGGTTCTCGCCCGCCAGTTCGCCCCGCAGGAATCTGACATTGGCGATCTGTTGCTCCGGGTCCGTGGTCTCGTTCATGGTGGTGAGGAAGTCGTCTTCCGAACGGAAGGCGCGGGTGCGCGATTCCAGGGAGCCGAAGTCCCCATTGCCCGTGTGCACCAAGGAATTCGGGTGTAGCCCCGCCGAGTTGAACACATAGGCCCGGGCATCCCGGCTGACCAGCGCCGCCTCCTGCGCCAATCCTCCACCCTTCAAGTAGCCCGCCACATCAAAGGAAACACCTCGCTTCGAAAGTCTTCGGGTTAAACGCCGCATCGCCGCGTATTGATCCGTGTCCATGCCTTCCCCATTCCGGGTGTTGGTCTGCCAGTCCACCAGGGAATTGGGTTCGGTATCCCTGGCCACCAGGATCAGCCTGCCGGTGGCCTCATCCTTATACATGGCGGCGCGAAAGCCCGTCTTGTCGTTGCGCAAGTCCCCGTCCTTGATGGTGCCGCGGGGCAGGTGCAGGGCATCGCACAGGTCGTCGGCCTTGTCCGGCAGGCGGGTGAGACAGGTGCCTTGGGGAGGGTCGTCCGCCGGCTTGTCGTTCAGCTTGTTCATGTCGTCCGCCGCCCGGGCATAGGGCAGGGCCTGCCGATAGCGGTTGAAACGGCGCAGGGTCGGTCCCAGGGTGAGCGCCTTCTTCCGGCATGCGCTGGAGTCCGCGGACAGCAGGCTGGGGGCATCGTCGCTCGGCAGCAGGCCCGTGGCAGGCTCCGGCGCTCCCGTGTACGACTCGATCCGCGCCTGCGCCGCCCTGGACAATTGCTCGTCGGAGGCCGCGGCGGCCTTGCACGGATTCTGGCAGGGCAGGACGCTGCTCGGAGGCGCGATGCGATCGAACCGGGTGTCGAGCATGGCACTACTCCGCCGCCACCGGCCCCGGTGCGCCGGGATCCGCAAACTCGAAATCGGAGAAGCGGAAATAGCCGCGCTCGGAGAGGAAGCGCTTGATGCCGACCTCGTGTTGGGCCAGATGCCCGATGAGGGCCCGGACCGGGCCGGCGGCCACGCCCTGGTGTTCGCAGACCGCCAGGAATACCAGCACCAGTGCACAGTCGTGCTCGCTCAGGCCGCGCACCGCGGGCCAGGCGGCCGCCCAGCCGGCATATTCCGGCGCCTGGGCGCCCAGCCAGTGAATGAATTGCGGATTCCGGCAGCGGGAGGTGACGAATCTTCTCAGTCTCCCATAGAAGTACGACTCGTCCAGCCTGTCCATCTGTTCCTTGCTGATGCGGATCATCACGATGTTCCGGGCCAACCGCCGCCAAACCGGCGGAAAATCAGCCCTCCCCTTCAAAATCAAATGAGTCAAACAAACACCCCGCTCAGGGCGGTGACAAGATTCAGGGACGAGTCGCCATTTGAATATGACACACGCACCGTGTCAATGACATTTCTAAAGGAGTGCCGCCGTGGTTGGCGCGACCAGATCGTGGAGGCCGCACGCCCTCTTCCAGGCCGAGACAGAGTTGCCTGCTCCGGGCGGTCGGAGCAGCGGAGAGGCTGCGAACTCAAGCCGGCGCAGCAACGCTTCACCGAAGACATCGAGAAAATCCCCCGCCTGGCTGCTCGAGCGCGTCCGGCTCAGCCGAATTCCCCTGCCCACAGACCCGGCCCGGGCCTTTCCTGCGTCGCGCTCTGTCGCAACACCACGCCATCATGGCGGCATGGCTACCACTTTCGCCCACTATGCGCCCGGCACAGGGCGTGCCACAATCCGGCGCGGAACGCTTATGTCCTTCACCCCCGACACCCTGCTCAGGCAGTGGCAGACCCTGCGCCTGATCCCGCGCCACCCGGCTCGCATCAGCGCCGGAGACTTGCGCGAGCGTCTGGTGGCGGAAGGTTTCGAGGTGGGCAAGCGTACCGTGGAGCGCGACCTGCTCGCCCTCTCGCGCCTCTTTCCCCTGGTGGCCGACGAGCGCAGCAAACCCTTCGGCTGGAGCTGGCAGAAGGATGCCCCGGCCTTCGACCTCCCCGGTGTCGCCCCCAGCGAGGCTCTGACCCTGCTCATGGCGCGGGAGCACCTGCGGCCGTTGCTGCCCGCGTCCGTCCTGTCCCGGATGCAGCCTTATTTCCGCATGGCTGAGCAGAAGCTGGACGCCCTGGGCCAAGCCCCCCTCCGCACTCGCAGGGAGCCAAATTATTCCGCAGTCCCTTGGGGTGCGGTATGCGTTGAACACCGCCTTAACAACCTGGAATACAATCGTCCCATCCGATTTGCCTCCCCGGCGCTGCCGACCCGCCATGCCCCTCTCCTGGAACGAAATCAAATCCCGCGCCCTGGCCTTTTCCCGGGAGTGGGCGGACGCCGCCAATGAGGATGCCGAGGGAAAGCCCTTCCTGATCGCCTTCTTCGAGGTCTTCGGCATTACCAACAAGCGGGTGGCGAGCTTCGAGCACGCGGTGAAGAAACATGGCGGCGGGAGGGGCTTCGTAGACCTGTTCTGGCCCGGCATCCTGCTGGTGGAAATGAAGTCCCGGGGCAAGAACCTGGACCGGGCCTTTGATCAGGCCATGGACTACTTCCCCGGCATCAAGGAACGGGAGTTGCCGCGCCACGTGCTGGTATGCGACTTCGCCCGCTTCTCCCTCACCGACCTGGAAACCGGCCAGACCGTGAGCTTCGCTCTTGCCGATCTACACAAACACGTGCGCCTGTTCGGTGCCATTGCCGGCTATTCGACCCAGGTCATCCAGCCCCAGAACCCCATCAACATCAAGGCGGCGGAAGCCATGGGACGGCTGCATGACCGGATGAGAGCGGTAGGCTACCAGGGGCGCGCTCTGGAAATTTACCTGGTACGGCTCCTGTTCTGTCTCTTCGCCGAGGACACGGGCATCTTCGAGCGCGGCCAGTTCCAGGCCTGGATCGAGGAGCACACTAGGGAGGATGGCTCCGACCTGGGCGCGCTCCTGGGCAGCCTGTTCCACGTCCTCAACACGCCACCCTTTGAGCGGCTCAAAAACCTGGAGGCGGACCTCGCCGCCTTTCCCTATATCAACGGCCGGCTTTTCCAGGACGCCCTGCCGCCGGCCGGTTTCGACGCCCCCATGAGGGAGGCGTTGCTGGACCTGTGCGCCCTGGATTGGAGCCTGATTTCCCCGGCCATCTTCGGCAGCCTGTTCCAGAGCATCATGGACAGGGAGGCCCGGCGCAACCTGGGCGCCCACTACACCAGCGAGGAAAACATCCTCAAGCTGATCCGGCCCCTGTTCCTGGACGAGCTGCGCGCCGAATTCGAGAAAGTGAAGAAGAACAAGAACCGCCTGTTCGAATTCCACAAGAAGCTGAGAACGCTCACCTTTTTCGATCCCGCCTGCGGCTGCGGCAATTTCCTGGTCATCACTTACCGGGAACTGCGCCTCTTGGAACTGGACGTGCTGCGCGCTTCCTACAACGATGGTCAGCAGTTGCTGGACATCCACCAACTGGTGGCGGTGGACGTGGATCAGTTCTACGGCATCGAGATCGAGGAATTCCCGGCCCAGATCGCCCAGGTGGCCCTGTGGCTCACCGACCACCAGATGAACCTCAAGGTGAGCGAGGAATTCGGTGCCTATTTCGCCCGCATCCCCCTGAAGCACGCCGCCCGCATCGTGCACGGCAACGCCCTGCAACTGGACTGGTCGGCGGTGCTGCCGCCCGAGGTCTGTAGCTACCTGCTGGGAAATCCGCCGTTCGTCGGGAAAAAAGAGCAATCGCCAAGCCAGAAGCTGGATATGAGCGATGTCATGCAAAGAATCGCCGGGGCCGGCGTCCTGGATTTTGTCGCCGCCTGGTACGTGAAGGCGGCGCGCTATGTTGTGGGGTCGGATTCAGCCGACCAGAATGACCCTGGCCGACTAAAGTCGGTCCCACAAAATCAAGCCCCACGCTGCGCCTTCGTTTCCACCAACAGCATCACCCAGGGCGAACAGGTAGGCGTGCTGTGGGGCTGGCTGCTTTCCAAGGGCATCAAGATTCACTTCGCCCACCGCACCTTCTCCTGGAACAACGAGGCGCGCGGCAAGGCCGCCGTGCATTGCGTCATCATCGGCTTCGGCCGGGAGGACGCGGCGGAAAAGACCCTGTTCGAGTACGAGGATATCAAGGGCGAGGCCCACGCCGTCCGGGCCGCCAACATCAACCCCTATCTGGTGGACGCTCCAGATGCTTTTGCCATCAAACGAAGCTCACCGATTCAATCAAGTACGCCAAGAATTTCCTATGGCAGTATGCCGATTGATAACGGCTGGCTAATCCTCGATGCAGACGACTATGCCGAAGTCGCCAAAGATGAACCCGCCACGCTTGAATTTTGCCGCCCCTACGTCGGTGGTGAAGAGTTCCTCAACGCTTCGCGCCGTTGGTGCCTGTGGCTTGTGGGCGTTCCGCCGCAGGCGCTTCGACATTCCAGGTTCATTTCAAGACGGATCGAGGGCTGCCGCGATTACCGACGGTCCAGTACCCGTCCGCAGACCCTGGAACTGAGCAAGACACCGGCTCTGTTTGGGGAAATCAGACAGCCGAACACCCCCTACCTGTTGCTGCCGAAGGTGTCATCTGAAAACCGGGACTTCATGCCCATCGGCCTCCTCGATCCCCAAATCATCGCCAGCGGTTCCGCGCTCATCGTGCCCGGTGCCGACTTTTTCCACCTCGGCGTACTTCAGTCCACGATGCACATGGCCTGGATGCGTGCCGTTTGCGGCAGACTGGAGAGCCGCTACCAATACTCCGCCAGCATCGTCTACAACAACTTCCCCTGGCCCGATGCCGCCTCCGGTCAGGTTTCCGCAGGAAACCTGACCGACCGACCGACCGACCGACCGACCGACCGACCGACCGACCGAACGACCGACCGACCGACCGACCGACCGACCGACCGACCGACCGACCGACCGACCGACCGACCGACCGACCGACCGACCGACCGACCGACACCGGGCCGCCATCGAGGCTGCGGCGCAAGGCGTGCTGGATGCCCGCGCCGCCCATCCCGGCGCGTCGCTCGCCGACCTCTACGACCCGCTCACCATGCCGGGAAACCTCCTCAAGGCGCATCAACTTCTGGACCGGGCGGTGGACGCCGCCTACGGCTACAAGGGCGGCAAGGATGGCAGCGGCGGCCCGTTCACCGATGCCTGCCGCGTCGCCTTCCTGTTTACACGCTACCAGCAACTTACCAGCCTTCTCCCGGCCGCCGCTCCCCGCAAGGCTGGTAGGTCAGGTTACAAGGCAACCTGACACCGCACTCATGCCATCCCTGCCCAAGGAATTCACCCAACGCATCGCCGACGCCCATCGGGCATTCCGGGAAACCCTGGTGCCGGTGGTTCGGCGTTACCAAACTGCGGGCCTTGGCAAGGATAGGCAACCGGAGGTGAGGTGGCACGAGGAACCAATAGGCCAGATGATCGGAGGCCGTTGGCATGTTCGGCACAAGGCCCAGGCCAAGGATGTCCGCGCCTACTTGCTGGAACTCGCGGCAATCCGCCAGGGTATAGAGGAAGCTGACCTTGCCGGCGTGGACCTGCCGGAATTGAACGCGAATTGTGCCGCCCTGGACATCACCGGTCCCTTAATCTTGCCGAAAGAGCTGCGTCTTTGTGCCGTGGATTTCCGCCACACCTGCTTTGCCGACGAGGTTTCCTTCGAAAACTGCGATTTTCAAGGCTATGCCGACTTTCATTGGGCCGATTTCAAGGGCGAAGCCCGGTTCGATAACGTCTGTTTTGAGGCAGGTGCCGATTTCCTGCGTACCGTGTTCTGCCAATCCGCCCATTTCATGCGCGCCATGGGCAGCGACGAGCGAGAGGTGGATTTTTCCTGGGCCACCTTCATCGGCTACGCAGACTTAGAGGGCCACATCAACCGGCACTTCCATTTCGATCAGGCGAAATTCCTGGGCGGCATGGATTTCGATGGGTGACGCCGCGCCGTTTGGGAACCAAGCGCCTAGGGGCATAGGGGTCGCGTCTTGCGTTTTGCTTGAAGGGTATCTTCGATAGAGGATCAAGGTTTAGCCTTCGTCGCGGGCGAATGAACTCGCTCGCCACGGACGGAATTGCACCCGGCTTCACCATGATTGCCGGTGGGATCGGGAGAGAGATTCCGCTCGGTTCCATTGCCGTGGTTTTTCCCATTGTTTCGCGCTATCCTTGGCCTTGTTTGTGATCGAGCGAAGTCCATGCCGACTGTATTGCGCCTGCTCAACTGGCGCTTTCATTTCTATTCGGACGAGGGGCGGGAACCACCGCATATTCACGTGCGAGCCCCGGATGGCGAATGCAAATTCTGGCTTGGCCCGGTACGCCTGGCACGGGTGAACGGCCTGCACCCGATTGAAGTACGTCGCATTGAGATGGCCGTCGTGGCCCATGAGGTGTTTTTGATGGAGAAATGGCATGAGCACAGAAGCCTTTGACACCGACCCGCGCGCGGTCAGCGCCTGGGTCCAGGGGCGGATGGTTTTCGTCGAACTGACCGATGGCCGCCAGATCGGCTTCCCGGCTGCCCGTTTCCGCCTGCTGGCACACGCCACCGCAGACCAGTTGGAAAAACTTGAACTCTGCCTGAACGGGGCAGCCCTGCGCTGGGAGGAACTGGACGAGGACATCACCGTCCGCGGCATCGTTGAGGGCCGCTTCCAGTTGCCCCTGGCGCTGGCGGCATAGCGTCCGCCCAGACTTTCACCCCCCAACCGGGAACATTCGGGACAGACCACGGCTTTCAACACCCGGGCCAAGCGTAGCGCGGTATTGGCCGTGACGCCGCGACGGCCCGCCGATTGGTCCGATGCGCCACGGCTGGTTGATGCTGATGCTGTGCTGACCGGCCCGCTCCCCGGACGCGCGTGGCGGCGTAAATCAGGCGTCGGATTAGCCGAGCGCCACCCGACATTCTTCCAGCAACTTTCTGACCGGTGCCGGCAACGGGGCCGGCGCCAGGGATTCGGGGGCCAGGGACAGCCAGGACAGGGCGTCCTGGTGGGCCGCGGGCAGGGGGGCGCGGACCCGACCAACAAGCGGCAGCATCTCCAGCCTGAAATGGGTGAAGTCGTGGCGCAGGCCGGGCAGGGGTTCCAGGGTATCCACTTCCAGCCCCAGGACCCGGGCGATCCAGGCGAGCGGATCCTCGCAGGCTTCCGGCAGCACCGGCAGGGCGAGCAGCCCGCCCCAGATGCCCGTCGGCGGGCGCTTCTCCAGCAGCACCCCGTCTCCCTCCAGCATGATCAGCACCGTTTCCTGCCGCGAGGGGCGCTCCCGCCGGGGGCGTGGCGCCGGAAACTCATGCACCCGCCCCTGGGCCAGGGCCAGGCAGTCTGCCGCCATGGGGCAGACAGGGCAGGCCGGGCGGCTGCGGGTGCACACCGTGGCCCCCAGATCCATCAAGCCCTGCGTGTAGCGCGCCACGCCTTCATCGGGCAGGAGTTTCTCCGCCAGCGTCCAGAGCCGCGCCTCGACGGCCTTTTCGCCGGGAAAGCCCGCCACGGCGAAGCAGCGGGTCAGCACCCGCTTCACGTTGCCGTCCAGGATGGCGACCCGCTCGCCATAGGCGAAGGCGGCGATGGCGGCGGCGGTGGAGCGACCTATTCCCGGAAGCTGGGCAATCTCCGACGCGCTTCCGGGGAAGCGCCCGCCGTGGGCTTCGGCCACGCGCCGGGCGGCCCGGTGCAGGTTGCGCGCCCGGGCGTAATAGCCCAGGCCGCTCCACAGGCCGAGCACCTCGTCCGTCGGCGCCTCCGCCAGGGCAGCGATGTCGGGAAAGGCCGCCATGAAGCGCAGGAAGTAGGGGATGACGGTTGCCACCTGGGTCTGTTGCAGCATGATTTCGGACACCCAGATGCGGTAGGGGTCGACGCCGCCCTGCCAGGGCAGATCTTTGCGTCCCGATCTTGCCTGCCAGGCGACGAGACGCGAGGAAAAGTCGCTCATGTCCGCGTATTCCGTCCGCTTGAAGCCATTGCGTTGCACCAAGAAAATGGGTAGCCTCTGTGCTCAGAGGGGTCAAAGAAGAACGGGCCGGTTTCCCGGTCGGCTGGACTGATCCCGACCGTCGCGCCCGGCGTGGCGCATTTCCTGGAGATTCGTATCATGAACGACCTTGCACTGGTAACAAAAGACAAACTTCTGGCCGATTTCCGTGTCGTCGTGGCCGATGCCGAGGAACTCCTCAAGGCCACCGCCGCCGAAGCCGGCGACAAGGTTTCCACCAAGGTGGTCGAGCTGCGTACCCGTCTGGAAGACCACCTGGCGGTCGCCAAAGTCAAACTGGCGGATGCCCAGGCCCTGGCCACGGAAAAGACCAAGGCCGTGGCAGACGCCACCGACGGCTATGTCCGTGACAACCCCTGGCGTGCCGTGGGCGTGGCCGCCGGTGTCGGCCTCATCATCGGTCTGTTGATCGGCCGCCGCTGATTGCCCGGGATGTCTGATTCACCGCAGGGTCTGCTGCCGTCCTCCCGCCGCCTGTTGGCGGCCGTGGTGGCGATCCTGCGCACCCGCCTGGAGATTCTCGCCACCGAGCTCGAAGAAGAAAAACTTCGGCTCAGTGCCATCGCCATGCTGGGGGCGTTCGCCGCCTTCTTCCTCAGTTTCGGACTCATCTTCCTGGTACTTTACCTGACGGTACTGTTCTGGGACAGCCGCTTGCTGGTGCTCGGGGGCGCGACGCTGCTCTTTTTCGCCTTGGGCGTCGCCGCCCTGCTGCGCGTGGCCGGCGAAATCCGGAGGAAATCCGGACTCTTCTCGGGCAGCCTGTCCGAGTTGAGGCGGGACTGGGAGGCCTTGCGGAAAGCCGAGGACGAGGCTCGATGAGCCCCCGGCAACTGGAACTGGCCCTGAAACGCCAACGCCTGGAATTCGAGGCGGCAGCCCAGCGCCGGGAACTGGCGGACAGCGTACGCCCCTTCCAGCCCGTGGTTTCCGCGGTGGACCGGGTGAACCGGGGCCTCCGTTACCTCAAGGGCCATCCGGAAATCGCCGCGGTGGCCACGGTGCTGGTGTTCATCCTTCGACCCGGCAAGGCCTTCAACTGGGCGCGGCGCGGTTTCTCCGCCTGGCGCCTGTGGGGCAAGCTGAACCGCCGGCTGCACGGCAGTTAATCCAGACAGATGCCAAAATACTTCGGACTCCACCGCTGGTGGTGGTGGAGCGCGGAAGATCGCAGGAAGTTCAAGCGGCGGCTGCGACGCATCTCGCCCTACCTCCTGATCCTGCTGCTCCCCGGCTCCTTCTTCCTCCTGCCTTTGTACGCCCTGTGGCGGGAATGGCTGCGCCGCCGGCGCAAACCCGCCCCGCTGTTGGCCGACCCCGGCAAGCCCGATTGATTCCCCGGCAGCCAAGAGGTCTCAGTTCCGGACGCGCCGATACAAGGCCGCGGCCACCAGCCCGAGGGCCAGATAGGCAGCCATGCCCAGTGCCAGGATGAAGGGTGAACCCCACAGCAGGGGCACGATGATGCCGGAAGACACGGAGGTCAGCGCACTCTGGAGGAAACTCTGGCAGGACGAGGCCATGCCCCGCTGGGCCGGGAACAGGTCCAGGGCCAGGAGAGTGAGGCTGGGCATGGTCAAGGCCATACCCAGGTTGTACAGGGCGATGGGCAGCACGGATTGGGGCAGGCCCGGCGCCAGCCACTGGCTCACCGCCAGATTGGCCGCGGCCGCCACGGCCATGAGGCCGTAGCCCAGCCCCAGGGTGCGCCCGGTGGAAAGCTTGCCCGCCAGATGCCCCGACAGGAAGGAGCCGCCCATCATGCCCGCCACCGCCGGCACGAACAGCCAGGCGAACTCGTGGGCCGAGAGGCCCAGGTGCCGGATCAGGAACACCGGCGCCGACAGCACATAGACGAAGAAGCCGCCAAAGTTGAAGCCCACCGCCAGGGACAGGAGCAAAAAGGCGCCGGAGCCGAAAACCCGCAGGTAGGACCGCCCCAGCAGGGCCGGATGCAGGCCATGGCGCCGATCCAGGGGAAGCGTCTCCGGCAGGTAGCGCCAGCACAGCAGCGTGAGCAGCAGGGCCAGCAGCGCCAGGAAACCGAACACGGCACGCCAGCCGAACCAGGTGTAGATCCAGCCGCCGAGGACGGGCGCCACGGCTGGCGCCAGGGCGAACATCACGGCCACGTGCGCCATGAGCCGCTGGGCGTCGGCCCCGTGCAGCAGGTCGCGGATCACCGCCCTGCCGACCACGATGCCGGCACCGGAAGACATGCCCTGCAAAGCCCTGCCCAGCCACAGCATCTGGATGCTGGTGGCGGCCATGCACCACAATGAGGCCAGCCCGAACACCACCATGCCCACCAGGATCACCCGGCGGCGGCCCAGGGCATCGGAGAGCGGCCCGTGCCAAAGGGTCATGAGGGTGAACGGCAGCATGTAGGCCGTCAGGGTCTGCTGGACCTCCAGGGGCGAGGCGGCCAGTCCGGCACCGATGGCGGGAAAGGCCGGCAGGTAGGTGTCAATGGAAAACGGCCCGATGGCCGTCAGGGCCGCCAGCAGCACCGCCAGCAGGCGTAGGGAAGGTTCCATGCAGAACAGCGTCAGGCCGGTGTCGGAGAAGGCCGATTGTAGCCGAGCCGCCCATTCCTCAGAAGTTCTTGCGCAGGTCCATCCCCGCATAGAGTTGCGCCACCTGATCCCCGTAACCGTTGAACATGAGGGTCGGACGGCGCTGGAATTCGCCCAGGCGGCGCTCCTTGGCCTGGCTCCATCGGGGATGATCCACCGTCGGGTTCACATTGGCGTAGAAGCCGTATTCGCCGGGCTGAGACTGGTTCCAGGCGGTGGCCGGCTGTTTCTCGGTGAGGGTGATGCGCACCAGGGACTTGGCGCCCTTGAAACCGTATTTCCAGGGCACGACCAGGCGCACGGGCGCGCCGTTCTGGTTGGGCAGGATGTCGCCGTAGAGGCCCAGGGCCAGGATCGCCAGGGGATGCAGTGCCTCGTCCAGACGCAGGCCCTCGGAGTAGGGCCAGTTCAGATAAGGCAGGCGGGTGCCGGTCATGGTCTCCTTGTCCAGGCGGGTCTGGAAGGCCACGTAACGGGCGCTGCCCAGGGGCTCCACCTGCTTCAGCAGGGCGGAGATCGGGAAGCCTACCCAGGGGATGAGCATGGACCAGCCTTCCACGCAGCGCATGCGGTAGATGCGCTCTTCCATCGGCGCAAGCCGGAGAAGGTCTTCGATGGAGAAGGTCCGCGGCTTCGCCACCAGACCATCCACCGTCAGCGCCCAGGGATGGGTCTTGAGACGGTGCGCGTTGGCCGGCGGGTCTTCCTTCTCGTAACCGAACTCGTAGTAGTTGTTATAGCCCGTGACATTCTTGAAAGGCGTGAGCTTCTCGTCCCGCGTGCTGTAAGGGCTGGAGACCAGCCCCGGAAAACGGGGAGCGGTGGCGGCGCGGGCGAGGCGCGCCGGCAGGAGGCTGGACGCCAGGACGGCCGCCGCTCCGAGACCGGCCGAACGAAGGAACTCCCTGCGGCCTTCATAGACCGCCCGGGACGTGATTTCAGACGGGACGAAGTCGTCCGGGCGCTTGATGAGCATGCTGGAACTCCGGTCTGGCTGTAGCGAATGGCACTAAGACCCACCGCCTGCCCCAAGGTTCCCCAGTCCCATGTGAGGGTTTGACAGGAACGGCGGACAGAAAAAAGGGGTGGCCCGAGCCACCCCTCTTGCAACAGCCTGGACTACAGGAGGATCAGCGCAGGCCGGCGGCGTAATCGGCGACTGCCTTGATTTCCTTGTCGGTCATCTTGAGCGCGATCATGCGCATGACCTTGGCCAGATCGTTGGTGCGCTCTTCGTTGCGGAAGGCCTTCAACTGGGCCTCGATGTAGTCGGCCCACTGGCCGGCCAGGCGCGGATACTGGGCGGGCAGCCCGGCACCGGTCGGGCCATGGCAGCCGGCACAGGCGGGCAGGCCCTTGGACAGGTCGCCGGCGCGCCAGAGCTTCTGGCCCGCCTCGACGGTCTTGGCATCCTTGGCCGCATCCGGGACCTGCTTCTGGCTGGCAAAATAGGCGGCCACGTTACGCACGTCGTCGTCGGTCGCGAGGGCCATGGCCATGCCGTTCATGATGGCGTTCACGCGCTCCGGCGGCTTGCCGTCGGCGCCCATCTTGAAGTTCTTGATCTGCTTTTCGAGGTACTGGGGAAACTGACCGGCCAGCTTGGGATAGATGGCCGCAGGCGCAACGGGCGGAGGACTGTTGCCGTCGGCGCCATGGCAGGCAATGCAAGCAGCGGCCGAGGCCTGCCCCTTGGCGATGTCGGCCTTGGGAACCGCCCTCTCCGCCGCCTGCGCCACGGACGCGGCAGCCAAAGCCAGCAACAACAGCGCAAACCTGTTGATCAGCTTGATCATGTCCTCTCCTTTGAGTCCTAAAATTCGATAAACCTGATATTCTATCTCAACTTATGGAACTTCTTCCAGGCTTCTCGCGCCCGTCCGCCGGACCGGCTCTCGCGGAAAGCTTCGGTGCCCCTCGCCATGTCCCTGTTCCGCCACGCAGTATTCGACATTTCCGTCGCAAAGTTCAGTGAACTGCCGCCGCCAAGCACGCCGGAGGTGGCCTTCGCCGGACGCTCCAACGCCGGCAAGTCGAGCGCGCTCAACACCCTGGTGGACCATACCCGGCTCGCCTTCGTGTCCAAGACGCCGGGGCGCACCCAGCTGATCAACTATTTCCGCCTCGCCAACGGCGCATACCTGGTGGACCTGCCGGGCTACGGCTATGCCAAGGTGCCCGAGAAGATCCGGCGCCAGTGGCAGGCGCTGCTGGAGAACTACCTGACGCGGCGTCCGAGCCTGGTGGGCCTGGTGCTCATCATGGACGCGCGGCACCCCTTGAAGGATCTGGACAAGCAGATGATCGAGTGGTTCGCGCCATCGGGGCGGCCCATCCACATCCTGCTCACCAAGTCGGACAAGCTCTCCCGCTCCGAGGCCGCGGCCACGCTGACGGCGGTGCGCAAGGCGCTGGAGGATTTCCATGGGCAGGTCACGGCGCAACTGTTCTCCAGCCTGAAGAAGACGGGCATGGAAGAGGCCGAGGCGGCCATCGCCGGCTGGCTCGACGTGGCCGAGCCGGAGATCTGCACGCCGGATGAAGAGCCGATGGACAAAAAGAAAGGGCCCCCGGCCAAGGGGGAAGAAGCCGGGGACCCGATGCCTTAGCTTTGGTAAGGCCCCGCTCAGGGAGGGAAAGCGGGAGACGGCTGCACCATCTGCGAACTCTGAGTTACCGCACTGCGCAAAAGTTCCAGGCCGCGCAGGCTTATTACAAACGTTTACATTGTCCGGAAATTACGCCATGACCCGACAAACCATCGCCGGCGGCTTTCCCGCCACACGCATGCGCCGCATGCGCCGAGACGACTTTTCCCGCCGCCTGATGCGCGAGCATCAGGTCACGGCAAACGACCTGATCTACCCGGTCTTCGTGCGCGAGGGCAGCGGCATCACCGAGCCGGTCCCCTCCATGCCCGGCGTTTCCCGCATGAGCCTGGACGTGCTCCTGAAGCTTGCCGAGGAGGCCCATCGGCTGGGTATCCCGGCCCTGGCGCTCTTCCCCGTGATCGAGGCGGACCGGAAGAGTGAGGGCGCCGAGGAGGCCTACAACCCCGACGGCCTGGTGCCCCGCGTGGTGGCGGCGCTGAAGAAGGAACTGCCTGAGCTGGGCATCATCACCGACGTGGCGCTCGACCCCTACACCAGCCACGGCCAGGACGGCCTGATCGCCTCCGACGATCCCAAGGGCTACGTGCTGAACGACGAGACCCTGGAAGTGCTGGCGAAGCAGGCCCTGACCCACGCCCAGGCCGGTGCCGACGTGGTGGCGCCGTCCGACATGATGGACGGCCGCATCGCCCGGGTACGGGCCGAACTGGACGGCGACAAACAGATCTACACCCGCATCCTGGCCTACTCGGCCAAGTATGCGTCCAGTTTCTACGGCCCGTTCCGGGATGCGGTGGGCTCCAGCGCCAACCTGGGCAAGGGCAACAAGTACACCTACCAGATGGACCCTGCCAACTCCGACGAGGCCTTGCGGGAAGTGGCCCTGGACCTGGAAGAAGGCGCGGACATGGTGATGGTGAAGCCCGGCATGCCCTACCTGGACATCGTGCGCCGGGTGAAGGAAGAGTTCGGCGTGGCGACCTACGCCTACCAGGTGAGCGGCGAATACGCCATGCTCAAGGCCGCCGCCGCCAATGGCTGGCTGAATGAAGAGGCCTGCGTCATGGAGGCGCTGCTCTGCTTCAAGCGCGCCGGCGCCGACGGCATCCTGAGCTACTTCTCCCTGGACGTGGCCCGCCGCCTGGCGCGAGGCTGAGGGCAAGCCGCCTCGGGGCCAGGGCACACGAAAATCGTTTTTCGGAAGTCTCGACCATCCGTTTCCAAGACTCAGGAATGACGCCATGAACATCAAGCAGTTGCTCGCCGCCTGTGCCCTGCTGACGGGAAGTGCGCTGGCCTTCGCCCAGCAGGCACCGATCATCATCAAGTTCAGCCACGTCGCGTCGGCCGACGCGCCCAAGGGGAAGGCCGCCGAACGCTTCAAGAAGCTCGCCGAGGAGGCGACCAAAGGACGCGTCAAGGTCGAGCTGTATCCCAACAGCCAGCTCTACAAGGACAAGGAGGAGATGGAGGCGCTCCAGCTCGGCGCCGTGCAGATGCTTGCGCCGGCCCCGGGGAAGTTCGGGCCGCTGGGGGTCAAGGAATTCGAGGTTCTGGATCTGCCCTACCTGTTCGACAACATGGAGATGGCCCAGAAGGTGACCCATGGCCCGATCGGCCAGCTGCTGCTGAAGAAACTTGATGCCAGGGGCATTACCGGGCTGACTTTCTGGGACAACGGCTTCCGTGTATTCACCTCGAACAAGCCGATTCATCGCCCGACCGACCTGAAGGGCCAGAAGATCCGCATCCAATCCTCCAAGGTCACCGAGGCACAGATGCGCGATGTAAGCGCGATACCCCAGGTTCTGGCCTTCGGGGAACTGTACCAGGCCCTGCAAACCGGCGTCGTGGACGGACAGGAGAATCCCGTCACCCATGTCTGGACGCAAAAGTTTTACGAGGTGCAGAAATACATGACGCTGACGAACCATACCTATCATGGCTATGTCGTCATCGCCAACAAGAAGTTCTGGGACAACCTGCCGGAGGACATCCGCGCGGCACTCAACGGAGCGCTGAAAGATACGTCGTCCTACTTCTACACCATGGCCAAGGCTGAGGACGACGCGGCGATGGAGTCTCTCAGGAAGTCCGGGCGAATCAGCATCTATACGCCGACGCTGGCCGAAATGGTCGAATGGAAGAAGGCATTCATCAAGGTGCATCGGGAAATGGAAGGCCGGGTCGGAAAAGATCTTATCGAGGCCATCTACAAGGAAACCGGAGCCGATCCGAAAAAGCTGTGACGCGCCGGGATCGGCGTCTCCCCCGGTAGACCGGGCCGATTCCCATTGAGGTTTTGATCCGATGTCCCTGACCTGGCTCTTCGATCTCGACAACACCCTGCACGACGCCAATCCCCACATCTTTCCCCACATCAACCACAGCATGACGGCCTACGTCATGGCGGAACTGGGGGTGGACGAGGACAGGGCCAGCGCCATCCGGGAGGAGTACTGGCTGCGCTACGGCGCCACGCTCCAGGGTCTGGTGCGCCACCACGGCACCGACCCCCACCACTTCCTCTGGCATACCCACCAGTTTCCGGAATTGCACCGCATGCTGGTTTTCGAGAGCGCGTTGAAGAGCGCCCTGCGCCGCCTGCCGGGCAGGAAGATCCTCTTTTCCAACGCCCCCGCGCACTACGCGGAAGACGTGCTGGCAGCCATGGGCGTGCGGCGGCAATTCGATGCCGTGTTCGCCATCGAGCATGCCCGGCTCGCGCCCAAGCCGGGGCTGGCGGGTTTCCTGCGCCTGCTGCGCAAATACCGCCTGAACCCGGCGCATTGCGTCATGGTGGAAGATACCGCCGTAAACCTGCGCCCCGCGCGGCGCCTGGGCATGAAGACGGTGCTGGTGGGCAAGCCTCCCCGTGTGCCCGCCTGGGTGGACGCCCGGGTCGGGTCGGTCCTGGAACTGCCTCGACTGGCGGCCCGATTCCGCTAACCGACCCCGGCCTCAGGACGGGGCGGGGATCGCGGGAGCCGGACCGTAACAGGCCAGTTCCTGTAGCAGGATTTCCAGGGTATCGGCCAGGTCCATGGCCATGGACACCGCCTCGGACCGGGCTTCGCGGGCCGCCATGTCCGCCTCCATGGCCTGCTTGTGTACCCCTTTGGCCATGATGTTGCCGGCCATGCCCTTCACGCTGTGGGCGATGAAATGCATGGCCTCCCAGTCTTGCCGCCTGGCCGCTTCCCGCAGCTTCGCGGGCGTCGCCGCCTCCGTCTCCCGGACCATCTTCAACAGGTTTTCGAGAAAGCGTTGTTTGTTCTTGTAGCGCTCCTCCAGGCTCGCGTAGTCCAGGAGTCCGGCCCGGGGCGCCTTGGGCGTCTCCGCCGCCACGGACGCCAAGTTCTTTTGACCGACCAGCCGCAGGATGGATTTCACCAGCACATGGATATCCACCGGCTTGGTAATGTGATCCTTCATGCCCGCCGCCAGGCAGCGCGCCTTCTCTTCGGGCAGGGCATAGGCCGTGAGGCCGATGATGGGCAGACCGGGCGCCACCGCCACGATGCGGCGCGCGGCCTCGTAGCCATCCATTTCCGGCATCTGCACATCGGTCAGAACGATGTCCCAGGCACTCGGCCCATCCCTTTCTATCCGCTCGACCAGAAGGCGACCGTTCTCCACACAGGAGAGGTTGGCGCCCTCGAAGTTCAGCAATTCTTCCAGCACCAGGCGATTGACCTCGTTGTCCTCGGCGGCAAGGATGGCAATGCCCGCCAGCCGGCGATCTTCCGGCGACTGGCCCGTGGCTGGCGCCGCCGCGTCGGCGATGACAGGAACGAGCGTTTCGGCCAGCGGCAGCCAGACTTCGAAACGGCTCCCCCGTCCCGGTTCGCTCTCGACGCGAATCTCGCCCCCCATCAGATCCACCAGCCGCTTGGTAATCGAGAGCCCCAGACCGGTGCCGCCGAAGCGCCGGGTGGTCGAGCCATCGGCCTGCTCGAAGGGCTGGAACAGGCGGGTAATCTGTTCCCGCGTCATGCCTATGCCGGTATCCGTGACGCTGAAGACGATCTTTCCTTCCCGCTGACCGGCGCCCAGGGTCACCCGGCCCCGCTCGGTAAACTTGACGGCATTGATGAGCAGGTTGATCAGCACCTGGGACAGGCGCAGTTCGTCGCCCATGCAGGCTCCGGGCAACGCGGGATCGCGCTCCACCTGGAACACCAGCCCCTTGGCGGCGGCGCGCTCGGAAACCATGCGCCCCGCCCGTTCTATGAGTGCCGGCAGAACCACAGGCGCCTTTTCCAGCGTCAGCTTGCCCGCCTCGATCTTGGAATAATCCAGGACGTCGTTGATGACACCCAGGAGCAGTTGCCCGGAATCCAGGATATGCAGGAAGGTGCCCTCCACCTTCTGTCCCGCGGTCTCCCGTGCGCCCACCTGGGCCAGGCCCAGAATGGCGTTCAGAGGCGTGCGGATTTCGTGGCTCATGTTCGACAGGAACTCGCTCTTGGCCTGGGCCAGGTGTTCCGCCGCCAGGCGTGCCTGTTCGCGCACGGCCTCCGCCAGCTTCCGTTCCGTGTTGTCCAGGAAGCTCACCACGGCGCCGACGATCCTGCCGTCCTGCAATATGGGGTGGCTGGTATAGATCACCGGAATGGGGTGACCGTCCGCATGCCAGTACACCTCGTCGTCCACCTGCTCCAGCCGGCCTTCCCGCAGGGAAGCGAGGGTGGGGCAGGATTCTTCCGCGTAAGGCGCGCCATCCGCGCGGCTGTGGTGAATGACCCGATGGACGGGTTTCCCCACCAGTTCCTCCGCCTTGTAGCCGAGCATGGCGCAGGCCGCCGGGTTGATGAAGCTCACCCGGCCCTCCCGGTCCATGCCGAACAGGCCGCTGGCGCTGGATTCCAGGATCAGCCGGGCATTCGCCTCCGCCTCCCGCAACGCGACGGTGCGGCGCACGACCTCCTCCTCCAGGTGGGCGCCACTGGCCCGCAGAGCCTGCTCGGCGGCCCGGTGTTCGGTGATGTCAATCGCCGTGCTGACGATGGCCGGAATACCGTTGAGCGTGGCCAGGCTGACGCTCAGATCCACCCAGCGCCGCTCGCCTCCCTTGGTGAGGAAGGCGATCTCATACCGGGGAGGGAGTTCCTCGCCGTGGATCCTGGCCAGGTTCCTCTGTACCACCAGTTCGCGAAATTCCGGCGCCACCAGGTCGGTGAAATTCATCTCCAGGAGTTCCGGCACGCTGTAGCCCGACATGCGCGAGCCCGCCGGATTCATGTAATAGAACTTGGCCCCGACCACGGTAAAGATGGCGGCAGAGGTGTTTTCCGCCAGGGCGCGGAACAGGCCTTCCGATTCGCGCAAAGCCTGTTCCGCCTGCTGTTTGCCCTGGATTTCCCTCTCCTTTTCCTGGATCAGGGAGAGGTTCTCAAAACGTAGTTGCAGCGCCTCCCGGATGGAGCGCGCCATGTTGCGTCCCGTGGTCAGCAAACCAGCGGAAAAAATGAGGCACATCAGGCCGATCCAGGCATGGACCTGCCCGAGCATGAACAGGCGCAGGGCCAGAAGCCCCATCGCACCCAGGTTGAACGCGGCGAACGAGACCGGCAGCGCGGCGAGGGAAGTCATGCCGCCCGCGGTCATGCCCGCGAGCTGGATCACCAGGAACATCTGCCCGGGTGCGTCGTGCTCGGGAAACAGGGCGAAGCCGGCCAGGCCCCACATCAATCCCGCCGCCGCACTCCCGGCGATGAACAGGCGCGCCGAGCGCGCCACCTCCGCCGCATTTTCCGGGGGAGTACGCCGATAGGCCGTCAGGACGAGGAAGCGGCCCAGGGAAACCAGGGCCATGCCCGCCGCCCAGGCCAGGAGCCAGGCCGCTTCCACCCGTCCCCAAAGGATGGCGAGGAGGATGGGCACATTGACCCAAGTGATCACCTGCCCGGCCGAAAACTGCCGGAACACCATGGCGAGCTGTTCCGCCAGCAGGACGGTACTCAGTTTTCTGTCATCGGCTGTCATGGCCATCCCCAAAGCTTATCAGCCCATTCTCCGCCCCGGGCGATGGCGCAGCAACTGGAATCAACCGGAAAACGACGCCGGGAAGAGGCCACTCCCCGGCGCGGATCTCGCCCAACTTCAGGCCGCGGCCTGCACGTGGGGCTCGTCCGAGTAACTGCTGGCGATCTCCCGGAACTGGTCGCTCAATTCCATCACCGCGTCGGCCACGTCCGGATCGAAGTGCTTGCCCCGATCCGAGAATATGATGTCCATGGCCTTCTGGTGGGAAAAGGGCGGCTTGTACACCCGGCGCGAGATGAGGGCATCGTAGACGTCTGCCGCCGCCATGAGCCGGGCCGAAACCGGAATGTCGTCCCCCGCCAGGCCGTTGGGATAGCCGCTGCCGTCCCAACGCTCGTGGTGGTAGAAGGCGATGTCCATGGCGTGCCGGAGGAAGGCCCACTCCTTGCCATCCAGGCCCTCGGCGGCGCGGGCGATGGCGTTCCGACCCAGGACGCAATGGCCCTGCATCACCACCCATTCCTCGGGGGTCAGCTTGCCCGGCTTGAGCAGGATCGCATCCGGAATGCCCACCTTGCCGATATCGTGCAACGGCGCCGACTTATAGAGCAGGCGCAGGGTCTCGTCATCCAGGACATCCTGGAAGCGCGGATGGTCGCGCAAGGCCTCGGCCAGGCGCAGCACGTAAAGCTGGGTGCGGCGGATGTGGTTGCCGGTCTCGTTGTCCCGCGCCTCCGCCAGGGAGCAGAAGGCGTTGATGGTGACGCCTTGGGCCGCGGAGAGCTGCTCGCTGCGGTTCACCAGTTCCCGGGACTGGGCCACCACCTCCCGCGTGCGCTCCTCCACCAGACGTTCCAGGTTTTCGTTCTTCTCCAGGAGATCCTTGCGGGCCCGGGCGAGCATGAGGTGGTTGCGTACCCGAGCGAGAACCACGGGCGGGGAGAAAGGCTTGTGGATGAAGTCCTCGGCCCCCAGGGACAGACCCTTTTCCTCGTCGGCGGCACTGTCCAGGCTGGTCAGGAAGATGATCGGGATGTCCCGCGTGCCCGGCGAGGCCTTGAGCAGGCGGCACACCTCGAAGCCGTCCAGGCCCGGCATCATGATGTCGAGCAGGACCAGGTCCACCCGGCCGCCGCCCCGTATGAAGTTGAGCGCCTGCACGCCGTCCGCCGCGACCTCGACCTCGTAATGCTCCCCCAGCAAATCCTGAAGGATCAACAGGTTGTAGGGCTGGTCGTCGGCAACGAGAATATGCGGGTTCATTTCCATCTCAGGCATCGCCCGCACACAGAGGGCGGGACCGGTATTAACGAAAGTTAATACGGAAGAGATGGCGGATTCTTTAGGGTAGCGCGCGAAATTCTGTTGCGCTGCATTAAAGACCGTCAGCCCCCGCAGGCCCACAGGCGTGCCAGACCATCCCTCAGGGAAGTGAAACGTTTCAGGCCGATGTCCTGGGTCAGGCGGTGGTTGTCCGCGGACGAATGCCGTATGTCCCCGGCGCGCCCGGGGCCGAAGCGAATATCCGCCTGCACACCGGCCACGGCGGCCAGGTCGTCCACCATCTGCAACAGGGTGACTTCCTGGCCCGTGGCCACGTTGCACACCCCGCCCTGCTCCGAATTCAGGGCCAGGACGTTGGCCGCCGCCACGTCGCCGACATAGATGAAATCCCGCGTCTGGAGGCCATCGCCATGCACCGTGAGCGGGCGCCCCTCCCGCAGGCTGCGGGCGAAGATGCTGATGACCCCGGAGTAGG
Organism: Rhodocyclaceae bacterium; assembly: GCA_028714035.1. Classification (GTDB taxonomy): domain Bacteria; phylum Pseudomonadota; class Gammaproteobacteria; order Burkholderiales; family Rhodocyclaceae; genus JAQTNA01. Next base: position 90,619 of record JAQTNA010000004.1, read on the forward strand.
GCGAGGAAGGATCCTGGCGCGGCCCGAAGACATTGAAATAGCGCTGGCCCAGGCAGGAAAAACCGTAGATCTCCCGGTACAGGTGGGCATACTGGTCATTCACGGATTTTTCCAGGCCATAGGGCGAGATGGGCAGTGCCGGATCTTCCTCGTGGATGTGCAGGCGGGCCGGCATGCCGTACACCGCGGCGCTGGAGGCATAGACGAAGCGCCGGACACCCTCGCGCCGCGCGCTATCCAGGACATTGAGGAAGCCCGAGATATTGACCTCGGCCGAGCCCAGGGGATCCTCCATGGAGGCCGCCACCGAGACCTGGGCCGCCAGGTGCAGCACGTGGCTGATGCCCGACATGGCCTGGGCCACGGCCTCCCGGTCACGGATATCCCCGGCAACGACCTCCAGGAAAGGATGGGGCTCCAGGTTTTCCGGCTTTCCGGAAGAAAAGTTGTCCAGCACCCGCACCCGGGCGCCCGTTTCCAGCAGGCGATCCACGGAGTGGGAACCAATGAAGCCGGCACCGCCGGTGACCAGTACGTGCATGTCAGATTTCCAGCAGAAAGACGATGAGCAGCGCGAAGTATATGCCGGCACCGGCGATATGGGTTAGATAAGCCACCGGGCAAGCTGGAGGGCGAGCACCCCGGCCAGGAGCGCCACGGCCAGGGCCACGAGCCGGGTCTGGTGGCGCTGCGCGCGCACCAGCCGCTCCAGTTCCTCCACCAGGGGCTGGCTGGTGCGCTGGTTGAGGTATTGATGCACGAGCCGCGGCAACTCGGGCAGCAGACCCGCCCAGCTGGGCGCCTCCTTTTCCAGCTTGCGTTTCAGGCCGCGCCAGCCCACCTGCTCGGCCATCCAGCGCTCGAGGAAAGGCTTGGCGGTCTTCCACAGATCCAGATCCGGGTCCAGTTGCCGCCCCAGGCCCTCGATGTTGAGCAGGGTCTTTTGCAGCAAGACCAGTTGCGGCTGGATTTCCACGTTGAAGCGGCGCGAGGTCTGGAACAGGCGCAGCAGCACCCGGCCGAAGGAAATCTCCTTGAGCGGACGATCGAAGACCGGCTCGCACACGGCCCGGATGGCCGCCTCGAACTCGTCCACCCGGGTATCCTTGGGCGCCCAGCCGGCATCAATGTGGGCCTCGGCGACGCGCTTGTAGTCCCGCTGGAAGAAGGCAAGGAAGTTCTGCGCCAGGTAGTTCTTGTCCCCGTCGGTGAGGGTGCCCATGATGCCGAAGTCCAGGGCGATGTACTGCCCCTTCTTGTCCCCCTGGGTGGCGACGAAGATGTTGCCCGGATGCATGTCGGCATGAAAGAAGCCGTCCCGGAACACCTGGGTGAAAAATATTTCCACGCCGGCACAGGCCAGGCGCGGAATATCCACCTCGGCCGCCTTCAGGCGCTCCATCTGGCTGATGGGAATGCCGTGCATGCGCTCCATGACCATGACGGAACTGGTGCACCAGTCCCAATGCACTTCCGGAACCTGTAACAGATGGGAATTCTGGAAATTGCGCCGCAACTGGGAGGCGTTGGCCGCTTCCCGCATCAGGTCCAGTTCATCGAACAGGTGTTTCTCGAACTCCCCGACCACCTCCCGCGGCTTCAGGCGCTTGCCGTCCGACCAGGCCCGCTCCAGCAGGACGGCGGCGGTTTCCAGAAGGGCCAGGTCGTTCTCCAGTACGCCGCGCATGTCGGGGCGCAGGATCTTCACCGCCACTTCCCGGCCATCCGGCAATACGGCGAAATGCACCTGGGCCACGGAGGCGGAGGCCACCGGCGTCGAATCGAAGGAACGGAACACCTGGTCCGCCGGCTTGCCGTAGGCCGTCTCCAGGGCCGCCAGGGCCAGGGAAGAGGCAAACGGCGGCACCTGGTCCTGGAGCTTGGCCAGTTCGTCGGCGATGTCCTGGGGCAGCAGGTCGCGCCGGGTGGACAGCACCTGGCCGAACTTGACGAATATGGGACCCAGCGCCTCCAGCGCCTGCCTGAGGCGTGCGCCCCGGGATTCGGACAGGTCGCGCCAGAAAAACACGCGGCGCAGAAGCGGCGAGAGGAAGGCGAGCCGGCCGCTGGGCTCGTGTTCCAGGATGACCTGGTCCAGGCCGAAACGGATGCCTATGCTTACGATCTTGAAGAGGCGAAACAGGCGCACGGGGATCAGGGATCAGGGATCAGGAATCGGGGGTCAGAGCGGTGAGGCGGGGAAAGCGCGCCCATTGTACTGAATCCTGCCGTAATGTCGCGGAGTGTGGCGCGAGTTGCTTGCGGGGCCGGCTTCCGCCGGCCATGGCGGACTGAAGTCGGCCCCACCCGAGGCCGGGATTCCAGGGAATCAGATGAGGGCCAGTTCGTCCATGGAACACTTGACCACCCCGTAGGCGGTCTCCACCAGGAGCGGATAACGGGCGCCGTGAAAGATGGCCGGGGCCGCGATGTTGTAGCCGATGACGGTGCCGACCACGGCGCCCAGGAGCACATCCCGGCCGGCCGTGAAACCTGCCTCCTTCGCCGCATGCACCATACGCACCATGTTTTCCCGCTGCGTCTGGCGTCCGCCGCCGGGCGTGTTGCCGCCGTGAATCACGGACAGGTTTTCCATGTCGTCTCCGCTGCTATTTTTCAGTGGAAAAATTCTACTCTCACAACAACAAGTTGTGACAATTTCTTGATCCTGCCTTTCAAGTACTTCATTCCAGGGCCATGCGGGCCCCGGCGCACGGGCCTATTCGCCCCGATTGGGCCTCTCCCGCCACGTGGTTCGCTGTCCCGGTCTGGCCTTGGTTATAATGCGCTGTTTCCCACGCCGTACCGCTGCGATGATTGCCGACCTGAAAACACACCTTTTGGATCTCCTGCGCCGTGCCCTGGCCGGAGTGGCCCCCGGCCAGCAGCTTGCCATCACCCTGGAAAGGCCCAAGCAGGCCAGCCACGGCGACTTCGCCACCAACCTGGCGCTGCAACTGGCCAAGCCCCTGCGCATGAACCCGCGGGAGGTGGCGCAACGCCTGGTGAGCGAACTGCCACCCTCGCCCTGGGTGGCCAAGGCGGAGGTGGCGGGTGCCGGCTTCATCAACCTCTTCCTCAACAACGCCGCCCGTCTGCAACCTTTGGGCGCCGTGCTGGAACGGGGCGAACACTACGGCCGCAGCCGCCTGGGTGCGGGCAAGAAGATCCAGGTGGAGTTCGTCTCCGCCAACCCCACGGGCCCCCTGCACGTGGGCCATGGCCGCGGTGCCGCCTACGGCGCCAGCCTGTCCTGCGTGCTGGCCTTCGCCGGCTTCGACGTGCACCGGGAATACTACGTGAACGACGCCGGCCGGCAGATGGACATCCTGGCCCTGTCCACCTGGCTGCGCTACCTGGAACTTCACGAGGTGGCCGTGCCCTTCCCGCCCAACGCCTACCAGGGCGCCTACGTGACCGAGATGGCGCACCAGATCCGGGTCGCCCACGGCCCGCGCTACCTGCACGAGGCGGAAGTGGTCCTGGCCGGCGTGCCCGGCCTCGAACCCGACAAGGAAGCGCACCTGGACGGCCTCATCACCAACGCCAAGGAACTGCTGGGCGACGATTTCGCCTATATCCACGCCCATGTGCTGTCGGAACAGTTGGCGGACTGCCGGGACGATCTCTCGGAGTTCGGCGTCCATTTCGAACACTGGTTCTCCGAGCGCTCGCTGTACGACACGGGCCTGGTGGAACGCACGGTGGCGCAGCTGGAGAAGCACGGCCACATCTATACCCAGGATGGCGCCAAGTGGTTCCGCTCCACCTCCTTCGGCGACGAGAAGGACCGGGTGGTTCAGCGGGAGAACGGCCTCTACACCTATTTCGCCTCCGACATCGCCTACCACCTGAACAAGTTCGAGCGCGGCTTCGATCGCGTGATTGACATCTGGGGCGCCGACCACCACGGTTACATCCCCCGGGTCAAGGGCGCGATCCAGGCCCTGGGCCTGGATACGGCCAAGCTGGAAGTGGCCCTGGTGCAATTCGCCGTCCTCTACCGCAGCGGCCAGAAGACCTCCATGTCCACCCGCTCCGGGGAGTTCGTCACCCTGCGCGAACTGCGCCACGAGGTGGGCAACGACGCCGCCCGCTTCTTCTACGTGCTGCGGAAATCGGACCAGCACCTGGACTTCGATCTGGACCTGGCCAAATCCCAGAGCAACGAGAACCCGGTCTATTACATCCAGTACGCCCACGCCCGCCTCTGCTCCGTGCTCGCCCAGTGGAACGGCGAGGAAGACGACTTGCTGGCGGCCGAGCTTTCGGTACTCACCGGCGAACGGGAGCTGGCCCTGTGCGCCCGACTGGCCGAATTCCCCGAAGTGATCGAGGGCGCGGCACGGGACTACGCGCCCCACACCGTCGCCTTCTATCTCAAGGACCTGGCGGCGGACTTCCACAGCTACTACAACGCCGAACGCATTCTGGTGGAAGACCCGGATCTGCGCCTGGCGCGCCTGGCCCTGGCCCTGGCGGTGCGGCAGGTGATCCAGACCGGCCTGCGCCTCCTGGGCGTCAGCGCCCCGCATTCGATGTAGCCTGAGGCAGAATCCCCATGAGCCGTGACATGAAACCCCGTCCCCAAGCCGCACCGCCCAAGCGCGGCGGCAACCTGTTCACCGGCATCGTCATCGGCCTGGTGATCGGCACCCTGATGGCCGGCGGCTTTGCCTGGTACGTCTCGCGCATGCCCCTGCCCTTCCAGGACAAGGGGGGTGACGGCGACATCAAGCCGCCCCCGGCCAAGGCCCCGGCAAGCGCCACGGCCCAGCAACCCATCACCCTGCCCGGCAAGCCGGGGGACAAGGTGGACGACAAGCCACGCTTCGAGTTCTACAAGATCCTGCCGGGCGAAGAGACGAAACCGGGTGAGGCCGCCAAGCCGGCGGAAACCGCGCAGCCCGCCCAGGCCACCCAGGCCGCCAAACCCGCCGAAGCCGCCAAGCCGGTCGGCGAACCGGTGTTCCTGCAAGTCGGGGCCTTCCAGAATCCCGCCGAGGCGGACAACCTGAAGGCGCGTCTTGCGTTATTGGGAATGGAGGCCGGTGTCCAGCCCGCGACCCTGCCTGACAAGGGCACGGTGTACCGGGTGCGGCTCGGCCCCTATGCCAAGCCCGAGGAAGCCGCGTCCGCCCGTTCCCAACTGGTCCAGGCGGGCATACAGGCGACGGTGGTCAAGGGTAACTGAGAACTTTTCCGGAAAACCGCACTCCACGGAACCACCGGGGCCGTAGTCCCCGATACCCCCAACAAGGAGAAATGATGTCCCTGATACAGAAACTCACCCGGCGCAGCTTCCTCGTCCTCTCCCTGGCTGGACTCGCGGCCTTCGGCGCGCAAGCCGCCGCCCCCGTGGCCGGCAAGGACTACCAGGTGCTCAATCCGGCCCAACCCACGAGCGGCGCGGGCAAGATCGAAGTCATGGAGTTCTTCTCCTACGGCTGCCCCCATTGCAAGGATCTGGAACCCCTGCTGGAGAACTGGAGCAAGAAGCTGCCCAAGGATGTGGCCGTGAAGCGCGTGCCGGTCGCGTTCGGCGCCTCCTGGGTGCCGCTGCAGAAGATGTACCTGACCCTGGAAGCCCTGGGCCAGTCGGAGCGCCTCAATGCCCAGGTATTCGCGGCCGTGCATAACGAAAACCTGCGCCTGAACGACGAGAAGATCCAGTTGGACTGGGTCGCCGCCCACGGCGTGGATCGCAAGAAGTACCAGGAAATGTACAACTCCTTCACCGTGCAGAGCAGTGCCATGCGCGCCCAGCAGCTCACCCGGGACTACAAGATCGAAGGGGTGCCGAGCCTGGCTGTCGCCGGCCGCTACCTCACCTCCGCGTCCCTGGCGGGCAACCACGAAAATTCCCTGGCCGTGGTGGATGAGCTGATCGCCAAGTCCCGCCCGGGACAAGGCAAGAAGTAAGCTGATTGGGACGATCTTCAGCCAGGGAATCATAGCCGGGTTTTGTGGGTCGGGCTTCAGCCCGACAAGCGCACCGTAGCCACTACTGTCGGGCTAAAGCCCGACCCACAGAGCGTCAGGTTTTCCGGAAGTGCCTTGAAATATAGTCCGATGAAGATCGGCACTAACCAGGAGAAGTAATGCTCGGGCCAGTTCACCCCCATCCCCCGCCTTCGCGCCCCACGACTGGCAATGCAGTGCCCGCCGGCTGCGGGGGCGCGAAGCTTCGTGAGTCGCGTATGCGACGACTGGGGTAATCGTGGCCGGGCTGCGCGTCTTCATCACCGGCGCCAGCAGCGGCATAGGCGCCGCCCTGGCCGCCCATTACGCCCATGGCGGCGCGACCCTGGGCCTCCTGGCCCGGCGGCTCGACAAACTGGAGGCGGTGGCGGCCGGACTGCCCGGTCGGCATTTCCTCTACGTGGCGGACGTCACGGACGCCCCCGCGGTGATAGCCGCCGCGGAGGACTTCATGCAGGGCGGCGTGCCCGACATCGTCATCGCCAATGCCGGCATCAGCGTCGGCACCCTCACGGAACACGCAGAGGATTTCCCGGCCTTTGCCAAGGTGTTCCAGACCAACGTCCTGGGTCTCTTCGCCACCTTCCAGCCCTTCATCGGCCCCATGTCCCGGCAAGGGCGCGGCACCCTGGCCGGCATCGCCTCGGTGGCCGGCATCCGCGGCCTGCCGGGAGCCGGCGCCTACAGTGCCTCCAAGGCGGCCGCCATCAGCTACCTGGAGAGCCTGCGGGTGGAGTTGCGCAGCCGGGGCATCCGGGTGACCACCGTCTGCCCCGGCTACATCGAGACGCCCATGACGGCGGTGAACGACTACGCCATGCCCTTCATCCTGCCTGCCGGCGAAGCGGCGCGGCGCATCGCCCGGGTCATCGCCAAGGGCAGAAGCTATGCCGTGCTGCCGTGGCAGATGGCCATCGTCGCCAAGCTCATGCGCCTCTTGCCCAATTCAGTTTACGACCGCCTGTTCGCCAACAAGGGCAGGAAGCCCCGGGGGCTCGACCTGTAACGGCCGCCCCGAAAAGGCGCGCCCGAGCGAGCGCCTCGGATCGAGCTTCAGCGTTTGAGGAAACCGCTGGCCTCCGCGTGGTCCGGCACGATCTGCAATACGTGGCGATAGGCGTCCCGGGCGTTATCCGTGTTGCCGCTGGCCGCCTCGGCGCGGGCGAGGTAAACCCAGGCGGTGGCATCCGCCGGATAGCGTTCGACCAGACGCTGCGCCTCGTCGGCCATGGGCCGCCATTGCTTCTGGGCCTCCAGGATAACCAGGAGGCGCACCGATCCGGCATAGTGCCAGGGCGCGTAGCGCAGCAATGTCCGGGTCACATCGGCCGCTTCCTTCCATTTCCATTGCGCCATCAGGGGCAGGGACAGGCCGAGCATGGCGTCGAGGGAATTGGGGTTCATCTGCTGGGCGCGGCGATAAGCGGCAACTGACTCATCCAGCCGTCCGGCGCGGTAGAGCAGCCAGGCGTGGCGCAACTGGGCGAACTCGCCGGTCTTGGCCAAGGGCTCGATCTGGGCCGCCGCATCCAGGTATTTTCCCGCCGATTCGAGCCGGTAGGACTCGCTCCAGGGGTCGGCGGCGAGCGCCGTGGACAGGACGAAAGCGAACAACAGGGGCAGGAATTTCCTCATCATCATCTCCATTAACGTCCGGACAGAAGCTTATAGTCCACCAGCTCGTCGAGCCAATGGTCGTACATCGCCCCGCCGTATTGGCTGTCCTGGTATTCCATCCTCACGACCCGTTTGACTTCCGGCGCGTACCAGTAGGTCTCAAGGATGTAGCCGGGCCAGTTGTAAAACAACCCGTAGGTGGCCAGATAGCGGCCACGATGCATGACCTTTAGCGTGCGGAAAGTGCCGGCCGGCACCGTCACGCTCTCCCAGCCCGTGACCTCCGCCGACTGTTCGATGCTGAGGTCGAAAATGGCCTGCGGGTGATAGTCGTACTTGAAGGACCAGGTCTTGCCGGGAGCAAGCGGAAACAGGAGCGGGACATGCCGACCTTCGGCCTTGGGGTCGTAAAAGGCCATGGTCGAGGCATCAATGAACTCCTGGGTCACGCTGTCCTGCCGCTGCTTGTCCAGGGAGAAAAGAATGGTCCACAGCACCTTCGAGCTGTCGCCCACACCACTCAACAGATCCTCGCGGAATCGCTCCATCTCGACGCCCGTCCGCAGGTTGGTGCGGCGGAAGGTCCAGTGCTCGCCGCTCAACAGAGTCGGTTTATCCACACTTTCCTCCGCCATCGCGGCGACTGTCGCCAGCGCCAGGCAGAGTATCCCCAGACCGAGGCCCGCCCTGAATAATCGCATCACCCTCTCCTTGTCATGAATCCGTGCCGGCCACGGACGACTCCGCACGCCAGTGACGCTTGCCCATGTCGGCCGTCAATGCCACGCAGCCCCTGGCCGGGTCCACGTCCATCTCGGTCCGCAACGACAGCTCGCCGCCGGCCACTCCCAGTACATGCGTCCCCGTCTGCCGCCAGACGCCAGCCTTCTGGTCCCAGGTACGCCGGTAACTACTCTTGAGCGATGCGCCGAAGGGGTGGAAGAGCGCGACCGCGCACCGTTCCAGGGGCGACAGGGGCAGAAGCCGGGCGGGCGGCGCATCCTCCCAGGCATGCACCGTCTCACCGAAGGGCGTGACGCCGACGGCCAGCAGCCAGAGATCGAAAAACTCGTCCTTGCCACCGGTCCGGTCGTAGAACGCCAGCAGGGTGGAATTCTCCTCGAAGACGGCCCGGGCACCCTGATCGCTGGACAGATAGCGCAGGCCGAGGAGGGAGGTGTCGCAGCTCAGCTCACGCTGTCGCCATTCGCCCTCCGACCCGGCGCGCAATCGGTAGGCCAGCTTCTTCCCGGTGGGCAGGTGCAAGGCCCGGGCGAGCTTGCCTTCACGAGCCGGCGCCGCGACACCGTCGCCGCTGGAGGGAACGGAGGTAAGGCGGAACTTCCGTTCATCGCTGGCGGAAACGATGACACAGGAGAGAAAGAACGGCACGGTCGGACTCCCCAGCGCCTCCCCCTCCTGGACATGCAGGTGCAGGTGGGGCACGGGCGAGCGCCCGGAACTGCCGCAAGCCGCCACGGGTTGGCCCAGGCCGACGCTCTCTCCCGCCCGGACCTTGAGGCTGTGCTGGCGCAGGTGGGCCAGCAGGACGTAGCGGGTTCCATACAGGTGAATCAGGAGGTAATTGCCCCAGTTGTGGCGCAACTCGGTCTCCCCCGGGGGATTGTCCGGCAGGTCATCGCGGCAGGCGGCCACCCGACCGGCCACCGGCGCCAGGACGGGCAGGCCGAAACAGTAGTAGTCGCCCAGATCCTTTCCGGCATCGCGGAACGCCCGCCCGTCGGCGCGCAGCTCGAAATCCAGGGCATGCCGCCAGGCCTGCTGGTGGGTATGACTGCCCTCGAAACCCTGCGATACCTGCCACTCGCCGAAGAAGGGCAGGGCCACGGCCACCGCCCGGCCATCCGTACCCCGTGCCCGGGCCAGGCGCGCCTTCTCCAGCAGCTTCTCCGGAGCATCGGGCCGTTCCAGAACCAGGACGGGACTGCCATCGGCGACCCGCAGGCGCAGGGCGGCCAGCACCAGCAGGGTCGCCGAGACGAAGGGCAGGGCCAGGCTGGGCAGGCCGAAGTCGAGGAATACCCTGAAACCCGCCGTGGCGACCAGGGCGGCGACCGCGACGCCCGCCATGGCCGCAAGAAACGAGGCCACCCCCGGCACGGCGAAAATGCCGCCCAGGGCCATGGCGGTGAGGATGAAATTGAAGCCGCCCCAACGCCCCATCATTTCCGCCCCGTCACCCGCCCAGAAGACGAACAGCAGATGGCCGAAAACATAGCCGGTGACGGCAAGGATGGCCAGGTAGCGCGAGGAAACAAGGATGCCGGCCAGCACTGCCAGGCCCACCGCGGGATAGGGGGAAAAGAAGGCCGAGCCCAGGGCCGTGAGGAAGCCGTCCCAAGGTTGCCCGAGGAAATCGGCGCCCGCCGCCTCGATCCCCCCGACGCCCAGATTGGCATGGGCGGCGAAACTGACGGCCAGGGTGACCAGGACGAAGGCGAGACTGAGCGCCGGCAGCCGGCCGATGCGCCACAGCAAGTCGGTCAGCACGGCCGTGAGCCAGGCCGCCATGACCGCCGCGGTCACCACCAGGGACAGCAGGGCCAAAGACAGGGGAAAGACCGCCCCCAGGGCGAGGCCGGTCAGCAGGGCGTTACAGGCGCACAGCCGGTAGAGGAGCGGCGACAGCCCGCTCCAGCGCGCCGTACTCCAGCCGATGGCGGCGGCGAGCAGGCCGGCCACGCCCGCCGAGGGATGGGCGAAGGTCGCCGCGCAGATCAGCGCCCCCACCGCGGGATGCCCCGCGAACACCACGTTGGCGTAGCCGCCGAGAATTCCCCGGAGGGCGTCCTTGCTCAATCCGGCAGCCCCCCTGGAAACAACTCCATCAGTCGCTCCGGCAGGTTTTCCGGAGAGGTCACGGTTTCCAGGGTCTCGGCTTCCCGCACCACGTCCACCGCCCCCGATTCGGAGATCATCACTACCGCCGGGCGCAGGGTGATGAACTGCATCCACTGGGTGTTGTTGTAGGCGCCCACATGGCTGAACACCAGGCTGTCGCCCACGTCCAACTGGGGCAGCATGACCGACTGACGCATGACGTCAATGTTCATGCACAGAGGCCCATAGAGCACCGTCTCCTCGGCCAGGCCTTCCAGGGGGCGCGTGGGCATGACGGCGTGGTTGTACCAGAGGGCGGTGAACAGCAGATTGATGCCGCCATCGAGCACCACGCCGCGCCGGCCATCGGGCAGGCGCTTGTTGGCCACGACACGGGTGACGAGCATCTCGGCGCTATCCACCACCGCCCTCCCGGTTTCCAGCACCAACACCGGCAGCGGCTTTCCAGCACGGAGACGCGTCTGCCCGGCGGCCAGCAAGGCCGTGCAGATGGCGTCGGCGTACTGCTCCGGGGAGGGCGCCGCCTGCTCGGGCGGCAGGTAGATGCCCTGAAGGGCATTTTGCGAGGCGAAGCCGCCGCCGATGTCCAGGTATTCGATCAGGCAGCCCGTCTCGGCCTCGATCGCCTCCATGAAACCGTACAGGGTATTGATCTGGGCCACATAGGCTCGGGTATCCAGGATGAAGGTGCCCAGGTGGGAATGCAGTCCAACCAGCCGCAAACGGGCGTTGGCCGCGATGCGCCGGACGGCATCCAGCGCCTGGCCGCTCTCCAGGTTGAAGCCGAAACGGCTCCAGGTCTCCGTGTAGCCGGTATCGAAGTTGAGCCGCAGGGCGACCGGGATCGAACGGCCGGTGGTGCGTGCCACGTCTTCCAGTGCGTACAGTTCGTCCAGGTGGTCAATCTGCACCAGCGCGCCTTCGGCCACGGCGGTTTCCAGTGCCCCACGGCTCTTGCACGGCCCGTTGAAGACGATGCGCTCCCCCGGCACGCCCAGGGCACGTGCCTTCCGGTACTCGAACTCCGACACCACCTCGGCCCAGGCGCCCTCCTGGTGCATCACCGCGCAGACGGCGCCCAGGTAGTTGGTCTTGTAGGACCAGGCGAAGCGCACCCGCGGGTAACGGGTGGAAAAGGCCCGGCGCAGGCGTCGCGCATTGTCCCGCAGCACCCGTTCCGAAATGACGAAGAGGGGCGAGCCGTGGCGTGCCAGGAGCTCCGCCACCGGCACGCCCTCGATGTCCGCCGCCCATTGTTGCCGATGGTTGGAGCCAAACTTGTTGGAGAGCCCCGTGCGGTGAGGGGTGATGGTGGGCTTGACCCAGGCTTTCCTGTCGCTCATGGCACACCGGCCTCCGGGGTATGTCCGGCCAGCATGACCGATTCGAAGGAGGCCAGCGGCACGATGAGCTCGCAGGCGCTTCTGATGAACAATATTCCCGCCTCCGGCAGCGGCAGGGCCGGCAGCGCGTCACCCATGATCATGGCCAGGAGGGCGGCCGGCAGGTTGCAGCCGACACCGGCCGACAGATAGATCCAGGCCGGAAAACGCGGGTTGATTTCGATCAGGTAGTAATTGCCGTCGCGTCCGCACATCGCCTCGATTTCCAGCGGGCCGCGCCAACGCAGGGCGGCGATCACCGAGCGCGCCAGTGCCAGCAGACGCTCGTCGTGGATGGTGACGCCGGCCCAGGCCTTGCCCTTGTCGGTCACGGCGCGCTTCTTCATCATGACCGCACCGATCAGGCCGCCTGCGCCGTCTCCCAGCCCGGCGAGATTGAACTCGTCGCCCTCCACCATCCTCTGGACCAGAATCGGCAAACCCCAGACGGCGGCGATGCGGCGAAAGGCCTGCACCGCTTCCTCCGGCCTCTTCGCCACTTGGGCATCGTAGACCGAGCCCTTCACCACCAGCGGGTATTCCCAGCCATCCTTGGCACAGTCGGCAAAGAAGCCGCTGTCGCTGATCGGCCGGGTTTCCGGATAACGGATGCCCAGGCGCTCCGTCAATTCCGCGAGGTGGCTCTTGTCCCGTGCCCGGAGTTGTTCCCGGGTCGGCAGGAGACTCCGGACGCCGAGGCCGAACAGCCGGGATTCCAGCTCGACGAACACCGGCAATTCCGCGTCGAGGCAGGGGATGATGGCGTCGAGATGTTCCGCGGCGTGAATTTCCGCAAGCCGCTCCAGGACGGTCTCTTTTCCGGCGTTGGGATAGGGCAGCAGGTAGCCGGCGTCGCAGCCGGACGAGTACAGTCCGGGGTCGAGCGCATCGTAACCGAGGCCGATGATACGCAGCGGCAAGCCGCTCTCCCGCAGGCAGCGCACCACGGCCATGCCGGGCGCGGGGTTGTCGGCCCGGCCGTTCATGCCGGTCACCGCGACCGTGCGCAGGCCGCTCATGTCCGCAAGTGCTGGCGCAAGGCGCCGGCAAATTCGAGAATGTCCCGCTCGGCCCGCTCGGCGCCCACCTCGTGTTCGGCAAGCACCGCGGCCACCAGGGCTTCCAGATCCCGGGTCTGGCGAAACAACTTGAGCAGGACCAGCCCCGTGGCGTTCACCGTGTAGCTGTCGCCCGTGGTCGGATCGAAGACGAAGCCGCTTTCGCTGACGGCGATACGATCCAGGGCCGCGGAGCTGGGCAGGTCTACCAGGGGCTTTTCTGAGCTTCTCACAAGGGGCGCACCAGGCTCAATCCAATACGGAGAAACGGCGGAAATACAAGGCTGCGGCGATTGTCGTCCAGGTCGCCCCTTGCCGGAAAGTAACAGTTTGTAAGGCCTAGCGTTGATTACCCGGGCACACGGGAAACCGGCAGGGCCCGGAGGCCGAGGCCGACTCCGCGACAGGTAGCGTGGCGGCTTTTGCGGAGGCCGCTTCGGACGCGGTGCCTACGGCCGGACGGGGTGTGGCGGGCGGGCTTTCTCCGCCGGAAGTGCCGCCCATTGACCAAGGGCCTCGGATCATGCCCGTGCCGGGCGCACCCAATATCCCAACCAGCAAGCCCATGGCCTGGGCCTGCATGGGAATGAAGCCATTGAGCAGTAGCAACAGCGCGAACGCCAGTTTGAGGCGAGGCATGAAAGTCCTTCCGTTTCGTTGATGACGAGCTGATCTCGGGAATGGCAAGTGCCTTGGGAGGGTCAAGGGAGAGACTCCTTGACCCTCAGGCCCATCAGCGGTGCATTCCCGCACCCGGGGTCATCCCGGCGGGGGGGGTGATGCCGGCCGGAGGCGTGCCGGGCGTCATGCCGGCGGGAGGAGTTCCCGGGGTCATGCCCGCGGGCGGCGTCACTCCGGCCGGGGGGGTGCCGCGCGTCATGCCGGCGGGGGGCGTGCCGGGGGTCATGCCGGAAGGGGGGGTGACACCGGCGGGAGGCGTGCCGGGCGTCATGCCAACAGGGCGGGTCATGCCGGCGGCCAGGGCCACGGAGGACAGGGCCAGCATCAGGCCCGAAGCAACGATGATTCTGCGCATCATGATATTCCTTTCATCTCAATTGACCGGTACCTCCGATCCTGGCCGCGAGTCCCGAGGCCGGCATGGCCATCGCAGAACATCGCGAATAACCCTATACGAGGGCCTGTTCCGCGGGATATTTTCCCGCGATGAGTGCAGTATGCGCGGGAAAATATCCCGCGTCAACCGGGATACGCTATAATCCTTGTCCATGAGCTCTTCTCTTGGCCCCGACCTGCCGCCTGCCGGATCGGCGAATGCGACCCATCCGTCCCCCGTCCTGATCCGCGCCCTGCGCCGGGTCTTGCGGCCGGTGGTGCGCCTGATGCTGGCGAGCGGCATTACCTTTCCTCTCGTTGCCGAGTTGCTCAAGGGCCTGTTCGTCGAGGTGGCACGGGAGGATTACAGCCTGGACGGCAAGCCGCCTACCGATTGCCGGGTCAATCTGCTGACCGCCGTGCACCGCAAGGACATACGCCGCTTGCGCGAGGCGGGGGCCGAAGGCGAGCCGGCACTGCCGGACCAGATGTCCTTCGGTGCCCAGCTGGTGGCCGCCTGGATGAGCCAGGAGGCCGATGCAGAAGGCCGCGCGCGCCCCTTGCCGCGGGTCGCCGGCGATGGCGAAGCGTCGTTCGAGAGCCTGGTGTACGGCCAGAGCAAGGATCTGCGGCCCCGGGTGATACTGGACGAGTGGCTGCGCCTGGGCGTGGTCAGCATGGACGAAGCCGACCGGGTGGTGCTCAACACGGAAGCCTTCGTGCCCCGGGCCGGCCTGGACGAGAAGCTGCCCTTCTTCGCCCTGAATCTGCACGACCATCTGGCGGCGGCGGCGGATAACCTGGCCGGCATCAAAGCCCCCTGGCTGGAACGTTGCGTCTTCTATGACGCCCTCGCGCCGCAAAGTGTGGCCGATCTCCATGTCCAGGCGCGGCGCATGGGCGGCGAGCTCCTGAAAGGCTTGAGCGGTACGGCCCAGGCCATGGAAGCCCGGGATGCGCAGAGCGCGGAGCCACACCAGCGCTTCACCTGCGGCATCTATTTTTACGCGGAGCCGACGGACAAGAGGGAAAAGACATGAATCGGCTGGCCCAACATTTCTCCGGCACGGCGCGGACCTGGCTGTGCATCGCGGCTGCGACGCTGATCCCCGGCCTGTCCTGGGCGGCAGGCGCCTGCATCGCCCCGGAAGGCGGCATAGCCGGCACCGGCGCACCGATAGAAAACGGTGGCGTCGGTGGCACGGGCGCCCCGAGGCCCCTGGAGAATGGCGGTGTGGGCGGCACGGGCAGCCCACAACCCGCTCACGGCGGAGTCGGCGGTACCGGGCAAAGGGCCGAGGGTGGCGTGGGTGGCACCGGCATCGTCGGCATCGTCACGGGCTTCGCCAGCGTCTGCGTGAACGGCCTGGAAGTGCACTACGAGAGAACGACGCCGACGGACCGGAACGGCCTGACCGTAGCGCCAGATCAGTTGGCCCTGGGCCAGGTGGTCGCCATCGAGGCGGCCGGGTCGAATGTTTCCCTGCACGCGCGCCGCATCACCATTCTGGAGGCCGTGGCCGGGCCGATCACCCATCTGGATGCGGGCACCGGGCTCGTGCAGGTGATGGGCCAGACGGTCCGGATCACCGGGGAGACACGCCTGGCGGGTGCCGCCGGCATTGATGATCTCACCGTGGGTACCCCGCTCCACGTCAGCGGCTACCGGGACGCGGCGGACCAGATCATCGCCTCGCGGGTGGAAGTGGATCGTGCCATGACGGACGTCAGCGTCATGGGCTTCAGCGCCGGAACGACTGGCCAGGACAAGGTGGGCGGCGTGGCGGTGTCCCTGCCGCCGACCGCGCCGCCCACCGGCGGCGAAGTGCTGGTACGCGGCACCTGGGACGGCCGCCGCCTGCAAGCCGCAAGCGTTCGGCCCGACCCCACGCTGCCCTTCTTCGGCCGGGTGGACAAGGTCGTGCTCGAAGGCTTGGTGCTGGAACACCGCGGCGCCGGACAGTTGCGCATCAGCGGTTTCGATGTGCGCTACTCCACTGCCACCGGCATTGCCGGCGGCAGCATGGGGCAGACGGACCAGGGGCAGCGCCTGCGGGTGACGGGACGGCTGGGCGCGGGACGCCGCCTCGAAGCAGAGTACATCGAGCTGATGCCCGAGGGCATCGGCTGGCATGGCGCACGGACCGAGGCCAGTGCGGCCAGGGGCGCGGCCGCAGCCGGCTCACCGCCTTCGGCCATCGGTACGATGGCGCCCGCGCTGGGCCTGCCCCAGCGCATGCTGCCCATCATCCGGCCCAGCCAGGGCATTTCGACACCCAGCCGAGGCATGGGCAGATGAAGACGCGACCGACTCGCCCACGCCTGAAGGCGACAATGCTCCTGGTGGGCACGCTGGCCACGGCGACGGCCATCGCCGGCGGCGACAACGCCGTCGAGTTGAGCGTGGGTGCAGAATTCAGCACCGGGAAATATGGCAAGGCCGAGGCCACCGATACCTGGTACACCCCGGTCGTGCTCCGATACCGCGCCGAGCGCCTGAGCCTGGGCCTGACGCTGCCCTATATCCAGACCCAGGGACCGGCCGCGGTGGTCGGATCCCTCGCCAGCCAGATGCTGATGACGGCCGGGGCCGGCATGGTGAAACAGGCGGCCAGCGGCCCGGGCGACGTCGAGGCGAGCGCCGGCTACCTCGTTCTTGAAGACCAGGCCAGCGGCTGGCTGATCGAGACGGTGGGCAAGGCCAAGTTCCCCACCGGCGATCCGGCCAAGGGCCTGGGCACCGGCAGCCGGGATTACGCCCTGGAAGTGCAGTTCGCCCACGGCGGCGAGATTCTGACGAGCTTCGGCAACCTCGGCTGGCGGCGCATGGGCAACTCCGAGGGCCTCGTGCTGTCGAATGCCTGGTCCGCCCTGTTCGGCGTGGGCCGGAACCTGTCCCCGACCACCCAGCTCGGCGCCGCCTGGAACTACCGCCAGCAGGTGCTGGAGGGCAGTCCGCCGGTGCGCGAACTGATGCTCTATCTCACCCTGGCCGCGGCTCCCACGGCCCGATTCCAGGCTTACCTGGTCAAGGGCTATTCCGACGGCAGCCCGGACAAGGGTCTGGGCTTGAGCTGGAACAGGGACTTTTAAGCCGACAAGGGCCATGGCCTGCCGTTGCTCATCCTTGTGCACCGCACCTTGCTAAATATCTAAAAGGCGCTCTAACATGCGCCGCACGGTCATAAGCGCGGACCACCGCGCAGCGTCGGCCGGGCAGGGCCTCATTTCGTAAGCACGGGGCTCGCCGGCCTTATTCGTGACATTCCTTGGAGGAGGGGAAATGAACACTGCTAGCGAACCCGGATTCTTGAGCAAGCTGCCCAAGGCCCTGCCCGGCCTGATCCTGTTGATCGGCACCATGGTGGTCATCCGCCTCTGGATCGAACCGTGGATGGCGGTCACGAAGGTCTTCGGCATGCAGAAACCGCTGACCGATGCGTTTCACCTGAACTACATCCTGCTCGGTATCATCATGGGCCTGGTCTACCGCAACGTGCTGTTCGGCGGCAGGCTGCCCGAGGTATTCGCCGACGGTTTCAAGCTTTCCCGGCTGTTCATCAAGACCGGGATCATCCTGCTCGGCTCCCTCTACACGGTGCAGGCCATCGTCAAGCTGGGCGCCATGGCCATCTTCCTGATCGGCGGCTTCGTGATCCTCTCCATCATCATGGTGCTCTGGCTCGGGCGCGTGATGAAGATGGACCGCTCCCTGACCGGCGTGATGGCCAATGCC
The DNA here is from genome assembly GCA_028714035.1 of Rhodocyclaceae bacterium. Classification (GTDB taxonomy): domain Bacteria; phylum Pseudomonadota; class Gammaproteobacteria; order Burkholderiales; family Rhodocyclaceae; genus JAQTNA01. The sequence goes on from JAQTNA010000004.1 coordinate 108,312, forward strand.
TGCTCGATCTGCGGCGTTTCGGCGGCGGTGGCCACCGCGCCGGCGGTCGAGGCCAAGCCGGCCCATGTCGCCTATGCCATCGCGACCATCCTGGGCTTTGGCATCCTGACCATGTTCATCAGCCCCTTCATCGGCCATGCCCTGGGGCTGAACGACCTGCAATACGGGGCCTGGGTCGGCACCGGCATCCTGAACTCCGGCCAGGTGCTGGCCGCCTGCCTGGCCTTCAACCCCAACGTGGCGCCGGGCACCGCCGTGTCGGTGGGTGAGATCTGGAACATCATGCGCGTGATCTCCATCCCCTTCGCCGTCTTCGCCGTCACCCTCTGGTACTGGGCCGGCCATGAGCAGCCGCAGGGCCAACGGAAATCGCTCGGCTCGCTCCTGGTGGAAAAATTCCCCGTGTTCGTCATCGGCTTTTTGGGCATGGTGCTGCTCACCAGCCTGGGCGCCTTCGGCGACGTGGGCATCAAGGGCGGCCCGGCGGCTTCGGCGACCATCAAGATGATCCGCCTCTGGATGCAATGGATCTTCGGCATCGGCCTGGTGGGCATGGGCGGTTACATAGATTTCAAGGAACTGGCCCAGGCGGGCGGCGCCCCGCTCAAGGTCGGCCTGATCGTCGGTGCCACCAAGTACATACTGGCGCTGGTCGTGGTGCTCCTGATCCGCGACCATCTTGTTGAAATCTGAACCGGGAGAAGACCATGGCTGAACAGAAAATCGGCAGCGAAACCGTTGCCAGCGCCGCCAAGGGCAAGATGACCCTTTTCCGGGATGACCGCCAGGAAGACTTGGGCGCCATCGTTTTTTCCATCCTGATCGTCGCCGTCATCATCCTGCTGACCATGAAATGAGCGCGACCGGCACCGTGGCTGTCGCGGTGGATGGCTCAGACGCCAGCGTGGGCGCCCTCGCCCACGCGATCCGCCTGGCTCGTGGGGAAAACCGGCCCCTGGCCGGCATCTTCGTGCTCGACACCGGCTGGGCGGACTTCATCGGCAACGACTGGCAGTCGGCCAAGGGCGCCCGGCAGGGTTTCCTGGACTATGTGCTTGGCCAACTGGAAGCCCAGGCCGAGGAAGCCCGGCGCCAGTTCGAGGCCGCCACGCGGGAACTGCCGGAAGCCCTGTTCGAGGTGATTCCCGGCGAGCCGCTGGAGGTCCTGGGCGACTTCATCGCCCACGGAAAAGCGGAAATACTGGTCGCCGGCCGGGAGGTTTTCCAGGTATGCGGCCGACCCAGCGTGAAACGCCTGGCCAGGGATCTGGCGCGCCGCGTGGATCGGCTGGTGATCGTCTAGGAGACTGTCGGACTTAAAGGAAATCGGCTGCAAATCCGTCTGACCGGTCCATATTTCGCCGCTTTTCTGGGCAATAGAACAACTATTGCCCGGCAAAATCGCCAAAATCTGTCCTCGCCCAGCCGAATTTTCGCTTCGATTCTTCAAGTCCGACAGGCTCCTAGCGTTCTGCCTCCCACGCCTGAAGGAATTTTTCCGGCGTGAGGATGGCGAAGCGTCCATGCAGGATCTTCTTCCGGGCGAGCTTCAGCAAGGCCCGGTCGCGGGTGAGGAGGTAGTCGGCCCCGCCCTCCCGGGCCAGTTCCAGGAACTTCTGGTCATCCCGGTCCCGGCATTTGGGAAGCGGGAAGGCCTGCCCGGGCTGCTCCGGCACCCTTTCCAGCCGGGCGCGGTAAGCCGCCAGGATGGCCGCCGCCGCTTCAGCACCCAATTTGAACTCCGGGTAGGCCAGTACCCGCTCCAGTTCCACGCGGCAGGCTTCATTGCCCAGGAGCACGAATTCCCCCGCCTCGCATGCGCGCCTCAGGGCGGAGAGGGCCGGATCGGAAAACACCCACAGGGCGAGAACCACGTTGCTGTCGAGGACGAGGCGCATGTCGGACCAGGAATTGACGAAACAGATTCCCAGGATATCCCAGAATATGCAGCAGTCTGAATGCCGAGGCGCCGAGGAGCAGGGAAAACAGCGGCTTTTCGCCGCGGCGGAACCCACCGAAAGGACAAGAGGGGTTTGAAAAGGCTACCTGATTATCAAGATGACTCAGTGTGCCGAGAAATCCCCTCGCCCCGCGTGCGGGGAGAGGGTTAGGGTGAGGGGGAATTGACCTTCGAGCGCCCCTCACCCCACCCCTGACGAGGAAGACACCCGGAGCATCCTGTCGGTCGCGTTCGTGCCCCTGACGCGTTCGGGCTGAAAAACCGGCCGCGCGCCGCTTCGGGGCAAGGCCCGGCGGGGCCGGAGAGCCTCGCCGGCCTACTGCCCGGCCGCTTCCTCGGAAGTCGACGGCGCCAGGAGACCCGGCAGCGTGGCGGATCTTTCCGGCTCCCAGGTCGCCAGCTCCCGTTCCAATATCTCCATGGTCGCCCGCCCGACGTAATCATCGGCGACACCACGGCTCTCGAAAGCCTCCAGGTAGGCGCGCCCGATGATCCGGCCCAGAGGCGCCGGGTTGTAGAGCAGCTTCTTGATCAGGAAGGGATTGAGGCTGAGCGGGTCGTAATCCGCCGGCAGGTAGCCGCTGGCGATCAACTTGCGTTCGATCGGGGTATCCGGCTGCACCCCGATGAAGAAAATGAAAGGCAGGACGTTCTCGCGCCCGAACATGCCGTACAGCTCCCGTATGCGGGCGATGGTCGCCTTGAGCGTCAGGGGCGTCTCCCCCGGCGCGTTCAGGGGCATGTAAAGCTTGACCTTCTGATCGGTGAAACCGGCGTCCTTGAACAGGCGGAAGGCCGACATCTGCTGTTCCAGGTCGTAACCCAGGGTCAGGCTGTCTATCACCTCCTGGGTGCCGGTGAAGGAAAGGTCTATGCTTTCGATGCCGGTCTTCAGCATCTTGGCGGCGATGTCGGCGGTCAGGTGATTGAGGCGCAGATAGCCGGTCCAGCGCACCTGAACCTGGCGCGCGATCATCTCGTCCAGGACGGCCTCGACGTGCGCTGCGCTGCGCTTGGTCGAGCAGAACTGGGCATCGGTGAACCAGATGTGCCTGACCCCGTAGACCGTGGCCAGCATCTCCACTTCCTTGGCGACTTCCTTCGGATTGCGATAGCGCTGCCGGTCGCCCTCGATCTTGTTGTAGAGACAGAAGTGGCACTGGAACGGGCAACCCCGTTTGGTATGCACGCCGATGGTGCCGTCCAGATATTCCCGGAAACCGGGAAAGATGGACTCGATGTAGGGAAAATCCACGGCCGTCAGGCGCGTCAGATCAAAGCTCTCTTCGGCCTGGCGGTGCACCAGGTTTCCGGAAGGCTCCTTGAACCAGTGGTGGCCGGCGGGTTCGGCGAAGCCGTCGGCGATGGACAGCATCGCCTCCTCGCCCTCGCCCACCACGACCACGGTGTTGGGGGGGCACTTCCTGGCGATGTACTTTCCGAAGATGGATACCGCCGTGCCGCCCACCACCAGGCGCGATTCGGGCAACAGGCGGCGGGCCAGTCCCAGGTAGGCGAAATTCTTCAGGCGTGCGGCGGCGTAGTCCCAGATGATGCCGACGGCGTCCCAGGCGGCCTTGGCGCGCCGCCAGAGGCTCCTGGAGTGGTCAAAGTTCATGACCACCTCCAGCGCATCGTTTTCCGGATGCGGCCCGAACGTCTGCATGTTGCGCCAGGAGAAGGCGACCACATCCGGCCGCAGCTCCAGCAGGCGTTCGCGCAACCGGGCCTCGCGCTCTCCCGCCTCGATCAAGGCCAGATCGAGAATTTCCTGGCGAACATCCGGCCGCTGCTTATGGATGAAGTCGGCCAGATAGACGACTCCGCCCGGCCAGATTTTCCATACCGGCAGGCGCACGTACAATATTGAACGGACTGGTTTTTGCATCAGGCGGAGTTTATACAGTTTCGCGGTGCCATGGCGCTTTGACTGAAAGCAAGGTGGGTAGCTCGGTAGGATGATATCCAGGCATGGACATCCCGGCACGCCCTCTTTATGCTGCGAGCCAGTCACCGGATGCACGGCCACCGGTTTTTCCTGTACCAGCGCGGACCTCCCCATGCAAAGCTTCATCAAGGGCAAAGATGCCTCCCTCGAAACGACGATCACCACCATGCAGGGGCGGCTCGAAGCACTGGGCTTCCACGTCGAGGAGCGTTCCTGGCTGAACCCGGTGGCGGGCATCTGGTCGGTGCATGTGCGGGACCGGGACTGCCCGCTGTTGTTCACCAACGGCAAGGGTGCCTCCCGGCTCGCGGCCCTGGCGAGCGCCCTGGGAGAATTCTTCGAGCGCCTTTCCTGCAATTACTTCTGGACCCATTACTACCTGGGGGAAGAGATCGCAAACCGCAATTTCACCCATTACCCCCGGGAACGCTGGTTTCAGCCGGTCGAGGACGGCTCGTGGCCGAAAGAACTGCTGACCCCCGAACTGCACGAGTTCTACAACCCCGAGGGCTCGATCGCCGCCGCCTCCCTGGTGGACCTCAACTCCGGCAACGCCGAGCGGGGCATCTGCGCCCTGCCTTACGTGCGGGAGCGGGATGGGGCGAGCGTCTGGTTTCCGGTCAACATCATCGGCAATCTCTACGTGAGCAACGGCATGTCCGCCGGCAACACGATGGCGGAGGCCCGCACCCAGGCGCTGTCCGAAATCTTCGAGCGCCACATCAAGTTTCGCATCATCAGCGAGGGGCTATGCCTGCCGGACGTGCCGGAAGAGGTGATCGCCCGCTACCCCAGGATCGAGGCGGGCATCCGGGCCCTGCGGGAGGCGGGTTTCGGCATCCTGGTGAAGGACGCCTCCCTGGGCGGCGAGTACCCCGTGATGAACGTCACCCTGCTCCATCCCCGGGACCAGGGCTGTTTCGCGAGCTTCGGCGCCCATCCGCGCTTCGAGATCGCGCTTGAGCGGGCGCTCACCGAACTGCTCCAGGGACGCGGCCTGGACGCCCTGGAGGGTTTCCCCGAGCCCGGCTTCGATCTGGACGAAATTTCCGCCTCGCCCAACATCGAGATCCATTTCGTGGACTCCAGCGGCATCGTCAGCTGGAACTTCCTCGGCAAGGCCCCGGATTTCGAGTTCCATGACTGGAATTTCAGCGACACCACCGAGGACGATTACCGCTGGCTGGTGGACCGGGTACACCGCTCGGGCCATGATCTCTACGTCGCCGACTTCACCCACCTGGGCGTGTACGCCTGTCGCATCCTGGTGCCGGGCATGTCGGAGATCTATCCCCTGGACGACCTGGAGTGGGAGAACAACAGCGTCGGCAACGCCGTGCGGGACGCCATCCTTTCCTTGCCGGAACTGGACGACGACGAATGCGGCGATCTGCTCGACACCCTGGACGAGCTGGATCTGGAGGACCAGAAGCCCGTCGCGGGCCTCATCGGCCTGGCCGCCGACGCCGATTCGTTCTGGAGCGACCTGCGCGTGGGGGAACTGCGGACCCTGCTGGCCCTCGCCATCGGCGACGAGGACGCGATCCGCGAGGGTTGCGAATGGATACGCAACTTCGAGCAGCTCGATGCCGGGCGGCGCCGCATCTATCGCTGCGTCGAGGCGCTCCTCGGCCTGGGCGGCGCGGGCGAACACCGCAGCGCCCTGGAACTGCTCTACGGCGGCGCCACGGTGGCGACGGCGGAGAACCTCCTGGAAGGGCGGCAGCGCTTCTTCGATCTGGCGATGCCCGGCCGCGACCTCAAGGGCTGCGACATGCACCGGCGACTGTTGGCAGCCTACCGAAAACTGCCCCACTGAAGCCCGATTCGACCGAGGCCAGGTTAAAATATTTCTGAGACCTCCACGTTGGGATGATCGCCTGACGAACCCGCAAATGCCCATATTAAGTGGCAATGATCGGCACTGCACGGCGCCGTGTGCTAGACCCAGCGTTTCGTATTGACCCGGCCGCCTTCTACGCGCAACGAAGGTGCAATTTAGCCCGCGCCATGGCCCGGTCATACCCAAAGAGCCAACGACGCGCAAGGGCAGGATTCATGAGTCCCAAATCCCAAAGCCAGCAATTCTAATTTCATCATATGGCGCGCCGTCCAGAAACACATTCTTGCCGTTAATCCCGATTGAAATTGAATTAATGTCGTGTGCCCGCAGTCTCTCACGGATTTCGACCAATGCGGGAGGATACTTCTTGGAATCATGTCCATCCCTATTTGTGCCGATCAAATATTTGCTAACCTGACCCGCCAATTTATTCACAAAACCTTCGAGTCTCCTGCCCAAACTTCTTCGAATCTCGTCTTGACTTGAAACAAACTGGGCGGCGCAATTAAAGTCTTCCATGGATATAACTCTGGCCGATTTATCGCCACCTGGTGCAAGCCGCTTTTTTTGCAACGCAAGAAGCGCACATACCAGAATAAACGTAGAAGCATCGTCAATCGAGGAAAAAGTGCCCCTCTTTTTCTTCTGATCGTCACAATATCCGAGCTGGTGGCCGTCAATAGATAGCGATATTGCCAGGCCATCAACGGCTCCGTCAGTTGGACAGTATCGCCGAAGCGAAATTCGCTTCAACTCGGTATGTTCATCCCAGGGTTTGCCATCACCAACTATTTCCGCTCCATGGGTTGTGAACATGTATCCCGTACGATGGCGTTCCTTGCGGATACGTTCTGCTAGCGCCGGATGTATGAAATAATAGTCTGCTATCGGCAAACTATGTTGAGTTTGGTGGGCGTTATACTCCCTATTTGGATATCGCGTAGGAAGCAGGAATTCCTGATGCATTTTTCCCACCGTTGCGTCAGCAACGGGAATTCCAATCAAGCCCAAAGAGTACAGATAACAGAAAGGCTGGCGAATGCGCCCCACCGTATCCGACTCCACTTCCTGATTAATGCTTTCGACATCCTGTCGTGTCAGGATATTGACGCCTATCTTGGGGAAGGTGGCCGCCGCCAAATCCTCGTCCCACGCTTCTCCCATATATTTCAAGTAGTCGACCAAAATAGGGTCGTTGCTTATCTCATTAATCACTGTGCGAACTGCTAGTGGAGTCTTTCGTTCCTGCGGCGATAACTCGTACAACGCCTGCCCTATTAACATGAGCTCTCTAGGCTGCTCAAACGTATGCCTGAGTATTCCGGCGAACGCGTTTTCCTGCTTATTGGTCGCGCTATGAATATAGGTGGCTGCCCCGAGGAACCTTTGCAACATTTCCGCCGCCGCCGGCTCCACCATTTTCTGCCTTTCACAAACCCTGATATTTTCTTCAAATATCGTTGCCAAGGTTTCCTTCGTGTACCTCACCTCCTTGACGAGGTGTCCCAGTTGGCCCTGCGCTTTTGGCAGAGGCTTTCTATCGCGCGCTTCCGACCGAAGGGTCCCGACCAGTTTTACACAACCCCGCGTTTCGGACGCCATTTCTAAAGATGCCCCGATCAAGCTAACTTGCGCACAGGCCCACAGATCCATAGCCAAATGGCGCACAGCCGCATCATCGCGAGACATATCATCCGAGGCACTAGCTTGATATGGACCGACTCCACTTTTGGCAATCGTTAGAAAATCACGGTCTTCTACCGGCGTCTTGAGCAACTCGTCAACGCCATCCACGAATATGTAAATCGGATTATGCTCACCGTCTTTTGCGATTCGTCGAAAAACAGGTAATACGTGCTCCGAGTACGCATCGTAAATTGTGTCTGGCGACACTCCATGCCTTTCCACAAGGTGCTCAAGAATTATTACCAGTTCATCGTTGGCGGCTCTGGTTCCGATGTCTCTTTCCGCGCAATAGTCTCCGCCAAACAGCAATACGCCTAGCTTCTTCGGCAAGAGAGTATCTTCACTAGCACTTGCTATTTCACTACTCTCGCGCAGCCCTACCTGCAAGGCATTACGTCGCTCTTTCTCCAACGCAGCGATGGCGTATGACCCGAATATTAACTTCCACAAATAGACCCATGTTGTAATGGAGGAGTACTCGGACACCTTATCCCAGCTGCGAAATTTTATGGAATCGGTTGGCCCAATAGCGGTAAATACCTTCGGAAACGCCTCCGGTATACACAGTGCTTTATGGCTATCCACCTCCCTTTCCAATAGAACTCGCTTTGCGAGCACCAAAGCAGATTTTCCACAACCTTTGGGGCCACAAATAAGTCGGGTGGGGCAGTCGTGATTCTCCGGGTTCAAAAACTCCTTTAGCCCACTTGGTGAAACCACTATCCAAGCATTGTTATTCTTCCTGGCCTCGCGAATGCTCCACGCATCGGTTCGCCATGGAACCGGGGTTCCTCTTCCCACAATCTGAGCCATCTCATTCCCCTCGCCAGTTTAATCCGCTTCACCGTAGTCGCCGTTGGCGACTCAGACATGTAAATCCATTACAACGCCTACCGCGCAGAGTCAGCGACCGTCAGGAGAACCTGCGCGACTCAACGCCTTTACATATTCCCCAACGGCATGCTCACGCCATCGACTTGCCAGCCAATTTTGCTTACCTCCGGCCATTCTGGCTGTGCACGCGCGTGCCGAAAATGATCTCCGCAGGCGGTTCTTGGCGGCGCCCGCAACCCGCTCCCGGTTCGCGCATGTGCCAGACTTCGGCCTGCTTAGTGGAACCCGTGACCGCTCTTGCTTGGTCACCGTGGTAGAACTACCTATCAGACATGGTACTTATACCTCGCCGGCATGGTACTGGTACCCGAGTGACATGGTAGCAACTACTGAGCAAAATGGAAAGCAAGGACGTGATTTTGAATGCCTTGGCCGCTCGACCCATTCGGAAGCGGCCCAAATATTCGGCACGGAGGAAACATATTTCGGACGTGGTCGTTACGTCGCATAACAACGTCGGGTTCGGGGCGAATCGTTTGTTTGCCGGCGATACCCGCCGATTTACGGCCTGAATTTGTTAGCTCTATTGGAGCAGTAAGCAGTTCCCTGACAATTTTCATCTGACATTGAAGGGCAATCCCAATGAACAACATCTCGAAATCTGTTAGCGGAATTTCCGAGGGTGTGCCGGTCTCCAAGACCGCCATTATTGATGCCCTTATCGCAGCCACCCGACTGCGCGATATTGAGGTGGGGCATCATGTCGAGCGCGTCGGAAGTTACGCTTTACACATTGCCCGAAATCTGGGCTGGAATGAGAAAAAGCTGGAATTCTTGTGGAAAGCCGCCCAGGCGCATGACATCGGGAAAATCGCCATCCCGGATAAGATTATTAACAAGGCTGGCGGGCTTACGCAAGATGAGTTCGAACTCATGAAGACCCATACGACATCTGGGCGCGATATGCTTCTCGGTCTTTCCTCGCCATTTCTTGAAATGTCAAGGAACATCGCGTTGAATCACCATGAATGTATTGACGGTAGCGGATATCCGGCAGGCTTGTCCGGCGAGCGCATACCACTTGAAGCAAGAATTGTTGCGGTGGCGGATGTCTTCGATGCTTTAACTACGCCTAGATCGTATAAAAGGGCATGGCCGATCGATAAGGCCGCTTACTATCTGATCGAGCACTCTGCCAGGAAGTTTGATCGCCATTGTGTAGCGGCGTTCTTCCAAGAATGGCATCTGGTACTTGGAATTATGAGTAAGTGGTCGGGCAGTGCGGAGGTATCTGGCGCTTAACAATCAGCGCAAACAGTCCGCTTAAGTCATGGCTTTTTTTACCCCCGATATTCCGCACCTTTTGAGAAGAGGTGATGATGGGTGCGCTTGCGGGCTGGAGACGGCTATTCAGGTAGCGTCTACCGGCTCACTCCGGGCCGGAAGGACAGTCCCCGCTCATGTCCGTGACCCGCCGTTCCCCGCGGCAAGCGATTCCGACAAGCTCGACAAGCCGTTGGCGAGGCCCCAGGAACGGTCAGGGACGATATCCTGCACGTGGACGGGGCGCGGCGAACCGGCCTGCTCGCAGGCCATGCATCTTGAGCGATCGGGGGAGCCTAGTCCCAATTCCTGGCTTCTTCGGGCGTGTCGAAAACTGCAAACCGATAGAGTGGCACCACTATCGGCCCCAAGATCTCCCGCAGGTCTGCGCCCACGTCGCCTTGGGGCAATACGAATGCAACGCGCACGACAGGGTTCTTATCCCTTACAGCAGCGGTCAGTGAGCCGGCGTACAGCATGGCCAGCCTTTCAATGCTGATGACGGTGGCCCCGGTAAAATCGTTAATGATTAACTTCAGGCCCGGGAAACGATCGTCGCTTCGGACGTCCTGGACGGAGCGGACATACTCCTCCCCAGACACTTGTTCAGAAAAACGCTTGTGAGCTTCATGCTCTGTCCAGGTAATCTCGAAGGCCATACGTCGCGAAGAGGCAAAATTTGGTCGTGCGTAATTATAGTGCCATTGACTGCACGAATAGGTCCGGTTCGGCAACGGTACCGAGCTTCACGTAATGGCATGCCGCCAGCCACGCCCATGCGGACGACGGGTATTGCCCTGGTAGCCATGAGAAAGGGGCCTTGCGGCCCCCTTCTCATGCAACGCTGACGTTACTTCAACTTCCGGCTCAGGCCTTCTTCACGTCCAGGCGCAGCTTGGCGTAGGCGCCCGGCGCATCCTCCAGGACGCCCAGCTTGCCCGTCATGGGGTCGCGTGCGGCGACCTGGGTGGCATCGAAGCTGGTCACCCACTGCTGCCAGTCGTTCCACCAGGAGCCGGGATTCTGCGCGGCACCGCTGAACCAGGCGTCGGTGCTTTCGGGCAGGGCCGAGTCGGCATTGGTCCAGTAGCTGTACTTGTTGGCCGCCGGAGGATTGACGATGCCGGCGATGTGGCCGGAACCGCCCAGGACGAAGCGCACCGGGCCGCCCATGATGCGCGCGCCCATGTAGGTACTCTTCCAGGGGGCGATGTGATCCTCGATGGTGGAGATGAAGTAGCAGGGCACCTTGACCTTCCGGAGGTCAATGGGCGTACCCAGGATCTCGATGCCGCCCGCATCCTTGAGCCGGTTCTCCATGTACATGTTGCGCAGGTAGAAGCTGTGCATCTTGGCCGGCATGCGCGTGGAGTCGGAGTTCCAGTAGAGCAGATCGAAGGGGAAGGGATCCTTGCCCATCAGGTAGTTGTTCACCACGAAGGACCAGATCAGGTCGTTGGCGCGCAGCATGTTGAAGGTGCCGGCCATCTCCGAGCCTTCCAGGAAGCCGCGCTCGGCCATCTTCTTTTCCAGGCTGGAAACCTGCTTGTCGTCAATGAACACGCCCAGTTCGCCCGGCGCGGAGAAGTCCAGCATGGAGGTGAAGAAGGTGCCGGAGGCGATGCGCTTGTCCTTCTTCGCCGCCATGTAGGCCAGGGTGGTGGCGAGCAGGGTGCCGCCCAGGCAATAGCCGGCGGCGTTGATTTCCTTCTGCCCGGTCTGCTGCACCACGGCGTCCACCGCCGCCAGGACGCCCTGTTCCACGTAGGCGTCGAAGCCCAGTTCGGCCTGCTTCTCGTCCGGGTTCACCCAGGAGATGACGAACACGGAATGGCCCTGGTCCGTGGCCCACTTGATGAAGGAGTTCTTTTCCCGCAGGTCCAGGATGTAGTACTTGTTGATCCAGGGCGGCACGATCAGGAAGGGGCGCTTCAGCACCTTTTCCGTGGTGGGCGTGAATTGCAGGAGCTGCATCAGCTCGTTCTGGAACACCACCTTGCCGGGAGTGGTGGCCACGTTCCGGCCCATCTCGAAGGCCGTGGTGTCGGTCATCTTGATGCGCAGCTTGCCGTCGCCGTCTTCCATGTCCCGCAGCAGGTTGTTGAAGCCCTTGATCAGGTTCTGACCGTGGCTCTTCACGGTTTCGCGGAACACTTCCGGGTTGGTCACGGCGAAGTTGGAGGGCGACAGGGCGTCAATGTACTGGCGGGTGTAAAAGCTGACCTTCTTCTGGTCGGACTCATCCATGCCCTCCACGTTGCTCACGGTGTCGTGAACATGGCGCGCGGTGATGAGATAGGACTGCTTGATGAAGTCGAACAGGAAGTGCTGCTCCCATTGCTCGTCCTTGAATCGGTTGTCGCCCTTGGCCGGGGCCGCGATGGGGTTGGCTTCCACGCCCATGAAGCGCATGACGGAATGCTGCCAGAGAGAGAAGTAGTCCCACACCAGGTTCATCTGGGACTGGGCCAGCTTGTAGGGGTTGGACAGGAGCTTGCCCATCATGTCCATGAAGGCCTGGGCGATGCCCAGTTCGTCCTCGGGCATGGACATGCCCTTCTTCATGCGCCGGTGCATGTGTTCCGTGATCAGCTTGGAGGCGCGCTGGGCAACCTCGGCGTAGGTCTTGGCGACTTCGTTCGGATCGGGCAACTGCTTGTCGTTATCGGATGCGGGCGCAGCCATATGTTCTCTCCTGGGCTAATTATTCGAATGGGTCAGGGCCACCTGACCCTCATCGCCCGGAAACACCGGCCTCTACTCCCGGTCACGCCACGGGAGGGCCTCGCCCCCCCGGCAAATCGCCGCCCAAGGGAAGGTGTTCCGAGCACACGCAGCACAAAAATGCTGCACTGCACGAAACAGTAAGTGTAGCTCATTCAAGGGCTTGATGGTCAGCCAAATTCAAGGCGCACGCAAAAATTCTCATCCCCGGCCGGAACGGGAGCCGGGGATCCAGCACACCGACCTACCCGAGCCGCAGATATACCCCCCCGTCCTCCACCTTCACCTCGGGGCGACCGGCGCAGCCCTTGTCGGGGGCCTGGGCTTCACCGTCGGCGAGGCCGATCTTCCAGCCGTGCATGGGGCAGGTGACGTGCCGGCCGGCGACGATGCCCTGGGACAGGGGGCCGCCCCGGTGCGGGCAGCGGTCGTGCAGGGCGAACACCTCGCCCGAGCCGTCCCGGAACAGGGCGATGTCCAGCGGCTGAGCCTTCACCACCCGCGACCCCAGGAGGGGAATCTCCTCCAGCGAGCAAATCTTTTTCCATTCGGTCATTGCTTATCTCCAGTTTCTTGCCCCACGTAGGCCGGGATTCATCCCGACAAAACATTACACCGCGGCCGATGTCGGGCTGAAGCCCGACCCACAGGCCACCATCACGCCCTGAGGGGCTCGAACTGCCGGCGTTTTTCGGGGCTGGACACGATCTCGCCCCAGGGATCCTTCTCACCGGAGAGGGCATACATCAGGCGGTCATACAGGGCCTTGCGGCTTTCCAGGTCATTCACCACCCTCGCCTTCACGTAGTCCAGTCCCACCCGCTCCACCCAGTGCACCGTGCGGTCCAGGTAGCGCGCCTCCTCCCGGTAGATCTGGAGGAAGGCGCCCGAGACTTCCATCACCTCCTGATCCGTCTTTACCTTGCACAGGAACTGGGCGACCTCGGTCTTGATGCCGCCATTGCCCGCCACGTAGATCTCGTAGCCGGAATCCACGCCGATCACGCCCACGTCCTTGATGCCGGCCTCGGAACAATTGCGCGGACAGCCGGAGACCGCCAGCTTGACCTTGTGCGGCGCCCACATGCCGAAGAGCATCTTTTCCAACTTGACTCCCATCTCCATGGAACGCTGGGTGCCGAAGCGGCAGTGCTCCGAGCCGACGCAGGTCTTCACCGTGCGCAGGCTCTTGCCGTAGGCATGGCCCGACACCAGCCCCGCCTGGTTCAGGTCCGCCCACATGGCCGGCAGGTCTTCCTTTTTGATGCCCAGGAGATCAATCCGCTGGCCGCCGGTCATCTTCACCGTGGGCACCTGGAATTTCTCCGCCGCGTCGGCGATGGCCCGCAGTTCGGCGGGGGTGGTCAGACCGCCCCACATGCGCGGCACCACGGAATACGTCCCGTCCTTCTGGATGTTGGCATGAGCCCGCTCGTTGATGAAGCGGCTCTGCGGATCGTCCTCCGCTTCGTGGGGCCAGGTGGACAAGAGGTAGTAGTTCAAGGCGGGCCGGCAGGAGGCGCAGCCATTGGGCGTGTTCCACTCCAGGAAGTGCATGACCTCCGGGATGGAGAGCAGCTTCTGCTGCCGGATGGCGGCACGCACTTCGTCGTGGGTGCGCTCGGTACAGCCGCACACCGGCTTGGTCTTGCCTTCCGCCGGCTGGTAGGCGCCGCCCACGGTGGAGGCCAGGATCTGCTCCACGAGGCCCGTGCAGGAACCGCAGGAACTGGAGGCCTTGGTGTGCTTCCGCACGTCCTCCAGGGTGAACAGGCCGTGCTCCTTGATGGACTTGACGATGGTGCCCTTGCACACGCCGTTGCAGCCGCACACTTCGGCCGTATCGGGCAGGGACGCGGCGCTGTTCTGCCCCTTGTGGCCCACGTCCCCCAGGTGGTTCTGGCCGAACATGAGGTGGTCGCGCAACTCGTGAATGTCCTGGCCGTCCTTGATCAGCCGGAAGTACCAGGCTCCGTCCGCCGTGTCGCCGTAGAGCACGGCGCCCACCAGTTTGTTGCCCTTCAACACCAGCTTCTTGTACACCCCGGCAGCCGGATCGGAGAAGACGATGTCTTCCGTTCCCTGGTCGCCCATGAAATCGCCGGCGGAGAAGAGATCCAGGCCCGTGACCTTGAGCTTGGTGGAGGTGACCGAACCGGCGTAGCGACCGATGCCGTGATGGGCCAGGTGGTTGGCGGCCACCTTGGCCTGCTCGAACAAAGGCGCCACCAGGCCGTAGGCCGTGCCCCGGTGACTCACGCACTCGCCCACGGCATAGACGCGCGGATCGTAGGTCTGGAGGGTGTCGTTCACCACGATGCCCCGGTTGCAATGGATGCCGGCGGATTCGGCCAGGGCGGTGTTGGGGCGTATGCCCACGGACATGACCACCAGTTCCGCCGGGATCACCTCGCCATCCTTGAAGCGCAGCGCGCAGACCCGGCCGGATTCCCCTACGACCAGCTCCTCGGTCTGCTTCTCCAGCTTGAACTTCAGCCCTTTCTCCTCCAGGGACTTCTGCAGGAGGTCGGCCGCCGTCTTGTCCAGTTGCCGCTCCATGAGCCAGGGCATGACATGTACCACGGTCACGTCCATGCCACGGAGTTTCAGGCCATTGGCCGCCTCCAGGCCCAGGAGGCCGCCGCCGATCACCACCGCGTGGCTGTGACTCTTCGCCGCCTCTATCATGGCGTCCGTGTCGGCGATGTCCCGGTAGGCGATCACCCCCGGCAGCTCCTTGCCCGGCACGGGCAGGATGAAGGGCGTGGAACCGGTGGCCAGGAGCAGCCGGTCATAGGCCTCTTCCGCGCCACTTTCAGTGACCACCTTCCTGTTCACCCGGTCTATCTTCGCCACCCGGCTGCCGAGATGCAGCTTGATGCCGTGCTTCTCGTACCAATCCAGGTCGTTCAGGATGATGTCCTTCACTTCCATCTCGCCGGCCAGCACCGGCGAGAGCAGGATGCGGTTGTAGTTGGGGTGGGGCTCGGCGCCGAACACCGTGATGTCGTACATGTCGGGGGCGATCTTCAGCAGTTCCTCCAGCGTCCGCACGCCGGCCATGCCATTGCCCACCAGGACCAGTTTCTGTTTGCTCATGCTCATGCCGCCTTCCGAATCTGTTTCTGGTAGAGGAACTCCAGGAGAGCCGCGCGGCAGGCCACGAATTTCGGGTCGTGGGCCAGTTGCACCCTCTCCCGCGGCCAGGGCAGGTCCACCTCCAGGATTTCGCCTATGGTGGCCGCCGGGCCGTTGGTCATCATGACGATGCGGTCCGACAGCAGCACCGCCTCGTCCACGTCGTGGGTGACCATGACCACGGTGGCGCCGGTCTGGGTCTGCACCTTGATCAGCTCGTCCTGGAGCGTGGCGCGGGTCAGGGCATCCAGCGCGCCGAAGGGCTCGTCCAGGAGCAGGATCTTGGGTTCCATGGCCAGCGCCCGGGCGATGCCCACCCGCTGCTTCATGCCGCCGGATATCTCCCCCGGGAACTTCAGTTCCGCGTGGGTGAGCCCGACCATGGCCAGGGCGGCCTGGGTCCGCTCCTTGAGCCTGGCCTTGCCTTCCTTCGCCCCGAAGACCCGCTCCACGCCCAGGAAGACGTTATCGAAGCAGGTGAGCCAGGGCAGAAGGGAGTGGTTCTGGAACACCACCGCCCGCTCGGGCCCGGGGCCGGCGATCTCCCGTCCGCCGCACAGCAGCACGCCCGAGGTGGGCAGGGTCAGGCCCGCGATCAGGTTGAGCAGGGTGGATTTGCCGCAGCCGGAGTGGCCGATGAGCGACACGAACTCGCCCTTGCCGATACTCAGGTTGATGTCGCGCAGGGCGACGAACTTGCCCTTGGCCGGGCCCTTCTTGACATCGAACGTCATGCCGACGTTTTCGATCTGCACCATCTTGGTCATGTTTTTCTCCGGTCAGGAGTGAGCGGTAAGCGGTGAGCGGCGCGGGGTGCTTACCCCTTACCGCTTACCCCTCACCCGTCACAAGTCATTCGTACGAAAACCGTTTGGCGATGAGCACCAGGGCCTGTTCCAGCAGCAGGCCGACGATGCCCACCACGAAGATGGCGATGATGATGTGTTCCACCTTGAGGTTGTTCCACTCGTCCCAGACCCAGAAGCCCAGGCCCACGCCGCCGGTAAGCATCTCCGCCGCCACGATCACCAGCCAGGCCACGCCTATGGACAGGCGCACGCCGGTCAGGAGGTAGGGCAGCACGGAGGGGAAAAGTATCTTGGTGAATACCTTCCATTCCGACAGGTTCAGCACCCGGGCCACGTTCAGGTAGTCCTGGGGCACCCGCTGCACGCCCTGGGCGGTGTTGAGGATCATGGGCCACACGGCGGACACGGCGATGACCCAGATGGCCGCCGGGTTGGCCGCCTTGAACACCAGGAGGCCGATGGGCAGCCAGGCGAGCGGGCTCACCGGGCGCAGGAGGCTGATGATGGGCGAGAACATGCCGTTCAGGAAGGCGAAGCGTCCGATCAGAAAACCCACGGGGATGCCCACGGCGGCGGCGATGCCGAAACCTATGCCCACCCTTTGCAGGGAATAGAGGATGTTCCAGCCTATGCCCTGGTCGTTGGGTCCGTTCTGGTAGAAGGGATGGGCGAAGAGCTTGATGGCTGCCTCCAGCGTGAGGATCGGCCCCGGCAGGGTGGGCGTCTTCATGGAGACGAGCGCCCACAGCCCCATGAACAGGGCCAGCCCGAAGATGGGCGGCAGAACCTTCAGCACCAAAAAGCGCAGCAGCTCGCTGCCGGGCAGGGGCCTCTCCGTCCTGGCCGTGACCGAGCGCAGACGCGCGGCCTTGGGTGCGGCTGGGGCCGCAGGCGCCGTCACCGCCTTGAGGGGTGCAGCCGTCATGTCGTTCTCCTTGTCCATAATCATTTCCCTATTTGTCGGGATGAATCCCGACCTACATCACGCCCTGATCTTGAATCCGGCCGCGTATTTCTTCGGATCCTTGCCGTCCCACACCACGCCGTCCACCAGCTTCGAGGAACGCATGACCTCCTTGGGCACGCTGACCTTGGCCAGGCCGGCGGCTTCCTTGTAGAGGTCCACGCGGTTGATGGACTTGGCCACGCCCAGGTAATCCGGGTCGGCCTTGAGCAGCCCCCAGCGCCGGTGCTGGGTCAGGAACCACATGCCGTCGGAGAGGTAGGGGAAGTTCGCCGCCCCGTCGTTGAAGAACTTCATGTGGTTCGGGTCGTCCCAGGTCTTGCCCAGGCCGTTGTCGTAGCGGCCGAGCATGCGCCCCAGGATCACGTCCATGTCCGTGTTCACGTAGGACTTGGCGGCGATGGTCTCGGCGGTCTTCCTGCGGTTGGCCAGGTTGGCGTCAATGAAGCGGCCCGCCTCCAGGACGGCGGCCGTCAGGGCGCGCGCCGTGTTGGGATGCTTGGCCACCCACTCGGAAGTGGTGCCCAGCACCTTTTCCGGGTGATCCTTCCAGATGTCCTGGGTGGTGGTGGCGGTGAAGCCGATCTTGTCCACGATGGCCCGGGCGTTCCAGGGCTCGCCCACGCAATAGCCGTCCATGTTGCCGATGCGCATGTTGGCCACCATCTGGGGCGGCGGCACCGTGATGACCTTGGCGTCCTTCATGGGGTCAATGCCGTTGGCCGCCAGCCAGTAGTAGAGCCACATGGCGTGGGTTCCGGTGGGGAAGGTCTGGGCGAAGGTGTATTCGCGCTTTTCCCTCATCATCAGGGCGTGCAGGGAGGCGCCGTCCTTCACACCCTTGTCCCGCAACTGGTTGGAGAGGGTGATGGCCTGGCCGTTCTGGTTCAGGTTCATGAGCACGGCCATGTCCTTCTTCGGCCCGCCGATGCCCAGATGCACGCCATAGATGAGGCCGTAGAGCACGTGGGCCGCATCCAGTTCGCCGTTCACCAGCTTGTCCCGCACACCGGCCCAGGAGGCTTCCTTGCTTGGGACGATCTTGATGCCGTATTTCTTGTCAAAGCCCTCCGTGGCCGCCATGACCACCGAGGCGCAATCCGTGAGAGGAATGAAGCCGATCCTGACTTCGGTCTTTTCGGGCGCATCCGACCCGGCCGCCCAGGCGCCGGCGCGCACCCCGGGGGGCACCATGCTCATGAGCGCCGCCCCGCCGGTGAGGAGGGTCGCCTGCCTGAGGAAATCCCTGCGGCCGGAATCGGCCGGCACTGGTTTGAGTTCTTCATTCATTTCGGGCTCCATAAAGTCAAAAAAAGAGGGCGTTCGCCAACGGGGGGAGGAGAAACCCCGTCGACGGACGCCCTTGTCCATGTCCAAACCGAGCCGCCGTTGGCCCGGTACGCCTTTCTCTAAGCAATGGCCGTGCCAGAAAAGACAGAAAGTCAAAACCTCACCGCAAAGGCGCGAAGGCGCAAAGGTCCGCAAAGGACTACAAAACAGAGAGTTATCAAGAAGCGTTTGGTGCGGTGCCGATGAGGACCAGAAGCATGGGCAGCAGCGTGAGGCCGGCGGCTTTGTCGGGTTTCTGTAACGGCTTTCCCATCAAACGATGCACGCTTAAGGAGCGCTCACGCACTGATGCGGTGCAACAGAGTCGCCACATACCGCCATCCGACGAATCCGATTTTCCTTCGCGCCCCCTTATCAGGTACGGGGCGGGCTTTTGCGGTGGGGTCTTGACCTTTTCCTATCCATGGCACGGCCGTTGCTTTGGACCAGGGAAAAGGGACATCTGCCATGAATGAAATAAAATCCACCTGCTGTTACTGCGGCGTCGGCTGCGGACTGATCCTGAGCGTCGGGGAAGGACGGATCGCCGCCGTGCGTGGCGACCCGGAACATCCGGCGAACTTCGGCCGGCTATGTACCAAGGGCTCCACCCTCCATCTCGCCACCCTGCCCCAGACCCGCGCGCTCTACCCGGAACTGCGGCGCACCCGGTCGGAAGGCCGCGTGCGGATAAGCTGGGACGAGGCGCTGGAGACGGCGGCGGAGCGCTTCGCCGCCATCATCCGGGAGCACGGCCCGGAGGCCGTGGCCTTCTACGTCTCCGGCCAGTTGCTGACCGAGGACTATTACGTCTTCAACAAGCTGGTGAAGGGCCTGATCGGCACGAACAACCTGGACAGCAATTCGCGCCTGTGCATGTCGTCCGCCGTGGCGGCGTACAAGCAGACGCTGGGCAGCGATGCGCCGCCGGCCTGTTACGAGGATTTCGATTCAGCCGACTGCCTGTTCATCGTCGGCGCCAATACCGCCTTCGCCCACCCGGTCGCCTTCCGGCGCATCGAGGCCGCGAAAAAGGCCCGGCCGGAGATGAAGATCATCGTGGTGGACCCGCGCCGCACGGACACCGCCGAGGGCGCCGACCTGTTCCTGCCCATCCTGCCGGGCACGGACATCGTGCTGATGAACGCCATGCTCAACGTGATGCTGTGGGAAGGGCTCATTGACGGGCGCTTCATCCGTGAACATACGGAAGGCTTCGAGGCCCTGCGGGAGGCCGTGCGCGAAACCACGCCCGCGGTGGCGGCCGGCGTCTGCGGCGTGCCGGCGGACGACATCATCACGGCGGCGCGCTGGTTCGGCCAGGCGAGGGCCGCCCTCTCCCTCTGGTGCCAGGGCCTGAACCAGTCGGCCCACGGCACCGGCAACGGCGCCGCCCTGATCCACCTGCACCTGGCCACGGGCCAGATCGGCCGGCCCGGCGCCGGGCCGTTTTCCCTCACCGGCCAGCCCAACGCCATGGGCGGCCGGGAGGTGGGCGCCATGGCGAACCTGGCCTCCGCTCACCGAAATCTCGCCGACCCGGAACATCGGGCCGAGATCGCCCGGCTCTGGGGCGTGGATTCGGTACCCGAAAAACCGGGCCGAACGGCGGTGGAGATATTCGAGGCCCTGCGCACCGGAGAGATCAAGGCCATCTGGATCGCCTGCACCAACCCGGCCCAATCCCTGCCGCACCAGGCCCTGGTGACGGACGCACTGGAGAAGGCGGAATTCGTGGTGCTCCAGGAGGCCTACCGGAACACGGAAACGGCCGACTTTGCCGATCTGCTCCTGCCGGCCGCCACCTGGGGCGAAAAGGAGGGCAGCATGACCAACTCCGAGCGACGCATCAGCCGCGTCCGTCCGGCGCTGCCGGCCCCCGGCGAGACGCGAGCCGACTGGGCCATCGCCCGGGATTTCGCCCTAGCCCTGGGCGAAAAGCTGAGCCGACCGGAAGCCGCGCGCCTTTTCGCCTACAAGCAGCCGGAGGACATCTTCCTGGAGCATGCCGCATCCACCCGGGGGCGCGACCTGGACATCTCCGGCCTGAACTACCGCATCCTGGACGAGGCCGGCCCCCAGCAGTGGCCCTGGAACTCCGCGGTGGGCGGCAAGGCCCGACTCTACGAGGACGGCACCTTCCCGACGGCATCCGGCAAGGCGCGCTTCGTACCGCTTGCTCACAAGATCAATGCGGAAGCCACGGATGCCCGCTTCCCGCTCCACTTCAACACCGGGCGCCTGCGGGACCAGTGGCATGGCATGAGCCGAACCGGCAAGGTGGCCCGCCTCTTCTCCCACGAGGAGGAGGCCAGGCTCGACATGCATCCGGAAGACCTGGAGCGGCGCGCCATCCGGGACGGCGACTTCGCCCGCGTCAAGGGCCGGCGGGGCGAGATCGTGCTGCGCGTGCGCGCCGTCGAGGCCATGCGCCGAGGCCAGTGTTTCCTCGCCATGCACTGGGGCCGGCGCTACCTGTCCCACGCCGGAGCCAATGCCGTGACCCTGCCGGCCCTCGATCCGACCTCGAAACAGCCGGAACTGAAGCACGCGGCCGTGCAGGTGGAAAAGCTGCTTCTCCCCTGGCGCGGCCTGGTGCTGCGCAGCGAAGTGGGCACCGATGGAGGCGGCGGTGATCCGGCCGGGAAGGCCCTGCTCTGGATGGAGGCGGTCCAGCCCCTGCTTGCCCGCTTCCGTTATGCCGCCCTCGCCCTGGTGGGCCGGGAGCGGCCGGCCCTGATGCTGCGCCTCGCCCACCACGAACCGGTTCCCGCCGAATGGCTGGAGGAAATTGATGCCTGCCTGGAGTTGCATGAGTCCGCCTGCCTGCACTACCGGGACGCGAAGCGCGGCGTGGACAAGAAGGCCCTGATCATAGACGGGGTGCTGTCCGGCGTGCGTCTCACCGGCGAACTGGCGGCGAGCGACTGGCTGCGGGATGCGGTGGTGAGCGGACAGTCCGCCGCCCCCCTGCGCCGCTGGCTGCTGGCCCCGCTGTCGGCCCCCCCGTCCCAGGCCGGGCCGGCCCGCGGCCGGGTAGTGTGCAATTGCCTGGACGTGACGGAAGACGAAATCCTGGCACAGGCCGGTGCCAGCCTGGAAACCGTACAGGACAGGCTCAAATGCGGCACCTCCTGCGGTTCCTGTCTGCCCGAAGTAAAGCGGCTTCTGACCCGGGGCACCGCCAACGGAAATTCATTCCCGCCGGAACCTGGAGACCGGCGATGAACAAACCCCTCAATGTCCTGGTGATAGACGATTCCCTTCGGCGCGCGGGAGACATCTGCGCCGCCCTGGCCCTGGCCGGGCACCGGGTGGCGGCGGTGCTGCCCTCTTCCCTGAACCTGTCCGCGGAAGTGCAGGCCCTCTCCCCGGACGTGATCCTGATCCAGACGGAGACCCCCAGCCGGGACACCCTGGAACACCTCTCCATCATGGGCCGGGACATGCCCCGCCCGGTGGTGGTGTTCGCCCAGGACGACGACGACAGCGTGATCCGCCAGGCCGTCCAGGCCGGCGTCTCGGCCTATGTGGTGGACGGGCTCGATGCCGGCCGCCTGAAATCCGTGATCCAGGTGGCGCTGGCCCATTTCGAGCAATTCCAGGCGGTGAAAAAGGAACTGGCGGAAACCTCGCGCAAGCTCACCGAGCGCAAGACCATCGAAAAAGCCAAGGGCATCCTGATGAAGGCCAGGGGGCTGTCGGAAGAGGACGCCTATTCGGCGCTGCGCCGGCTGGCGATGGAACGCGGCCGCACCCTGTCGGCGGTGTCCCGCGACGTGATCGCCATGGCCGGCTTACTGCTTTGAGCCTGCCAGGAGCCGGTCCTTCATGGCCTGCCGGACTTTTCGCCGCTCGGAGTATTTCAGGGCGGTGTAGGTTCCCCAGCCTATCATGCCCATGGCCGCCATGAAACAGCCATAGGCCAGCGGCCAGGGTATGCCCTGGGTCATCATGGAAAACTCCGACATGCCGCCGACCCCGGCCAGGATGTTGATGGGCATGAACACCACACCGAACACCGTCAGCTGATTGACTCGCCGGTTCTGGTTGATGTTGATGAAGCCGATGGTGGCATCCATCAGGAAGTTGATCTTGCCGAACAGGAAGGAGGTATGGCCGTCCAGGGATTCGATGTCCCGCAGGATCTGGCGCGCATCCTCCTGCTGGTTGTGATCCAGGAACTTGCCGCGCATGAGGAAGGACACGGCGCGCCGGGTGTCCAGCACGTTGCGCCGGATACGCCCGTTCAGGTCTTCCTGCTGGGCGATGGCGGCCAGCAGTTGCGCCGCCTGTTCGTCCGTTATCTGGATGTCCAGCACCTGCTTGCCCACGGCCTCAAGCGAGGCATAGACATCCTCCAGCGCATCCGCCGAGTATTCCGCGTCGGCGGCATAGAGGTCCAGGAGCACGTCCTTGCCGCTGGATACGTAACCGGGCTGGGTGCGCGCCCGCAGGCGTTGCAGCCGGAACACCGGCAGTTCCTCCTTGCGCACGGAAATCAGCAACTCACCGTGCAGGATGAACGCCACCGCCACGTTGCGCGAACGGTCTTCCAGGTCCAGCAGGAAGTCGGAGGTGAGGTGGATGTCGCCCTCTTCCTCCACATAGAAGCGCGCGGTGGCCTCCAGGTCGGTGAGTTGATCCGGGTCCGGGATATCCAGGCCGAACAGTTCCCCGACCCACTGGCGCACATGGGCCGTGGGCGCCACCAGGTCCACCCAGATGGGCTTGAGTTGCGCCAGTTCATCCCGGTTCTCCACGGGAATCTGGCGCAGGCGGCCGTTGTGCAGTTCGAAGGCGTTCAACATGATTTTCGGCTTGGGCGGCGCCTGGGCGCTGACCAGCTCCTCACGCACGGCATCGGAAATCTTTTCCAGTATCTCTTCGCAGCGGTCTTCCCGCACCTGCTGCCAGGCCAACAGGCGGTCCGCCTCCGGCAGGGCCTCCAGGATGAAGGCGACTTCGGCCGTCGGCAGGGACTCCAGTTTGACGGCAAGCCCCGCCACATGCTGGCGATGAACCAGGGTCTCCACCAGGTCGTGGCGCGGCATCTCCTGGCGATGCACCAGGTCTTCGACGCGGCGATAGCGTTCCAGGAGGGCGAGCACGTCCTGGAAGTGCCCCTCCGCCATCAGCTTTTCCGTGTCCTTGTCGCCCAAAATCCACCCCCACCGGCCAGGCCGCTATTTTAGGCGCATTCCCGGGACAAGGGGGCACGCCATGCCACCGGTTTCGGGCAGGCGGCCACCCCGGGGAAGCGGTTCCGCTTCGGAATCGGGTATCCTTGGCCGGAACTCCACAAGGAAACAGGCATGACTTCCCTGCGCATATTTCTGCTCCTGCTGACCTTCCCCGCCCTCGGCCTGGCGGCGGACGGCGCGCCTCCCGTGCCCCCGTCCGCCGCCGAAAAGCAGCGGATCAGAACCCAGGCCGATACCCTGCGCAGTCAGGCCAAGGAAAGGCGCGCCGCGGCGGACGAGCGGCTACCCAAGGACAAGGCGGCCTGCTATCAGCGCTTCATGGTGAGCGACTGTCTCGAGGACGCCGATGCCCGGCATCAGACGGAAATCGAGGCCGCGAACAAACTGCAACTGGAGGGCAACCGTCTCGAGCGTGAGGTGAAGGCGCAGGAACACGCGGAAGAGGCGGCCCGCGCACCGTCGGAGGCGCAGCAGAAGGCCGATGCCGCCAGCCAGCGCCAGGCACAGGAAAAGCAGTTGCAGGACTACGAAGCCCGCGCCGGAGAACGGGCCGCACGGAAACAGGAAGGGGCAGCCCAGGACGCCGCCCAGAAGTTGAAACTGGAACAGCACGCGGCCACCCGTCGTCAGCAGGCCGAGCGTGCGGCCGAAGCAAAACGGCGGGCCGAGGAGACCAGAAAGCAGACGGCCGCCTACCAGGCAGCCAAGGAGAAGGCGAAACAGCGGGAGAAGGCGGCCGAAGCCGAAGCCGCCAAGACCAAGGCCTCAAAGTAATCCCTGATTGGAGCTGATCTTCAGCCAGGAAATCATTGCGGCCGCTACTGTCGGGCTGAAGCCCGACCCA
>JAQTNA010000005.1 GCA_028714035.1 Rhodocyclaceae bacterium
GTTCTCGTCTGACAGCACCAACGCCGCCCGCCCACTTTTCCTCGCCATGATCACCCCCTATAGTTCCGGGGGCATCATGGCAAATATCACCTATATTGTAAACGTATTACTGGAACGATCTACTAGGGATCGTGGTCAACGGCAGTTGACCGATCCACTCCGGCCGTTCCCCCTCAATAGCCCGATGGCCGGAGTGGCCGACGAGCGGGCCGGGTGACATCCAGTTCGAACGGCGGGTTCCGGATCAGTCAACTGTCGTTCGCACGCGCTGAAAATTTCCGGCCTGATGGCATTGTCACCAGCAGCTTGGGTGCTTCCTGGGTACTTGAGTACCATGAGGCTCGTCTCTCAATTCCCATGTCCATTCCCTGATTCGCCCTGCGAGGACCATGGGTTTTGGTTCCTATCACCTTGGCGCCATGGACTCCAACCGGCGGGCGGAATCCGTGAGGCCGGCGGCCACCGCGGAGAAAACTTCCTCCGGAAAATCCCCCGGCAATTGGCTGGCGACCCGTTCGATGACCGCCGGAGTGCGTTCCAACACGTCGGCGATGATAGTCTCCATGTCCGTGCCGAGACCGCAGAATCGGGCCGTGGCGTTGAAATGGCGGCGCTGGATGTCCGCCAGCCGGTAGTGGCTGTTCTTCCCGCGCAAGGCCATGGCGAGCTTCAACTCCCGCCGATCCAGCTTGCCAGGGCCGCTGCCGACCAGGGGCCAGGCGGAGAGCACGTCATAGAGTGGCGTCAGGCGATAGCGTCCGCCGGGAAGGAGGCTCAGGCTGAAATTCTTGGCGTGGCCATCCGTGGCTGCCAGCATCCAGAATAGCAACTGGGCGCGGAACAGCGTGACCAGATCTTCGTCCCGGTCTTGGGAACCCTGGAGGATACGCGCGATGGCGAGAAGGCCGGGGCCGCCGTCGGACTCGTATTTCAGGGAAGCCGGGGTTCCCGTGGCCTGGCAGAAATCCTCCTGAGGCAGGCGTAACCACCAGGTGCCCGAGGAATGCAGCTTGCGATCAAAGCGTTCCACCACCAGTACCTTCTGTTCCCCGAAACGGCGGATTTCGCAGGGGGCGACGGCCAGGCCGTAAGCCGTGAGGATCTGGGTGCATAGCCACTCGTTCTCGACGGAAGTACGCATGTCCGCTTGGCGATGGCCCACCAGGCCGAGAGGAAACTTGAAGATGTGCGTCGTCGGGGTGGCACCACGCGGCCGGCACCAGCGGCCTTCGTGCCACAGCAGGGCGGTCTTCTCCTGGGCACCGGCCAAGGAGATGCGAAAATCATCGGTTTCAAGCGCCTGGCCCGGCAGGGGCGAGGAGACGGCGGCCCGCAGCAACCGTTCGAGCGCTTCATCGTCCAGCGGCTCCGCCTCGATGGAAAACACGTTTTCCGGCGTCTGTCCCTCGGGCAGCAACTGGACCGCCCCCACGCAATCCCGGCCGATGGCTTCCAGGAGATCGAAAGCATCCTGCGCCCGCGTGTGGAAGCGCGATTGCAGGCGGCGTCGGATGGCCTCGCTGTCGGGCAGCAGGTTGTCGAAATAGAAGCCGATGTGCTCGCCCTTCAGCGGCAGGTTGTCCAGATTGAAAGGGAGCGACAGCGACAGGGGGCGCCCCTCGGCGGACGCTACCCAGGCCGGGTCATACTGAAGTTCCATGGGTCCACGGGCCGGCAGGCGCCATTGGCCGACCCGTTGGCCGTTGGCCCAGATGTCCAGTGCCCGGCTGAGCGCTCGGCGTCCCATGGCTTACCACTCCCCGGCGGCGGGTGGGCTGCCGGCCAGATTGCGGATGGCCTGGTCGTGGATGGTCAACTCCAGCCCCAGCACGTTGACCAGGGCAAGGAGGCGATCCAGCGTCAGCCGGTCCGGGTTTTCCTCCAACTCTGACAGCCGGTTCTGGCTGATGCCCAGCTTGGCGGCTACCGCCTGCTGGGAAAGTTTCAGCGCCCGGCGCCGGCTGGCCAGCACCTGGCCCACCTGGGCGGAAGTGGAGAGTATCTGTGCCACGGCAAGCTCCATCGGGAATGGCGATAAATGAATAATATCGCTATGGACGATATATGTAAACTATCGGCTTTGCCGATGAATGTGCCGGCGAGGGTATTCTCTGAGCGCTGCTGTACTCGGAGCCACGGATGATCCGAAATGCGCCACAAATGGGAGCTTTTGGCGCACGAAGCAGGGTGGCCCATGTGCCAGCATTGGCCCCATGCCTAACCGATTTGCCCTTGCGATAGTCCTGCTCCTGTCCGCCCTCACCGTCGGTCTTCACGCCGAAGACCTGGGCACCATCGGGCCGACCTATGACATCGCCGAGCGTGACCTCATCGAGGTCATCACGGACCAGTTCCGCCGCATGGAAAAGACCGGCGAACTGGCCGGGATGCAGGAGGACTACAAGCGCAAGGTGATCGGCGGCATCGAGCGCCCCAGGCCCGTACCGGGCATCCGCCCCACGGAAACCGCGCACACCTTCTTCATTGACCCGACCTGGACGCTGGATCGGAACGTGGTCGACGGCAAGGGCAACGTCCTGTATCCCGCCGGCACGCGGATCAACCCTCTGGACTACGAGCGCCTGATCCAGGCGCTGCTCTTTTTCGATGGCCGGGACAAGAAGCAGATCGCTTTCGCCAGGCGCTTCATTGCCGAGTCCAAGATGCGCGTGAAGCCTATCCTCGTCGGAGGCGAGCCGATGAAACTCATGCGGCAGTGGAAGCGGGAAGTTTTCTTCGACCAGGGCGGGGCGCTGTCGCGGCGCTTTTCCATCACCCAGGCGCCAGCCGTCGTCAGCCAGCAAAGGAGGCAACTTCGTGTTGATGAAATTCGGCCGTGACGTGAAAGTCGCGCCAGCGACTCTCGATGCTCCCCTCGCCCCTCGCGGGAGAGGGGTTGGGGGCGAGGGGGAGCGGACCGCGACTTTCAAAATCAGGGGCGAGCGCTTGCTCACGACAGTGAGGCTCCTCCTGGCATTCGGTGTGCTGTTCTCGGCCACCGCAAGCCTCGCCGCGACCTGCAAGGGCAAGTTCGCCAATCCGATCACGGACATCTGCTGGTCGTGCATGTTCCCCTTGCGTATCGGCGGCGCGACCCTGGCCTCGATGGATCAGGAAGATACGGCAAACCCCGGTGGGGTGGCGTGCGCGTGCGGCAATCCGCCGAAGATCGGTATCAAGGTCAGTTTCTGGGAACCCCTTCGCCGCGTGGATGTGTCGCGGCAGCCTTTCTGCATGGTGAGCCTGGGCGGCATCAAGATGGACCCAGGTTTCGATGCGCCGGCTCATGGACGTAGCACGCGGGATTCCCAGGATACGAGTTCCTTCTACCAGGTGCATTGGTACGTCGACCCGATCATCTACTACCTGCAAGCCGTGCTCGACAACAGTTGCCTGGAGAACACCGGCTTCGATGTCGCGTATCTGACCGAGCTTGATCCGCTCTGGCATGACGACGAACTGACGCGGATTTTGAACCCGGAGGTTTACCTGTTCGGCAACCTGCCGGCGCAGGCGGCCTGTGCTGCCGATTGTGTGACGGCCACGGCGGGGTTTCCGAACAACACCTTCTTCTGGTGCGCCGGATGCCAGGGCAGCCTCTACCCCATGAACGGCAACGTCCAGGCCCATGTGGGCGGCGTGCAGGCATCCAGCCTGGAACTGACGCGCATCATCGCCAAGATGCACCGCGAAGGCTTGATGTGGTCCGCATCGGGCGATGGTGGCCTGTGTGGCTATTACATGCAGCCGATCATGGACAAGACCAGCTACAAGTACCACATGCTGTATCCGGTTCCGCAGACCCAGAAGATCGCCGGCAAGTGCTGCCAGCCCCTCGGGCGATCGACCCTCCTTTGGGGCGCTGGGCGGGAATTTCCCTTCGAGGGCGAGGACTTCGCGTACCAGGTCTTTCGCAAGCGCAACTGCTGCCAGGGTGTCGTGGGGGCGCCATGAGAGCAAGGAATCATCCTCTGTGCGCAGGTTCGATTCCTGCGCTTCTCCTCCCCTTGTTCCTGGCGCTGGCGTCCTATCCAGCCTCGGCCCAGGAATCTTTCACCGGGGGTGGCACGAGTCCCGCGACTGCCGGGGTTGGCGCGGGGCGTCCATCGCTTCCGTCAGCAGAGGATATAACCAGGGCACAGTCCAGAGCGAGAGATGCCATGGGGCGGATATCGGAGCCGGCTCTGCTCAAACAGCGGTACGGCGGCGCTGGTATTCCGAGTATCGAATCGGTACCCAAACCAGCGGTGCCCGCGCCGGACATCGCTGAGCTGGCGCAGAAATACAAGGCACTGGGACGCCCCCTGGCGCCAGGCAAGCACGGGCCGGATTTGTTGGTGATGGTGTCGCTGTCCATGCCCAGAGATGCGCTTGTACGCCTCGCCGACCAAGCCGAGCGTGCCGGCGCCGTTCTCGTTTTTCGCGGCCTCAAGGGCGACTCCATGAGGAAGATGGGAGAGGAAATCAAGGCCCTCGTCGGCGATCGCAATGTTTCGGCGGTCGTTCATCCACCGGCGTTTCAGCAATTCAGCATCAAGCGGGTGCCGGTGGTGGTCATCACCCGGCCGGACGCCGGCAGCGTGCTCGATAGCGGCTGCTCCAGGGCGGATACCTTCGTCAAGGTGTCCGGGGATGTTTCCCTTGATTACGCTCTGGAATACATCGAGCGTACGAGCCCGGCCTGGGCGGACGTGGCCAGGTCGTTTCGGAGCAAGATTATCCGGGGGATCAATTGATGCGCCGCACGGCTTTCCTCGTCCTCTGGTGGGCGGCGGCGTGCCTCGCTGACCAGAATGGTGCCTTCCAGGATGGCAGCAACCTGGGCACCTCGGCCAAGCAGGGCGCGTTCTCCGGGATCGGCAGCGGCGCCGCGGCGGGAACGGTTCCCGCCTACGGCACCACTCCAGCCGAGGCGCAGTTCTTCCAGGGTGGCCAAGGACAGGTGACGGGGCCGGGCACTGCGAAGGTGCAAGGCTGTGCGACAGCAGCGCCAGATGCCGATGCCATCAAGCGCCAGGAATGCGCGGCGGTGAATTTTCTGGCCAATAACATTCAGGTGCGGCCCCAGATCACCATCACCAGGAACGACCCGATGATCCTGATGGCGAAAGCCAATCAGAACAACGCGGAGGTCTTTTTCCAGTCCCTTGGCCTCAGCGGCGGTACCGGCAACAGCACCCAGTGCACGACGAGTACGCAAACGACTCCGGCGCAGTACACGACCCAAACCTGTTCTGTGCTCAAGGAAGTCGGCACCCAGCAATGCAGCATGGGGCGGGTGGTCAATATCGACACCGATGCGAATTTCCAGTGCGATCAGACGGTGACAGCCTATCAAACCTTGAAGTGCCGCCGCGGTAGCAGTGTCACGGTGGGATTTGGCCAATGTGCCCCTGGCGCGTGGCTGGGCAGGGCGGCGTTTGTTGATTGCAGTTGGTGCGTCGACCCCTACCTGGCCCTGAATGTCTATTGCGGTGGTGATGGGCACTCCTACGACGTGGAGCCCTATCGCTCCTACGACGGCGCGAATCGTTACGACTACAACTGGATCGGCTACCCGTGGAATGGGAGCTACGGCTTGTTCCATGTCGCGGTGGCGCCGGGGCAGTCCGTAACCGACTACTACGTCAGCAACCTGGGGTGGGGCTGCAACCTCTACGTCTATTACAGCGTGACTTGCGGTACCACCACCTGCACCCCCTCGGTACGCGATGTCAGCTCTGGGTGCAATGCGCAGAGCGGCTCCGGTACCGGCGTTCCGCTCCAGCTTCCGCTGACGAAGACAGTTTCCACCTGGGTGTCCGACCAGTGCCAGGCGTTGAAGACGCGTACGCAATGAAGAAGCTTGTTGCTGTCTTCATTCTGTTGGCGCTCATCAAGGGCGTGTTCGCCAGGGATTGCCAGCTATCTGGGTCGGTTTGCGTCGACTCGACCCCAAGCAAGAACATCTCGGGTGTCACGGTCACTCTGGCGGAAGCAGGCGGGTGCTGGGAGTACGAGGACACCTACAGTTGCATCCAACCCAACGCCGTCAATTACTGCCAGCCCTTCATTACCGCTCAGCCGGCCTGCTGGCAGACCAACTCCCAATGCGTCCAGACGGACACCACGTTTGGCACGGGTTGCATGAAATTCACTCAAACCTGGCGTTGTGGCAACCCCGGCACGGCGACGCCGGCCAACACCCTCCGTCTGGCCGACACCTATACCCTGGTGTCGAGCAACTATGACCCGTCGCCGTGCGCCTCTCTTGCTGGAAATGCAAACTGCACTCTCGCATCGAGCACCTGCACGTCCACAATTCCGGCTTCCCCCTTGCCGGCAGGCGTTAACCCAACCCAGGCAGCCCCGGACGGCTGCTACCAGACGACGAATACCTACGCCTGCCTGACCGGCCGCTCTGACACGTCCGAGTGCAATGGGTACGCCTCGAACCCGAATTGCGCGTTGCAATCATCAAGCTGCACGGATCAAACCCTTGGGCAATGCACCTTCGAGCAGAGAACCTACCGTTGCATGAGCACGCCTGCCCAGACCAGCACGGTGACGGATTGCTCGGGCCAGCAGTTCTGCCAGGGAGGCAACTGCTTCAACAAGGGCTCGCCGAACGACCCTGACTTTGCGCGATCCATGGCACTCATGGAGGCAGCACGGGAGGCCGGCACCTATGGCTCGGAAACGGAGGTGTTTCGCGGATCGGATGCCCGCTGCCGCATCAAGCTGTTCGGCCTGGCGAACTGCTGCAAGACGAGCGGGGGCGGAGGCGGTTTCTCCAACGCCGCATTGATCGGCGCCGCCATGAAAGTCGGCGGGCAGGCCTTGGATGCGGGTTCTGGCTACGTCTACGATGCCCTCTACGACGCGCCAACCCTGCAAAAGGGTCTGGGCGCCATTCTCGGTGTCACGGGCGCGGATGGATTGTTCAATCCCTCGTTCGGCTTTTATGGATTTTCGTTCCAGTTCTCGTTCAGCCAAGGATTCGTCTTCACCGGCTTCGATCCCTATTCCTTGGCACTCCAGATCGGCATCATGATCCTCCAGGATCTGATGTCATGCGACCAGAGTGAGCAGATCCTGGCGATGCGTCGCGGCCAGAATTTGTGCCATGAGGTTGGCACCTACTGTTCTCAGGAGTTGAAGCTCCTGTTCGTGAAAATTTGTCTCGAACATACCAAGTCGTATTGCTGCTACAACAGCCGGTTGGCGCGAATCATCAACGAGCAGGGCAGGATGCAGCTTGGCAAGGCGTGGGGTGCGGCGGAAAGCCCGAACTGTTCCGGCTTCACCCAGGCGGAATTCGCCGCCCTGGACTTCTCCAGAATTGACCTGTCGGAATTCACGGCCGAGATCATGGCCAATATCCAGTTACCGAATGTGGGGACGATGAGCCAGCAAACCCAATCGTCGGTCCAGCAGAAGGTGCAGAG
Source organism: Rhodocyclaceae bacterium (assembly GCA_028714035.1). GTDB lineage: Bacteria > Pseudomonadota > Gammaproteobacteria > Burkholderiales > Rhodocyclaceae > JAQTNA01. The sequence continues at coordinate 7,428 of JAQTNA010000005.1, forward strand.
TTACTACCAGAGGTGAGCACAGTATGAGAGCCAGAGAGCCGAAGTCACCCCGGAGGCAAACCCGATGTGCGAACCTCGTCGCGCTGACACTCCTGGCCGCGGCGCCAAGCCTTCGAGCCGCCGCCGAATACCCCAGCCTCAAGCCGCTCCTCATGGAAGCCCTGGACGCTCGTGGCGGCGCGGCCAATGGTGTCCTGGTGGGGCCGATAGCGGACAAGTTCAGCAACACCACCGGATCGGCGGCGCCGGTCGTGGTGGAAGTAACGACCCTCAAGAGCTTCAGGCAGGAGGGCTGCAAGCGCCTCAACGTGCGCCTGAAACAGGCGAATGTGCCAACCAAGGAGGGGAAACTGACTGAGTTCGGCGTCGACTACGGCGTCAACCTCTGTCGTGACGGAAGTTCCCCGACCGAGGGCATGGATCTTGAGAAAGTAGGGAAGGTTCTTAAGCGACAGCGCGCGGACTAAACAGCCATGAGCGCGTGCCTTGGAAGGCTTGCCAAGCCAGCGCGATTGCGGAAGTGTTGATGGTAAGTTTGCTCATGCTTTCCCGCTCCTGTAGGCTTTGGTCCATTGGTCGTGCTCGGCGGCGCAGCACATGGCCCAGGGGCTACTGGTTGGCAGGGTGCTCGGTTATAAACTGGCGCAGGGCGGAGTCAATACGGGTCTGCCAGCCTTGCCCAGACGCCTTGAAGTGCTCCACAACTTCATGTGACAGGCGGATGTTGATGCGCTCTTTCGGGTGCTCTGCGCGGGGGCGGCCACGGGGCTTCAACATTTCGCCGGCAACTTTTGCGCCGAAAATCCCAGGTAAAACCTCACTCGCGGGCCTCGCATTCGCGAAATCGTCAGCCGTCCATTCGGGGTTTTCTTCGTCAACCAGTTCAGGATCAGGTCTTCTGTTCATAATGTTTCACCTCTCGTGGGTTCGCCTTGCGCAGGCTGATGACGTGTACCTTGCCACCTCGTGGCGTGAAAACTGCCGCGTGCAACCGACCTCCGATCAGTCCCAATACCCGGTAACGGCGCTCCCCGTACTCTTTACGGATATCCTCTTCGATCATCGCACCAGACCAGTCCAGTTGCTCAACTAGCGTAAACGGTAAGCCGCGCTCAGTTTCGTTGCGTTCGCTTTTGCCTGGATCGAAGCTGATGTCCATGAGATTTATTGTACTCACAACAATAGTGAAGGTCAAATGCTTCACTGGTTCAGATCGGAGTCAGCTTTTCTGGTGGCGGCTCTTGAGCAGATTGTTCAGCAACAGTGTTTCCGGCCAGCGGTAGTGGCTTGTTTCGCGCGCATGTGTGGGTGTTCGCGCGTTTCAGCAAGTGGCTTCCAACCACCACGATTCTGGCGATCTATCCCCTGCCTCAGACTGCCAAGAAGAACGGGGGCAAGCGCCTCAACGTGCGTCTGAAGCAGGCGAACGTGCCGACGAAGGAAGGAAATCTGGCTGAGTTCGGCGTCGACTAAAGCCTGAACCTCTGCCGTGACGGAAGCGCCCCGACCGAGGAAATGGCTCCAGAATGACAACGGGAAGTCTCAAAAAAGAGGGCGGTAGACCAGTGGCAATAAATCGACGGCATGGTGAAAATGCTGGCATTAATGCTGTCATTCCAGCGCCAAAACCACCCAAAACAATGCCAACAAAAGAAAAACGGAACCAGATAAGTATCTGATTCCGTTAGAAGTTTTGGTGGAGGCGGCGGGAATCGAACCCGCGTCCGCAAGCCCTTGACAGCCAGATCTACATACTTAGTCCGGTCAATTGGATTTAATCCGCGGCACGCCGGCCGGACAGGCTCGCGTTGGACGATCCGCTGGGTTTTCGTGGTCCAGCCGCGCGGCCTGGCGGACCCTTATCTGACGTAAATGACACTGCTACGAACCTTTTCGGCCCCCTCGGCTTGCGCCTTGAAGGTTTTGTCTCTTTGGCTTGCGCCTAGGAGAAATTCGCCCGACCCATCAGAGTGCCGGAGCAGCGCTCACCGGTTTTAAGCGGCGAGAGCGAAACGCTCGTCGTTGGCGTTTGTAGATTTCCAGATGGATTTACGAGGTCACTGGCCCTCGGTATGCACTGTACTGCGTCGCAACCCACGTCGAAGCCAGGTCGCCCCCAGTAACGACTCGGAGTGTAACAGATCGGGAAAGTTCCCGTCGGAGTGCGTAGATGCCGGTTCGAAAGTGCCGCGTCCATCTCCAGCCGGACTAGGCGGGGCTGCCCGCCTTGCCGTTCCGGGCTTTCCAGGCCGACTGGTGGAAGAGGGCGGCCAGGAGGTCGGACTGGGTGATCATGCCGACGAGCCGCCTGCGCGCATCCACGACCGGAACGTGGCGGTGCTGGCTGTGGCACAGGGCTTCCACGAGTTCCATGACCGGCATGTCCTCCCGGGCGACCAGCACCTCGGGCTGCATGAGGTCCGATACGGCGGGGACGGCCCCCTTGGCCACGGGCCGTTTTGCCCGCAGGAAGTCCCGCAGGCGTTCCGACAGGCTCGAAGCCGGTTCCGGCAGCAGGGGGCGCAGGAAGTCGGAACGGGTGAGTACCCCGACCACGCGCCGTGCCCCGTCGGTGACCGGCAGGGCCTTGACGTGGTGGCTGGCGAGCATGTGCCAGGCGTCCTCCGGCGTGGCGTGGAGGGTCACGCTCAGCACATCCCGGGACATGATGTCCTGGCAACGCAGGCTGCTGGAGCGCTGGTAGGCATGGACCGTGGCGGCGTCGAACACGGCCATGAGGTCCTGCTCGCTCACGTCCAGCAGGGTGTCCAGCTTGTGCATGGCGTGGCGCAGGTCTTCATCCTGGATGCCGGTGCGGCGCAAGGGCGCCGGGTCGCCCGTTCGCTGGGGGCTGGGGGGCGGCAAGGCGGGGTAGCGGCGGCCATGGATCAGGTTGTTCACGATCATGACGCCCAGGAACAGGCCCGCCAGGTTCGCCAGCAGGGGCGCGATGGCATGAAGCAGTCCGTGCGCCAGGAGCGCCTTGCCGGTGGAGGCGAAAAGCAGGGCCTGGGCGGCGGCGGGAGGATGGGTGCTGCGCGTCATGCTGGTTAGGAGCATGGCGAGCGGCACGGCCGTCAGCGCGGCCAGAATGGGGTGGGGCAGCACGGCCGCGCAGCCGAGGCCGATGAGGGCCGAAAGGAGGGAGCCGCCGAGGAAGGGCCAGGGCTGGGCCAGGGGGCTGCCCGGCAGGGCGAACAGGATGACCGCGGAGGCGCCCAGGGGCGGCAGGAGGGTGACCACGCCCGAGTCGCGCATCCAGAATGCCGTGAATCCGACGGTGATGCTCAAACCCACCAGTGCGGCGAACGCGGATCGGCTTCCCTCCGCCAGGGAGACCCGCCCCGGACTGGCGGCCAGCATGAGCTTGATCCGGTTTCTGATGCGGGTCATCGAAGGAAGGGGAGTGCCAGGGCGTGGTAGTTTAACGCGATGCAGGGCTGAAAGCATGATGTGAAATGCAGCTTTTGTTACAGAAAATGACCGAATCCCCGGTTTGGTGACGGGAGCCGTTTATTTGCCGCGTAGAATCAGACGATTTTCCGCTCGAACCCCCGTTCATGAATCCTTTTCTGCGTTACCGGCGTCTAGACAGCCTGCTGGCGGGCCTGGCTGGACTGTGGCGACCGTTGCCGTTCCGGGAGCTTCGGCCCCGGTGGTGCGGGGAGCTGCCGGCGTTGGCGGAGCACCTCTTGTCGCTGGAGGAGGCGGCCGTGGATGTCCTGATCGGGGACAACGGGGCCCTGATTCGGGAAATCATCCCTTTCGTGCCGGAGATGGCGGAATTTCCGAAGCTGATCGCCCTGCCGGCCCTGGTCGCCCCGTCCTTGCCGGCGCTGGGCTCCCGTCTGTCCTGGGAGATTCCGGGGCGCAAGGCCGAGCAGATCCGCGCCTTCGCGTCCGCCATGGGCCTGGTGACGCGTCCGGTCGTGGAATGGTGCGGCGGCAAGGGCCACCTGGGGCGGCTCCTGGGCGCGTCCTGGGACGTGGCCGTGTCGACTCTGGAACTGGATGAGGGGCTTTGCCGTGCTGGGGAGGGGCTAGCCCGGCGGGCCGGGGTGAAACAGGGCTTTCGCACGGCGAACGTCCTGTCGGCCGAAGCGCTACACGGTCTCGAAGGCTGTCACGCGGTGGCGCTCCACGCCTGTGGCGACCTGCATCTGGCGCTGGTTCGGGATGCGCGGGCGGCGGGGCTGGCGGCCCTGGATCTGGCCCCCTGCTGTTACCACCGGACGGTGCAGGAGCGCGCACCGTCCCTGGCGGGCGGGCGCTTCCTGCCCCAGAGGGAGGACTTGCGGCTCGCGGTGCGGGACACGGTGACGGCTTCGAACCGGGAGGTGCGCCTGCGGCGAAAGGAGATGGCATGGAAGAGCGCCTTCGTGCATTGGCGCACGATCGCCACCGGAGAGGCCTACCGCAGCTTCCGGCCGGTGCCTGATGCCTGGTTGAAGGGCTCGTTCGGAGAGTTTTGCCGTCTGCTGGGCGAGCGCGAGGGTGTGGCCATGCCGCCTGAAGCCGAATTCTCCGCGCTGGAAGAACTGGGCCGGAATCGTGCCCGGGAGGCGGAACGGCTGACGCTCTTGCGCCTGGCCTTTCGCCGGCCCCTGGAGACCTGGCTGGCCCTGGATCGGGCGCTATGCCTGGCGGCGCAGGGCTACGACATACGGATCGGCGAGTTCTGCGCCAGGCCGCTTACGCCCAGGAACATCCTCGTCTCGGCCAGGTGATCAGGCCGGGCAATTGATTACCAGCACGGACATGTCATCGTGGGCCGCTTGCTCGCCGAGGTGGGTGTCCAGGGCGGCGAGCAGGCTCCCGATCAGGTTGCCCGCGCCGGCCTGGGCGAAGGCCCGGGATACGCGTTCGTCTTCGAAGGGTTTGCCGGTCGCATCCGTCGCTTCCGCGACGCCGTCCGAGAGCATGACCAGCCGGCAGGGCGTGTCCCACTGGAAGGCCTTGGCCAGGCCGACCTGTCGGGCATCGCGCCTGATGCCCAGGGGCAGATGGCGGGACGGGAAGCGCCGAACGATCTCGCCCGAGGTGGAAACCATCAGTACGTCTGGAACGCCGCCCACCCAGACTTCGCCCTTTCGGGCCGCCTCGTCTACGCAGACGAAGGCCGCCGAGACAAAGCGGCCCAGGGGCAGGGAGTTGACCAGCAGGAAATTGATGGACTCGACGATATCGGAGAGCGGCAGGGACATTTCCACCAGGCGGTAGAATTCCTGGACGATGGGCAGCACGCTGACGGCGGCCGACAGGCCGTGCCCCGTGGCGTCGGCCAGGATGGCATAGAGCTTTCCGGAGGGGGAACGGGCGGCCAGCACCATATCCCCGGAGAACCCGGCAGCGGGTCTGACCGCATAGTCCACGCCGGCCTGCTTCATCAGGTCAATGCGGATCTGATGTTCCAGTATCCGGCGCGCCAGTTCCGCTTCCCGCTGATGTTCCTCGTAGTGCGCCTGGAGGATGCTCGCCTGTTCCTGAACCTTGGCCTGGGCGAGTTTTTTCTCCGTCATGTCGCGCAGGGTTTCCACGACCGCGATAAGGTGGCCGGCATCGTCGTAGACCGGCCCCGCGTCCACCGCCAGGTAGAGCCGCCGCTTGAGGCCGGGCATCTCGCACCAGTTCTCCGCATGTACCCCGAAACTTGGCGCTCCCGGCGTTTCGTGGGTGCTGTAGAGCCTGGAGATCGAATCCTGGTCGTTGGTGGCGACCAGATCCGCCAGACAGGGGCGGGGTGCATCATAGAAGGCGCGCCAGTGATCCCGTGTGCCGATGACTTCGTCCGCTGGAATTCCGGTCAGACGCTCGCAGGCCCGGTTCCACACCAGGACCCGCTGTTCCGCGTCGAGGACGAAGGTCGGCACCACCAGGTTTTCCATCAGGGTGATGGCAAAGGATGTCTTCTGGCTGTTGAGCATGGGGCGAACCTCCGGAAAAACGGGGCCTGTTGGAAACAAACATCGTGCCGGCCGGTTAGGCGGGCGAAAGGCCGAATATTACCCGTCACGAGTCAGCGCCGCGAGGAATCGTCCGCTTTCAACGCGGATTCCTATCACGCGGACAAATGGATGCAGGCATCGGATAAAGTGGAATGGCCCAGATACCTTACTACCTGGTCGCCAGGGCTGTCGTGACGGAATTCACGCTCCTCGTGGGTGTGTTGGCGCGGCCGATTGAGAAGTCGGCGCGGTGGAACTATCCCCATGGCGGGTATTGCCAAAGTTTCTCCCGGCTGTACCATGGCGCGCAACTTTTCTTCAGGAGACCAACCGTCATGCGTCGAACCCTCATTGCCTCAACCGTCCTCCTTCTGCTCATGGCCGGTGTTCCCGCGCAGGCCCAGGATCATCAGGGCATGGATCACTCCATGCACGGCGACCACGCCATGCCCATGGCCGCCATGGGTGGCGACCCGCGCCAGCTGGTGAATTTCCCGCCGGAGATGCGCGAACATACCCTGGCCAACATGAGGGACCATCTGGCGGCGATTTCCGAAATCCTGGCCGCCATGTCCACCGGTCACTATGCCAAGGCCGCCCGCACCGCGAGTACCCGGCTGGGGCTGGATTCGCCTGCCGCCGCCGGTTGCAAACCGGAGCCGGCCGCCGGCGCACCCATGATGTCCAGGCCCGGCGACATGGAGCACCGGATGGGTAAGGCCATGCCGGAGGGCATGCGCAACATCGGCCTGGAGATGCACACGGCGGCGAGCGATTTCGCGGCCGAAGCGCTGAAGGCCACCGGGATCAATAATCCCAAGCCGGCGCTGGCGGCCCTGTCCCGCGTCATCCAGCAGTGCTCCGCCTGCCACGCCACCTACCGGGTGCAGTGATGTAGGTCGGGTTACCGTGAAAGTCGCGTTAGCGACTCACGACGCTCCCCTCGCCCCTTGAGGGAGAGGGGCGGGGGGGTGAGGGGTTGATTTACAAGGACTTTCATGGGCGGGGGCGAGCGGTAGATCATGAGTGTTGGGCCGAAGGCCGTAACCCGACATTGGCGTTTGCCCCTCACCCCACCCTCTCCCCGCAAGCGGGGCGAGGGTGCTTGATGTACCTACGCCACCTTCACCGGAATCTTGCCGATCCTGGTCTGCCATTCCTTCGGGCCGGTCTCGTGCACCGAGGTGCCGTTGGCATCCACGGCCACGGTGACGGGCATGTCTTCCACGGTGAATTCGTAGATGGCCTCCATGCCCAGGTCGGCGAAGGCCACGGTGCGGGCGGCCTTGATGGCCTTGGATACCAGGTAGGCGGCACCGCCCACGGCCATGAGGTAGACCGCCTTGTTGTCCTTGATGGCGGAGATGGCGGTGGGGCCGCGCTCGGCCTTGCCCACCATGCCCAGGAGGCCGGTCTGTTCCAGCATCTGGCGGGTGAACTTGTCCATGCGCGTGGCGGTGGTGGGGCCGGCCGGTCCCACCACCTCGTCCCGCACCGGGTCTACCGGCCCCACGTAGTAGATGAAGCGGTTGGTGAAGTCCACCGGCAGCTTCTCTCCCTTGTTCAGCATGTCGGTCATGCGCTTGTGGGCGGCGTCGCGCCCGGTGAGGAGCTTGCCGTTCAAAAGCAGCACGTCGCCGGGTTGCCAGGAGGCGACTTCCTCCCGGGTCACCGTGTCCAGGTTCACCCGCTTGCCCTTGGAGGTGTCGTAGGTGAGGCTGGGCCAGTCCGAAAGCGATGGCGGCGTGAGCACGGCGGGGCCGGAACCGTCCAGGTGGAAATGCACATGCCTTGTCGCGGCGCAGTTGGGGATCATGGCCACGGGAAGAGATGCCGCGTGGGTCGGGTAGTCCAGCACCTTCACGTCCAGTACCGTGGTCAGGCCGCCCAGGCCCTGGGCGCCGATGCCCAAGGCGTTCACCTTGTCATAGAGTTCCAGGCGCAATTCCTCCGCCCGGCTGGCCGGGCCACGGGCCATGAGTTCCTGGATGTCCACCGGCGCCATGAGGGATTCCTTGGCCAGCAGCATGGCCTTCTCCGGCGTGCCGCCGATGCCGATACCCAGGATGCCGGGCGGGCACCAGCCGGCGCCCATGGTCGGGACGGTCTTCAAGACCCAATCCACGATGGAGTCCGAGGGGTTCAAGGCATAGAACTTGGACTTGTTTTCGGAACCGCCGCCCTTGGCGGCGCAGATGACTTCCAGGTGGTCGCCGGCGACGATCTCGTAATGCACCACGGCCGGGGTGTTGTCCTTGGTGTTCTTGCGCGCACCGGCGGGGTCGGAGAGGACGGAAGCGCGCAGCTTGTTGTCCGGGTTCAGGTAGGCCCGGCGCACGCCCTCGTTCACCATCTCCTGCACCGTCAGGGTGGCGTCCCACTTCAGGTTCATGCCCACCTTGAGGAAGACCACGGCGATACCCGTGTCCTGGCAGATGGGGCGCCTGCCTTCCGCGCACATCCGGCTGTTGATCAGGATCTGGCCGATGGCGTCCTTGGCCGCGGTGCTCTGCTCCCGGTCATAGGCGGCCGAGAGGGCGCGGATGTAGTCGGCGGGATGGTAGTAGCTGATGAACTGGAAGGCGTCGGCGACGCTCTGGATGAAGTCTTCCTGGCGAATGACAGTCATGGGGGAGTCCTTTATGGATGGATGTTGGCCGCGTTGCGATGCAAATTTTCCCGTCTGGCGTGGGCGCATAGGTGTTTTTAATTGTAACATTGACAGTCTTATACCCGTAGCGCTCGGGCGGCGTGATTTCATCGTCGTGCGACCCCGCGAGACGCGAATCCACGCTCCCTCTCACCTGCCGGCGGCGGGCGAGGGCGGGGGTGTAAGTGCACTGTAAGGAATGTCGGTTTTAATGCCCGCCCATTGGATGCTGCAATGCAATAGCAGGCGTACCAGAGGCAGGGCCGAGCAGGTTCTGTTTGATCACAACTAACAGCGTTTAGAGAGGTATCGAGATGGCTAACACCGAAGTCAATGCGGAACATCGTCTTTTCCCGCCTCCCGCGGAATTTGCCGCCAAGGCAGCGATTTCCGGCCGTGCTGCGTACGACGCCCTGTGCCAGGAAGCAGCCAAGGATTACACCGGCTTCTGGGGCCGGCTCGCCCGCGAGAACGTGCTCTGGCACAAGCCCTTCGGCCAGGTGCTGGATGACAGCAACGCTCCCTTCTTCAAGTGGTTCGCCGACGGCGAGCTGAATGTTTCCTACAACTGCCTGGACCGCCACCTGGCCACCCAGCCGAACAAGGTCGCCATCATCTTCGAGGCGGACGGCGGCGAAGTGACCAACGTCACCTACCAGGATCTGTACCACCGCGTCTGCCGCATGGCCAACGGCCTGAAGGCCCAGGGCGTGAAGAAGGGTGACCGCGTGGTCATCTACATGCCCATGTCCGTGGAAGGCATCGTGGCCATGCAGGCCTGTGCCCGTATCGGCGCGACCCACTCCGTGGTGTTCGGCGGCTTCTCCGCCCAGTCCCTGCGCGACCGCATCAACGATGCCGGCGCCGTGGCCCTGATCACCACCGACGAGCAGTATCGCGGCGGCAAGGCCCTGCCTTTGAAGTCCATCGCCGACGAGGCCCTGGCCATGGGCGGCTGCGAGACGATCACCTCCGTCATCGTTCATAAGCGTACCGGCGGCAAGATCAACTGGGTGGAAGGCCGTGACGTGTGGATGGCCGACCTGTGCGCTGCCCAGGCCGATACCTGCGAGCCCGAGTGGGTGGGTGCCGAGCATCCCCTGTTCATCCTGTATACCTCAGGTTCCACCGGCAAGCCCAAGGGTGTCCAGCATTCCAGCGGCGGCTACCTGCTGCACGCCATGCAGACGATCAACTGGACCTTCGATTACAAGGATGGCGACGTGTTCTGGTGTACCGCCGACATCGGCTGGGTCACGGGCCACACCTACATCACCTATGGCCCCCTGGCCGTGGGCGCGACCCAGGTCGTGTTCGAGGGTGTGCCCACCTATCCGGACGCCGGCCGTTTCTGGAAGATGATCCAGGACCACAAGGTCAACATCTTCTACACGGCGCCTACGGCCATCCGCTCCCTGATCAAGGCGGCCGATGCCAACCCCGGCGTGCATCCGAAGAACTACAACCTGTCGTCCCTGCGCCTCCTGGGTTCCGTGGGCGAGCCGATCAACCCGGCGGCCTGGATGTGGTATCACGAAAACATCGGCGGTGGCCGTTGCCCCATCGTGGATACCTTCTGGCAGACCGAGACCGGCGGCCACATGATTTCCCCCATGCCCGGCGCCATTGACCTGGTTCCCGGCTCCTGTACCCTGCCGTTGCCCGGCATCATGGCTGCCATCGTGGACGAGACCGGCGCCGACGTGCCCAACGGCCAGGGCGGTATCCTGGTGGTCAAGAAGCCCTGGCCTTCCATGATCCGCACCATCTGGGGCGATCCGGACCGCTTCGTCAAGTCCTACTACCCGGCCGACTTCCAGGGCAAGTACTACCTGGCGGGCGACGGCGCCATCCGCGACAAGGACACGGGCTACTTCACCATCACGGGCCGCATTGACGACGTGCTGAACGTTTCCGGCCACCGCATGGGCACCATGGAAATCGAATCCGCCCTGGTGTCTCACCCGATGGTGGCGGAAGCCGCCGTGGTGGGCCGTCCGGACGATCTGACCGGCGAGGCCATCTGCGCCTTCGTGGTGCTGAAGCGTTCGCGCCCCACCGGCGACGAGGCCAAGGCGATCATCAAGGAACTCCAGAACCACGTTGGCCACGAGATCGGACCCATCGCCAAGCCCAAGGACATCCGTTTCGGCGACAACCTGCCCAAGACCCGTTCCGGCAAGATCATGCGCCGTCTGCTCCGTTCCCTGGCGAAGGGCGAGGACATCACCCAGGATACGTCTACGCTGGAAAATCCGGCGATCCTGGATCAGCTGAAGGGTTAAAGGCTAAAGGCAGGGACTAGGGGCTAGAGACTAGGGACTAGGGGAAGTTTCCGCGCGCTTCGCCCGCGCTGACTAAACCCTGGCCCCTCTGACTTGCTAGCCTCTAGCCTCTGACCCGTGAATTCAAAGGGGGAGCCGGCCATTCATAAGGTTGGCCCAAGCAGGAGGAGACAAAAAAGGGCGCCACAAGCGCCCTTTTTTCATTGCGGTTAAGCGGGTAGGATGCGGCATGGAGTGTGGGGTGGGTTTCAGTCCGCCTCTGACGACAGGGCCGGATCAATCCGGCCCCACGCTAAAAGGAGGGCAAGGCTATGATGAAGGCTTCACTGACCGGGCAGCGCCTGGTCGTGCTTTTCTTCCTGGGCCTGGTGGCGTTCAATTTTCCCGTGCTCGGACTGTTCGAGAAGGGAGGCACGGTGTTTGGCGTGCCGGTACTCTATGCCTACGCCTATGGTGCCTGGGCGGCGCTGATATTCGCCATGGCGCGGGTCGCAGGGCGCAGGGACGACGTCCCGCCGGCTTCCGGACCCAGGGGCTGAGATGCTTCAGGGCTGGGTGATCGTCCTCGCTTCGCTGGCCTACCTGACGGCCCTGTTCGCCGTCGCCTATTGGGGCGACTGGCGTGCGGAGCAGGGCCGCTCCATCATTGCCAACCCCTATATCTATACCCTTTCCATCGCGGTCTATTGCACCACCTGGACCTATTACGGCAGCGTCGGCCGGGCGGCCGGGAGCGGCATCGGCTTTTTGCCCATCTACCTGGGGCCGACCCTGGTATTCAGCCTCTGGTGGCTGGTGATGCTGAAAATGCTGCGCATCAGCAAGACCTACCGCATCACCTCCATTGCCGACTTCGTGGCTTCGCGATACGGCAAGAGCCAGCTTCTGGGCGGCCTGGTCACGATCATCGCCGTGATCGGGGTGGTGCCCTACATCGCCCTGCAACTGAAGGCGGTGTCCAACAGCTTCACGATTCTGCTCAACTACCCGGACATCGTCATGCCGGCCAAGGTGGGCGCCGGCCTGTTTCTGGAGGACAACACGCTCTACATCGCCCTGTTGCTGGCGGCCTTCACCATCCTGTTCGGTACCCGGCATCTGGACGCCACGGAACGCCACGAGGGCATGGTGGCGGCCATCGCCATGGATTCCGTGCTGAAACTCGTGGCCTTCACCGCCATCGGCCTGTTCGTCACCTACGGCCTCTACGACGGGTTTGGCGATATCTTCCGGCGGGCACAGGCCGTGCCCGCCCTGAAGGAACTGATGAACGTGGTCCCGGGGGGAGGGCAGCGCGGGTCGTCCTGGCTGTCTCTGACGATATTGTCCATGCTGGCCGTCATGCTCCTGCCGCGCCAGTTCCAGGTCGGGGTGGTGGAGAACGTGAACGAGAACCACCTGAGGAAGGCCATCTGGCTCTTTCCCCTTTACCTCCTGGCCATCAACCTGTTCGTGTTGCCCATCGCTTTCGGCGGCATGTTGAGCTTTCCGGGGGGGGACGTGGATGCGGACACCTTCGTTTTGGCCCTGCCCATGGCGCACAAGCAGGAAGGGCTGGCGCTGCTGGCCTTTCTGGGCGGCCTTTCCGCGGCCACCGGGATGGTCATCGTGGAGACCATCGCCCTGTCCACCATGGTCTGCAATGACCTGGCCATGCCCTTTCTGCTCAACCGGCGCTGGGAATGGCTGAACCAGCAGAAGGATCTCTCGGAGATCCTGCTCACCATACGCCGTAGCGCCATTGCCGCGATCCTGCTTCTGGGCTATGCCTACTTCCGCCTGGCCGGGGAAGCCTACGCCCTGGTGGGCATCGGGCTCATCTCGTTTACGGCGGTGGCGCAGTTCGCCCCGATCGTGTTCGGCGGCATGTTCTGGAAGCAGGGTAGCCGGAACGGTGCCCTGGCGGGCCTGCTGGCAGGGTTCTCGGTCTGGCTCTATACCCTGCTCCTGCCTTCCTTCGCCCGTTCGGGTTGGTTGCCGGGCAACTTCATGCAGGGCGGCATCTTCGGCCTGGAACTGCTCCATCCCCAGCACCTCTTCGGCCTCGTGGGCCTGGACGAGACGACCCATTGCCTGTTCTGGAGCCTCCTGGCGAATATCTCCGCCTACATGGTGGTGTCCCTCATGGGCCGGCCCGGGGCCGCCGAGGCCGGGCAGGCGAGCCTGTTCGTGGACGTGTTTCAGCACACCCAGGGCTTTGCCGGTTCCCGCTTCTGGCGCGGCAGCGCCGATCCGCGGGAACTGGTGGCCCTGACTTCCCGTTTTCTGGGGCCGGAGCGTACGCAGCAGGCCTTCGGCAGCTATGCCCGGCAGCGGGGCGTGTCCTCGGTGGGCTTGTTGCAGCCGGATGCGGACCTGGTGCATTTTGCCGAGACCCTGCTGGCCGGCGCCATAGGCAGTGCCTCGGCCCGGGTCATGGTGGCCTCGGTGGTAAAGGAGGAACCCCTGGGCCTGGACGAGGTGATGAACATCCTGGACGAGGCATCCCAGGTGCGTGCCTACAGTCGGCAACTGGAGCGAAAGTCCCGGGAACTGGAGGAGGCGACCCAGGAGTTGCGGGAGGCGAACGAGCGCCTGCGGGAACTGGACCGGATGAAGGACGAGTTCCTGTCCACGGTTTCCCACGAACTGCGTACGCCGCTCACTTCCATTCGAGCCTTTTCCGAGATACTGCTCCAGAGCCCGGACATGAGCGTGATTGACCGGCAGAATTTCCTCGGCATCATCACCAAGGAGACGGAGCGCCTGACCCGGCTCATCAACCAGGTACTGGACATGGCCAAGCTGGAGTCGGGGCGTACCGAATGGCGCATGGAGCGCCTGGATGTGCGCCAGGTGATCGAGGAGGCCATCGCGGCCGCCAGTTCCCTGTTCAGCGACCGGCAGGTGAGCCTGGAAACACGGCTTGCCGGGGCGGTGGCCGAGGTGGAGGCGGATCGGGACAAGCTCATCCAGGTCCTGCTCAACCTGCTCTCGAACGCCGTAAAATTTGTACCTTCCGGTTCGGGGGAGGTGGCGGTATACCTCCTGACGGAGCGGGATGGGGCGAAGAATTCTGTCCGGGTGGAGGTGAGGGACAATGGTCCCGGCATCCCGCGGGAAGACCAGGGCATGATATTCGAGAAATTCCGCCAGGGCGGGGACAGCCTGACCGGCAAGCCCCAGGGCACGGGCCTGGGCCTGCCCATCAGCCGCCAGATCATGGAACATTTCGGAGGCCGCCTGTGGGTGGATAGCGAACCGGGCGAGGGCGCCTGCTTCATACTCGAACTGCCCCGGGCGGACACAGGCGATAATGGCCGGAATGAAAAGACAAAAACAGAGGAGGAAGACGAGTGACAAGAACGATACTGATCGTGGATGATGAACCCAACATACTGATATCCCTGGAGTTCCTGATGAAACGCGAGGGCTTCCAGGTGTACACCGCGGGCGACGGCGAGGAAGCGCTGGAGAGGATTGCCCAGCATCGTCCCGAAATGGTGCTGCTGGACGTGATGATGCCAAAGAAGAACGGCTACGAAGTCTGCCAGATCATCCGGGGCACGCCGGAATGGCAGGACACCAAGGTGATCATGATCAGCGCCAAGGGCCGCGACACGGAAATGGCCAAGGGCCTGGCCATGGGCGCCAACGCCTACATGACCAAGCCCTTCTCCACCAAGGATCTGGTGGCGAAGGTGAAGGAGATGCTGGAGGCCGCCTGAGGACGGATGCTCCGATTGTGCAAAGCAGCACAAGGCGGCTTTTTTTTGGCATCATGTGCGATTGCGCAAAGCCTTGGTCGGCGGCGGGTCTTTCACGGGACGGATGCATGGCGGATGGACTGAAGAAGGGGATCTGGATCGCGGCGGCCTGCCTGATGCTGCTGGGGGCGGTGGGGGCATTGACCGGCGGGGTGTGGACCGACCTGGCGCCGGAGGAACAGAAGGCGTTCCTGGTCTTGCTCGAACCGCGGGCCGGGATCGTGTTGCTGATGGTGATGATGGCCTGCCTGGTCGTGGCGGCCGCCGTCAATGGCCTCTACGCCAATCATGTGGCGCCGGTCCGGCGCATGGCCGAAGAAATCAGGCTTCTCCTGGGCGCGAACCGGGAACGCCGCCTCGCCACGACCGGCGCCCTGGGGGAACTGGGCGAGGCGGTAAATGAGCTGGCGGACCAGCGGGATGTGCTGCGCCTGGACGTGGAAGCAAAGATCAGGGAAGCCCGGGCCTCCGTGGAGGAAGAGAAGAACCGCCTCGCGGCGCTCATGTCGGAGCTTTCCCAGAGCGTGGTGGTGTGCAATCTGGATGGCCGCATCCTGCTCTACAACAACCGGGCGCGCCTGCAATTCAAGGCCCTGGCCGATGGCAGCGCCGGGGCGCTCATCGGCCTGGGGCGCTCCATTTTCTCGGTGTTCGAGCGCAACCTGATCTCCCACGCCCTGGAAACGATCCAGCACCGCCTGAAGCGGGCGGGCTCCCAACCGGTGGCCAATTTCGTCACCACCACCCGCACCGGCCAGTTGCTGCGGGCACAGATGGCGCCGGTACTCTCCGGTGCGCACGAGGATGGCCTGACGGAGGTCGAACGCACCGTCACGGGCTACGTGCTCATGCTGGAGAACATCACCAAGAACTTCGAGACCGAGAGCCGGCGCGACCAGATGCTCCAGTCCCTCACGGAGGGCAGCCGTTCCACGATGGCCAATATTCGTGCGGCGGTGGAGACCCTGCAAAGCTATTCCGACATGGAGCCGGAGCAGCGGGATCGCTTCCTCGGCATCATCGCCGACGAGGTGCGCGGCCTGGGCAGCCGTCTGGACCTGACCATGTCCGACCATGCGGACTCCATGAAGGTGCGCTGGCCCCTGGAGGAAATGCTGGGCATGGACCTGATCGCCGCCGCCCAGCGTCGCATCGAGACGCGGGCGGGCATTCGCACCAAGATCGAGGAAGTGGACGAGAACCTGTGGGTGAAGGTGGACAGCTTCTCCCTGCTCCAGGGACTCGGTTATCTGGCGAACCGGTTGCACGACGAGTTCGAGGTGCGGGAAGTGCGCTTCCGCCTGGTGCCGGATGGGCGCATGGCCCACCTGGACCTGGTCTGGTACGGTGCCACCGTGTCCACCGAGACGGTCATGGCCTGGGAGATGGATCCCATGACCCTGGGCGGCGAGGATAGCCCGCTGACCTTGCGGGAAGTGAATGACCGCCACGGCGGCGAGCTCTGGTACAAGGTGGAGAAGGTGGCGCACCGGGCCTATTTCCGCCTGCTGGTGCCGGTGGCCATGCCCCAGGAGACCGTGGCGGCGTCGGCGCTCATGAAGGGTGGTAGCCGCCCGGAGTATTACGATTTCGACCTCTTCCGGCAGGACGGCCTGGACCACCATCTGGACGACCGGCGCCTGACGGATTTGACCTTCACGGTGTTCGACACCGAGACCACGGGCCTGGACCCGTCCCAGGGCGACGAGATCATCCAGTTCGGCGCCGTGCGCATCGTGAACGGCCGCATGCTCAAGGCGGAAAGCTACGACCAGCTGGTGGACCCGCGCCGGGAACTCACCCCGGAATCCATCCCCATCCATGGCATCAGCCAGGCCATGCTGGAGGGGCAACCGACCATCGCTACCGTGCTGCCGGCGTTTCACCAGTTCTGCGAGGAAACCGTGCTGGTGGCGCACAACGCCGCCTTCGACATGCGTTTCCTGCAGATGAAGCAGGAGAGTACCGGCATTCGCTTCGATCATCCCGTACTGGATACCCTGCTGCTGTCGGCGGTTATCCATCCCAACCAGGAGTCCCACAAGCTGGAAGCCATCGCTGAACGCCTGGGGGTGAATATCGTCGGCCGGCATACGGCCCTCGGCGATGCCATCGTCACCGGGGAAGTGTTCCTGAAGATGATCCCGCTCCTGGCTGAACTGGGTATCCACACCCTGCAGGAGGCGCAGGAAGCGGCACGCAAGACCTATTACGCGCGAGTCAAATATTGACGCAGGCCGGGCTTCGGTCCGACTGTCGGCCTGAAAGCCGACCTACAGAAAGCAGAGCACGAAAATGCCGAACTCCATGAACACGGGTCATATCGCAGTTGCCGATGATGGCCATCCGTCGCTGTACAGCCCCCTGTCCGCCATCATCCGGAGGAAGCCGGTGACCGTGCCGCCCGCGGCCACGGTGCTGGAAACCCTCCAGGCCATGGATCAGGGTCGCATCGGCTCCATGATCGTGGCCGATCCCGAGAGCGGCGTGGCCCTGGGCATCTTCACCCTGCGCGACCTGGTACGGCGGGTGGCGCTCAAGGACTGCGACCTGCAACAGCCGATCGCCCAGGTCATGACATCTCGTCTGGTGACTCTCAAGCCCCACGACTCCGCCCACCATGCGGCGCTGACCATGGCCCGCCATGGCATGCATCATGTGTTGGTGGTGGATGAGCAGGGGCGTCTGGCCGGCGTCGTCTCCCAGAGCGACCTGTTCACCCTGCAAAGAGGGGGGCTACAGGACATCAGCAGCACCATACGCACGGCCACCAATATCCCTGCCTTGAGGGCGGCGACCGAAGAAACCCGGCGCATGGCCACCCAGATGCTGATCCAGGGATCGGGGTCCGAGTCCCTGATGCACTTCATTTCCACCCTGAACGACCTGGTGGCCATGCGGGTGCTGGACCTGACCCGTGCCGACTTCGATCTGCCGGAGGTGAAGTGGTGCTGGATCGCCCTCGGTTCCGAGGGGCGCATGGAACAGACCCTGTCCACCGATCAGGACAACGGCCTCATCTTCGAGGTGCCCTCCGATGGGGACGCGGAGGCCATCCGACTGGCTTTCCTGCCCTTCGCCCAGGAGGTAAACCGGCGCCTGGACGCCTGCGGCTTTCCCTTGTGCAAGGGCAACATCATGGCCGGCAACCCGGAATGGTGCTTGTCCGAGCAGGAGTGGCGGCACAAGTTTTCCGACTGGATGAACGAGAGCCGGCCCCAGGCCCTGCTCAACGCCTCCATCTTCTTCGATTTCCGCCCGCTCTACGGCGAGGAGCGCCTGGTCCAGGGATTGCGTCTGTGGTTGCTGGACGCCGCGCAATCCAATCCGGTGTTCCTGCGCCAGATGGCCGCGGTCGCGCTGCAATGCGCGCCGCCCCTGGGCCTGATCCGGGACTTCACCTTCGACAACTCCAAGGATTATCCCCACACCATCGAGCTCAAGATGTACGGTTCCCGGCCCTTCGTGGATGCGGCGCGCATCCTCTCCCTGGCCCATGGCGTGCACGGGACGAGCACGGTGCAGCGCTTGCGGGGCGTGGCCGAGGCCAGCCATTTCCCGGATCTGGATGCCGCGCTGGAAGGCTTCCATTTCATCCAGTTGCTGCGTTTGCGGCACCAGAACGAGTTGCCCGGCGACGATGCCGGGGCCAACCGGGTGAATCCCAATGATCTCAATGAACTGGATCGCCACATCCTGAAGGAATCGTTCAAGCTGGCCAAGAGATTGCAGCAGAAGCTGCAACTGGAGTACCGGCTGTGAGGTGCCGTGGAAGTCGTGCAACGACTCACGACGCTCTCCTCGCCCGCTGGCGGGAGAGGGGCGGGGGGTGAGGGAAAGCGGGCATGACTCCTCTATTTCCGGATAAGCCTAAAAGTCATGGCCGTTTGCCGCCGGGCGATATCGCCGGGGGCGAAGCCCCCGCGGATAACGCCCGTTGCGGCAACTACTGGAACCGAACGCTCAGGCTGACCGCCGGCTTCCTGGGTGTGTGGGCGGCGGCCACCTTTTTGCCCATCTGGTTCGCGCCGGAGATGGAAGGCCTGCATTTCTTCGGCTGGCCCCTGGCCTATTACCTGGCGGCGCAGGGCTCGCTCCTGGTGTTCGTGCTCATCGTCTGGATCTACGCCGGATTCATGGAACATCTGGATCGAGAATGCATGAGTCCGGGCCGTCCGGACAAGGAAGCCTGATGTTCGCCTTTCCGCGTGTCGGCCGACTCGGTAAGCGCTATGCGTTCTACGTGTCCGGGTTCCTGTCTTTCATGCTGGTCCTGGGGCTGGCGGAACTGGCCGGGCTGTCCCAGCGTTGGCTGGGCAACATCTTCCTGTTTGCCGTCTTCGCCTATTACGCCGGGATAGGCGCCATCAATCGCACGGCGAACGTGTCGGAATTCTATGTGGCCGGCCGGCGCGTGCCGGCCCTGGCCATGGGCATGGCGGCCGCGGGGGACTGGCTTTCGGCCGCGGCCTTCCTCGGCCTGGCGGGTACGCTCTACGTGTCCGGGTTTCAGGGACTGGCCTATGTCATGGGCTGGACCGGCGGTTATTGCCTGGTCGCCCTGTTGCTGGCGCCCTACCTGCGGCGCTTCGGCCAATTCACCATCACGGATTTCCTGGCCGAACGCTATGGCGGGAACCTGGCGCGAATGATCGGTGTCCTGGCCACCATACTGGCGTCCTTCAGCTATGCCGTGGCCCAGATTTATGGCGTCGGCCTCATTACCAGCCACTTCATCGGCATTGACTTCGAGTTGGGCGTGTTCATCGGCCTGGGCGGCATCCTGGTGGCCGCCTTCCTGGGCGGCATGCGTGCCCTGATCTGGACCCAGGTGGCCCAGTATCTGGTGCTCGCCCTGGCCTTCCTGCTGCCGGTAGGGGTCATGGCCTACAAGGCGACGGGGGTGCCCGTGCCTCAGATCGCCTACGCAAGCATCATGGAGCAGCTGGCGGCTCGGGAGGAAGTGCTGCTGGACGATCCCCGGGAGGTGGAGGTGCGGCGGCAATATGGGCAGCGGGCGGACGACTACGCCGCCCGGGTCGCGGGGCTACCCGCATCCCTGGACGCGGAGCGGGAATCCCTCTCCCGGAAGGCCCAGGATGCGCGGATGGGCAACGCCCCGGCGCGGGACGTGGCGGCGGCGGAGCGCGCCTATCGCAATCTGCCGCGGAATGAGGCGGAGGCGCGGCAGGTCTGGTCCCGTGCCCGGGAGGACGATCTGGCGCGGGCCAGGGCGCCCCGGCCCCAGGCCGCCGTCTTCAAGGGGGATGACGGCGGTTTTTCCGCTACGTCACGGCTCAACTTCCTGGCTCTGGTGATCTGCCTCATGGTCGGCACCGCCGCCCTGCCGCACGTGCTGATGCGCTACTACGCCACCCCCGGCGTGGTGGAGGCGCGGCGTTCCGTGGCCTGGGGCTTGCTGTTCATCGTCGTCATCTACCTGACCGCTCCGGCCTACGCGGTCTTCGCCAAGTGGCTCATCGTCAGCGAACTGGTGGGATCAAGCGTCGCGCATCTGCCATCCTGGGTCGGTTCCTGGGGGCGGCTCGGGCTCTTGCAGGTGCAGGACATGAACCACGACGGCATCATTCAATTGGCCGAGCTCGTCATCAACCCGGACATGCTGGTCCTGGCGGCTCCGGAAATCGCCGGCCTGCCCTATGTGATGACCGGGCTGGTGGCGGTGGGCGGTCTGGCGGCGTCGCTGACCGCGGCCAACCAGATGCTCCTGACCATCGCCAACGCCCTCTCCCACGATCTCTATTACAAGATTCTGGCGCCGGAGGCCTCCGCCCAGCGTCGCCTGGTGGTGGCCAAGTTCCTGTTGCTGGCGACCGCCGGACTGGCCGGATGGGTGGCGGCTTCCCGGCCGGACAACATCCTGTTCATGGTGGGCGTCGCGTTTTCCCTGGCGGGTGCCTCCTTCTTTCCGGCCCTGGTATGCGGAGTCTTCTGGCGCCGTGCCAACAAGTGGGGCGCCGTCGTCGCCATGCTGGTCGGGCTCGGCCTGACCCTGACCTACGTGATCCGTACCCACCCCTTCTTCGGCGGCTCCATGGCCTCCAGCTGGTTCGGCATCGAGCCGGTGGCGGCCGGCATCTTCGGTATCTCGGCAGGTTTTGCCAGCCTGATCCTGGTGAGTCTCCTCACCCCGAGGCCGGGGCCGGCTGTCCTGGCCATGCTGGAAAAGATACGCCATCCCCAGGGCCGGGGCGGGTAGGGGGCCGCGTGCGGGTCAGCCTTTCTGGTGGTTCCAAAGCACGTCGCCGCAACCCCGCACCCTGTTCAGGTGACGCGCCAGAACGAACAGCAGGTCCGAGAGCCGGTTCACATAGCGGCGCGCGGTGTCGGAAACGGGTTCAAGTGCGGCGAGGCCGGCCAGGGTGCGCTCGGTGCGGCGGCAGACGGTGCGGGCCAGGTGGCAGAGGGCGGCGGGGCGGGAACCGCCGGGCAGGATGAATTCCGTGAGCGGCGCCAGGTCGGCGTTGTAGCGGTCTATCGCCTGTTCCAGTTTTTGCGGCAGATCTTCCTTGAGAAAGGCAGAGCCGGGGATGCAGACTTCCCCGCCCAGATCCAGAAGGTCGTGCTGGATGCCGGTCAGGAGATTCCGCACATCGTCGGGGATGTCCTCGCACAGCAGGAGCCCGATGACGGAATTCAGTTCGTCCGAATCCCCCAGTGCGGCGATGCGGGGCGAATCCTTGCCGGTGCGGCTGCCGTCGCCCAGACCGGTCATTCCGGCGTCGCCGGTTCGGGTATATATTTTTGAGAGTCGGTAGCCCATGGTGCCTTGCCTTGTTGGAGTGGGTGGTGGATTATCCCGGAAAACCCCGGTGGTCGACCACCGGAAGTGGCAACGGTAATTATGGATAATAATGTGGTATTATCGTACGATCACTTTGGTGAATAGCATCAGTACGGAGACAGACCGGCCCCGGGGTCGGTAAGCAGAAGGCCGGACGGTGTTCCACAAGGCGCTGGAACCGGTTCTCATAACACCCTCAACCCGTTATCCAAGAACAAGGAAGACGCATGAAGATCCATGAGTATCAGGGCAAGGAAATCCTGAGGAAGTTCGGCATCGCCACCCCCCGCGGCATTGCCTGCTTCTCGGTCGACGAAGCCGTCAAGGCTGCCGAGGAACTGGGCGGCAACATCTGGGTGGTCAAGGCGCAGATTCACGCCGGTGGCCGGGGCAAGGGCGGTGGCGTGAAGCTGGCCCGTTCCCTGGACGAAGTTCGCCAGAACGCCAACGCCATCCTGGGCATGCAGCTGGTGACCCATCAGACCGGCGCCGCGGGCCAGAAGGTCCGCCGCCTGCTGGTCGAGGATGGTGCCGACATCAGGAAGGAATACTACGTCGCGGCGCTCACCGACCGGGCGACGCAGACAGTGGCCATGATGGCGTCCTCCGAGGGCGGCATGGACATCGAGGAAGTGGCACACAAGACGCCGGAAAAGATCATCAAGGTCTTCGTGAATCCCCTCGTGGGCTTGACCGATGCCCAGGCGCTGGAACTGGCCAACGGCATCGGTGTGCCGGCGGGCTCCACGGCCCAGGCCGTGGCCACGTTCAAGAACCTCTACACCTGCTACATGGAAACCGATGCTTCCCTGGCGGAAATCAACCCGCTGATCCTGGAGGGCAACGGCAACATCAAGGCGCTGGATGCCAAGTTCAACTTCGATTCCAACGCCCTCTACCGCCACCCGGAGATCGTCGCCTACCGCGACCTGGACGAGGAAGACGCGGACGAGATCGAGGCTTCCAAGTTCGACTTGGCCTACATTTCCCTGGATGGCAACATCGGCTGTCTGGTGAATGGCGCCGGCCTGGCCATGGCCACCATGGATACCATCAAGCTGTTCGGCGCGGAACCGGCCAACTTCCTGGACGTGGGCGGCGGTGCCACCACCGAGAAGGTGACCGAAGCCTTCAAGATCATGCTCAAGAACGACAAGGTCAAGGGCATCCTGGTGAATATCTTCGGCGGTATCATGAAGTGCGACACCATCGCCACCGGCGTCGTTGCCGCCGCGCGCGAGGTGCATCTCTCCGTGCCGCTGGTGGTGCGCATGAAGGGCACCAACGAAGACATGGGCAAGAAGATCCTGGCCGAATCCGGTCTGCCGATCATCGCCGCCGACACCATGGCGGAAGCCGCCACCAAGATCGTTGCCGCGTTGCAGTAATACAAGGAACTTGAAATGTCCATTCTCATCAACAAAGATACGCGAGTCATCACCCAGGGCATCACTGGCAAGACCGGCCAGTTCCATACCGAGAAGTGCCAGGAATACGCCAACGGCAAGAACTGTTTCGTGGCCGGGGTGAACCCCAAGAAGGCCGGCGAGAGGATCTTCGACATCCCCATCTACGGCAGCGTCAAGGAAGCCAAGTCTGAAACCGGCGCCACCGTTTCCGTGATCTACGTGCCGCCTCCCGGCGCCGCGGCCGCCATCTGGGAAGCCTGCGAGGCCGACCTGGATCTGGCCATCTGCATCACGGAAGGCATTCCCGTGCGGGACATGCTGGAGGTGAGGAACAGGATGAAGGCCAAGGTGGCGGCCGGTGGCAAGGAAACCCTGCTCCTGGGCCCGAACTGCCCCGGTCTCATCACCCCGGACGAAATCAAGATCGGCATCATGCCCGGCCACATCCATCGCAAGGGCCGCATCGGCGTCGTGTCCCGCTCGGGTACCCTGACCTATGAGGCGGTGGCCCAGTTGACGGAAATCGGTCTCGGCCAGTCTTCCGCGGTGGGCATCGGCGGCGATCCGATCAACGGCCTCAAGCACATTGACATCATGAAGGCCTTCAATGACGATCCGGAGACCGACGCGGTCATCATGATCGGCGAGATCGGCGGCCCGGACGAGGCGGAAGCTGCCGTGTGGTGCAAGGCCAACATGAAGAAGCCCATCGTCGGTTTCATCGCCGGCGTCACGGCGCCGGCCGGCAAGCGCATGGGTCATGCCGGTGCGCTGATTTCCGGTGGCGCCGACACGGCGGATGCCAAGCTCGCCATCATGGAGGAGTGCGGTTTCAAGATCACCCGCGATCCCTCGGTCATGGCCAAGCTGCTGAAGGCGATGCTGTAATGCCTGGGGAGTAGGAAGAGGGAAGTAGGGTTTCCTTTTTCTCGAAAAAGCCGCGCCGCGCGTAATGCCCGGCGCGGTTTTTTTATTGTAGGCGCGGTCGGTGTTAGAATTCCGCCGTTCATGGGGACGAGCGTTGGTCGTACGGGAGGATCGGGCGAGTGGCCCTGTATCTGCGGGAAGAGGAAATTCGGCAACTGCTGACCATGGCCATGGCCGTGGAGGCCGTGGAATCGGCACACCGGTCCCATGCGCAGGGCATGGCTCAAGACGTTCCCCGCAGCCGAATTCGCAACCCCCGGTCTGCCCTGCACATCCTCCAGGGAGGCCTGGCGCCAGAGGGGGTGATGGGCTACAAGGCCTACACCACCAGCCGGGAAGGCAACCGCTTCCTGGTGCATCTGTTCGATGCCGGCGATGGCCGGCCTCTGGCCGTCATGGAAGCAGATTTTCTGGGCATGATGCGCACCGGCGCCGTGGGCGGCGTGGCGGCACGCTGGCTTGCGCGGGAGGACGCCCGGGTGGCGGGGGTGTTCGGCTCGGGCTGGCAGGCGCGCGGGCAGATCGAGGCCCTTTGCCTGGTGAAGAAACTCGAGCGGATCAAGGTTTTTGCCCGGGATGCCGATAAACTGGCCAGGTTCTGTGCCGACATGTCCGCCCGGACGGGCTGCGAAGTCATGCCGGCGCGGGATGCCCGGGATGCGGTGGCCGGCAGCGACATCGTCGCCACCATCACCACAGCTGCGACGCCCTTGTTCGATGGTGACTGGCTGGAGCCCGGTTGCCATGTGAATGCCGCGGGTTCGAACGCACTTATCCGGCGGGAGCTGGACGAAAAGGCGGTGCGCCGTGCCGGGTTGGTGTGCGTGGATTCCCGAGCGGTGGCGTTGAAGGAGGCGGGCGACCTGTTGCCGCCGCTGGAGAAGGGGCGCCTCACGGAGGGTGCCCTGGTTGAGTTGGGCGAGATCATCGCGGGCTTCCGACCCGGCCGGACGGATGCCCGGCAGATCACCCTTTTTGAATCCCAGGGCATGGCGATTCAGGATCTCGCCCTGGCGAGCCGGCTCCTGGCCAAGGCGCGGGAGCAGGGACTGGGCACCGAGCTGCCTTATTGATTTTCAGACCAAGAAGAAGACGCTTATGGATTTGAGTTCTGCTCTGCAAGCTGTTGCGCTTTCCGATTCCGGCAGGGTGCGCAGTCACAACGAGGATTCCGTCCTGGTGGATGCGCGCCTTGGGCTCGTGATTCTCGCGGACGGCATGGGCGGTTACAATGCCGGAGAGGTGGCAAGCCAGTTGGCGACTTCGGTCGCTTCCCAGGAGGTGGGGCGGGCGTTCGCCGCCCTGCCTCCGCATGAGAAGGTGCTGGGCGGAACGGTGCATGCGCGCTTCGCGCTGGAAGAAGCCGTGGCGCGCGCCAACTCGGCCATCTTCGAGGCGGCACA
Organism: Rhodocyclaceae bacterium; assembly: GCA_028714035.1. Classification (GTDB taxonomy): domain Bacteria; phylum Pseudomonadota; class Gammaproteobacteria; order Burkholderiales; family Rhodocyclaceae; genus JAQTNA01. The sequence continues at coordinate 32,598 of JAQTNA010000005.1, forward strand.
GAGCAAGCCTCAGTACAACGGCATGGGGACCACCGTCGTCGCGGTGGTTTTCTACGACAATTCCATGACGGTGGTGCATGTGGGGGATTCCCGCCTGTATCGCATGCGTGATGGCGTGCTGGAGCAGATGACCCGGGACCACTCGCTGCTTCAGGACCAGATTGACAGCGGCATGCTCAGCCCGGAGGAGGCGCGCCGGTCGGCGAACCGGAACCTGGTGACCAAGGCGCTGGGCGTGGAACCGGCGGTGGATCCCGGTGTGAGCGATTATGAAACCCGCCCCGGCGATCTCTTCCTGCTGTGTTCCGATGGCCTGAACGACATGCTGGAAGACGAAGAAATCGCCCGGGAAATGGGCGACGGCAGCGGTTCGCTCGAGGAGATGGCCGCCCGCCTGATCCAGGGCGCCAACAGCCACGGCGGCAAGGATAACGTTTCTGTCATCCTGGTACGGATAAAAAGGGACTATTCCGCCAATCGCGGTATCCTGGCGCGTCTGACGAGCCTGTTCGGATAGGTGGCGAGCCTTCAGGGGGCAACATGGTAGCCAAACTCATACTCAGCATGGACGGATTGGTGCTCAAGGAGATTCCGCTCAGCAAGCAGCGGCTTTCCATAGGGCGCAAGCCCCATAATGACGTGCAAATAGACAACCTCGCCGTGAGCGGTGAGCACTGCGTCGTGGTCACCATCCTGGATGACTCCTTCCTGGAAGACCTGAACAGCACCAACGGCACGTATGTGAATGGTCAGCCGGTCAAGAAACATGTGCTGGAGAACCGGGACATCATCGAGCTGGGCAAGTATCGGCTGAAATACCTGAAGGAAGACGAGGACGAGGATTTCGAGGCTCGCCGTGCGCCGCCCATCGCGGTGGCGGCAACCGCGCCCGCGCCGGTGCCGGCGGATGCCACGGTGCCCTTTGCCGTGGCGCCCTCGAACACGCCTTTTGCCGCCGAGGGCAGCAAAAAGCCGGCTCCCCGCGCTCAGCCCGCTGCACCTGCGGCCCCGCAAGCCGCCCATGCACCGGCGGGCGTGCCGGCGGAGCAGGGCTTTGCGGCCAACGCCCCCCTGGGCGCGGTGCAACTGCTCAACGGTGCCAATGCCGGCAAACAACTGGATCTGTCCAAGAGTCTGACCAAGCTCGGTAAGCCGGGCACCCAGGTGGCGGTCATTGCCCGCCGCGATGACGGCTATTTCATCACCCATCTGGAAGGCCTGCGTCATCCCGTGGTGAACGGGCGCTCCATCGAGGGTCACGCCTATCCCCTCAAGGACCATGACATCATCGAGTTGGCGGGGATAAAGATGGAGTTCTTCCTCAAGCATTGATGCTAACTCGAGCACCCACCGAGATTTCTCGCTGCGTGATTTATTTCCTTAGTGCCCGAGAAAACGGAGCGTAGACTCGTGTCAGGTCGTTGAAAGCGACGACACGAGAAGGGAAGAAATCATGAAAGTTCGGGTACTTGGGTGCAGTGGCGGTCTTGGCGGACGGCACATGCGCACCACTTCGCTGCTCGTGGATGACGACATTCTGGTGGATGCCGGTACCGGGGTGGGCGACCTGTCCCTGGAGGAGTTGCTGCGCATTGACCACGTGTTCCTGACCCATTCCCACATGGATCACATCGCCTGTCTGCCCCTCCTGGTGGATACGGTGTGGGAGATGCGGCAGAGCCCGATCATCGTCCATGCACCGATGGAAACCCTGGACATCCTGCGCGCCCACATCTTCAACTGGGCCATCTGGCCCGACTTCACCATGATTCCGGACGCCGAGCGTCCCGCCCTGGTATTCGAGCCCATCGTCGTGGGCCAGAAGGTGGTCCTGGGCGAGCGTTCCGTCTCCGCCTTGCCGGCCAATCACTCCGTGCCCGCGGTGGGTTACCTGCTGGAGAACGAGAACAGCGGCAGCTTGGCCTTCACGGGCGACACCGCCGCCTGCGATGAACTCTGGGACGTGCTGAACCAGGTGCGGCGCTTGTCCTACCTGATCGCCGAAACCGCCTTTCCGGATGCCCAAAGCCGTCTGGTGAAGGCCGCCCGGCACCTGACGCCCTCTCTCCTGGCGGATGAACTCACGGCCCTGGAAACGCTGCCCGATATCTACGTCTCCCACCTCAAGCCGGGGCATGTGGAAACCACCAGTCGTGAAGTGGAATCCTTGCTGCATCACCTGCGGCCCAGTCTCTTGCGCCAGGGACACGTGTTCGACGTGTAATGGCCGTCGCGCTTCAACGATAAGGGCTAGCTTTCCCGGGTGCCTCGGCGCCTCCGCGTTACGCGTTGATCCGCTGCCACGGGCAGGAACACCGTGGTCGTCAGCCCCTTGCCATCCGGTCCGTCGGTCATGGTGATCCTGGCACCATGCAACTCGGCGATCCGGCGGCAGATGGCGAGACCGAGCCCGGTTCCCGGCTGATCCTGGCCGGCGAGGCGGTAGAAACGATCGAATATCTGAAGCATGTATCCGGCCAGTTCGCTCTGGACCATGGATACCCGGGACACCAACGACACCTTCGGCCTCGCGTTCCAGGAGGATCTGGGCAAGAACAAGCTGTCGGTGGAATATACCTACTCGGCCGGTCGGACGACGAATACCTACAACTACGGCAGCACCGCCCTGGCGGCGCTGCCGGCCGGGACGGCTGCGGTCGAGACCGCTCTCGGCAACATGCTGCCGGACATGAAGACGACGCAGCAGACCCTGATGCTGAATCTTCTGGTGCCGATTGACAAGAAACTGTCCGCCCGTTTCATGTATCGCTACGAGGACATCAAGATCACCGACTGGCACTATGACAGCATGCTGTACGGGATCGTGCAGGGGACCGACAGTGGCACCATCCTGCTGGACTCCGGTCCGCAGAACTACCACAATCACGTCATTGGCGCATATATCCAGTACATGCTGTGATGGAGCCACACCTTGCCGGAGGGTCTGAAATTGATGAAAGCTGAACGTAACCGTAGTCGCAAGACCGGGTTCGGTCGGGGTAGGGCAGCGATGGCCGCCGCTCTGATGCTGGGGGCGGTCGCCGTCCCTGCTCAGGCGGAGGACGCCAAGACCCTCGCCTCCACCGTCTGCATCGCCTGCCATGGGGAGGACGGCAACAGCGTCGTTCCCATGTTCCCCAAGATCGCAGGCCTGCAGGAGGAATATATCGTCAAGCAATTGAAGGACTTCATGTCCGGCAAGCGCAAGAGCGATGTGATGGGGCCGGTAGTGGCCAATCTGAAGGCAGAAGATGTGGCGCCTTTGGCGGCTCACTACAGCAGCCTGAAGATGAAGGTGGGCGAGGCGGCGGACAAGAAGGCCGTCGAGGCCGGCAAACTGATGTACCAGGACGGTAACGAAACGAGTGGCGTGCCGGCCTGTCTCGGTTGCCACCAGCCCATGGGTGCCGGAAAGGATATCTATCCTCGCATCGCCGGGCAGCAAAGCGAGTATGTGCTCCAGCAGTTGAAGAACTTTGCAGCCGGAGACCGTTCCAACGATCCCAATCGCTGGATGCGCTCCACCGCCAAGCGCATGACCGAGGCGGAAATGCGAGCCGTGGCCGAATATCTGGCCGGCCTCGACGCAAAGTGACATACCGGGAAATCAGGAGAAAATACTCGTGAACAAGACTCTGACAACGATCATCCTGGTGGCCGTCGCGTCCCTGGCTCCCCTGGCGGCTTCGGCCCAGACTCCGGTCTGGAATGACATCAAGGGGGAGGAGAAGATCGCGCTGGAGACCAAGGGCGACGTGGGGCGCGGGGCGGTTGGCTTTGAGGCGTGCCAGGGCTGTCACCGGAAGGACGCGTCGGGCCGCGTCAGCGGTGCCTACCCCCGACTTTCCGGCCAGCATGCCACGGTGGTGATCAAGCAGATTGCCGACATCCGCGCCGGGCGACGCATCAACCCGAAGATGGAGCCCTACAGCGACGACCACGCGCTCACGCCTTACCAGATCGCCGACATCGCCGCCTATCTCCAGTCCCTGCCCATCTCGGCGGACAATGGCAAGGGGCCGGGTACCGCGGGCGCGGCAGGAAAACAGCTCTATGACAAGGACTGTGCCACCTGCCATGGTGATGCAGGCGAAGGCAACGCGGCGAAGTTCTATCCCATGGTGGCGGCCCAGCATTACCACTATCTGCTGCGGGAACTGTTCTACATTCGGGATGCTCGCCGCGCCAACGCCAATCCCATGATGGTCAAGGTGATCAAGTCCTACGGTGACGCGGACCTGGAAGCCCTGGCCGACTACATGGCCCAGTTGCCGCCGCCCCGGAAGTAAGCGGATTTCGGCTCGCGGCACAAACGCCCCGTCCCGGGCGTTTGTGCTGTCCGGCATCCAGGGTGCGGGTGGCCCGCCGGGCGACTCGTTAAGTTTGCCTTATCCGTGAAGGGTATCCTGGCGGCCTCATTTCACGAGGACTCCCATGAGCCCCTTGCGTCCTGTCCGTCCGCCATTCCGCTTGGGGACGATCCTGCGCGGTATTTCCTTCCTGCGCGCCGTGCTGCCTGCCGCGCTGGCTGTCGCGGCCGACGACAACTGGCAGCAGCGCGAGGACAATGCCGCGTGGCGCGCCGAATGCAGTGCCTGCCACCTGGCGTTTCCGCCCGGCCTGTTGTCGCCGGACGACTGGGCGGTCATCATGTCCGAGCTGGACAAGCATTTCGGTGCCAACGCCAGCCTGGAAGAGCGCGTTCGAAAGGACATCTCCGCCTACCTCGTGCGCAACGGCAATCGGAACCGCAGTTTCGGCAACACGGAAGAGACCCCGCGTATCACCGGCACCGAATGGTTTTTCCGCAGCCACAAGAGCGCGATTCGCCTCTGGCAGAAGGGCCGTGTGAAGAGCCTGGTGGACTGCGCGGTCTGCCACAAGGGGCCGGACATCGAGCGGATGAGCGGAAAATAGTGCGGCCGGGAAGGATGGCGCGGGATCAGGTGCCATTTTGCCGGCCCTGCCCGCTGCCACCCTTCCGGTCAGAGGTAGCGTGAATACCAGATGGCGGCCGTGGCCACGGCGGCGAGCACGATGGCCCAGCCCCAGCGAACGCCTGTGATGGCCTCGTCGGGCGCACCCAGTTTGCGACCGGTCACCATGGCGCGCGCCAGATTTTCCCCATGGAGCAAGCTGCCTACGACGACCCCGGCCAGGTGTAGCCCGACGATCACCAGCATGAGTTCCGCCGCCAGTTCGTGCACCTCCTCCAGGAAATGTCCGCCGACTTCGTTGTAGAGCACCCACCCCGACAGGGCGACGGCCAGCGTCAAGCCCAGCAGCAGGAAGATGGCGTAGCTGCCCGCGGGATTGTGTCCGGTGAAGTGCGGGGGATTCCGGCGCAGGAGCCCCTTGATGTAGGCGAACGCGGCGCCGGGTCCGAAGGCAAAATTGCCGAAGCGCGCATGACGACTGCCTATCACGCCCCACAGCAGGCGAAACAGGACGACGGCTGCCATCAGGGCTCCGGCGGCGACATGCACGTTCTTCCAGGCTTCGCCCTCGGAAGTCAGCCACGCGACGGCAAAAGCGCCCGCCAGAAGCCAGTGGCCCAGGCGGGTCGGTAGATCCCAAACCAATATGCGATTCATGTTGATCCTTGCGATGGGGTGAAGTGGCTCCGGCAGCGGATGTTATTCGAGGGTTGCCTGCCGGCGTTCCGGTCAGGCGCCGGACTTCGTCAGCAGAAAGCGCAGCAGATCGGCCTTTTCGCCCGCCGTGCAGTCCCGCCCGACGACTTCCTTGCAGTTGCGGTGGAACCATTTCTCGGTCTTTGCCGGTTCGGTGAAGCGCTTCGAGCCGGCAATGGGCGCGATGGGCTCGATGCGCTTGTTGGTGATGACATGCTTGCCGGCGGCGACTGGCTCATCGGTATGGCAGGTCGAGCAACTGGGCATCTTGTCCGAGGTGCTGCGCCGTTCGACATAAAACTGCCGCCCCCGCTCGGCGGACGGGGCAAAGCCGGGCTGTGCCTTGGCCGCCTCGGTGACATAGCCATTCAACAGTTGCGCCGGCGTTTCGGCCAGGGCCGGCAGGGCAACGGTCAGGGAAAGCAATACGATTCGCTTCATTGGGTTTCTCCGCGCACGAAATTGTTAATTGGCATGGTCCCCCATGCGGCGGGTGACCAAACGTGAGCGGAATGTTAGCAGTGGGCTCTTAAAGGAAACTTAAGAGCTCCGACTGGAAGTGGCCAGAGAAGGGCGAGAACGCCGGGGGCGGAAAGCCCCGACTAGAAAAGCTCCACGTCGGAGTGCATTTCCTTCTTGGTCAGCAGGCCGGCCTCCACCAGATCCTCATAGCTATGAACCTGGTTGCGGCCGTGCTCCTTGGCATAGTAGAGGGCATCGTCCGCCTGGCCCAGCACGGTGGCGGGGGTATCGTACAGGTTGATGCGCGAGAAGCCGACGGAGACGGTGATGTGCCCCACGTCACCGGGGAATTCGTGGTTTTCGATGTTCTGGCGGAAGCGGTTCACGGACTTGCGCGCGCCCTCGATGTTTACGTTGCGCAGCAGCACGACGAATTCCTCGCCGCCGAAACGGAACAGGCGGTCCTGCTGGCGGAAGGAGTTGCGCATCAGGTTGGCCACGAGGATCAGCACCTCGTCTCCGAAGAGGTGGCCGAAACGGTCGTTGATGCGTTTGAAGTGGTCAATGTCCACCACGCAAAGCCAGTGGTCCCTGGCCAATCCCGCCCGACGTTCCGGACTCTGGTTGGTTTCCGTCCCGGAGTCCACGGTCAGGCTCATCAGCAGGCGGGCCAGGGAATATTCAAAGGTCTTGCGGTTCGACAGACCCGTCAGCGTGTCCTTCTGGCTGTCTTCCAGCAGGCTCAGGTAGTTGCGGTACAAGGCCAGCATGCCCGCCACCATCTCGGATTGCTGGGGTGTCATCGGTTCCAGGCTTTCGATCTTGAAACAAGCGACAGGCATGTCGCTGAGGAAGACCGGCAGCCAGTAGCGATATATGCCGTTCTCGTCCTGGGCTTCCTCTATCGGTTGCTGGCATTCCAGGCTCTTGACCAGGGCCGGGTAGCCTGCCACCGGTACGAAGTCGTCATCGGTGAGATCGGGTTGAAACTGAACTCCCTGGCCGTCATTCCAGGCGATGGTGGCCGCGAGGAAACCCTCGTTGCGCGGCACCAGGGTGATCAGACTGATGCCGTCGACCTTGATCAGTTCCGCCAGGGAAGCGACCATGCTGCGGTCCAAAAGGGCCGTATCCCGATGCTGGGTTATGGCCTCCACGTGTTCCAGGATTTTCGAGGGCATCGCCATTCTATTGGGCTGCATGCTGTCCCTATGCAGAAAGTGTTACTCGGTGTCGCATCTTACGTCTGTCGGAGCGTTAACTTTAGCTTTTTTGAGTGCATGAGGCGACAGGCGGACATTCGGTGCAGGAAGTGGAGAGTCCTGCCGGTTTCACGTAAGCTTCTCCCTCCATCGAAAGTCATCCCCCAACCATGAACAAGCTTTTGAGAGCCCCCGAATTGCTCGCTCCGGCCGGCTCGCTGGCCATGTTGCGCACCGCCCTGGACTTCGGCGCGGATGCGGTTTACGCCGGCCAGCCCCGCTACAGTCTGCGTGCCCGGAACAACGAGTTCGGCGATCTGAATGCCCTGGAGGAAGGCCTCGCCGAGGTCCGTCGCCGGGGCGCCAGGCTCTATCTGGTGAGCAACATCTATCCCCATAATGCCAAGGTGCGCACCTATCTCTCGGACATGGCGCCGGTCATGGAGCTGCATCCGGACGCCCTCATCATGGCCGACCCCGGCCTCATGGCCATGGTGCGGGAGCGCTGGCCCGACATGCCGATCCATCTTTCCGTGCAATCCAACACGGTAAATTATGCCGCCGTGCGTTTCTGGCGGCAGATGGGCGTGAGCCGGGTCATCCTGTCCCGCGAGTTGTCCCTGAACGAGATCGCGGAGATCCGGCAGGAGTGCCCGGACACGGAACTGGAGGTGTTCGTCCATGGCGCCCTGTGCATCGCCTATTCGGGGCGCTGCCTCCTCTCGGGCTATTTCAACCACCGGGATGCCAATCAGGGCACCTGCACCAATTCCTGCCGCTGGGATTACCGGATGCACGAGACGGCGCCGACGCCGGAGGGGGGCGTGACCCTGGCCAATCCGGCCTCCCGCACCTGGCTGATGGAGGAGAAGCAGCGGGCGGGGGAGTTCATGCCCGTGGAGGAGGACGAGCACGGCACCTATGTGCTCAACTCGAAGGATCTGCGCGCCATCGAGCATGTGCGGCGCCTGGTGGAGATAGGCGTGGATTCGCTCAAGATCGAGGGGCGCACCAAGTCGCCCTATTACGTGGCGCGCGTCTGCCAGACCTACCGCCAGAGTATGGGTGATGCGCTTGCCGGAAGGCCGCTTGATCCGCGCCTCCTGGAAGAACTGGAAGGCCTCTCGAATCGTGGCTACACGGAAGGTTTCTTCCGGCGCAACCGGGATGGTGTCGCCGCCGAGGATGCGGTCTTGCAAAACTATGAGCGCGGCAGTTCCGAGTCGTCCCGCAGCCTCTACGTGGGGGACGTAGTGGCCTGGCGCGAGGGTCTGGCCGAGGTGGTGGTGAAGAACCGCTTTTCCGTGGGTGACCGCCTGGAGGTCATTCACCCCTCCGGCAACCGCGAGATCGTGCTGGAAGCCCTGTTCAACCTGGAAGGCCAGCCGGTGTCGGTCGCCTCCGGCAGCGGCCATCGGGTGCGCTTCCCTCTGCCCGAAGGCTGCACCGGCGCCTTCCTGGCCAGATTCCTGTAGGGAAGGCGTGCGGTGGGGCGGGATTCATCCCGCCATTGGCCGGCTGGAGCTGGCCCCACTCTAGGCGTGCCCCCCCTATGTTTCTACGCGCCCGCCGATTTCCCCACTCTCAGGGCCGTCAGCACCGCCACGCCCTGTAGCAGGGCGATGCCCAACAGCACGCTGCCGAACTGCCCCCGGTCCATGAAACCGCCGAAGATCAGCGGTGCCACCGCCAGACCCGTGTCCAGCCCCGAATAGACGAAACCGTAAATGCGACCGTAGGCGGCCTGGCCGAAACGGGAGGTGGCGGCGCGGCGTACCAGCAGATCCCGGGAAGGGCCGGCGGTGCCGGAGAAAAAGCCTATGCCCACCATGACGGGCAGGATGGCCCAGGCCGGCAGCACGCCCATGGCGAGTACGGAGGCGCAGGCGGCGGCGGACAGCAAGGCGACGGCGATGATCCGGTCCTGACTGCGGTGTTTCGCCAGGAAGCCGCCCACCAGGATGCCCGCCGCGCTGCCCAGCATGTAGGAAGACAGGATGGCCGCCGCGACGCCGCGGGACAGGCCGTAGAGCGATTCCAGGATGGGGCTGGAGAAGTTCTGGATGCCGCCGAAGGCTGCCGTGAGGAAGAAAAAGAAGGCGAAGCACATCCACACCGCGCCCACCTTGAGGAAATCGAAGGTGCCGTGCCTGGTCTCGCCCTGGGCGGGCGCCAGGGATTCACCCTCCAGCCAATCCCGGTTCATGAGAAAGAGTCCGATCATGGGCAGGGCCAGGAGACCCGCGCAGAGTCCGGCCACCCGCCAGCCCGCCAGCGCGGTAAGACCGGTGAGGAACACGGGGGCCAGCGCCCAGCCCAGGTTGCCGGACAGGCCATGCACCGAGAAGGCGTGGCCCAGGCGGGCATGGGAGACGCGCCGGTTGAGCAGGGTGTAGTCCGCCGGATGGAAGACGCTGTTGCCCAGGCCCGCCAGGGCCGCCACCGCCAGCAGTCCGCCATAGCTCGTGGCCAGGGAAAGCCCGACGCCCGCCAGCAGGAAGCAGCCCATGCCCGCCGCCAGCACCCGCACCGGCCCGAACCGGTCCACCAGGATGCCCGCCAGGGCCTGGCCCACCCCGGACACCACGAAGAACACCGTCATGGTGGCGCCGACCCGGGTGAAGTCCAGATGGAAATCCGCCATCAGCCAGGGAAAGAGCGGCGGCAAGAGCAGGTGATAGAAGTGGGAAATGCCGTGGGCCACCCCCACCAGTCCGATGATGCTGCCGTCCCGTCCGGGGGCCTGCGGCTGTGGCTGGGCAAGTTCTGCGCTCATGGGATGGTCGACGGTCTTTGGGAAACCAGGAGTGTATCCCGGAGGAGCGCGGCGAGTCCGGGTTCGGATGGGGCGCGTGTGGGCCGCATGGTGCGTTCTGCTTCATCCAGGCGCTCCGTATTCTGCTAAAGTAGGTGTTCAACGGCGTTGAACGGAGTGTGCCATGTCTTGCGTAATTATTTCCAACAAGGGTCAGGTGGTCATTCCGGCCGAGCTACGCCGGCAAATGGGGATGCTGCCCGGCAGCCTGGTGGAGGTGTCGGCAGCCAATGGCAAGATCGAGATCGAGTTGAAGCATCCGGCGGGAAGCTCCAGCCACGATGCCGGCTTTGGCATGTTGAAGTATTCCGGGCCGCCACGGCGCTTGAGTGAATTTGACGTGTCCGAACTCATGGCCCGTGAACGGGAGGAGGGCGGTTCATGATCGCGGTGGATACCAACATCCTCGCACGCTACTACGTGGATGATCCGGCGGACCCGGAAGGCGCGCGCCAGCGTCCCGTCGCGGAACGGCTCATGCGCGAGAGCCCCGCTATCTTCGTCCCCGTGACCGTGGTGCTGGAACTCGCCTGGGTGCTGCGGGCCTTCTATGCCTTCGGTCCCGAGGACTGCGCCCGCGTCATGGAACACCTGGCCGGCCTGCCCAATGTCGCGGTGGAGGACTGGGCCATGGTGCTGGAAGCCGCGCGTCTTCACCGCGCCGGCCTGGATTTCGCCGACGCCCTGCATCTGACCCGGAGCAGCCGCTGCGAGCGCCTCTGTACCTTCGACGACAAGAAGTTCGCCCGCCGCGCGCAGAAGCTGGTTGCGCTGCCGAGGGTGGAAGTGGCGGGGTAAAGGTGTAGTTGAAAATTGCTTGTAGAGTGAAAAGGGGCGTCCCGGAAAACCGGGGCACCCCTTTTCGAGGGGCCGGCTTCAGCCGGCCATCGGCCAAATTATGCCATGGCCTCGTACAGCGGCAGGGTGAGGAACTCCGGGTATTCCGGGGTCAGGCTCATGGCGTCGAAGATGACCGCGGCCTGGTCGTAGGTGGCGGTGGCTTCGCCTTGCGCCGTGACCGTGGCCTTCACCTTGGCCAGTTCCTCGGCGATCATGGGTCGCACCATGTCTTCCGTCACCTTGCGGCCGTCATCCAACACGCCCTTGGGGCTGACCACCCATTGCCAGACCTGGGAGCGGGAGATTTCCGCCGTGGCGGCATCTTCCATCAGGTTGTGGATGGGCACGCAGCCATTACCGGCGAGCCAGGAGCCCAGGTAGTGGATGCCGACGTTGATGTTGTTTCGCAGGCCGGCTTCGGTGATGGGCTGCTCGGGCTGGAAATCGAGCCAGTCGGAAGGGCCAAACTGGCCTGCCACCTGCTTCTCGAACTGGTTCGGCTTGTCGCCCAGCACCTTGACGAACTCTTCCATGGCGATGGGTACCAGGCCCGGATGGGCGACCCAGCCGCCGTCGTAGCCGTCGTTGGCGTCCCGGGTCTTGTCGTGGCGGATGCCGGCCAGGGCCTTCTCGTTGGCCACCGGGTCGTTCTTGATGGGGATCAGCGCGCTCATGCCGCCCATGGCGGGAGCGCCGCGCTTGTGGCAGGCCTGCACCAGGGCCAGGGCGTAGGAGCGCATGAAGGGCACTTCCATGGTGATGGCACCGCGCTGGGCCAGGCAGAAGTCCTTGTTCTTCTTGAACTTCTTGATGCAGGAGAAGATGTAGTCCCAGCGCCCGGCGTTCAGGCCGGCGGAGTGGTTCCTCAGTTCATAGAGGATTTCTTCCATCTCGAAGGTGGCGAGGATGGTCTCCACCAGCACCGTGGCCTTGATGGTGCCCTGGGGCAGTCCGATGTGGTCCTGGGCCATGACGAAGATGTCGTTCCACAGGCGCGCTTCCAGGTGGGATTCCATCTTCGGCAGGTAGAAGAAGGGGCCGGCGCCGCGGGCGATCTGCTCCTTCGCGTTGTGGAAGAACACCAGGGCGAAGTCGAAGATGCCGCCGGAAACGCGCTCACCGTCCACCAGCACGTGCTTCTCGTCCAGGTGCCAGCCGCGGGGACGGATCTGCAGGGTGGCGATCTTGTCGTTCAGCTTGTATTCCTTGCCGGCTTCGTTCACGAAGGACAGCTCGCGGCGGATGGCCTTGTAGATGTTCACCTGGCCCTGGATCTGGTTGTCCCAGTTGGGGCTGTTGGAATCCTCGAAGTCGCTCATGTAGGAGTCGGCGCCGGAGTTGAAGGCGTTGATGATCATCTTCGCTTCCACCGGGCCGGTGATCTCCACGCGGCGGCAGTGCAGGGCCGGGGGCACCGGGGCGACCTTCCAGTCGCCTTCCCGGATGTGCTTCGTCTCCGGCAGGAAGTCGGGCATTTCGCCGGCATCAATCCGAGCCTGGCGCGTGACCCGAGCCTGGAGCAGTTCCTGGCGGCGGCGGTTGAAGGCGCGGTGCAGCTTGGCCACCAGGGCCAGGGCATCCTGGGTCAGAATCGTCTCGTACTGGGGCTGGATGGGGGCGGTGATCTGCACACCGGCGGGGAGGGAGAGGGCCATGGGGCTTCCTTTCAAGTCAAAGTAGTAGTCGCGTGAGCGACTCAATATGCTCCCCTCGCCCCTTGAGGGGGAGGGGCGGGGAGGTGAGGGGTTGCGCCAGGACAGTCTTGGGTTGGCGTAATTCGTTTCAACATGCGCGGTCAGAGATAGGTTTTCTTGAAATAGAGGACGGTGAGGACGGTGCCGATGGTAATGACGAGCCGTCTCAGCCAGAGGGAAGGCAGGCGCTTGGCCAATGCCGCCCCGGCATAGCCGCCGAGCATGGCGGTGGCCAGCATCAGCAGGGTGTGGGGCCAGCTTATGGCGCCCGCGATAATGAAGGTCAGGGCGGCGACGGTGTAATTGACGCCGGAAGTGAGGTTTTTCAGGGCATTCAGTTCCTGCATGTCCTCATAGCCCTGGATCGAGAGGGCGGCGAGGGTCAGGATACCCATGCCGGCGCCGAAGAAACCGCCGTAGATGCCCACCAGGAACTGGAAGAGGGCGCCACCAGGGCTACCGGGTTCCCGCTTCTCCGCCTTCTGTCCCAAGTGGGCCTTGATGCCGGCTACCAGGGCCGACACCTGCCTGGAGAAGGCGAAGAGCACGGTGGCCACCAGCAGCAGCCAGGGGATGAGCCGGGAAAAGGCGGCGTCGGAAGTGGCCAATAGCATCAGGCCGCCACAGAGGCCGCCCAGGAGCGCCACGATGGCGAGCACCAGCGCCCAGCGCCCGTGGCGCAAGGCTTCCTTCCGGTAGGTCCAGGCGCTGACCAGGCTCGCCGGCCACAGGGCAACCGTATTGGTGGCGTTGGCCATGACCGGGGGCACGCCGGCCGCGAGCAGGGCGGGGAAGGAGAAGAAGGTGCCGCCGCCGGCCATGGCGTTCATGCCGCCGGCCAGGAACGCGCCCGCGCCCACGAGGAGGGCGTCGAGGGGTGTCATGCCTGCGGCGATGAGAGGTAGATTCATGGGCGGGTCCGGTTACTCTTATAGAAGAGTTGCTGCATTGCAGTGTAGCCCATTACCAATGGAAGAAAAGCCCGCTATCATGCAGGTCATCTTGTACCTGGAGTAAAAGATGGACACTCTAAAGGAACTTCAAGCCTTCGTTGATGTGGCGACCCGGGGTAGCCTCTCGGCGGCGGCGCGGGCCGAAGGCCTGAGTCCGGCCATGATGGGCCGGCGTCTGGATGCGCTGGAGGCCCGTCTCGGGGTGAAACTCATCACGCGCACCACGCGCAAACTTTCGCTGACCTTCGAGGGCCAATCCTTTCTTGAGGATTGCCAGCGCATCCTGAACGACCTGGCCAACGCGGAGGCTGCCGTTTCTCTGGGTGGTGCCCGTCCGCGGGGGCACCTGCGTGTCTCGGCGCCGGCCGGCTTCGGGCGGCGCCACGTGGCGCCTCTGGTCGGGCAGTTCATGGGCGCCAATCCCGAGGTGACGGTGGGCCTGGACCTCTCGGATCGTCTCGTGGACCTGATCAACGAGAACATTGATTGCGCCATACGCATCGGCGAACTGACGGATTCCAGCCTGGTGAGCGTGCGCCTGGGCGAGATGCGGCGCATGGCGGTGGCGAGCCCGGCCTATCTGGTGGCCCATGGCGTACCACGCACGCCATCCGATCTGGCGCGGCACAACTGCCTGACCCTGGGGCAGCAGCGGGGCTGGCTATTCCGCGATCCGGACAGCGGCGAGACGGCCACCTGGAAGGTAGGCGGCAGTTTCTCCTGCAACGACGGTGCGGTGCTGCATGAATGGGCGATCAATGGCCGCGGCCTGGCCTGGCGTTCCCTGTGGGAGGTGGGGCGGGATTTGCAGGAGGGGCGGCTGACTTCGGTGCTGGATGCCTGGCAGGCCCAGCCCATGGGCATCTACGCGGTGTTTCCCGAGCGCCGGCATCTGCCGCTGCGGGTACGCCTGTTCATAGACCTCCTGAAGGAAACCTACGGCCGGGAGAGCTACTGGGAGATCAACTAGCTTTCGCTGGCCCGTAAAGGAAAAACCGCGCCGGGGCGCGGTTTTTCCTGGGGTTGGGAGTGCTTTTTTTGTTTTGTGAGGGGCGAGAGCGGAGAGCCGGTAATCGGGAGAGGCTGATTGGGGGGGAGACTCCCGACCCCGTACTCTCCACTTCGCTTTAGACGCAGCCGGTGGGCTTGGGCATGCCGGCGTAGCGGGCACCCTGCTTGGCGGGGCTGTAGGGGAAGAGGGTGAACAGATATTTCTTGTCGCCGATTTCGTCGCCGAACGCTTCCTTCAGGGTCTTCTGCAGGACGCGCAGGTTGGGGGCAACGCCGTACTCATGGAAATAGTTGCGGATGAAGTTGAGGATTCTCCAGTGCTCCTCGGTCAGGGTCGTCTGGTCGGCCTCGGCCAGGTGGAGAGCAACGTCCTCGCTCCATTCGTCCAGATTGGCCAGATAGCCTTCCGGGTCGGTGGCGATGTCTTTTCCGTTGATGGTGATCATGGTGTTCTCCTGGACTCAGTTTGGGGTGGGGTAGATGTCCGACGTATTTTGTCGGGTATTGAGCTATTTGTCCACCAATTTACTCGGGTTTTGCCATGGTCTTTTGCTATGGCGGTGATAGCGGAAGGCTATGACTACCGAGGCCGTCCGTAGGTCGGGCTTTAGCCCGACAGGGCTACACGGAGTGTTGTCGGGTTGAAACCCGACCTACAGAAACTGGAGAGGGCTTGACGGAAGAATGTCGGGTTGAAACCCGACCTACAGAGTCTGGCGAGGCGCCGAAGGTGCGCCCGGAAAAAACGGGGCCGGAGGAAATCCGGCCCCGGGGCAAGTAAGCCTCAGGGCTTGGCGGGCCGGCCGGTCTTGAGCTTTTCCAGGGCTTCGATTCTCTGCGCCAAATCGGACGAGGGCAGGGTGGCCAGGACCTGGAGGCCGAGGCGCAGGAGTTCGCTCTTCTTGGCGGCAACGCCGGCTTCCAGGCAGCGTTGCTTGAGCAAGGCCAGGTGGCCGTAATCGCTTTCCGGCATGGTGAAGCTGTCACGCACCAACTTCACCTTGGCCGGCTTTTCCGGCTTGGGCGCCTTTTCCGCCTTGGCTGGCTTCACGGTCTTCGCCGGTTTGCTTGCCTTGGCAGGGGCTTCAGCGACAATGGGGGCCACGTGGCGGATGGGCTTCTTCGCGGTGGCCGCCTTGGCAGCCTTGGGCGCCTTCTCGGTCTTGGACTCGGTCGTGGCAACGGGCGCAGCGGCTTCCTGCGCCGGGGCTTCCGCCACGGCGGACGGCGTGTCTGTCGCGGGCGCCGTTGTGTCCACGGCTTTGACGGCGGCCCGCTTGCGGGAGGCGGCCTTTGCCGCCGGGGTCTTGGTTTCGCTCATCGTGTTCTCCTCGGGTTGAAAAATGGACGGCGGTATCCCGGCCAAAGGCCTGGAACCGTATAAACAGTATAAACCGTTTATACGGTTGTGCAAGATATGCTTGCGCGCCCGTCCGCGTTGTGGGCGCTTCATCCAGATTGCCCGCTTTCTCTTCCCCGTGAGAAAATGGCACGTTTCGCGAGGGTGCCCCTGGGGTCCGCCTCGCCGGGTTTCCCATCCTTGCCATTTTTCCAAGACACCATGTCCGACCAGACCTCTACTTCCGCCGCTCCCCAGGACGAAAATCAGCTCATCGCCGAGCGCCGTGCCAAGCTTGCCGAATGGCGAGAGGGCGGCGGTGCCTATCCCAACGATTTCTCCCGCGAGAACACCGCCGGCAAACTGGACGAGGGGTACGGCGCCAAGACGCAGGAGGAGCTGGAGGCGGTGGCGGTGGAAGTCAGGATCGCCGGCCGCATGATGCTGAAGCGCGTCATGGGCAAGGCCAGCTTCGCCACCTTGCAGGACCTGTCCGGCCGCATCCAGATCCTGGTGCAGCGGGACAAGGTGGGCGAGGAGGTTTATGCCGCCTTCAAGCGCTGGGATATCGGTGACATCCTGGGCGTGGTGGGCACCCTGATGAAGACCAAGACCGGGGAACTGACGGTGCAGGCCATGGAGGTGCGGCTCCTGACCAAGTCCCTGCGGCCCCTGCCGGAGAAATTCCACGGCCTGACCGACCAGGGGCAGAAGTATCGCCAGCGCTACCTGGATCTGATCATGAGCGAGGAAAGCCGCTTCACCTTCGTGGCCAGGAGCCGCATGGTGCAGTCCATCCGCAATTACATGACCGGCCACGGCTTCCTGGAAGTGGAAACGCCCATGATGCACCCCATCCCGGGCGGCGCGGCGGCCAAGCCCTTCACGACCCACCACAATGCCCTGGACATGGAGCTCTTCCTGCGCATCGCGCCCGAGCTTTATCTCAAGCGCCTGGTGGTGGGCGGTTTCGAGAAGGTGTTCGAGGTGAATCGGAATTTCCGCAACGAGGGCCTCAGCCCGCGCCACAACCCGGAATTCACCATGATGGAGTTCTACGAGGCCTATGCCGACTACCGCTCCCTGATGGATTTCACCGAGGGCCTGCTGCGTCAGGCCGCCCGGGAGGCGCTGGGTACCGAGACCTTCGTTTATCAGGGGCGGGAACTGGACCTGTCCAAGCCTTTCCATCGCCTGACCATCGTCGAGGCCATCCACAAGTACCGCCCCGGTTTCAGCATGGAGGAACTGGTTGACGCCGACTGGATCAGGGCCAAGCTTAAGGAACTGCATGCCGAGGTGAAGCCGGGCGGACTGGGCAGCCTGCAACTGCAATTGTTCGAGGAAACGGCCGAGGCGGAACTGTGGGAACCTACCTACATCATTGACTATCCCGTGGAAGTCTCCCCCCTGGCGCGCAAGAGCGACAAGAACCCGGAGATCACCGAGCGCTTCGAGTTGTTCATCGTCGGCCGGGAGATCGCCAACGGCTTCTCCGAGCTGAACGATCCGGAAGACCAGGCCGCCCGTTTCCTGGAACAGGCCAAGGCCAAGGAAGCCGGCGACGAGGAGGCCATGTATTACGACGCGGACTACATTCGCGCCCTGGAATACGGCCTGCCGCCCACGGGGGGGTGCGGCATCGGCATTGACCGGCTGGTGATGCTCCTCACGGATTGCGCCAACATCCGGGATGTCATCCTCTTTCCGCAGATGCGGCCGGAGTGAAGCTACTGCGCTTGCCCTGGCGGTGTTGCGGCATCGCTTGCATGGCGCTGCTATGCGGCGCGACACCGCGCCTTGCCAGGGCTGCGCTCGTGACGCTTCACTGATTCCATGCCTGCGATCGTTCCTGCCCAACTCGCCTTCACCCCCGACGGCACGCCTTGGTCGGAGGTCTTCGGCGACGTGTATCACTCGGCCGATGGGGGGCTGGGGCAGGCGCGCCAGGTGTTCCTGGCGGGCAACGGCCTGCCCGGACGCTGGGCGTCCAGGGAACATTTCACGATTCTGGAGACCGGCTTCGGGCTGGGTCTGAATTTCCTGGCCACCTGGGCGGCCTGGCGGAACGATCCGCAACGCTGTCGGCGGCTCCACTTCGTTTCCGTCGAGAAGCATCCTTTTTCCGCCGCCGATCTGACCGCGCTCCATGCTCGCTGGCCGGAGTTCGCGGAGCTATCCGCCGAACTGCGCCGGCTCTGGCCCTGCCTGGTACCGGGATTCCATCGCCTGAACCTGGACGGCGGGCGGGTCGTGCTGACGCTGATCCTGGGCGAGGCCCTGGATGGCCTGCGGCAGTTGCGTGCCCGGGCGGATGCCTTCTACCTGGATGGGTTCTCCCCCGCGACGAATCCGGATTTGTGGTCGCCCCCCCTGTTCAAGACCATTTCCCGCCTCGCGGCGTCGGGCGCCACGGCGGCCACCTACACCGTGGCCGCCGTCGTGCGCGACGGGCTGGCCGGAGCCGGGTTCCAGTGCGAAAAGCGGCCTGGTTTCGGGGGCAAGCGAAGCTGTCTGGCGGCACGCTTCGAACCCCGCTTCCCGGACCATGATCCTGTCCGCCCGGTGGGCGAACGCCATGCCCTGGTGATCGGTGCCGGCATCGCCGGCACGTCCGTGTGCGAACGCCTGGCGGATCGGGGGTGGGAACTGGATCTGATCGAGCGCCGGGATGAGCCGGGCCGGGAGGCCTCGGGCAATCACGCGGGGCTACTCCTGCCCCTGATCTCCCGGGACGACAGCCGCGCCTCGCGTATCTCCCGCGCGTGCTTCCTTCACGCCCTGCGCGCCCTGCAAACCCTGGACGGCGCGCGCTGGGGGCAGAGCGGCGTGCTGCAACTGGCCAAGGACCCGCGGCACGAGGCGCTTCAGAGAGCCACCATCGAGGCCCTGCGTTTCCCGCCGGAATTTGCCGCCTACCTCGAATCCGGGGAAGCTGGCGCGCTAATTGGCCGTGCCCTGGAGCAGGGCGGCTGGCATTTCCCGATGGGCGCCTGGGCCCACCCGCCCGGCATCTGCCGCGCCCTGATGGAGCGTCACGGGGACAGGGTGCGCCGCCATTTCGCCACGACGGCCATTTCCCTGGAATGGAAACACAATCTCTGGCGCGTGCTGGACCAGGAAGACCATACCCTCGCCGCCGCCCCGGTGCTGATCCTGGCCAACGGCGCCGATGCCCCCGCTTTCGTCCAGGCGGCCCATCTGCCCCTGCGCAAGGTGCGCGGTCAGGTCAGCCACCTGCCGGCCGGCCTTTTCTCCGCGCCTACGGTCGCCATGTGCCGGGAGGGCTACGTCACGCCGGACGTGGATGGCATGGCCGCCCTGGGCGCCAGTTACGATCTCGATGACGACGACCCGGAACCGCGAGTCTCCGGCCACGAGGCCAATCTGGCGCGGCTGGAGCGCCTCTTGCCCGGCGCGGCGGCCCGGATGGACCCGGAGACCATGGAAGGCAAGGTGGGTTTTCGCCCCGCCACCCTGGACCGATTGCCCCTGGTGGGGGCCTTGCCCTCGGGCTTGCGGCAGGAGGGCGCACGAGAAACGCAACTCAGGCATCTTGCCCGCCACCCCGGCCTGTACGGCGCCCTCGGCTATGGATCCCGCGGCCTGGTTTGGGCGCCACTCATGGCGGAACTCCTGGCCAGCCAGTTGGAAGGGGAACCCTTGCCGCTGGAATCGGACCTTATGGAATCGCTGGACCCCGGACGTTTCCTGCTTCGAGCCAGCCGGCAGGGGCGGGGATTCTCCTGGGTGAGCGAGGATTGATCCACGCCGCCCCGCAGGGATGCCGAGGGTAGCGCCTCGTAGCCCACGGTAATTCTTTGTAATATGCGTCATCGTCGGCCGGTGCTCATGCGTATATTGGCCACGTCCCCGCAAACAGCAGGAGAAGCAAAATGGAAGAAAAGAAGAAGTTGCACCCCGTCATCTGGGTGGCCGCCGTCTCCGTGACGGTACTGAGCATCGCCGGTGTGGGCGCCATTCTGGGTCTCATTCCCCATGTGGGCGGCAAGAACGCGGAGCCGGTGCCTCAGCCGGCGGTGGCGCAGCTTGCCCCGCCCGCCGTCGTGCCGCCGGCCCCTGCAACGCCTGCGTCTGCGACAACGGCTGCTTCAGTCCCGGTTGCCGTGGCGCCTGCGGTGGAAACCAAGGCAGTCGAGAAGCCGGCCCCGGCCAAGGTCAAGAAGAGCCTCAAGGCGCACAAGGATTCCGCCCAGTTTGCCCAGGCGCCGGGCCCGGACGCGGTGGCTCCGCCTCCCGGCACACCCTATCCGACGCAGGCCTCACCCTCGTCGGCCCAGGTCGTCCCCGCCGCGCCCCCTCCCTGTCATGAATGCGGCGTGATCGAGAACGTGCGCGCGGTGAGCGTGAAGGGGCAGGGTTCCGGCGTGGGGGTCGTCGCCGGCGGCCTGCTCGGCGGGATACTTGGCCACCAGGTGGGAGGCGGCAGCGGCCGCGACCTGGCGACGGTGGCCGGTGCGGTGGCCGGCGGCTTCGCGGGCAACGAGATCGAGAAGAATCAGCGCGCCGCAACCCAGTACGAGGTGGTGGTTCGGCTCGAAGACGGCAGCCTGCGGACCTTCAAGGAGCAGAGTTCGCCGCCCTGGACCATCGGCCAGCCGGTCCGATTGGTAAACGGCGCGATCCAGCCGCGCTGAATCGCCGTAACATTTCTTTCCCGGAGTCCGGATAAGCGGTTTCAGGTGCTCAGGCGCCTGAAACCGCTTGTTGTTTCCCGGCATCATTCTTCGCCGAAGCGGCGTATGTGGACTTCGCGAGCGCTTACCTGCTGACGGGCGATTTCTGCATGCAGAAGTGCTCAAGTTATGCCGAGGCGCGCCGATAACCTGCTCGTTCCGTGTAGATTATATCGGGGCGCGACATGAGCCTAACGGCCTAACACACTTCAGGGAGCGGGAAATGAAGGCAAACAAAGGTTTTACATTGATCGAGCTGGTGGTGGTCATCGTCATTCTCGGCATCCTGGCCGCGGTGGCGATTCCGAAGTTCGTCAGTCTGTCGGACAATGCACGGGACGCCGCCGCGCAGGCGGTCGCCGGAGCCATTTCATCGGGTTCCGCCATCAACTACGCGAAATACGCGGCCTCGGGTGGCCAGACGACGGCGAGCGGCCCCTGGGCCGTGACGGGTACCGCCAGCGCCACGAACATCTGTACCGCTGCCGCCCTGGGGAACTTCGTTACGGCCGACACGACGCTGGTCGCCACCGTTCCCAGCTCGGGCAACCTGAATTCCACCTTCCTGGTGCAGGTGCCCTCTTCGCCCGTGGCTTGTGCCGGCGGCGGCTCCACGGTGGTGTGCCAGATCAAGGCGGCCATGGGTTCCGGCAACTGGCAGAACACGACTGTCACCTGCACGAACTGATTTTGCTGGCGGGGGCTCCGGAGGAGCGGACATGAGCCGTTCGGCGGGGTTCACCCTGGTGGAATTGGTCATGGTTCTGGTGGTGATGGGTATCCTGGCGGCGACCGCGATACCCAGCATGACCGGGCGCAGGACCGTGGATGCACCAGGCTACGCGGACCAGGTGCGGCAGAGCCTGAAGTACGGGCGGCGGCTTGCGGTGTCCCAGCGGCGCAATGTTTGCGTCGCCGCGGGTGCCGCGGGCCTCGTCCTGACCCAGGCGCTTGTCTCCGGCTCTGGCTCCTCGTGTGTCAAGGCGGTGGGTGATCCCCTTTCCGGAACGGCGCTGAATCTGGTGCCGCCGGGTGGTATTGCCTTGTCCAGCAGCGCGCCATCCTTCGTCTTTGACGGCCAGGGACGTCTGGTGGGCGGTGCGGTGACGCTGAGCGTTGCCGGCGATGGCCAGACCCGGGTCATCACGGTGGAAAGCGAAACCGGTTACTCTCATTGAGCATTTTCCATCCTGCGCATCCTGTATCGTGAAAGACGCCATGAAGAAGATCGTTGACTGGTTTTCTCCCCGCGCCCCCGGCTGCGTAGGCATCACGGTGGACTCGGCCCGCGTGCGTCTGGCGCGCGTGCAGTGGGACGGTGTGGCTCGTCCCCGGTTGCTCTCGCTCCTGGAGCGGGAGCATGGCGGCGACCCGGCGCTTGCCCTGCGCCAGGTGGCCAAGGAGGCCGGAGTCAAGCGTGGCTGCTGCGTCACATTGCTCCTGCCGGGCGACTACCAGACTTTCCAGGTGGAAGCGCCTTCGGTCCCGCCGGAGGAACTGACCACGGCCTTGCGCTGGCGGATCAAGGACAACCTGGGTTTTCCCCTGGAGCAGGCCCTGGTGGAGACGCTGCTCCTGCCTCAGGGATCGGGACTCTCCACCCGCGCGCCGCAGGCTCTGGTCGTGGCGGCGGAGAGGGCGATCGTTGAGCGACGGGCGGAAACCTTCGTCTCGGCGGGGATTCGGCTCTCCGCCGTGGATATTCCGGAACTGGCGCAGCGCAATCTGTCCGCCCTGTGCGAGGACGAGAACCGGGGACTGGCCTTTCTGCAACTGGGCGATGAGGGCGGACTCCTCACCCTCAGTTTTCAGGGCGAACTGTTCGCCTCCCGGCGCATCGAGGCCGGTGGCGCGCTCTGGCGGACGGCCAACGAGGAACAGCGCCAGGGAGCCCTTGATCGCATTGCGCTGGAACTTCAGCGCTCCCTGGACTATTTCGATCGCCAGTTCAGCTTCATCTCCATCAGCCGCCTGGCACTGGTGGGGGACGCGGATCTTGACCCTCTGGTACAGTACCTGGGGCATACGCTCTATCTGCCGGCGATGGTGCCGGACTGGGCGAGCATTCTGGAGTTGCCGGGCGACATGGCTTCGCTTCCCGGTGCGGCCTTGCCCGCCATCGGCGCGGCACTGCGTCTTCCGGAGGAGGGCGCATGAGGCAATACATCAATCTGTACCGGGACCTGGGCCCGCGCCGTGGTGGAGGCAAGGATTTCCGCCGGCTCGTCGGGGCGGTTTCGCTGGTGGTGCTAGGTGGCCTGGGGGCGAGCCTGTTTCTGGGTTATCAGGCCGGAGGCCTGGAGCGCCAGGTGGCCGAGAACGTGGCGCTGCGCAAGGCGGTCGAGCAGCGCCTGGTGGACGCGGGCAGGCGCGTTGCCGGCGGCGACGGTGGGGCGCGCATACTTTCCCTGGAGGCCCGCCTCAAGGAAAGGGAGAATCTTCTCGCGGCCCTGGATGCGGGAAGTCTGGGAGACATGGAGGGCTACGCGGAATACCTGCGTGCACTGGGGCGTCACACCGGTCAGGGCGTATGGGTCACCGGCTTTTCCGTGGCGCGGGGCGGGGCGCAACTCGGCGTTTCCGGGCGGGCGCAGGATGCGGAGCGCATCCCGGTATGGCTCCGGGCCCTGAACGGCGAGAAAGTATTCCAGGGACGGCAGATTGCCTCGCTGAAGGCCGCCAAGATCGTCGGCGTCGGCGCTTCGTCCGGAAAGGTGCAGGCCTCCACCCATGTGGATTTCACCCTGGGTAGCGAGGAGCTTGCGGAACCCGCCGAGGCACCGGCGCAGCCCATGGCGGCATTGGGAGGCCTCAAATGAAACCGAAACTAAGGCCGGCCGCGCTGCTTGCCGCGTTCGACAAGAGTTCCCGGCGGGAAAAGCTCATGGTGGCCCTGGTGGCCGTGTGCCTGCCGGCCTACCTCATCCATCTGCTCTTGCTCGGCCCGGCCCTCTCCCGTAACCAGCAATTGGAGAAGCAAGTGGCCCAGGCCCAGGCGGAAACCACGCGGATTGTGGCCCAGGTTGCCGCCATGGAGAGTGAAACCCGCCGCCAGGATGGCGCGAAGAAGGGGCGTATCGAGGCGCTGACCCGGGACCTGACGACCCAGGATCGCCGCTTCCAGCAGATCGAGGCACGCATGGTCGCGCCCCGGCAGATGCCGGATCTGCTCCAGTCCCTGCTCAGGAAGCGTTCCGGCCTGCAACTGGTATCCCTTACCACGCTGCCGACCGAGCCGGCCCGCGGCAATGTATCGGCCAAGGCACCGGCGACGGTGCCGAAGGCGGAGACCTTGCCGGTGATACCGCCGGGCGGCGACCCGGCACTGGCGACCTTGGCGGCGATGCAGACGGCCGGGGCCGCGAAACCGGCGCCGAAGGAAGCGCCCATGCCCGGCGATGACCTGTTCCTGCACGGAGTGGAACTGAAGGTCGAGGGGGGGTATGGCGACTTGCTGGCCTTGCTGTCCGACCTGGAGCAGATGCCGCAGAAGATGCTTTGGGCTGGCCTGAAGCTGAAGGTACAGGAATATCCCAGGACGATTCTGATTCTGAAGCTGCAAACCTTGAGCCGGGAGAAAACATGGCTGCAACTATGATGTCCAGGTTCTGCCTGTGCCTGCTGCCGCTCCTGGCGGCGGGTGCCGCCCGGGGGGAGTCGGCGGTGGCGGATCCGACCCGGCCGCCCGAGGCGGTGAACGCCGGAGCGGGTGCCGCGGCGGCTCCCGGGGCGGCGGCAGCGACGGAACTGGTATTGCAATCCGTGATCCTGCCCCGGACCGGGCGGGCGTCCGCCGTCATCAGCGGACAGAGGGTTTCCCTGGGGGATAAGTTGGGGGACAGCAAAGTGCTGCGGATCAGGGAGACGGAAGTGCTGTTGAGAGGCCCGGCGGGCGAGCAACATTTGCTGCTGAACCCGGCCGTGATCGTGACACCCGTGGCATCCACGGCTTCGCCCCGGGTGGGGAAAATGCGCCAGAGTGCGGGAGAAAAACAATGAAGCGCAGCATTAAGACCTGTGTCACTCTGAGCTCCCTGGTGGCACTGTCCGGGTGTTCCATACTCGATCCCCGTCCGGATGCCACCCTGGGGCGCATTCAGGATGAGTTGAAAGCCGCGGCGCTTCCCGCCAAGCCCGCTCCCGTCGCGCCCGCGGCCGTTCCGGCGGGTCCGCCGCCGACGGTGACGGAGGCGGCCGAGCGACGTTTCGATCTGGCGGTCAACAACGCCCCCGCGGCACAGGTGTTCACGGCCATTGCGAGCGGCACGTCCTACAGCATGTTGATTTCCCCCGACCTGTCCGGCACGGTGACGGTGAATCTCAAGAATGTAACTCTGCGGGAAGCCCTGGATACGCTGCGGGAAATGTTCGGCTATGAGTACAAGGTCATGGGCAGCCGCATCCTGGTCCAGTCCAACACGCTCCAGACCCGCATCTTCAAGGTGAATTACCTGGCGGAGAAGCGCCAGGGGCAGACGGATGTGCAGGTCACCTCCGGTTCCATTTCCAGCAGTTCCAGCGGAGCGGGAGGGAGCGGCGGTAGTCCATCACCCGTCGGCGGCGCCTCCGGGGGGGGGCAGACCCGTTTCAGCAGCCAGGTGTCCACCCGTTCCGATTCGGATTTCTGGGGCGAGTTGGGGCAGTCCCTGGGCGTGATCGTGGGCAAGGAGGGCGGGCGCAGCGTCGTACTCAACCCCCTCTCCGGCGTGGTGGTGATCAAGGCCTTCCCGGCGGAAATGAGGCAGGTGGAGCACTTCCTGCACGCCACCCGCATCGCCGTGGAGCGGGAGGTGATGCTGGAAGCCAAGATCATTGATGTGCAGTTGAAGGACGAATTCAAGACCGGCATCAACTGGGCCTATTTCCACCAGGGCGGCAACAGAAGGTTCGCCGTGGGCGTGGCCCAGCCTGGGGCCACGGTTCAGACCAACGGGATATTGGCCAACGGCGACGCTGTCGTCACGCCCGGCATGGCCGGCAGTCTGCTGCCGACGGCCACGGGGACAGGCTTTGCCGGCCTGGCCTTCCAGGCCGCCAATTTCGCCAGCCTGCTCAATTTCCTGGAGACCCAGGGCAACGTGCAGGTGCTGTCCAGCCCGCGCATCGCCACGCTGAACAACCAGAAGGCCGTGCTCAAGGTGGGGACCGACAATTTCTTCGTCACGAACGTGTCCACCACGACCAACAGCAGTGGCGGCAGTACGGTCACGACGCCCTCCATCACGGTGCAGCCTTTCTTCTCCGGCATCGCCCTGGATGTGACGCCGCAGATTGACGATAACGGCGAGATCATCCTGCACGTGCATCCCTCGGTCAGCACCGTGACCGATCAGTCCAAGGTCATCAATCTGGGACAGATGGGGACCTACACCCTGCCTCTGGCCTCCAGCAGCATCAATGAGACAGATTCCATCGTGAGAGTGAAGGATGGCGCCATCGTGGCCATCGGCGGCCTGATGAAGCAGGAACAGACCGGGGACAGGAGCCAGGTACCGGGCCTCGGTTCCCTGCCCGTGGTCGGTACGCTGTTCGGCCAGAGCGATCGCACTTTCAGCAAGGAAGAGATCGTCATTCTCATCAAGCCCACGGTGATAGACAGCGAGCGCGCCTGGCAACAGGGGCTGGAAGAGGTGCAGTCGCGCATGCCCGGCTATGTTCCACCCCGGGCAAAGCCCTGAGGCGGGTTCAGGGGCGGCGCCAGCATGGACTTCTGCAGGGCAGGGCCAAAATGGGCAGGGTGTCACTGCCACTGCGGATCAAGAAGGCCATGCCCATTTTCCCTCTCGCGCCGGAGGCGGGCGAGGGGGGCGTCATGAGTCGCTATGCGACTTTTATGTCGAGGGGCCAGGGCGGCCTGTCCCTCATCGAACTGCTGCTGTTCATCGTGGTGGTCAGCGTGGGTCTGGCGGGTGTCATGGTCACCTACCGGGTGACGGTCAAGGCCAGCGCCGACCCCATGGTCCGCAAGCAGGCCCTGGCCGTGGCCGAGGCCCTGCTCACGGAAATCGAGCAACAGCCGTTCACGTATTGCGACCCGAACGATCCGAACGTCGGCACGGCCCAGAGCACGGCGGGCTGTACCGGCGGCGCCGCGGCCTCGGAAGACCAGAACGGTGCGGCATTGGCCGGCCCCATGCCGGCAACCGAGACCCGTTACTCGTCGACGACTCCGTTCAACAATGTGGCGGACTACGGTGGATTCTCCATGAGCCCGATCTACAGCGTGGACGATGCCGCGACGCCCATTCCGGGCCTGACCGGCTACACGGCGAGCGTGGCCATCACCCGGGCAGGAATCACTTTCGGGCTGCCCAGCGATGCGGTGCTGCGGATCGCGGTACGGGTCGTCAAGCAGCCCGCGGACATCACCCTGGTCGGCTACCGGTTCCGCTATGCGCCGATCATGTGAGGGAAAATCGGTGAGACCTGGTGCCCATCAGCGAGGCTTCACCCTGATCGAGGCGGTGATCGTCATCGCCCTGACCGGCGCCATTTCCGGCGTGGTGGCGGTCTTCCTGCGCGGGCCCATCACCGCCTATTTCGATACCGTGCGCCGGGCCGACCTGGCGGACGGCGCGGACGGCGCCCTGCGGCGCATGAGCCGGGACATACAGGCCTCGCTGCCCAACAGCGTGCGGGTGAGCGGCAACTTCATCGAGTTCATTCCGGTGAAGGGTGCGGGACGCTATCGGACAGACGTGGGCATCGGGGCCGGCGACGATCCTCTGGATTTCACCTCCGGCGCGGACACCAGTTTCGATGTGCTCGGGCCGACCGTGACCGTGGCCTCGGGGGACAGCATCGTCATCTACAACCTGGGGCAGCCGGGGGCCGATGCCTACGAGGGCACCAGTCGCCGTGCCGTGAGTTCCCCCTACGGCACGGTTGCCAACGTCAAGTTCGCCTCCGGCGGCACGCCCTTTCCCTTCGCCTCGCCCGGCGGGCGCTTCCAGGTGGTATCCACGGCCACCAGTTACCAGTGCGACCTGACGAGCGGCGTGGTGCGCCTGTGGTGGGGCTACCCCATCCAGAATACTCAGCCGACGAGTTCGGCGGCACTCACGGCCTTGTCCGCCAATAGTGCGGTCCTGGTGGACCGGGTCACTTCCTGCGCCTTCGGCTATGCCTCCAGCGTCTCCCAGCGCATGGGCCTCGTGACCCTGAAACTGGTTCTCAGCAAGGATGGGGAGAGCGTTTCCCTGATGCAGCAACTCAACGTGGCCAACGCGCCATGAGTCCGGACCCGGAAGTTGGTGGCGCGGCATGCCCTCTCCCCCCCGCCCCTCTTGCGCTCGGTGGGCGAGGGGAGCGTCGTGAGGCGCTGCGCGCCTTTCGTGGGACGGGGGGCTTTGCCCTGCTCTCGGCCATCGCCATCCTGGTGCTGCTGTCCACGCTGGCGGGCTATCTGGCCCGCATCGGTGCCTTGAGCCAGATCGGTGCGGCCCTGGACATTCAGGGCTCACGCGCCTATCACGCGGCGCGGGCGGGGGTGGAGTGGGGTCTGTACCAGGTACTGGACCCGAGCAATGCGACGGTGGTGGCGCCGGGCAGCGGCACCTGGCCCAATCTGCCCACCTGCCCGGCCGCGACCACCCTGACCCTGGAGGGATTCTCGGTGGCCGTGACTTGCACCGCCTACGGCCCCTATTACGAATCCGGCAACAGCCACACCTCCCAGCTCTACACCATAACCGCCACGGCCACGAGCGGGACGGTGGGCAATGGGGGCTACGCCGAGCGGCAATTGTCCGCCACGGTATCGAAATGCCGGGCGACGGACGGATCGGCGCCTTCCTATGCCTGTCCGTGAAGTAAGTCGCCCTGTGGGCCTTGTCCTCTGTGCTAGGATCGTTCAATCATTGGCAAAGGGAAATGAATCATGCTCCACCAGGACATAGACGCTAGGGAAAAATTCCTGTTCACCCTCGAATGGCTGCTGGGCCTGCAAGCCCGCTATCCGCAGCACATGGGTTTCGGGCTCATCCACGTGGAGTTCCAGGATCCCTCCCATCTGGGGGCAACCTACGGGGTGCATGAGGCCATGAAGATGCTGGTGGGACTGACCCATGCCCTGCGCCATGCCTTCCGCAAGACCGACCTGGTGGCGCGGGACGGCATGGGGGTCTGGATACTGGCGCCCTTCACCTCGCCTGACACGGTGATTGCGAAGGCGTCCGAGATCGTGCGGGTGGGGGCGGAGAACGGCCTGAACATCGTCGAGCACTACATCCGGATCTATTCCCTGCCCGAAGATGGCGCCGCGCTGCAAGGGCGCGATCCGGCCTCGAACTTCCTGGATACCCTCAAGGCCAGCGGCCTAGGCCGCACCGTCGCTTCCTTCGCGGCGGCGAGCTGAGGCATCGGCTGTTCAATCCGCGCTTTTGGCGCACCGAGCGCCGGAGTTCGACGTCGTTCTCCGGGCGCTGGCGGCGATGTGCAGCCCATGACGCCGAGTCCGCCCGCCCGCCGTGGCACGTTCCTGGATGCTGCCTTGGATGCAAAAGCATGGCGCGCCCTGCGGTCACGGCTCGGCCTGTCGTAAGCGCGGGGCCATTTCGCGCAGGCGAGCCAAATTGCCTTGGTACGGCTCCGACGAGGTAGTACCCGGGACGGGACGCGGTCTGATCGAGACCATGCCCGGATGCCGAGCGCCAGGGGCACCGGGCCGGGTTTGATCACCCATTCGGGACCGTAAATACGCCCGGCTTGATAGAATCGGCGCTTGGGGTGTGGGCCATTCCGGGCCGGCGATGGTGGTTTGCTTGCTTCCCGCCACGCCATGAGCACTCGATTGTCCGCGGTCACAGGAGGAAAGGTTTGCCTCGATGCCATTGAGAATGGGTCCCCCGCGTATCCTGCGCAGAACGCTGGAGCGGAATGTCACGCCGGGCGAGGATGCCGGCAACCCGGCCCGTAGCGGTAATCGGCGGCGGTTCCGGGTATTCCTTGCCGCCTTTCTCGTGGTGCTGCTGCCGGGACTGGCCTTGAACCTGATGCGTCCCGCCGAATATCAGGCCAGTGCCCGGATCCAGATCACCCCCGGCGGCAATGCCCCGCTGGCCCAGATGGTGCCCGGGGTGAGCGGCACTCTGGCGGAGATCGTGGCGCCGGCCATGGTGGGGGGGATGACCACGGGCGCCGTCCTCGATGAAGCGCAACGGCTGTCCAGCCGTCCCGTCCTGCAGAAGGTTGGCGCGAGGCTGGATGCCGCCGGTAGGGTACGCAAGGCCGGCGCGGGTAACACGGCGGATGAGCTTCAGCGCATGATCGGGGTATCGCCGCTACCCGGATCGGGCGTCATCCAACTGACCGCAACCGGCCCCGCGCCGGAGATGCTGGCGCTTGCGCTGAACACCCTGATCGCGGTGTACCGGGACGAACTGGCGGCGGACCATGCCAGCAAGGACGACCAGGAGTTGGTGCGGGCGCGGGACGAAGTGGCGCGCCTGGAGGCCGACGCGGCGGCCAAGCGGACCGAACTCCAGAGGTACCGCGCACGCAACGGCGTGGTGTCGTCGGAAAGGGACGAGAACGAAACCCTGGCCCGCGTGAAGGGGCTTACCGCGTCCCTGAACACGGCGAACGAGAAGCTGGCGATCGCCGAGTCCCGCCTGCGTTCAGTGCGCGCCGCGAACGAGAGCGGCAAGGGCGTCGTGCAGGCGAAGGACAACCCCACCCTCGCCTCGCTGGAACAACGGGCGTCCCAGACGCGGGAGCAGTTACGCGACATGGAGCGCACCTATACGGCGGATTTCATGGCCATGGATTCCCAGGCCCGGGCCCTGCGCGCCCGCCTGGCGGAGTTGGAGCGGCAGATGGTGGAGACCCGCGCCAGTAGTCGGCAGGCCGCCATGGCCGGGGCGGAGGAAGAGGTGGAGAACGCCAAGGCCACGGTCGCTCGCCTGCAGCAGCAGTTGGCGGGGGAACGTCAGGGGGTCCAGGGCTTCCTGGCGAACTTCAGCCAGGCGAAGGAACTGGACAACGACCTCACCCAACTCGAGGCCGTGCGCCGTGGCGCGGTGGAGCGGCTGGCCAAACTGGAGGCCGGCGGGCGCGGCGCGCATCCTCAACTGGGTGTGGTGGAATCGGCGGTGGTTCCCCTGTCCCCTTCGCAGCCCAACTACCTGCGGGACGGCCTGTTCATCCTGGGCGGGGCCTTCGTGTTCGGCCTTCTGGCCATGTGGTTCACAGAGTTGTTCAACCGGGTCGCCCCCGAGCCGGGGGCCACGGCCATCGTGCTGCCTCAGCCCATGATGTTCGGAGCAGAAGAACGCCTGGCGAACCCGGAGGCCGGGCGATTCCTGACGCAGCATCCCCAGCCACTCGGACTGCCGGCATTCGTTTTGCCGCGGGAACTGGACCAGGACCAGGCGAGCGCGCTGCTGGCTGCCGGCAACCGGGAGGGGCGCATCGTTTGCGCGCTCCTCTTGCTCGGTCTGGGCGTCGAGGAAATCTGCGCCCTGTCGAGCGGCGACGTGGATCATGGAGCCGGCCGGCTGCATGTGTCCGGGGCTCTGGCTCGGGATGTTCCACTTCCGGGGTGGCTCGTGGCATTGCTCCAGGCGCAAGCCGTCGCTCGGGAGTCCGCTCATCCCGTGCTGCACGACGCGGGTGGCGGCTCCCTGTCTGCCGACGATGTCGCGGCCCTGGTGTCCGCGGCGGCCCACGACGGGGGGCTGGAAGGGGCCGAGGAAATCACCCCGGAGGTGCTGCGTCATACCTGCATTGCCTGGCTGGTGCGCCAGGGCGTGCGCTTCTCCGATCTGGCGGGTCGGGTCGGGCGCCTGAGCGCCGATCAGTTTGCGGCGTATGGTCGGCTGGCGCCCGGCATTCCCCGCGCGGCCGCCGGGCTGGAGGTGCCCTTCATGCCCGCCCTCGCCGGAGACTCGCTGACCTGAACCGTGCGCCTTTCCGAGGAAACGGGGCGCTACGGACGAGGCGAGGTTCCGCGAAACCGGTTTCCCGTGACCATCCGGCCGGTGGACACCCAGGGTGGGGAGGGGCTGGTGCGACTCGATGCCGTCGCGGACCTGGAGGCCTACCTGTCGGCCTGCCCCGATACGGAATTCTACGTGGCGCAGTATGTGGACTATCGGGGCATGGACGGCTTGTTTCGCAAGCTCCGGGTCGCCCTCGTAGATGGCAGACCCTATGTCTGCCATCTCGCGATCTCGGACGCCTGGATGGTCCACTATGTATCGGCCGCCATGCAGCAGTATCCCGCGCGGCGGGACGAGGAAGCGGTGATGATGGCGAACTTCGATCTCGACTTCGGCTCCCGGCACGGAGCGGCCTTTGATGCCATCGCCGACCGGCTCGGTCTCGATTATGTGGTGCTCGATTGCGGCGAGATGCCGGATGGCCGCCTGCTGCTCTTCGAAGTGGATACCTGCGGCTGGATACACGCGACGGACTCGGTGGCGCTCTTTCCGTACAAGCGGTCGGTCATGGAGAAGGCCTTCCAGGCCTTCCGCGCCATGCTGCTGAATCGCGTGTCTGACATTTGAAACGTATCCGCGCCTGCCCTGGCGGGTAGGCGCGGACTACGGTGATGTGCGGGAAAGCCCGATTATGTGATGCGGCATCCGGAGGTGGATTCGTCGCTGCCGCGGGTCATGCGGTCCAGGAGCATGCCTTCGGCGTCGAGCAGTTCGACTTCCAGGGGCATCTTGCCCAGGGCGTGGGTGGCGCAGGACAGGCAGGGATCGTAGGCGCGCACGGCCACCTCGATGTGGTTCAGGAGCCCTTCGGTCAGCTCCCGGCCATTGAGATAGCGCTTGGCCACGTGGCGCACGGCCTCGTTCATGGCCTGGTTGTTGTGGGTGGTGGACACGATCAGGTTGCACATGGTCACCAGGTCATCCTCGTCCACCCGGTAGTGGTGGATCAGGGTGCCGCGCGGCGCCTCGATCACGCCCACGCCTTCCAGTTCCCTCGGGCCGGTCACCATGAGGTCGGAACCCAGGAGGTCGTCGTCGTGCAGAAGATCCTTGATCATCTCGGCGGCGAAGAGCATCTCTATCATGCGCGTCCAGTGGTAACCCAGCGGCGCGTGCATGGGCGTGCCGCCGCAGTAGTCCACGAACTCACGCCGCTCGATTTCCGCCAGGGGCGTGGGAATGAAATCGCAGTTCTGCACGCGGGCCAGCGGCCCCACCCGGTACCAACCCTGCTTCTCGCCCAGGGATTTCAGATAGGGGAACTTCATGTAGCTCCAGGGCTTCACGGCTTCGGCGATGAGGTCCGAATAGCCTTGGTAGTCCACGCCATCGAACAGCAGCTTGCCGTTCTCGTCCCGGCCGCGCAATTTGCCGTGGTAGAGATCCAGTCCGCCTTCATTGCCGACGATGGACATCATGTTGGCGCGGAAGGTGCCGAAGCTGTTGTAGAGTCCCGGGTTCTGATTGTGCAGATCCTTGACCATGGCCACGGCCTCCCGGCTCCAGGCGACGATCTGGTAGATGTCCTTGAGCAGGGCGTCCCGCTCGGCCACGGTGAGGGACTTGTTCACGCCGCCCGGCACCGAACCCGTGCCATGCACCCGCTTGCCGGCGGTGTGGCGGATGATCTCCTGGCCGAATTTCCGCAGCAGCACGCCCTTCTTGGCCACTTCCGGGTATTTCGCGGCGACACCGACGATATTGCGCTGCGAGACATCGGAATCGAAGCCGAACAGCAGGTCGGGGGAGCTGAGGTGGAAGAAGTGCAGGGCGTGGGACTGGAGAATCTGGCCGTAGTGCATCAGGCGGCGCAACTTCTCGGCCGTGGGCGTGAGGTGCCTGGCACCGACGATGATGTCCATGGCCTTGGAGGCCGCCAGGTGGTGGCTCACCGGGCAGATGCCGCACAGGCGCTGCACCATCACGGGCACTTCCCAGTAGGGCCGGCCCTGGATGAATTTTTCGAAGCCACGGAACTCGACGATGTGCAGACGCACCTGATGCACCTTGTTCTGCTCGTCGAGCAGGATGGTGACCTTGCCGTGGCCTTCCACCCGGGAGATGGGGTCAATGGCGACCCGGCGCAGTTTTTCCGGGTTGTTGGCGGTTTCGAGATTTTCGATCATGTGTTTGTCCCTGTGAAGGGTCGAGAGGCGAGGGTGGAGAGTTGAAACTGGGGCGCCGAAGGCGCCGGAATGTTCACTCTCGACTCTCCACTCTTCGCTCTCGACTCAATCGTAATGAATCAGCCCGTGGCCCAGTTCCGGCTCGCGGCCGGCCAGGAGGTCGGTGAGTACCTTCCAGATGGCGTCGCCGGAGGGCGGACAGCCGGGAATGAAGTAGTCCACCTTCACGACTTCGTGCAGGGGATGCACCTTGTCCAGGGGCAGGGGGAGCTCCGGGTCATCCGGGATGCTGCCGTGGGTCAGGCCGTGCTGGGCGTGGTAGATCTCTTCCAGGATGGCCGGGAGGGAAAGGCTGTTGCGTTGCGCCGGCAGGCCGCCGTTCACGGCGCAGGCGCCGATGGCGATCAATATCCGGCAGTTGGCCCGGAATTCCCGCAGCACGTGCACGTTTTCCGCATTGCATAGCCCGCCCTCGACGATGCCGATGTCGCAGGGGCCGCAATGCTTGATGTCGGTGATGGGCGAGCGATCGAATTCCACCAGGTCCAGCAGGGCAAACAGCCGCTCGTCTATGTCCAGGAAGGACATGTGGCAACCGAAGCACCCGGCTAGCGAGGTGGTGGCGACCTTGAGTTTTTTCGTGGGGGCGTCCATGTCAGCCTTCCTTGATCGTCGGGTGGGGCGTGGCGCTGATGGGGTTGAGGTCGAAGGTTCGGCCACCGATGGGCTGGGCGAACCCCTTTCTCTTCTTCAGGATCACGCCCACCGGGCAGACATGGGCTGCCTTGTCGGCTTCGCTGAAATTCGTGTCCGCCAGGCGTCCCGACTTGGCATTGACGATGAGGCGGGTCTTGATGCCGCGTCCGGACAGGGCGAACACGTTCTTGCCATCCACATCCCGACTGGCACGGATGCACAGGGAACAGAGGATGCAGCGGTTGAAATCCAACAGGTACTCCGGGTGCGAGGCATCCACCGGCCGGTTCGGGAAGAAGTGGTCGTAGTGGGGCGACATCATGCCCAATTCGTAGGCCGTGGCCTGGAGTTGGCAATTGCCGCTTTTCTCGCAGGAGGGACAGAAGTGGTTACCCTCCACGAACAGCATCTGCAACAGGGCGCGCCGCTCGTCGTTGATGGCGTGGGTGTTGCTCTCCACCACCGCACCGGATGCGGCCCGCTGGGTGCAGGAGGCGGTGGCGCGGCCGTTGACCCGGACGGTGCAAAGTTTGCATGAACCGTGGGGCTTGAACTCAGGGTGATAGCACAGGTGCGGAATGTACTTCCCCGCCGCCATGGCCGCCTGCATGATGGTCTGACCCTCCTGGAAAGGGATGTCCTCTCCATCCAGGGTGAAGTTTCCCTCGCTCATTCCATGTCTCCAATATGGGCGGCGTCATCGTCGCGCCCGGTCATTTGTCGTGCTCCCGCGAGCGCCCGGTCCAGATCGAAGGCGGGAACGAACTGGTCGTGCAGCAGGTGCCGCTCATAGGCAGGGCGGAATTTCTCTATGGTGTCGAGCACCGGATTGCAGGCCGAGTGTCCCAATCCACAGTGGCTGGTGGCCAGAAGAATCTGGTTCAGCTTCTCGATCTCGCCGAAGTCGTAAAGGGAACCCCGGCCGTGCGCCAGCTTGTCCATCATGTTCTTCAGCAATGTGGTGCCCACGCGGCAGGGGGTGCAGAAACCACAGCTCTCATGGGCAAAGAAATGGATGAAATTGCGCGCCACCTCGAACATGTCCCGGCTCTTGTTGAAGACCATGAAGGCGCCCGCCGTGGGGATGTCCTCGAAGCCGATGTGCCGCCCGAACTCGGACGACGCCAGGCAGACGCCGGAGGCCCCGCTGATCTGGACCGCCTGGGTGTGTTCAGCTCCGCAGTCTTCCAGTACTCGGGCCACGGTGACGCCGAAGGGGTATTCGTAAATGCCGGGCCGGGCGCAGTCGCCGGACACGGACAGCAGTTTGGTGCCGGAAGACTTGCTGGTGCCCATGGTGCCGTACCAGTCGCCGCCCTTCAGGGCGATCAGGGCGGCGGCCACGAAGGTTTCCACGTTATTGACCACGGTCGGCTGATCCAGGTAACCGTTGGTGACGGGGAAGGGGGGGCGATTCCGGGGCGTGCCGCGCTTGCCCTCCAGGGATTCGATCAGGGCCGATTCTTCGCCGCAGACGTAGGCCCCGGCGCCGAGGTGTATCTCGATGTCGAAATCCAGTCCCGGGACGCCCAGGATGTTGGAACCGAGCAATCCCTCCTCGCGCCGCCTGGCCAGCACGGCGTTGAGTGGGTCCAGCAGGTAGCGATACTCCCCGCGCAGATAGAGGAAGCCCCGTTGTGCCCCCACCGTGTAGGCGGCGACGGTCATGCCCTCGAACACCTGATCGGCGCGCCGGGTCAGCAATACCCGGTCCTTGAAAGTGCCGGGTTCGCCTTCGTCCGCGTTGCAGACGATGATGCGCTGCTGTCCGGGTTTCAGCGGGGCATTGCGGCAGGCTTCCCACTTCAGCCCCGTGGCAAAACCGGCGCCGCCCCGCCCGCGCAAGCGGGATCGCATCATTTCGTCCAGCATGGCGGCCGGCCCACCTTCGGTTCCGGGCAGCCCTTCGCGCCAGGAACGACTGCTCGATGCCGCCACGCTTTCGTTCGGTTGTCGTGCCAGGGCCGTGCGCAGGGCATCACCGGGTTCGAGTACTGTGTCGAGCAGGATGTCGCTGCGGCGAATGTTGTCTTCCACGTGGAAGAACTCCGGCGGCCAGTCCGCCAGCGGCACCTGGGCGCGTATGAGTTCGGCGATGGCATCCACGCGGGCCTCGTCCAGGCGCGTGATGGCCATGTTATTCACCAGTATGGCCGGACCCTGGTCGCACATGCCGGTACAGGAAGTGGTGCTGATGCTCACCAGGCCATCCTCCGACACCTTGCCCCGTTCCACCCAGAGGCTGGCGCACAGTCTTTCCATGAGCGGAATGTTGCGCAACATGCGGTCCGTGATGTTGTTGCTGAACAGCACCCGGTAGCGGCCCTTGGGGCGGGTATAGAAAAAGGAATAGAAACCGGCCACCGCCTCGATTTTCGTGCGCGGGACCGCCAGTTCCTGCTCCAGCGTGTCTATGGCCTCGGGTGATATCCAGTCTTCCTGTTCCTGGATCTCCCGCAGAATCTGCACCAGCCGGGTTGCGTCGCGCTGGTGACGCACCAGGATGGCGGTGACGGTATCGGACGTGTTCTGTGTACTCACGGTGCTAGCCTCGATTATGTCCCGCCGTCTCAGGCGAGAAGCATGGAAACCACTCTATCGGCATCATGCAATAAAACTGTTGCACGAACACGACAGAAGATACGCCAGCATGGTGCACTGCGACAAGCGGAATCTATTGTGCCAGGTCAACAGTCCGTCGGATTCCCGAACATCGCATAGAGAGTTTGCCGCAATGCAGAAATTCTGTTGACCTGAGTCGCGGTCTTCGGCATAATTCGGTTTCCCAGACGCGGGGTGGAGCAGTCTGGCAGCTCGTCGGGCTCATAACCCGAAGGTCGCAAGTTCAAATCTTGCCCCCGCAACCAATAAAGTCCATACGGGCCAATCACTTGGGTGATTGGCCCGTATGCATTTGTGCTTCAGAATTGGCCCGTGCCCAATCTGTGCCCACCGGTTTGGGCACAGAACGCCAGTCCGTGCCCAACTGACCTTCGGGGCGTTTGAAGTTTGTGCCCGTGCCCATGACGTTTGGCGCATTCCTCCCGAGAATTGGCCGAGGTAAGGCGATCCGGGACTGGTTATTCCCTACATGTTATCGGGGGCGGACTCGCATTTCGGTCTTCGCGCCCTTGGCGTACACTCGCCAACCGTCAGCGCCAGCCGTTCTATTAACCCGGCAAGCCAATATACCGCTCATTCGGCATGGGTGATGGTCAGGTGGCGGGAATAGGCTTTGGCCCTGGCCGGGCGGATTCGTCACGATTCCGAGCTACCGTCTCTCCAGGGCGGCGCGATACTTCTTGCCGGAGTCCATGATATGTCCGACCCACCACAGGGCCAGGAACTCCTGAAGCTCGGCTTTTTCAAAGTGGTCGGTCGTCACGATGTCTGCGGCCAGATATTCGAACTCGTCGTGCTGGTGCTGGTGCTCTTCAAGCATGGGATAGCCGTAATGGGCGAGCAGCGTTTCCTCGGCCGCGAAGTGCTCGCGCACCAGGGTCATAAGTTCATTGAAAATCTTCCGGAATTGCAGATCGTTCGCCTGGCCGGAGTCGGCTGTGAAATCGGCCAAAATATTGCATTGGGCCAGGATGGCCTGGTGCTGATCGTCGAGGATTTCATTCCCCGTGCTGTAGCGTGGATTCCATTGCACTTGATTCGGCATTGCACGTCTCCTGTATGGTGAAGCTCTTCCGCAAAATCCCGGTGACCAGCGATGGCAACGAAACCGGTGCATCCGGCCGGCTGCAAGCCGAAGCACCCGCTTCATCATCCTTCCCGGGCGCCGGGGCTATGGCCAGGAACTCTCTGCATCCAGACGTTCCGTGCGCAGTCGCTTGCCTGAATGATAGTTGACGGTCACTGTCGGGTAATTGACGCAGGTCAGCTAGCCGTTCGGCGTGTCCATTCTGACGGCTTACGGGTGTCGGACTGGCGCCGCCTATGGTCAGAATGCACGGTATGCAGCCGCTCCCCGTAAATGTATGGTCGCTCCGGAATAGTCCGCAAGTCACTGAAAATTTGTTGTAAACAGTCTGCCTTTGGCCCGCGGATTTGCGGGAAAGGCGTTGTTTATCATGTGATTCCTGGCAAATTTGGACGGGTGTATGGGACCGAAAGTGAAGGGTTCGGGTTGGGTTCTCAAGCTCCATTCGGCGTTTCAGCAGGCGGGCCTTGCAGCGTTGTGGGGTTTCGGCAATCTGTCTGCCGGGGCGGGAGAAGCCAGGGCCATGTTGCCCGCCGCCTTCTGGAAGGCGATCACTGATCGAGTCGGTGCGGCTCGGAGAGGTATTCGCGCGAACGCATTTCGTTCAGGCGGCTCACCGTGCGGTGGAATTCGCCGGATTGGGGGCCTTCCAGGTACAGGTCCTCGGCGGGGCAGGCGGCGGAGAGGATGAGCTTGACCCGGTGGTCGTAGAACACGTCCACCAACCAGGTGAAGCGGCGGGCTTCAGAGGCCATGTCCCGCGTCATGCGGGGTACATCCGAGAGCAGGACGTTCTGGAAGCGGCGCGCCAGTTCCAGGTAGTCGTTCTGCGAACGCGGCCCGCCGCACAGGGTGGCGAAGTCGAACCAGATGGCGGCGGGTGCCCGACGGATCACGGGTAGATCCCTTTCCTGTATCGGTATGGGCCGGGCGTGCCCTTCGCCGCTGCTCAGTGCCTCGAAATCCTGCTCCATCTTCCGGAGGGCGGCGGCATCGGCGGGCACCAGATAGGTCTCGATTCTCTCCAGGGCGCGGCGCCGGTAGTCAATTCCGGCATCCACCTCCACCACATCCAGTCTTTGCTTCAGGAGTTTGATGGTGGGCAGGAAATTCTGGCGCTGGAGGCCGTTGGGATAGAGGCCGTCCGGCGGATAGTTGGAAGTCATGCAGAACACCACGCCCCGCTCGGACAGGGCGCCGTAGAGCCGGCCCAGGATCATGGCGTCCGCGATGTCGGAAACGTGGAATTCATCGAAACAGAGCACCCGCGTGGTTTCGGCGATGTCGTCCGCGACGCCCATCAGAGGATCCTGCTGCTGCTTGTGCTTCTTCAGTTGCTCATGCACTTCCCGCATGAAGGCATGAAAATGCACCCGGCGCTTGCGCTTGTAAGGCAGGGAGGCGAAGAAGGAGTCCATGAGCAGACTCTTGCCCCGTCCGACACCGCCCCAGAAATACACGCCTCTGGGCAGGGCCGGGTTGATGAAGAGCTTCCGGAGGCGGGTGCGTCGCTTGTGCTTGAAGGCGACCAGTTCCTCGTGCAGTTTCTGCAAGCGACGGGCGGCCGACAACTGTGCCTCGTCGGGCGTGAAGCCGCGGGTTTCACACTGGGCAAGGAAGGAGGAAAGCATGGGGTAAGGAAAGTGAGCGGTAAGCGGTGAGCAGTAAGTCGAGGCGCCGCTCACCGCTCACTGCTTCCCGCTTACGGCACTTTAGAAATGCAACGCCCTCTTGTCGCAGGCGAGGGCGGCTTCGTGTACCGCTTCCGAGAGCGTTGGATGGGCGTGGCAGATACGGGCCAGGTCTTCGGAGGCGCCGCCGAACTCCATGGCTACCACGGCTTCCGAGATCAGTTCGGAAGCATTGGCGCCGATGATGTGCACTCCCAGGATGCGGTCGGTCTTGGTGTCGGCCAGCATCTTCACGAAGCCGGTGGGCTCGCCCATGCCCAGGGCACGGCCGTTGGCCAGGAAGGGAATCCTGCCTGCCTTGTAGGCCACGCCTTCCGCCTTGAGCTGTTGCTCGGTCTTGCCCACCCAGGCGATCTCGGGGGAGGTATAGATGACGTAGGGAATGGTGTCGAAGTTGCAGTGGCCGGCCTGGCCCGCCATGATTTCGGCGACCATGACCGCTTCTTCCATGGCCTTGTGCGCCAGCATGGGGCCGCGGACCACGTCACCGATGGCCCAGACGCCGGGCAGGTTGGTCCGGCAATGCCCGTCCACTTCCACCATGCCGCGGCCATCCAACTTGAGGCCCACGGCCTCGGCATTCAGGCCATCGGTGTTGGGGATGCGGCCGATGGAGACGATGACCCGGTCGGCTTCCAGCTTCTGTTCGGCACCCGCCTTGTCGGTGTAGGCGATCGAGACGCCGGCATCCGTTGCCGTGATCTCGCCGATCTTCACGCCCAGGCTGATGGCGAGCCCCTGCTTGGTGAAAACCTTCTGGGCTTCCTTGGCGACGTCCACATCGGCCACCGCCAGGAAGTCGGGCAGCACTTCCAGGATGGTGACTTCGGCACCCAGGCGGCGCCAGACGGAGCCCATCTCCAGGCCGATGACGCCGGCGCCGATGATGGCGAGCTTCTTCGGCACGGCATGGATGTCCAGGGCGCCGACGTTGTCGCAGACGATCTTGTTGTCCACGGGCACCGTGGGCAGGTGGCGCGGCTTGGAACCGGTGGCGACGATGACCTGCTTCGCCTCCACCACTTCCTCGCCCACCTTGATCTGCCAGCCGGCCTCCGTCCTGGCCACGAAGGAACCGTGGCCGGAAAGCAGGGTGACCTTGTTCTTCTTGAACAGGCCCTTGATGCCCGAGGTGAGCTGATCCACGATCTTGGCCTTGCGGGCGATCATCTTCGGCACGTCAATGTCCGGCGTGCCGACGGTGATACCCTGCTCGGCGAAGGCGTGGCCCGCCTCATGGAACAGGTGGGAAGTGTGCAGCAGCGCCTTGGAGGGAATGCAGCCCACGTTGAGGCAGGTGCCGCCCAGACGCGGTTCGCCCTTCGGGTCGGCGTAGGGGTTGGATTCGCAGCAGGCGGTGGTGAAACCCAGTTGCGCGGCGCGAATCGCCGCCACGTAGCCGCCGGGTCCGCCGCCGATGACGAGTACATCGAGTTGTTTGCTCATGTGTAAATTCCGTTAGCGGTAAGCAGTTAGCAGAAAGCCGTTGGCGGTATAGGGGGCGGCGAGTTTGTCGCTCACCGCTCACCTCTCACCGCTTACGGCTCTTACACGTCCAGAATCAGCCGCGCCGGATCTTCCAGGGCTTCCTTCATGGTGACGAGGCCCAGGACGGCTTCGCGGCCGTCAATGATGCGGTGGTCGTAGGACATGGCCAGGTAGTTCATGGGGCGGATGACGATCTGGCCGTTTTCCACCACGGCGCGGTCCTTGGTGGCATGGATGCCCAGGATGGCGGACTGGGGCGGGTTGATGATGGGAGTGGACATCATGGAGCCGAAGACGCCGCCGTTGGAGATGGAGAAGGTGCCGCCGGTGAGTTCTTCCATGGTCAGCTTGCCGTCCTTGGCCTTCTGACCGAATTCGGCGATCTTCTTCTCGATGTCGGCAATCGTCATCTGATCCACGTCGCGCAGGATGGGCACCACCAGGCCGCGCGGGCTGCCCACGGCGATGCCGATGTCGAAGTAGCCGTGATAGACGATGTCGTTGCCGTCCACCGAGGCGTTCAGCACGGGGAACTTCTTGAGCGCGGCGACGGCGGCCTTGACGAAGAAGCCCATGAAGCCCAGGCGCACGCCGTGGGCCTTCTCGAACTTCTCGCCATAGGTTTTCCGCAGTGCCATGACCGGGGCCATGTTCACCTCGTTGAAGGTGGTGAGGATGGCGTTCTGGGCCTGGGACTGGAGGAGCCGCTCGGCCACCCGGGCGCGCAGGCGAGTCATGGCGACGCGCTGTTCGGGACGCTCGCCGGAAGCGACGGTCACGGCCGGAGCCGCGGCGGCCGCGGCTCGGGGCGCGGGGGCGGCAGCGGCCACGGCGTCTTCCTTGGTGATGCGGCCGCCGCGGCCGGTACCGGCGACGTCGGCGCTGGCCACACCCTTCTCGTCCAGGATCTTCCTGGCGGCGGGGGAGGCCGCCGCCGCGGCGGCAGGGGGGGAGGCGGGTGCCGGGGCCACCGCCGGGGCGGTAACGGCCACGGCCTTGACTTCCGTGTCCATACGGGCGATGACTTCGCCGGCGACGACGGTTTCCCCGTCGCCCTTGATGATTTCCACCAGGGTGCCGGCGCTCGGCGCCGGCAGTTCCAGGACCACCTTGTCGGTCTCGATGTCAATCAGGTTCTGATCCCGGTCCACGCTCTCACCCACCTTCTTGTGCCAGGTGACCAGGGTCGCTTCGGACACGGACTCGGATAGCTGCGGTACCTTCACTTCGATGATGCTCATGTTTGCTCCCTTGAATTCGTTGTGCATTGCCCCGGCACGCGCTGCCGGGGCATGTCTTGGCAATCTCAGTTTTCGAACGGGCTGAACGCCTGTTCTATGAGGCCCTTCTGCTGCTCGTTGTGCTTCGACAGATAACCGACCGCGGGCGAGGAGGAGGCCGGCCGGGACGCCAGGTACAGCTTCTTGCCGGGACCGACCTGATTCTCAAGTTGCTGTCGGGATGCGAAGAAGTACCAGGCGCCCTGATTGCGCGGCTCTTCCTGCGCCCACACGACCTCGGTGGCGTTCGGGTATTTGGCCATCTCCGCCCGGAAGGACTCCTCCGGGAAGGGATAAAGCTGCTCCAGGCGCACCAGGGCCGTGTCCTGGATGCCCTTTTCCCGCCGGGCGGTCAGCAGATCGTAATAGACCTTGCCGGAGCAGAGGACGACGCGCCTGACCTGGCTCGCGTCCAGCGCATCCACTTCACCGATGACGCGGCGGAATTCGCCGTCGGCCAGATCAAGCAGGGGGCTGGTGGCGTCCTTGTGGCGCAGGAGCGACTTGGGGGTCATGACCACCAGGGGCTTTCGCTGCTTCCTCAGGGCCTGGCGACGCAGGAGGTGGAAGATCTGGGCGGCATTGGTGGGCACGCACACTTCCATGTTCCATTCGGCGCACAGTTGCAGGTAACGCTCGGGTCGGGCGGAGGAGTGTTCCGGACCCTGGCCCTCATAGCCGTGGGGCAGCAGCAGCACCAGGCCGCAGCCCCGGCCCCACTTGGCTTCGCCGGAGACGATGAACTGGTCAATCACCACCTGGGCGCCGTTGGCGAAGTCGCCGAACTGGCCTTCCCAGATCACCAGTTCCGTGGGCTCGGTGGTGGCGTAGCCGTACTCGAAGGCCATGACGGCTTCTTCGGACAGCACCGAGTCGTAGCACTGGAAGCGACCCTGGTTGTCCTGTAGGTGCTTCAGGGGTTTGAAGATGCCTTCGTTCCAGTGACCGCGATTCTGGTCATGCACCGTGGCATGGCGATGGAAGAAGGTGCCCCGGCCCACGTCCTCGCCGGAGATGCGCACGCCGATGCCGGAAGCCAACAGCGTGGCGTAGGCCAGGTTTTCGCCCATGCCCCAGTCCACCGGCAGCTTGCCTTCGCCCATGCCGCGGCGATCATCCATGATCTTCTTGACGCGGGGGTGGAGCGTGAAGCCTTCGGGCATGAGCGTGAGTTGCTCCGCCAGGCGCTTCAGCTCGAACATGGGTACCCGGGTATCCCAGGCTTCGACGTAGGCCTTGCCGATATAGGGCTTCCAGTCCACCGCGAAGGCGTGCTTGAAGTCCGAGAGTACGGGGTTATAGAGCAACTCGCCCTTGTCCAGGTGATCCCGGAAGTCCTGGATCATGGCGTCCGGGCCTTCGGCGGGCAGCACGCCCTGGGCCACCAGCTTGTCGCCGTAGAGCTTTCGGGTGCCCGGGTGCTTCTGGATCTTCTTGTACATCAGGGGCTGGGTCACCATGGGCTCGTCCGCCTCGTTGTGGCCGAGCTTCCGGAAGCAGACGATGTCCACCACCACGTCCTTCTTGAACTGCTGGCGGAATTCCACCGCCAGGCGGGTGACGAAGGCCACGGCCTCCGGATCGTCGCCGTTCACGTGGAAGATGGGCGCCTCGGCCATCTTGAAGATGTCCGTGCAATAGAGCGATGAGCGGT
Organism: Rhodocyclaceae bacterium; assembly: GCA_028714035.1. Lineage (GTDB taxonomy): Bacteria > Pseudomonadota > Gammaproteobacteria > Burkholderiales > Rhodocyclaceae > JAQTNA01. The sequence goes on from JAQTNA010000005.1 coordinate 76,828, forward strand.
AGTCCCGCGGGTCGGAGGTGGTGAAGCCGATCTGGTTGTTTACCACGATGTGAATGGTGCCGCCGACGCCGTAACCCCGGGTCTGGGCAAAGTTCAGCATTTCCTGGTTCACGCCCTGGCCGGCCACGGCGGCATCGCCATGGATCAGCACCGGGATGACCTGGCTCTTGTCCGTGTCGCCGCGGCGTACCTGGCGAGCATAGACGGAGCCCTCCACCACGGGATTGATGATCTCCAGGTGGGAGGGGTTGAAGGCCAGGGTCAGGTGCACCGGGCCGCCGGGGCTGGCTACATCGCTGGAGTAGCCCATGTGGTATTTCACGTCGCCGGCGGTGAGTTCCATCTTCTTCTTGCCTTCGAACTCGGCGAAAAGAAGGGAAGGGGACTTGCCCAGGGTGTTCACCAGCACGTTCAGGCGACCCCGGTGGGCCATGCCGATCACCAGTTCCTTGGCGCCCAGGGTGCCGCAACTGCGCACCACTTCGTCCATGGACACGATCAGGCTCTCGCCGCCCTCCAGGGAAAAGCGCTTCTGGCCCACGTAGCGGGTATGGAGGTAGCGCTCCAGGGTCTCGGCGGCGGTGAGCCGCTCCAGGTAGCGCTTCTTGTGCTCGGCGTTGGGGGTCGCGGTGCCCCGGGCGGCTTCCAGACGGGCCTGAATCCAGCGCTTCTGCGCCGTTTCGGTCATGTACATGTACTCGGCGCCGATCTTGCCGCAGTAGGTCTGGCGCAGGGCTTCCAGGATTTCCCGCAGGGTGGCGTGGTTGCCGCCGCCCATGACGAAGGAACCGGTGCTGAAACTCTCGTTCAGGTCGGCTTCCGTGAACCCGTAGTGGGCCGGGTCCAGTTCCTGTTGCGCCGGACGTTCCGTGCGCTTCAAGGGGTCCAGGTCGGCCCAGCGGTCGCCCAGGAAACGATAGGCGTTGATGATCTGGAGGACGGCGGCCTGTTTTTCCTTGACGCCGCTGGCCACCACCGTGCGTACCGGGGGCAGCTTGGCCCGCGCCTCGAAGGCGGCGATGATGGGGCCGTGGGCCACGTCCCGGCCGTTGCCGCCGGGCTGGTTTTGCAGGGCTTCGAAGTATTCGCGCCAGTTTTCGGCCACGCTGGCGGGATTCGCCAGGTAGGCCTCGTAGAGTTCTTCCACGAAAGGAGCATTGCTACCGAAGAGGTAGGAATCACTCCACAAATCTTTCATCATGGTGGACCTGTCTTTCTCGTCTGAAAGGGTGGTGCCTACAACGCTTTTGTCCAGCCTCTTGTGAGAAACGGCAGAGCGTAGCGGTATTCATGCCTTCCGCCACGCCCTGCCGCTTCATCCAGGGCTGTTTCTCCCCGTCCGCGTTGTTCAGCGCTCTGCAATCGGCGCGACATTACGCCGGGTCGCGCCGGTGTACAACTGGCGCGGCCTGCCGATCTTCTGATCGGGATCGGCGATCATCTCGTTCCACTGGGCGATCCAGCCCACCGTGCGCGCCATGGCGAAGATGCCGGTGAACAGGCTGGTCGGGATGCCCAGCGCCTTCTGCACGATGCCGGAGTAGAAGTCCACGTTGGGGTAGAGCTTCTTGCTGATGAAGTAGTCGTCCTCCAGGGCGATCTTCTCCAGCGCCATGGCCAGTTTGAACAGGCGGTCATCGTGCAGACCCAGTTCATTCAGCACGTCGTGGCAGGTCTCGCGCATGAGCTTGGCGCGGGGGTCGAAGTTCTTGTACACCCGATGGCCGAAGCCCATGAGCTTGAAGGAGTCGTCCTTGTCCTTGGCGCGCTTGATGTATTCGCCGACGCGGGAAACGTCGCCGATTTCTTCCAGCATCTTCAGGCAGGCCTCGTTGGCGCCGCCGTGAGCCGGACCCCAGAGACAGGCGATGCCGGAGGCGATACAGGCGAAGGGGTTGGCGCCGCTTGACCCTGCCAGACGCACCGTGGAGGTGGAGGCGTTCTGCTCGTGGTCGGCGTGCAGGATCAGGATGCGGTCCAGGGCCTTGACCAGTACCGGATTCGGCTCATAGGTCTCGCAGGGCGTGCCGAACATCATGTGCATGAAGTTGGCCGTGTAGGACAGCTCGTTCCGGGGGAACATGAAGGGCTGGCCGTGGCCGTACTTGTACACCATGGCAACGATGGTGGGCAGCTTGGCGATCAGGCGGTTGGCGGAGATGTCCCGGTGCTCCTGGTCGCTGATGTCCATGGCGTCGTGGTAGAACGCGGACAGGGCGCCGACGACGCCCACCAGCATGGCCATGGGGTGCGCGTCGCGGCGGAAGCCCTGATAGAAACGGGCCATCTGCTCGTGCACCATGGTGTGCTTGGTGATGGTCTTGTCGAACTTGGTCTTTTCCTCGCCGTTGGGCAGTTCCCCCTTCAGCAGCAGATGGCAGACTTCCAGGAAGTCGCAGTTCTCCGCCAGTTGTTCGATGGGGTAGCCGCGGTACAGCAGTTCGCCCTTGTCGCCATCAATGTAGGTGATGTCCGACTTGCAACTGCCGGTGGACATGTAGCCCGGATCGAAGGTGAAAGCGCCGGTCTTGCCGTAAAAACTGCGGATGTCCACTACGTCCGGGCCGATGCTGCCGCTGTAGACCGGAAATTCGACGGTCTTGCCGTCGAGCGTGAAGGATGCCGTGCGTTGGGTATTCATGTGCGTCCCTGTTGTGTTTGCCAGAAAATAACCAGGTCGTTCGTCTGATGTCGGCTCAGGGAGCGCGCAGCAGTTCGATCAACCCCCTCAAATGCGGCTTCTCGCAGTCCTTGCGTCCGCTAATAATGGGCCAAAGGTCCGTGTCATCATAGGCGAGCAATTCCTGCAGCGCCTTGAGACTGTCTCCATCAAGTGCATCAAAATGCTTGTCGAGGAAGCGGGTGAGCACCAGGTCCAGTTCCAGCAGGCCACGGCGGCAGTGCCAGCGCATCCGGCCCTTGTCCATAACCTCCATGACCTCCATGGTCCCGGTCTCGCCCGCGGTGCTCATATTGCCCTCTTGACCATCAGATCCTTGATCTTGCCGATGGCCCGGGTCGGGTTGAGATGCTTCGGGCACACCTCCACGCAGTTCATGATGGTGTGGCATCGGAACAGGCGGTAGGGGTCTTCCAGATTGTCCAGACGCTCGTTGATCGCCTGGTCGCGGGTGTCAGCGATGAAGCGGTAGGCGTTCAGGAGGCCGGACGGTCCGACGAACTTGTCCGGGTTCCACCAGAAGGAGGGGCAGGCGGTGGAGCAGCAGGCGCAGAGTATGCACTCGTACAGACCGTTCAGTTCCTCCCGATCTTCCGGCGATTGCAGACGCTCGGTCTCGGGCGGCGGTTCGTCGTTGATCAGGTAGGGCTTGATCGAGTGGTACTGCTTGAAGAACTGGGTCATGTCCACGATCAGGTCGCGCACCACGGGCAGGCCGGGGAGGGGGCGCAGGGTGATCGGCTGGGACAGGCTGGAGATGTCCGTGAGACAGGCCAGGCCATTCGTTCCGTTGATGTTCAGCGCGTCCGAGCCGCACACGCCTTCGCGGCAGGAGCGGCGGAAGGACAGGGAATCATCCAGGGCCTTGATCTTGACCAGGACATCCAGGAGCTTGCGATCGGAGGGTTCGAGTTCCACCTCCAGATTCTGCATGTAAGGCTTCTCGTCCTTCTCCGGATCGAAGCGATAGATGGAAAACTTCACTTTAGCCATGTTCGATTCTCCTTAGTACGCGCGCTTCTTCAGCCCGATGCTATCCACCGTCAGGGGCTTGAGATGAACCGGCTTGTATTCGAGGCGGTTGCCGTCGCGGGTCCAGAGGGTGTGCTTCAGCCATTCCTTGTCGTTGCGGCCATCCGGGAATTCCACGCTGTCGGCGCAGTCGTTGCGGACATGGGCGCCGCGGGACTCCAGGCGGGCATTGGCGGAGACCATGGTTGCCTTGGCCACCTCGATCAGGTTGTCCAGTTCCAGCGCCTCCATGCGTGCCGTGTTCCAGACCTTGGACTTGTCCTTGATTTCGGTTTGCGCGACCTGCTGCTCGATGTCCAGGATGTTCGCCACACCCTTTTCCAGCATGTCCTTGAAGCGGAAAACGCCGCAGTGGTCCTGCATGTTGCGCTGCAGGGCCAAGCGTGTCTCGTGCACGCTGGCGCCACCCTTCTGGCTTTCCAGGCGCGAGAGGCGGGCCAGCGAGGCGTCGGCCGCCCCCTTGGGCAGATCCCGGTGCGAGCCCGGCATGGCCTTGATGTCCTCGACCATGGATTCGCCGGCGGATTTGCCGAAGACCAGCAGGTCCAGCAGGGAATTGGTACCCAGGCGGTTGGCGCCATGCACGGAGGCGCAGGCGCACTCGCCGGCGGCGTAGAGACCCGGCACGGGCACGCTCATGTCGCCGCCCTTGGGGGCGACGACGCGACCGGAATAGTTCGTGGGGATGCCGCCCATCATGTAATGGGCGGTGGGCACCACCGGAATCGGCTCCTTCAGGGCGTCAATGCTGGCGAACTGTAGGGCGATCTCGTGAATGCCGGGCAGGCGCTTCATGATGGTTTCGGGCGGCAGGTGGGTAATGTCCAGCTGTACGTAGTCCTTGTTCGGACCGCAGCCCCGGCCTTCCTTGATTTCCGTGGCCATGGCGCGGGACACCACGTCCCGGGACGCCAGATCCTTGGCGTTGGGGGCATAGCGCTCCATGAAGCGCTCGCCGCTGGAATTTCTCAGGATGCCGCCCTCGCCACGCACGCCCTCGGTGATGAGCACGCCCGCGCCAGCCACGCCGGTGGGGTGGAATTGCCAGAATTCCATGTCCTCCAGGGGAATGCCGGCCCGAGCCGCCATGCCCAGGCCGTCACCCGTGTTGATGAAGGCATTGGTGGAGGAGTAGAAGATGCGGCCGCCGCCGCCGGTGGCGAAGAGGGTGGCCTTGGCCTGGAGGATCATGACCTCGCCGGTCTCCATCTCCATGGCGGTCACGCCCAGCACCGTGCCGTCCGCGTCGCGGATCAGGTCCAGGGCCATCCATTCCACGAAGAACTGGGTGTTGACCTTGACGTTCCGCTGGTACATGGCGTGCAGCATGGCGTGCCCCGTGCGGTCCGCGGCGGCGCAGGAACGGCGCACCGGCTTCTCGCCGAAGTTGGACATGTGGCCGCCGAAGGGGCGTTGGTAGATCTTGCCGCTGTCCAGGCGATCGAAGGGCATGCCGTAGTGTTCCAGTTCGATCACCACTTCGTTGGCCTTCTTGCACATGAACTCGATGGCATCCTGGTCGCCGAGCCAGTCCGACCCCTTCACGGTGTCGTACATGTGCCAGTGCCAGTGATCCTCCTCGGAGTTGCCCAGCGAAGCGGCCACGCCACCCTGGGCCGCCACGGTGTGGGAGCGGGTGGGGAAAACCTTGGACAGGACGGCCGTCTTCAGGCCGGCTTCGGACAACTGGATGGCGGCGCGCAGGCCGGCACCGCCGGCGCCGACGATGACCGCATCGAAAGTACGTTTCGTGACATTCACGTTATAGCCTCCACAGAACTTGCGCCACCCAGGCGGCATAGCCGATGAGCGCCAGGATTACCAACGCGTGCAGGGCCAGACGCAGCCCGGTCGGCTTGATGTAATCCATGAAGATGTCCCGAACTCCGACCCAGGCGTGGTAGAAAAGGCTCAGGAAGAAGATGAGGGTGAAAACCCGGGTGATGCCGCTGGCGAACAGGGCGTGCCAGCTGTCGTAATTGACCTCTCCCAGCCCCAGGAGGGCGCCCAGGAAATAGAGGCTGTAGGCCGCCATCACGACGCCCGTGATGCGCTGTGCCAGCCAGTCCTTGATGCCGTAGTGAGCACCGACGACGATGCGATTTACCATAGCTTCACCCCGATGGCGAGAGTCAGAATGGCGGCTCCGGCGATGACCATGACGGAGCTGCGGCGGGCGGCGGGCAGATCCACGCCCATGTTCATGTCCATGAACAGGAAGCGGATGCCGGCGCAGAAGTGGTAGCAGTAGCCGGCCAGGGCGGCCAGGAGGAATAGCTTGACCAGGAGATTGCCGGCCACGGCCTTGAAATCCAGGAACGATGCCGGGGTGCCCAGACTGGCCGTGAACAGCCAGAGGATCAGAGGCAGCAATATAAATAGACCGGCACCGCTGACGCGGTGCATGAAGGACACCACCCCCGGCAAGGGTAGCTTGATCTGAAAAAGATTCAGATATTTCGGCCGTTTCTTCCGCATTTCTGACATTGGCTTCCCCTCTTTCTTTGGTTCATGTGGTGCGTTGCAGCAGCAAACTATACACTCATGAAACCGTTCAGATAAACCATAATTATAGCGCCTTACCCGAGGCTGACAAAAGCAGAATTTATGCAGAGATAAGAAATATCCCTGACCAAGTTCCGGTCATTGCGCCAGGTGCAAAAATCCCTGTCCGCGAGGATGCCGATGACCTTCTGGCATGGGGTCCGTGGGCGCATGATCAGCTCAATTCGTTGACGTAGCAGTGGCCGCTGGTCAGGTAGAGACCGCGCCGCCATTCCACGGGTTTGTCGCCATAGGTGTAGGCCACGCGCTCCACGGACAACAAGGGCGTGCCCTCGGGAACCTTGAGCAGCTCGGCGCTGCTTCGATCCGCCGCCACGGCACGCAGCCGCTCTTCGGCGCGGATCATGCGCATGCCGAACTGGGACTCGAACAGGCTATAGAGGGAATCCTTGCAGTCCTGGAGCACTTCCAGGGTGAGACCACGGAAGACTTCACCCGGCAGATAGATCTCATCTACGACCACGGGCTTTCCGGAGTAGGTCAGCAGGCGGCGCACGATGGTGATGGGCGCGCCGGGTTCCAGGCAGAGCACCCGGGCGGCTTCCTGGCCGGCCTTGGCGCGCCAGCATTCCAGGGGAACGCTGCGCGGCGGCGTGCCGTCACCGTCCAGGGACATGAGGCGCAGGAAGCGGAAGTTGCTGCGCGGATCGTCGTGGGTGGCAACGAAAGTGCCTTTGCCCTGTTTTCGAACCAGCAGGTTCTCGGCCGCCATTTCGTCTATGGCCTTGCGCACGGTGCCCTGGCTGACGGAAAAACGCGCCGCCAACTCCGCTTCGCTGGGGATGACTTCGCCGGGGTGCCACTCGCCGGCCTCAAGTCCCTGCAACATCAGGTTCTTGATCTGGCGGTAAAGCGGACTGAAGGTAGGTGATTCCTGGGCCATGGCCTTACCTCGAAAGCCGCGTACGCGACTCACTGTGCGCCCCTCGCCCCTTGAGGGAGAGGGGCGGGGGGGTGAGGGGTTGAGGTGCTGCAACTTTCATTTCTGGAAGTGGGCCAAAGTTCGTTGGGCACTATTGAAGCATAAAAATTCCTGAACGTCTAGAGGATAAAAGATATCTTATATAAGACATACATTACCGGTTGACAGCCGCCTTGCCTGGGCCTACCATGCTGCGCTGCGGCACCTTGAGAACGCCATGATCCAGTATCGTGATTTGAGAGGGGAAAGCCGCTGACGGCGCCGCATAGAGCGGCCGGTATCGCCCAAAACATTGCTCACCTTGACAACAGGAGTCTTCAGAATGGCCAAAGCCCCCGTTCGTGTTGCAGTCACCGGCGCCGCCGGTCAAATCGGTTATGCCCTGATTTTCCGCATTGCTTCCGGCGACATGCTGGGCAAGGATCAGCCGGTCATTCTGCAGTTGCTGGAACTGCCCATGGAGAAGGCCCAGGCCGCTCTCAAGGGTGTGATCATGGAACTGGACGACTGCGCCTTCCCTCTGCTGGCCGGCGTCATCGGTACGGATGATCCCAAGGTCGCGTTCAAGGACGCCGACTACGCCCTGCTGGTGGGCGCCAAGCCCCGCGGCCCCGGCATGGAGCGCAAGGACTTGCTGCTGGACAACGCCAAGATCTTCGTCGCCCAGGGCAAGGCTCTGAACGAGGTCGCCTCCCGCGATGTGCGCGTGCTGGTGGTGGGCAACCCCGCCAACACCAACGCCCATATCGCCATGCGTTCCGCCCCGGATCTGCCCAAGAAGAACTTCACCGCCATGCTGCGCCTGGATCACAACCGCGCCGTGTCCCAGCTTGCCACGCGCACCGGCAAGTCGGTGAATGACATCGAGAAGATGATCGTCTGGGGCAACCATTCCCCCACCATGTACCCGGACGTGCGCTTCTGTTCCGTGGACGGCAAGGCCGCCCCGGCAGCCATCGGCGACGAAGCCTGGTACAAGGAGCAGTACATCCCGACGGTGGGCAAGCGGGGCGCCGCCATCATCGCCGCCCGTGGCGCGTCCTCCGCCGCCTCCGCCGCGAATGCCGCGATTGACCACATGCGCGACTGGGCCCTGGGCACCAACGGCAAGTGGGTGACGATGGGTATTCCCTCCGACGGTTCCTACGGCATCCCGCAGGACATCGTCTACGGTGTGCCCGTCACCTGTGAGGGCGGCGAATACAAGCGTGTCGAGGGCCTGGCCATTGACGAGTATTCCCGCACCATGATGGACAAGACCCTGGCCGAGCTCCTGGAAGAGCAGGCCGGCATCGCCTCCATGCTGTAAGGGGAGTCATCCTCGTGAAAAAAGCCGCGGTTCGCCGCGGCTTTTTTCATATCAGAAAATTCGAAACAGACGTTGCGTGATTGTGGTGCGTTCAGTCCTGGCGCTGTGGGCCGCCCCTTCCGTCTCTTTCCTCGGAGTGATCCACACGGGCGATGAGGGTTTGGAAGTGGCATTCACCGGGCCATTCGCGACTGAAGAAGTTTTCTCCGCTCGGGTAGGCAGTGACGATATCGGCCACCGCGAGCAGGTGCCAGCCGCCGGTCGTTTCCCCCTCCTGGACATTGGCGATTTCGTAGCACCAAAGCACCAGTTTCCCCGAGGCGTCTCGGCCCAGGCCATGGGGCTCCACGTCCAGGTACCCGAAATGCCCCTCATAGCGCAGCCTGAGCATGGCCCGGTTGCGCATGGCCGAAAGTATGAGTTCGCTGGCGCTGCGGCCGCGAGTCGGGCGTCGAAACGGCAGCCGCGCGGCCAGGATTGAGAACACGGCGCCCAGACCGGCCCAGGTCGCGGGCCCCGCGCCGCCGATGCGGGAAATCACTCGCCGCAGGAGGGAATGCTTGCGCCGCATGCCTTGGACCGGCGTCGTCCGCCGCGCGGGCAGGGGCAGGATGGTCGCATTACCGGACGGCGAGCCCTTGCCATCGTCAGGGCCGGTCTCAGGCGTCCGGTCAGACCAGGATTTGACTGACCCCCTTCTCATCTCTCGCAAGGTTTTCCTGGTGGTTTGGGGGCGAAAATCATCAAGGCGGTGGGTGCGTATGTCGGGTATTCGAGGCGGCGAAAACCTGCGTGGTGCATGCTCCGCTGAAGTGCGCATTATGCCATGACGTGCCGCATCCTACTGAATTATGGTGACAAATTTGCGATTGACGAGATTCCTGGCGGCGTCGGGAAAGAGCGCGTGGCGGAGCGGTCATGCGGGAGGGAAGGTGGTGATTCGCGGGCCGACGGACCCGGCGGGAAGCGAGCGATAGGGGCGGGGCGGCTTATCCTTGGACCGGCAATTCCAGCCTTGCTTCCAGGCCACCCCCGGGCCGGTTGGCCAGGGTCAGGCGCCCGCCATGGCGCTGGGCGACTTCCCGGGCAATGGTGAGGCCCAGGCCGGTGCCGCCGGTATCCCGGGAACGGGAGGTCTCCAGTCGGGCGAAGGGCTCGAAGACAGCTTCCAGTTGGTCTTCGGGAATGCCGAGTCCGCTGTCACGGACATACACCACCGCCCGTCCTTCCTCGCGACCGAGGAAGACGCGGGCCTGGCTGCCATACTTGAGCGCGTTGTCCATCAGGTTGCCCAGGCAGCGGCGCAGGCTCTCCGGATGGGCGAGAACCCGAATCGGGGCATCCTCGCCTTCGCCTTCCAGTTGCACGTCCTGGCCCGCGTCGGCCGCATCCAGGCACAGGCTGTCCAGCAGGGAGTGGAGGTCCAACGGTGCCAGGGGCAGCGGCGCGTCCAGGGTGCGTACCAGGTCCAATCCCTCCTTCACCATGGCCTGCATGGCCGCCAAATCTTCGATCAGGCGCACCCGCAAGTCTTCGTCGCCGACCTTCTCCAGGCGTAGCCGAAGTCGGGTGAGGGGCGTTTGCAGGTCGTGGGTGATGGCCGCCAGCATGCGCAGCCGCTCCTGCACGTAATGCCGGATGCGCTCCTGCATGGCGTTGAAGGCGGCCGCGGCATGGCGTACCTCTTCCGGCCCTTCGAGCGGCATGGGCGGGCTGTCCATCTGGTGTCCCAGTATCGTCGCAGCGTCCGCCAGTTGCCGCAGGGGCCGGGTGGTGATGCGGGCCACCGCGTAAGCCAGAATGCCGATGCACGCGGCGAAGAAGCTCAGCCAGAGAAGACTTCCCGGCGCCTCGGCCAGGCCGGGTGGAGGCGGCGGCGCACGCAGCAGGAGCGACAGGGGCGTGCCGTCGCTCAGGCTCATCGAAACGCTGCGACAAGTGCCTGATCGCGCGGGCCGTTCCAGGGGAGGGACACCACGTTCGGGTGCCAGACAGGCCCAGCGCCAGACCGTGATCTGATGCCCGCTCCCCAGGCGCTGGATCAGGGCTTCGGTCAACGGCAGGTCGGCCTGGGCATCAGGCGGCTGGGACTGCGCCTTGTCGAAGTTCACCACCAGTCCTGCGCTCGAGGCTCCCGCCTGGGCATGGAGCCGGTCCGAGGGGGGTAAGGCATCCAGGGTCAGCACCAGTTGCGCGACACGTTCGGCGTTGTGGGCGCTACGCAGTTGCCCGAGCACGCGCTGCCTGTCCCGGTTGGCCAGCCCGAGGCTGAGTAACGTGGATACCACGATCCCGGCCATGAGGATGAGAAATACGCGGCCGGCCATGGTGCGCAGGGGGAGTTTCACGATGCCTGTTCCATGCTGACGTCGGCGGCCAGCACATAACCTTCGCTGCGCACGGTCTTGATGAGTTGGGGCGCCTTGGCATCGTCTCCCAGCTTCTGACGCAGGCGACTGACCTGAAGGTCAATGGAGCGATCGAAAGGGTCGGCGTCCCGGCCCTTGGCCAGGTTGAGCAACTGGTCCCGGTTCAAGACCCGGTTGGGATGTTCCAGGAATATGCGCAGCAGCCGGAACTCGGCGCCCGACAGGGAAATCATCACCCCCTGCGGATCGAGCAGGTGACGCGCCTGGATGTCCAGGGTCCATCCGGCAAACAGCATGCGCCGGACGAGCTGGGGTTCCAGATTGGGCGGCAGGCTCAGGGTGCGGCGCAGTACACTCCTGATGCGGGCCAGCAGTTCCCGGGGCTCGAAGGGTTTGGCCAGATAGTCGTCCGCTCCCATTTCCAGGCCCAGGATGCGATCCACCGGGTCGCCCCGGGCGGTGAGCATGACGATGGGCAGGCGGGACTTGGCCCGCAGCGCGCGGCACAGCATCAGGCCGTCCTCACCGGGGAGGTTCAGGTCCAGAACCAGGAGATCGGGCTTGGCCGTTTCCAGGACGCGCCACATGCCCGCACCATCGCTCGCGGTCAGGGTCTGATAGCCATTTCCGTCCAGGTATTCGGCCAGGAGGCTACGGATGTCGTGGTCGTCGTCGACCACCAGGATATTGGGCAGGGTTTCCATGGCATTCATTATGCCCATTTGTGAGGCATCTGAAACCCGTGTCTGTATCGCAGCATGTCATCCTGAATCCTGGCAAGATGGGGATACAAGTTCGGGGGCGGATGGTACAAATGCGCTACAAAGGGGGCGATGCCGGACAAATCCCGGATACAGATCGGGCACAGAATGCGCTCCATGGCGAAAAGGGGCAGCGGCCCTGCGCCGGTGACAGCAAACATCTTCAACGGAGAAAACCATGAACAGACTGCAAAAGATCACCACCCTCTGCGTCGCCACCCTGGGTTTGGCGGCGGGCATGGCCCAGGCGGAAATGGGTGACATGAAGGGACCGGGAGATTGTGGCCCCCAGTGGCAGCAACGAAAACCCGATCCCGCGCGGATGGCCAAGTTCATGGAAAAACGCATGGCTCAGATCCATGACGCCCTGAAGCTGGCGCCGGCGCAGGAGCCCGCCTGGAACGTCTTCGCCGACAAGGTGAAGCCGGTGCCCATGGCCGAGCGGCCTGACTTCGAGGCGCTTTCCAAGCTGCCGACGCCGGAACGCCTGGACAAGATGCAGGCGCTGGCCAAGGAACGCCAGGAGCGTGGTGCGGCGCACGCCGCCGCGGTCAAGGAGTTCTACGCCCAACTCAATCCCGAGCAGCAGAAGGTCTTCGACGCGGAATTCATGAAGCATCTGCGCGGAGGCCCCGCTTCCCACGGCAAGATGCGCAAACACCGGCCGGAATGAGCCGGGTGCCGGCCGGCCCCCGTGGAATGTGGCGGAGGGCCGCGCCGGGGCTGAGTTGCCGGGGGATTTCCCGGTACAATCCCGATCATGGAAAGCCGAAAGCTTCGTTTCGATTTTGACACCCCCGTAGACCGGCGCGAAAGCGCCAGCGTCAAATGGGATCGCTATGCCGGACGCGATGTCCTGCCCCTCTGGGTGGCGGACATGGATTTCGCCGCGCCGGCCCCTATCCTGGAGGCCCTGTACGAGAGGGTGGACCACGGGGTCTTCGGCTACGGCAACCCGCCTGCGTCCCTGGCTGAGGCGGTGGTGGCCGCCATGAAGCGGGACTACGGTTGGCGTGTGCGCGGTGACTGGCTGGTCTGGCTGCCGGGGCTGGTGACCGGGCTCAATGTGGCCTGCCGGGCCGTAGGCGAGCCGGGTGACAGCGTGTTCACCGCCTCGCCGGTTTACCAGCCTTTCTTCTCCGCGCCGCGTTTTGCCGACCGGGAAGTGGTCAGTGCGCGCATGGTGCGGGTGGGGCCGCGCTGGCAATGGGATTTCGGGGCGACCGAGGCGGCGATCACGCCGCGCACCCGGCTGTTCCTCCTGTGCAATCCCCATAATCCCACGGGGCGGGTGTTTACCCGGGACGAACTGCTGGACGTGGCCCACATGGCCGAACGCCGGGATTTGGTGATCGTATCCGATGAGATCCACTGTGGCCTGGTGCTCGATCCCGCCTGCCGCCATCAGCCCCTGGCGGCGCTGGACAAGGCGATTGCCGCCCGGACCATCACCCTCATGGCGCCGAGCAAGACCTGGAACATCGCCGGCTTGAGCTGCGCCTTCGCCATCATCTCCGATGACGATCTGCGGCGCCGTTTCCAGATGGCCATGCGCGGCATCGTGCCGCACGTGAACGTGATGGGCTACGCCGCGGCCGAGGCCGCCTACCGGCTCGGAGAACCCTGGCGTCGCGCGCTGGTGAGGTACCTGCGGGGCAACGCCGCGCGGGTGCTGGAGGCCGTGGGGCAAATGCCGGGCCTTTCCATGGCACCGGTGGAAGCCACCTGTCTGGCCTGGATTGATGCCAGGGAAATGGGGCTGGAAAATCCCGTGGCCTTCTTCGAGACGGCGGGCGTCGGCCTTTCGGATGGCACCGACTTCGGCGCACCGGGTTTCCTGCGCCTGAATTTTGGTTGCCCCCGTTCCACCCTGAACGAGGCCTTGCACCGCATGTCCGCGGCGCTCAGTTCGGGCGTGCAGTCCATCGTTTGAACCTTTGTCGCAGCAGGGCCTTCGCGGCGCCCTTAGTCCTTTCGCACGGGATGGGGTAGCCACTTCAGCAGGGTGGCGTACAGGCTCTGCGGGTCCACCGGCTTGGCCACGAAGTCATTCATGCCGGCGTCGAAACACCGCTGGCTGTCCTCGGTAAAGGCGTTGGCGGTCATGGCCAGGATGGGCATGTCCGAGAAACCGGGGGTCGCCCGTAGCTGCCGCGTGGCCACCAGGCCATCCATCTCCGGCATCTGCATGTCCATCAGTATCAGGGCGTAGGCCCCCTGCCGCGCCATGCGGATGGCCTCCAGGCCGTTGCCGGCGATGTCCACGCACAGGCCCACACTCTCCAGGAGTTCCCGCGCGACTTCCTGGTTGACGTCGTTGTCTTCAGCCACGAGTACGCCGATGCCGGCGTAGTTCCGTCTGAGGATGGCCTCCGGGTCGCCCTCGGCGGGCTGGTGCGCGGTGGCAAGAGGCGCCTCCCGGCCTTTCTTCAGCCAGGCGGTGAACCAGAAGATGCTACCCTGACCCGGGCTGCTCTGGACGCCGGCATCGCCACCCATGAGTTGCGCCAGTCGGCGCGTGATGGCCAGTCCGAGACCCGTGCCGCCATAGGTGCGGGTGGTGGAACTGTCCGCCTGCTCGAAGGCGTTGAACAATCGGGCTTGAGCCTCCAGTGGAATGCCGATGCCCGTGTCCCGGACCTCGAAGCGCACCCTCACGGCGTCGTCAGTCTCCTGGTCATGGCGCACGCACAGGGTGACGGAGCCCTGGCTGGTGAACTTGATGGCGTTGGTTGCATAGTTGAGCAGGGCCTGCACCAGGCGCATACGGTCCCCCAGGAGATGGCGCGGTAGCGTGTCCACTTCCGACAGTAGGCGCAGGCCCTTGGCGTTCGCCCTTTCCATGAGCATGGAAACCACCGTGTCCGGCAATCGCTCCACGTCCAGGTCCTTTTCCTCCAGGGTCAGCTTGCCGGCCTCGATCTTGGAAAGGTCCAGAACCTCGTTGATGATTCCCAGCAGATGATGGGCTGCCTCGTCCAGCTTGTCCAGTTGTCCGCGTTGCTTGTCCGTGACGTCGGAGCGCTGCATGAGATGGGCCATGCCGAGGATGGCATTCATGGGTGTCCGGATTTCGTGGCTCATGTTGGCCAGGAAGGCGGACTTTGCCCGGCTGGCGCCTTCCGCCAGGGCCTTGGCATCCGCGAGTTGGGCGGTGCGGATCTCGACCTCGGTTTCGAGATGGATGCGGTAGCGGTCCAGTTCCTCCTGGACGCGCCTTTCTTCCGACTGATCGCGCAGAACCAGCACCACGCCGATGATGTTTCCCGCCTGGTCGCGTATGGGGGCGCCGCTGTCGGCGATGGGGCATTCCCGCCCGTCCCGGGCAATCAGCAGGGTATGGTTGGCCAGCCCGACCACGACGCCATCCCGCAGCACCTGATCCACGGGGCTTTCCATCGTCTGGCGGGATTTCTCATTGATGATGCGGAAGACTTCCGCCAGGGGCCGGCCCTGGGCATCGGCATTGCTCCATCCGGTGAGGCCCTCCGCGACGCTGTTGAGAAACGCCACCCGTCCCGCCACGTCCGTGGTGATGACGGCATCGCCGATGGAGGCCAGCGTCACCAGGGCACGGTCCTTCTCGGCAAAAAGCTCTTCCTCGACCCGGGCGCGATGGGCTCGGTCCTCGATCAGCGCGTGCACCATCTGCCGGAAATCCCGGGTCAGGCGCGAGATTTCGTCCCGTCCGCCGGGCGGCGCGAGTGCAATATCCAGATTGCCGGCGGCAATTTCGTCCGCGGCACTCGAGATGGCCGCCAGTCGTCGGGTCATGGTGCGCACCGTCAGCCAAGCCACCGCGCCTCCGACAACGATGGCGAACAGGGTGTACAGCATGCCTTGGTGGGTGACGGCATCCAGTTCGGCCTGAACCGGCGCAGCGCTCAGGATGACTCGGGCGTAGCCGATGGGCGTGCCGCCGACGCCGATACGCGCCACCGTATCCACGGCGCCGTCGTGCCAGACCTGGCGCCGCTCCGGACTCGATGCGAGCAGGGTGCGACTGGTGGCGTCATTCAGCACCAGGTTGAACAGGCTGGGATCGGTGCTGGCCCGGACCTTGCCATCCCGATCCAGGATCAATGCCAATTGCACATTGCGGGAGGATTTCAGGCTCTGTACCAGCTCATCGAGACCCGTCAGATCGTTGCTGATGAGCCAGGAAGGGGAGTTGAGGGCCAGGGTTCGGGCGAGGGTCTCGGCCTCCCGGGACAGTTGAGCCTGCATGAATGCCTGCTGGCGGGTCACCATGTCCCAAACCACCAGGCTCATGAGAACGGCGTGCAGGCAGACCACGCCGAGTATGATCCGGCCACGCAGGCTATGGATCAGGAAGACCGACAATTTTCCCGGGATGGCTTTCACGCGGATCAGTTTAGCGGCTCCGCGGCAGGCGGATGTTGTCCGGCAGGCCGACCGTGTCCTGGTAGCGGCGCAGGAATACCATCACAGGCCGATAAGTGGCGTTGGTCGCGGGCTCGAAATGCTGCTGGTCAATGTCGAACTGGCGTTGATCCAGGCCCTTGTCCTTGTCCATGGCGGAGAGCACGGCTGCGACCCGGGCGGCCACGGCCTCCGGCACGTCATCCCGGGCAATGATGGCGTTGTGGGGCAGGGTGGGGGTGCGCCAGAGTACCCTGATCTGTTTCGCCTTTTCCGGATTCTCCCGGCTCCAGCTGCGCCAGAAACGGGCGGTGCTGCCGCAGGCGGCGAAATCGCCGGTCAGGACGTTGACGATGGAGGAGTATTGGGAACCGACGTAGCGGACTTGCAGTCCCTTGGTGTCCACGCCGTTGTCGTGGAGGTAGAGAAGCGGCAGCATGGTGCCGGCGACCGCAGATGCCGACGGGAAACAGAGGGTCTTGCCGGCCAGTTCCTGGGGCGTGGCGGGCGCCCGGTCCTCCCGGGCGATGATGAGTCCGCGGAAATCCTCGTCCGGAACCATCTTGGCAATCACATGGTAGCCGTTCTCCATGCCGATGACTGTCTGGGCCGGGTTGGGCAGGGAGAAATGGAATTTTCGTGCCACCAGTTTGGCCTCGTAGTCGCCATAATTGCGCGAAGCCTCCACCTCGAAGCGCGTGCCCGGGATATTCTTCTCCAGGTAGCGCATGACGGGAGCGTAGTCCGAGAACAGATCCTGCGGCGTGGTGTAGGGGTGGATGCCGAAGATGTAGGTGGTCTGGCCGGGTGCGCCACCCGATGGTTTGTAGCCCTGGGCGCCGGCAGGCAGGTGGGCGGCACAGGCGAACAGCAGAAATACGGCGAGTCTGTTGAACATGGTCATCGCGGGAAGTCGTATGGGATACCGCCGTTGGCATCGGGACAGGCAGTACCCGATGGCTTCCAACCGATTACGGCCGGAAACCAGCAAACTTAAGGCATCCCTTTGCTTCGCCGCGACAGGCGGGTGTTGCGCAGTACCGTATTCCGGGCGACGGGCGCCATGTCCGGGTAGTCCCGGCTGAAGTGCAGGCCCCGGCTTTCCTTGCGCTTGAGGGCGCAGCGCACGATCAGGTCGGCGGTCACCACCAGGTTGCGCAACTCCAATAGGTCGTTAGTCACCCGGAAATTGGCGTAGTACTCGTCAATTTCCCGCTTGAGCAGCCGGATGCGGTGCTGGGCCCGCTCCAGGCGCTTGGTGGTGCGCACGATGCCCACGTAGTCCCACATGAAGCGGCGCAGTTCGTCCCAGTTGTGGGAAATCACGACCTCCTCGTCCGCGTCCGTGACCCGGCTCTCGTCCCAGGACGGCAGGGGCGCGGGGGCGGGCCGGCGCTTGGCCGCCAGCATGTCTCGGGCCGCCGCCTCGGAGAACACCACGCATTCCAGGAGCGAATTGCTCGCCAGCCGATTGGCGCCATGCAGCCCGGTATGAGCAACCTCGCCGATGGCATAGAGTCCGGGCAGGTCCGTGCGCGCCGACAGGTCCACCTCCACGCCGCCGCAGGAAAAGTGGGCCGCGGGCACGACGGGGATGGGCACCTGCGTCATGTCTATGCCCAGCTCCAGGCAGCGGGCCTGGATGTTGGGGAAATGAGTCTTGAGGAAGTCCGCCGGCTTGTGGCTGATGTCCAGGTAGACGCAGTCCAGGCCATGTTTCTTCATCTCGAAGTCTATGGCGCGCGCCACCACGTCCCGGGGCGCCAGTTCCGCCCGCGGGTCATGGTCGGGCATGAAGCGATGGCCGTCGGGAAGGCGCAGGATGCCGCCTTCGCCGCGCACCGCCTCGCTGATGAGGAAAGACTTGGCGTTGGGGTGGTAGAGGCAGGTGGGGTGGAACTGGATGAACTCCATGTTCGCAACCTTGCATCCGGCACGCCAGGCGATGGCTACACCGTCGCCGGTGGCGGTGTCCGGATTGGTCGTATAAAGGTAGACCTTGCCGGCGCCGCCGGTCGCGAGCACCGTATGCTCGGCGCCGATGGTGACGACGCTGCCATTCTCGATGTCCAGCACGTAGGCGCCCAGGCAACCGCGGTCGGGCATGCCGATCTTGGCGCCGACGATGAGGTCCACCGCGATATGGTTTTCCAGCACCGTGATGTTGGCATTGGCGCGCACCTTCTCCGAGAGGGTGGCCTGCACGGCGGCACCCGTGGCATCCGCGACGTGGATGACGCGCCGGTGGCTGTGGCCGCCCTCCCGCGTCAGGTGGTAGCCGATGCCCGAATCCGCGTCCACGGTGAAGGGCACGCCCTGGCCGATGAGCCAGTCTATGGCGGCGCGTCCATGTTCGACCACGAACTGGGTGGTGACCGGGTCGCACAGACCGGCGCCGGCCACATGGGTGTCATGCACATGGGAGCCGACGGAATCCCTGTCGTCCAGCACGGCGGCAATGCCGCCCTGGGCCCAACCGCTGGCGCTGTCGGCGAGCGCCTTCTTGGTGACGAGAACGACCTTGCGATGTTCGGCCAGGCGCAGGGCCAGGGACTGCCCGGCCAGGCCGCTGCCGATTATCAAAACATCATAGTGAGGCACTTTGGAGTCCAGTCAGGTTCGCTTCAGGTTCGAGGCGTCAAACTATAACATGCCCGTGCGGGGGGCAGGGAGCGCGCGGCGCCGTGGCGCCGTGGTGAGAATTGGCCATCAAAGTCCCGTCAGCCGGCAGGCCGTTCTCAACAAAAATGGCCTTCCATCAAAAATTTGACCGCCATGGGGGCTTTCAGTAGAATGCGCGCTCTTCGGGGTGTAGCGTAGCCTGGTAGCGCGCCTGCTTTGGGAGCAGGATGTCGGGAGTTCGAATCTCTCCACCCCGACCAGTAGTGCCCGGCAATCTCTGCCCGTAGCTCAACCGGATAGAGCACCAGCCTTCTAAGCTGGGGGTTACAGGTTCGATTCCTGTCGGGCAGGCCAGAGTCTTCAGCGCTACGCTGGCCGAAAAAACAGTGGTGGATGTAGCTCAGTTGGTAGAGTCCAGGATTGTGATTCCTGTCGTCGTGGGTTCGAGTCCCATCATCCACCCCATAAATTCCATGAAAAAACCGCCACTTATGGCGGTTTTTTCATTTGTGCTTCATGGCAATTTGAGACATGGGGCGCAATTTTGAGACTTCTCACGCATATTATTCCAGGGGCGTAGCCTTGCGTACCCGGCGCCTGTCATAAATCCTGTTCGCCGTGGCGTCCGACTTGTGGCCCGTGGCCTCTGTTACCTGGATGCCCCTTTCCTTCCCTTCCGTCACGTAGTAGGCCCGCAGATCGTGGAAGGTGATCCGGTCTGATACGCTCGGACAGCTTTGCCTGAGACCATCCCCGTGATTCCCTTGCCTCTCGTATTCGGTCGCCAATGCCATCCTCGGGGACATGCTTACGCTCTACCTTTTCTTGGTTACCCGCCGCTCCGGTTTGTTCCTCTGGCATTTCGGTGGATTCGTCATTCGTCATCGTTTTTCTTTCATAACTGCCCCGTTGAACTTGGCCTAACTAATTGAGTCGTAAGGCGTCTAGCCGGTTGTAACCGACTCGCCGAATCCGGCGGAACGTAGCCATTCTTCCATGTGCTTCTGGCGGCGTTCCGTCGGAGTTCCTTCCAAAGCCGGTCAATCTCGGCCAGGGCTTCCCGGTGTTCGTCCTCGGTTCGGATGGGTTTCGGTTCCATGGGGCTTGTCCGCCTACCTGGCAAAGGGCCACTTCCTTGAGGTGTGCACGACCGCAAGAATGTCCGCATGGTCACCCTGGACTCGATAGGCGACGATGTAGGGCAGGCGGCCGATGACAAGCTCGCGAGTGCCTTCCAGGAGTCCAACGCGGCCCATGAGGGGATGTTCCCGAAGCACTTGCACCTGTCGCCGAATCTCCGATACGACGCGGCGGGCGGCTGCCGGGCTGTCCTGGGCAATGTACAGTCGGATGCCTTCCAGGTCGGAAAGTGCGTCAGCCAGCCACCGGAGCTTTGTCATGCTTCGTCGGCATGGGCGGCGAAATAGGCTTCGACTTCTTCATCCGCGGCGAATTCGCCCCGATCCGCCGCTGCCAGACGCCTGCCCAGCATGTCCCGATATTGCCGCTCGGCCTGCAAGTAGCTGGCCAGGGCCTCATTGATGAGATCGGTTTCCGGCCGGTTGGTGCGTTCGGCCATCTGGTGAAACTGAGTCAGGATGTCGGGGCGAACATCCAGGGTGTGAGGGGTCGGCATGGCTCGCTGGTTCCCGGTAAATGTCACGGCCGAATGATAGCCCGGTCTGGCTGTGAGTGTCGAATAGGCTGAATGAACGTGTGCAGCCCACATTGCGGGTTGATTGCCTCTGACCGATCGAGGCGCTACGATCCGTTACCCCGCCGCCGCAAACCCTTCGAGGAAATTTCATGCACCCGATACCTGGAACCGTCTATTCCTCTCGCTCCACGCCTCTCGTTCGGGTGCTGGTTTCTTCTGTCAGAAGGTTCGAAGGTGGCGACTTCCTGGTGCAAACCAGCCCGGAGCGTATGGCAGACGACGCCATTGCCATCGGGCATGAATTTACCGGGGACGAGTGGGCAGCGCTGTGCGCACATTTCGAACTTCAGCCTGAGTGATTTCCTTGGCGATGCCGGGTCACGGGCGGTGAATAATTTGAGACTTGAAAAATCCGTCCGTTGATTGCAAAGGATTTTCCGCTTTGGGCCATGTCTCGAAATATGGTACTATCGCGCTGTTTTACAAGGATTCTGATGGAGATTGTGATTCCTGTCGTCGTGGGTTCGAGTCCCATCATCCACCCCATAGAACATCAAGAGAAAATCCCGGCCTTCGCGGTTGGGATTTTTTCGTTTTCTGGTGGTATGCGATCGGCGTGCAACCTGCCTGAGGCAGGATCACAGACGGGCGCTGCCACCCGCGCCGCTACGTTGCCGACGAGCTGCCCATCCATCGTCTTACCGGATATTTCATGATGCCCACCACCGAAGTTTTCCAGTACCTGAAGCAGCACGGCCAATGCCTCGATTCGGAGGTGGCCGTCGCCATGGGGCTACCGCTCTCCGTCGTCACGGAATCCCTCCAGGCCCTGGCCGCGAAGAAGCAGGTGTTCATGTGCAGCGTCACGAAGTACTCGGATGGACAGCCCATAGAGGCGGTGCAATGCCGCGTCGGCGGCTATATTCCGCCCGTCGCGCCTGGCCGAAAGCCGGCGGCGAAGAGATAGCACCTGGCGACCGGTACAAACTGGGCGGGATGACGATGCTGAAGCGGATCGGGGTCATGGCATGGTGGCTTGGTCTGCTCTGCCTGGGTTGCGCCGTAGCGAAGCTCGTAACGGGCGGTCCGCTGGTTATGACAGTTCCGTATGCCTCCCTGTGGGGATCGGCATGGCTGTTCTGCTGGGGCGTGGCCTTCGTCGTCGGCGAGTCATTCTGGCGGCCGCCCAAGTAGGCACCCGCGCCGGCCCTGCCGAGGCACAAGCCGGGGGCGGTCGGGATCGTGTGTTACATGTGCGAGAGATTCTTACAAACTTGGTATTGGCTGACATATGCGGGGAACGATGGCCGGTTAAAGTGGCTGCGCTTCATCGTGAATCCCCCCTTGTTCTATCTTTTCCCGCCTCGTGCGGGAATTTTTTTGACTTGAGTGTGTACGCGCTACACGGGCTCGACGGCCCGGATCGTGGCCAGAAACGCCCCTGCGTCACCGGCAAATCGGAGCCTCACCTTTTCCAGGTGGATCGCTCGAAAAGCTCCGAGGAGAATTCCTGCATCGCCTTGTTGAAATCGTCCAGGGTGCATTCCGCCACGTCCGGGGAGCGCCGGTCCGGTCTTAGTCGGCGCTCTTCGGGCCACCCGCTCCAGCGAGCATCATCCCGTTCCCTGCGCTCCCTTTGCTTGCGTCTGTCCTTGTCCGCCATCGCCGTTCTCCCTGCCGCACAGCCTGACCAATCCTTGGCCCCGGCTCATGGGACACAGCGTACATAACGGACGCGCCGGCCGCGGTGACGTCATTCACACCTAGACGAATATATTGGCCGGAGACCGAAAACGGCGTTCCCGTCGCTCCCTGCCTGACTGAATAGTGGCCTGCTTCTTGCTGAAAGGCTTGGTATCTTGAATCGCGATGCCAGAGCCCATGTCCACCACGAATTGCTTTCCCGCAGTGAAGCCCATCGTCCGGATGCTGGGCGGCCTCATCCTGAGTCTGAGCCTGAGCCTGAGCAGGCAGGCCGAGGCCGCCACACCGGTGGCCCCGGAGGTGGAGGTCATCGCTACTACCCCCTTGCCGGGGCTGGGGCTGGAGCGGGAGAAGATTCCCGCCGCCGTGCAAGCCGCAAACCTCCGGGATGTCAAAAGGAGCGCGGCCCTGGACGTCTCGGACTTCCTCAACCGCAGCCTGGGCAGCGTGCACATCAACGAAGTCCAGGGCAACCCGTTCATGAACGACGTGAATTACCGCGGCTACACCGCCTCGCCCCTCCTGGGAACGCCCCAGGGCCTTTCCGTCTACCTTGACGGTGTGCGCGTCAACCAGCCCTTCGGCGACGTGGTGATGTGGGATCTGATTCCCAAGGCCGCGATCTCCTCCGTGACCCTGATGTCCGGCTCCAATCCCTTGTTCGGGTTGAATACACTGGGCGGAGCGCTCTCCCTCCAGACGCGGGACGGCCGGCATGATCCGGGGACTGCCGTGGAGGCCGTCCCCGGCAGCGATGGCCGCCGGTCCTTGAGTATCGAGCATGGTGGCGCCAATGACCACGGCCTGGACTGGTTCTTCACGGCCCATGCCTATCGGGAAGAAGGCTGGCGGGAGGACTCCCCCTCGCACCTGGGGCAGTTCTTCGGCAAGCTGGGCTGGCACGACGCGAAAAGCGAGCTGAAGCTCGCCTACGCCTGGGCCGGCAACAGGATGAACGGCAACGGTTCGCAGGAACAGCAGATGCTGGCCGACGCCTGGTCCAGCATCTACACCCGGCCGGATACCACGGAGAACCGGGCCGCTTTCCTGAATCTGGAAGGCAAGACCGATCTCGGTGCCAACCTGCTGCTCTCGGGCAATGTCTACTACCGCAACACCCGCACGGCCACCACCAATGCTGATCTGAACCAGGACGCCATGGGCCAGCCGCTCTATTACACCGGCCAGGGCGTCGAGCAGGCCTGGCTGAGCGCCAATGGCTACGGCAGTCCGGCAGCCGAGCCGGGGTCGCCGGGCTTTCCCAAGTGGCGCTGCCTGGCCGCGGCCGGGATGAACGGGGCGCCCAACGAGTTGTGCAACGCCCTGCAGAACAATACGGACACCCACCAGGAAAACTTCGGCTTTTCGTCCCAGTTATCCTTCTTCGGCGCGGGCCGGTACGGCAGCCATCAGGGGGTGCTGGGGGCGGCCTACGACACCAGCCGATTGCACTATCTTCAGCGCTCCCGATTCGGCTACCTGAACCCGGACCGCTCCGTCACACCGGTGGGCGCCTGGGCGGATGGCACGCAGGATTCGGCTACCGCCTTCGATCAGCGCGTGGACCTGGCCGGGCGGGTCGCCACCTGGAGCCTCTATGGCAGCGACACCCTGTCGCTCCACGATGCCTGGCATCTGACGGCCTCGGCGCGCTACAACGAAACCCGCCTGAAGAACAACGACAATCTCTATCCCTATAACAATGCCACGACCCGGGGGGAACAGCGCGGACCCCTGGATGGCGAGCATGTCTTCCGGCGTCTCAATCCGGCCCTGGGGTTGAGTTATGTGCCCAACCAGTCCATCAATGCCTATGTCGGCTACAGCGAAAGCAGTCGGGCGCCCACATCCATCGAACTGGGCTGCGCCGATCCGAATTTCGGCTGCCGCCTGCCCAATTCCATGGCCGGCGATCCGGTCCTGAAACAAGTGGTATCCAAGACCTGGGAGGCGGGCCTGCGGGGCCGCCTTTCCACGCGGACCCATTGGAATCTGGGGGTCTTCCGCGGCGACAACTTTGATGACATCCTGTTCGTCGCCAATTCCGCCGCCACGGGCTACTTCAGGAACTTCGGCCAGACCCGGCGGGAAGGCCTGGAGGCGGGCATGTCCGCTGTCCTGGATCGGTTGAGCCTGGGCTTGAACTACACCCGGATGAAGGCGAGCTACCAGAACAGCGACACCCTCGGCTCTCCCTTCAACAGCGCGGCGGACGCCAACGGCAACATCGCCATCCGGCCCGGCGACCAGATTCCCCTCGTGCCCCGGCAGATACTCAAGGCGCACGCCGACTATGCCTTCCGCCCCGATCTTTCGGCGGACCTGGAATGGGTGGCGGTGGGGGGCAGTTACATGCGTGGCAACGAGAACAATGCCCAGGCCCCGGATGGGGTGGGCAGCTTCGGCTCCGGGCGCGTTCCCGGCTATGGGGTGATAAATTTCTCCGGCAGCTACCAGCCGAACCTCAGGCTCAAACTCTTCGCCCGGATAAGCAACCTGCTGGATCGCCAGTACTACACGGCCGGCCAACTGGGGCCATACGCCTTCAGTTCAGCTGGCATCTACCTGAATTCGAATGGCCTCGGCACGGGCTTCTATTCCCCCGCCGCGCCGCGCATGGTCTCGGTCGGACTGCGCTACAGCTTCGAGAAACCGACGCAGGAATGAAGAAGCGGCGCGGCGCGGCCGGACTCCGGCCACCCCCGACTTTTGCGCAACCGTCTACTTCGTGTAGTAGCCCACGGCGACCAGGTACTTGCCGACCTTGCGAAACAGGGCGTGCTTGCTTTCCACCTTGTTGGTGACCGGGTTGCGCCAGACGTAATCCTCCTGGCCGGAGCCGCTGTCCCCGGCCTTGTCCAGCATATCCTGCACCAGGGGCGTGCCGGCCGCGTCCCGCAAGTCCCGGGCATTCAGCCCGATCAGGCTGGGGCTCACACCGTGGGCGTAGAACTTCGCGTCCTCCGTGCCGACCACGTAGACATAGAGGTCATCCTTGACGAACTCGCCCTTTGGGTCGTTGAATCGGGCTGCCGCCTTCTCCAGGCCTTCGGCATCGAGCACGTAGGCCGCCTGGTTCAACAGGGTCTCCGCCTGCTCACGGGTGTCGCGCGGCGTGTAATAACCGACGCCAAGTACGATGTCTCCGACCCGGCGGAAGAGGGTGGTCTTGGCCTCCACCCGGTTGTCGGCCCGGTTGAGCCAGACGTAGTCCACGCTGCCGCCACCCTTGGCCCTGGCCGTGTCCAGCAGCTCGCGCATGAAGGGTTTGCCGCCGGCGTCCCTGAGGTCCGCCGCATTCATGCCCACCAGGGCGCGCGGGTCGGCGGCGTTGGCCAAAAAATCGCCGTTGAGCCTTACGGCGAAGACGTAGTACTCGCCCGTTTCGAAGGCGCCGCGGGGCTTGTTGAATGCCTGGAGCGCCTTCTTCGGGCTTTTCTTCAGGAGAACGGTCGCCTTGTCCAGCAGCGCCCTGGCGTGGCGCTCCTTGGCGCGGAAATTTGTCTTGGGCGACGTGTCCGGGGAGGGAGTGACCGCCTGGGCGGCAATGGGAGCCCATGCCGCGAGGAGGGCGATGTGGAGCAGGCGGGGCGCAAGCGTGTGGCGCATGGTGGGGATCCTTGTAGGGTTTGAGAGGCGAGCAAGGGCAGCAAGCCGCGTGCCACTCGTACGGGTGTGTCCGGCGCAGGTGATTTCTCTCGTTCCGTGGAGGCCCGGTGCGTTTGGCCATGACTGCTCCAGGGTGGGGCGCTCCAATATGGGACACCTGTAGCATTGCCCCATGCAGCGGAGCACGGACGAGATTTCTGGAACGCGGGGTCGGGGCGGCGCAAACCGACTGCGTGTGCCGGATTTTGTGGCCATTGCCGCGCCGAACCGCCCCATCCGGCCCCCAGTTGCTCCAATCCGATACGATAGTGCCGATCTGGAACGCTCCGCACGGTCGCTGCTCCGCGCTCACTTATCCGTGGTGATCGGAACGAGACCGCTGCCGTCGCCGGCTGCTTTAAAAATATGCCGTTAAATCAATTGGAAAAAGGCGAACGCCGGTCTGGCGGAGAGTCGAATGGCAGAATTGGCACGGCTCCTGCAATGGCTTGATCAGTGCGAAACCCCGCACCGATCGGAATCCCCAACCAACACTCAGGAGACAACATGATTTATGCCGCTCCCGGCGCCGCCGGCGCCAAGATCCAGTTCAAGAGCCGTTACGACAACTTCATCGGCGGCAAGTGGGTCGCCCCGGTCAAGGGCCAGTACTTCGATGTCATCACCCCGATTTCCGGCAAGACTTACACCCAGGCCGCCCGTTCCACCGCCGAAGATGTCGAGCTGGCCCTGGATGCCGCCCATGCCGTTTCCGACAAGTGGGGCAAGACCTCCCCCACGGAGCGGGCCAACATCCTGCTGAAGATCGCCGACCGCATCGAGCAGAACCTGGAACTCTTGGCCTACGCGGAAACCGTGGACAACGGCAAGCCCATCCGCGAGACCCTGGCCGCCGACATTCCCCTCTCCGTGGATCACTTCCGCTACTTCGCCGGCTGCGTGCGCGCCCAGGAAGGCGCCCTCTCCGACTTGGACGAAACCACGGTCGCCTACCATTACCACGAGCCGCTGGGTGTGGTGGGCCAGATCATTCCCTGGAACTTCCCCATCCTGATGGCCGCCTGGAAGCTGGCTCCCGCCATCGGCGCCGGCAACTGCGTGGTGCTGAAGCCCGCCGAATCCACGCCCATCTCCATCCTGATCCTGGCCGAACTGATCGCCGACCTGCTGCCCCCGGGCGTGTTGAACATCGTGAACGGCTTCGGCCGCGAGGCCGGCATGCCGCTGGCCAACAGCACCCGCATCGCCAAGATTGCCTTCACCGGTTCCACCACCACCGGCCGCGTCATCGCCCAGGCCGCCGCCAACAACCTGATCCCGGCCACCCTGGAACTGGGCGGCAAGTCGCCCAACATCTTCTTCGCCGACATCGCCAACGCCGACGACGGCTTCTTCGACAAGGCCATCGAGGGCCTGGTGCTGTTCGCCTTCAACCAGGGCGAGGTGTGCACCTGTCCGTCCCGCGCCCTGATCCACGAATCCATCTACGACAAGTTCATGCAGCGCTGTCTGGAGCGCATCGCGGCCATCAAGCAGGGCAACCCGCTGGATACGGAAACCATGATCGGCGCCCAGGCGTCCAAGGAGCAACTGGCCAAGATCAAGTCCTACCTGGACCTGGGCAAGGCGGAAGGCGCCCAATGCCTGATCGGCGGCGAACAGAACGTGCTGGACGGCGAACTGGAAGGCGGCTACTACGTGAAGCCCACGGTGTTCAAGGGCCACAACAAGATGCGCATCTTCCAGGAGGAAATCTTCGGACCGGTGCTGTCCGTGACCACCTTCAAGGACGAGGCCGAGGCCCTGGCCATCGCCAACGACACGCTCTATGGCCTGGGCGCCGGTGTCTGGACGCGCGACGGCAATACCGCCTATCGCATGGGCCGTGCCATCAAGGCCGGCCGCGTGTGGACCAACTGTTACCACGCCTACCCGGCTCACGCGGCTTTCGGCGGCTACAAGGAGTCCGGCATCGGCCGCGAGACCCACAAGGTGATGCTCGACCACTACCAGCAGACCAAGAACCTCCTGGTCAGCTACGCCGAGCAGAAACTGGGCTTCTTCTGAACTGACGAACAAACCTGCTGCGCGACCCGATTTCGCCTCTGCGATGCTCACCGTACCCGAGTACGGTTGCGCTTCTCGAAGCGAACTCGGGCCGCTCGCTACGGTTTCTTCACCAGTTCATGGCGGCCAGGGCATTTGTTTGAAAACGGGTGGCCTGGCCGCCCGTTTTTTCGAGGAGAATCAAGATGGTTGAACGTGTCGTGGCGACGGCGGGCGCGCTGGCCCTGATCGAAACCCTGAAGGCCAAGCATGGCGCCCTGATGTTCCACCAGTCCGGCGGCTGCTGCGACGGCAGTGCGGCGAACTGCTACCCCTTGGGCGAAATGACCGTGACCGCGGCGCGGGATGTGCTGCTGGGGGAAATCGGAGGCTGCCCCTTCTACATGAGCAAGTCCCAGTTCGAATACTGGCAGCACACCCAGCTCGTCATTGACGTGGTGGAAGGACGGGGCGGCACCTTTTCCCTGGAAGGGCCGGAAGGCCTGGCATTCCTGACCCGCTCCCGTCTCTTCACGGACGAGGAAGCGCAGTCCCTGCCGCCCGTGCGGACGGCGTGATGAATCTCCGGGCGCGTCCCATCGCTCCCGCCCTTCCGCTCGCCGGCGAGGAGCGTGGCTTGTGATCCGCGTCAGCCTCGTCTATCCCCTTGCTCCCGGCAAGCACCTCGATCTCGCCGGGTTCTGCAATCGTCATCTGCCCAGGCTGCGTCAGCGCCTCGGCGATGCCTGCCGCAGCATGGTGCTCGAGCGGGGCCTGGCCGGGCTTTGCGCGGATTGGCAGGATGAGAACTTGCCGGACACGCCGGTCACCATCGTGCATCTCCAATTCGACTCGGAGGACAGCGCCCGCCTGGCGCTGGCGCCTCACCTGGACGAGATACTGGCCGGCCTGCCGGAATGCACCAACATCCATCCCATGTTACGCATGGTGGAAATGCAGGCTTGAAGCGGCGGGAGATGGGTCTCCCGCCGCTTCAACTTGAACAGACTTGCCTTGGCCGGGGCAGGACTCAATTCGGCCGGTGGTGGCCGATGCCGTACTTGGCGAAGATCCTGGCCACCGTACCGTCCGCGGCCAGGGAGGCCAGGGCGCGATCCAGGGCTGCCTGGAGTTCCGGCTTGTCGCTCTTCACCGCCATGCCCAGGTTCCAGCTGTTCACGGCGATCATGCGGTCGCTGTAGGGTGAAATGACGATATGGTCCCCATGACCCGGCAGGCCGGCTTCCAGTTCGGACACGGGGGCCATCACGGCGGACACCTCGCCCTTCTTCAGGGCTTCGGTCGCCGCGCCGACCGTGCGGAAATGCACCACGTGTTCCCGCAGGCGGCCGCCGAAGGCGCCCATCAGGTACACGTCGGCGATGGTGTCGCCCTCCACCCCGATCTTTTCCTGGGTGAAGGCGGTCAGTCCGGCGGGTCCGTGTATCTGGGGAATGTGGCGCTGGTCCCGGGCGATACCGATCGCCTCCTGCTGGTAGGGGCCGAAGATGTGTACCTGGGGATTTTCCTCTATCAGCACGGGGTCCACCGGCACGTGCATCATGACGTCGGCGGTTCGGCCGTTCAGATAATGGCCCTGCCAGACCGAGTTCTTCAGGTCGTCCGCCATGTCCTCCCTGGCGTTGACGGCCATGAGATCGGGCGTCAGTCCCAGCCGTTCGGCCAGTGCGCGCCCGAGCTCCACGTCTATGCCCCGGCCGTCCTGGGAGAAGGGCGGGAACTGCTTGTACACCGCCACCACCAGTTTGCCGGGTTGCTTCAGGTCCGCGGACAGGTCGGAGGCCACGGACGGCTTTCCCCCGGCCAGCATGAGGGCCGGGGCGAGCATCAGGGCGCCGAAGGTCTTACTGGTTTTCATCGTCCACATGGCGGGTCTCCAGATAGGCACGGATGGCCCACAGGCCTTCCTGGCTGATGTAGTCGGCCATGCGCGGCATGTATACCCGGCCATTGCGCACGGAACCATTGATCACGCGGGGCTTGAAGATTTCGTCGCCTTCATCGCCCTTGGGCAGGAGGCGCAGATCCGGGGCGATGCCGCCCGATATGGCTTCCAGGCCGTGGCAGCGGGCGCAGTTCTGGTTGAAGGCGGAATCGCCGATCTTGATGGCCAGGGGGTTGTTCCGGTAGGGATTGGCTGGCAGCCATTCCTTGCCGATGGGCGCGAGGCCGTCGGTATTGACCGGCTGGGGAGTGACGTCGCCATGCCCGAAGGCGGCGCCGGCCGCCAGCAGGACGGCGGCCAGGGCCATGGGTTGGACGATGCGGCGGGCGTTCATGCGTTTGTTCATTGTCTCCATCCTTAGGGGTTCGAGGGGTTGGGGGCTATCCCTGGCAATCCCTTGAGCAATTGACGTGCCACGCCCGCGCCCGCCTCGCAGGCACGGGCGATTTCAGGAATGGGGCCGGTGCGCGCGCGGGGGGATCGGCCGCTGCTCCCCGCGCGCCGAGCGTCTGTCTGCTGCAAAACGACACAGGCGATGCAGCAACTGCCCCGAGATGGCACGCCCGGACGGGGGCGCGGCGCATATTTCGCGCTCGGGCCCTTTCTTCCGCCATGGAATGCAAATTGCGACAGGGCTGGTGCGACCGTCCCCTGAGCGGACCGACGGCGCCAACCAGCGAGGAGGATGGATATCTTGAACCCGGCAATACCCTTGATTCGGCGAAGGCCAACGGAGCATGCCCCTCTGGGCGGCCTCCTCCTGGCCTTCAGTCTGGCCCTGGCCCCCGGCCTGGCGCGTGCGGAGGCTCAGCAACTCGCGGCAACGGTATGCGCCGCCTGTCATGGACCGGACGGTAACAGCGTGGCGCCGACCTTCCCCAAACTGGCGGGCCAGTTCCCGGCCTACCTGGAGCGGCAACTGGCCGACTTCAAGTCCGGGAAGAGGAAGAGCGACATCATGACGCCCATTGCGGCCAGCCTGGGCCCCGAGGACATGAAGGGGCTGGCGACCTACTTCAGCGCCATGAAGACCTCCCCGGGGAAGGTGGAAGACAAGGATCTGGCTGCGGCGGGCGAGAAGCTATACACCGAGGGCAACCCGGACAGCGCCGTGCCCGCCTGCGTCTCCTGCCACAAGGAGAAGGGCAGCGGCGACAAGCGTTATCCGCGCCTGGCCGGACAGAATCAGGCCTACCTCATTCAACAGCTCATGGACCTGAAGAGCGGCGTGCGCACCAACGACAAGATGAAGCTCATGCAGCCCGTGGCCGGGCGGCTCACCGAGCAGGAAATGAAAGCCGCGGCCGAGTACCTGGCCGGGCAGTAAACGACATACCGGGAGTGAACACGTGAAGAAAATGCATGCAGTGGCCCTGCTGGTCGCCGGATTCGGCGCCTTGGGCGGATCGGCGGCGCAGGCCCAGGGGAGCGGGGTGGGCGACAAGGATTATGTCTGGAACGAGATGCGGGGCGAGAAGCTCCAGGCGCTGATGGCCAAGGGCGATGCGGCCCGGGGCGAGATCGCCTTCGAAGTCTGCGCCGGCTGCCACAAGAGCGGCGCCGTCGGTCGCCCGGACGGCACCTATCCGCGGCTGGCAGGCCAGCACGCCTCGGTGCTGATCAAGCAGATGGTGGATATCCGGGCCGGGCGGCGCAAGAATCCCAAGATGCTGCCCTTTGCCAGCCAGCACGTCCTGAGTCCCCAGGATATCGCCGACATCGCGGTCTACCTGGAGGGCCTGCCGGTGCCGGCGGAGAATGGTCGTGGGCCGGGG
This sequence comes from Rhodocyclaceae bacterium, assembly GCA_028714035.1. GTDB lineage: Bacteria > Pseudomonadota > Gammaproteobacteria > Burkholderiales > Rhodocyclaceae > JAQTNA01. Next base: position 108,228 of record JAQTNA010000005.1, read on the forward strand.
ACCGCCCTGGAGGCCGGCAGGAAGCTTTACGTCGAGGACTGCCAATCCTGCCACGGCGCCGCCGGTGAGGGGGATGGCGCCAGGTTCTATCCGCGCCTGTCCGGGCAGCACTACGCCTACCTGTTGCGGGAGGGCCTGGCGATCCGGGAAGGCGAGCGCGGCAATGCCAACCCCAAGATGATGAAGATCATCAGGCCCTATTCCGACGCCGATCTGAAGGCGGCCCTGGATTACGCATCGCGTCTTTCGGTGGACGGCCGCTGATTCTTCCGGTCCGTGCAATGGGTGATCAAGCCGGCGGACAGGCCCTGTCCGCCGGCTTGATTTTGCATGGAAACATGGCTTGGGCGGGGCGTGGCGCGCCGATCCAGAGCAGTCCGGGTGGAGCAGATTGTTCCATTTTGAAACATGCGCACACCGCCTATTGAAGCCCTGGCGAAAAGCGTGTAAAAAAGCTCCTTATAACAAAAAATGTTTAATAAACATTTACATAAGCCGCAAGGCATGAAGGCACTGCCCCACGAGGAGGAGAAGATGGTGGCCAACGAGGAAGTTCATAGCACGAATGTCGCCCTGGCGCGAGACCAGTATTTCGGCTCGGGCGACGTGCCGACCGGACTGGTGTCCGATTCCATCGCGGCCTCCTGGCGCCGTTGCCGCGACCTGGGCCTGAAAGCCGGTGATCCGGGCACGGACGCCGCCCTCATGGTGGATCGCCAGCGCGACATCCTGGAGCAGAACCGCAGCCTGCTGACCTATGCCCGGCCGGTGATGGAAAACCTGTTCGCCCAGATCGCCAACACGGACAGCGTGGTACTCCTGGCGGACGCCAACAGCATGATCGTGCACTCCCTGGGGGATCCGAGCTTCATAGGCAAGGCCGACAAGGTGCGCCTGATGCCGGGTTTCTCCTGGGAGGAGCGCCATCGCGGCACCAATGCCATCGGTACCGCCCTGGTGGAGGAACGGCCCCTGGTGGTGCACGGGGGCGAGCACTACCTGGACAGGAACCTCTTTCTGACCTGCGCCGCATCCCCGGTGCTGGATACCGGCGGCCGGCCCATCGGCGTCCTCGACATCTCCGGCGAGTGCCGCAGCCATCAGCGCCACACCCTGGCCCTGGTGCAGATGTCGGCGCAGATGATCGAGAATCGCATGCTGATGTCCGAGTTCGGCAAGGAACTGGTGGTCAGTTTCCACGCCCGGCCCGAGTTCCTGGGCACCCTGTGCGAGGGCATCGCGGTCTTCTCGCTGGAAGGCAAGCTGCTGGCCGCCAATCGCAGCGCCCTTTTCCAGCTCGAACTGAAGCGCGCCGACGTGCCGCGCCAGCGGTTCTCCCAGCTCTTCGATACGCGCATAGACGAGGCGCTCAACTATGTTCGCTTCGGGGGAAGGGAGCATTTTTCCATGCTCATGAAGGGCGGTATTCGGCTCTTCGCCCACCTCCGTTGCGGTGCGGTGACCTCCAAGCCCCTGTTCTTCGGCGGCGGAGCGAGCGCGGCGGAACCGGCGCGCAACGAAGAACCCGCGCCGGCGGCAGCGGCGAAGACCTCGCGTCCCGGCTTCCCGCTGACGCTGAACGACCTCATGGGCGGCGACCTCCGGATCGAGGTAGCGGCCACCAAGGTGAGGAAGATACTGGGCAAGGACATTCCGCTCCTGATCGAAGGCGAGACGGGGACCGGCAAGGAGATGTTCGCCCAGGCCTTCCACATGAGCGGGCCGCGCCGGGACAAGCCCTTCGTCGCCGTGAACTGTGCCGCCATTCCCGAGGGCCTGATCGAATCGGAACTCTTCGGTTACCAGGACGGGGCCTTCACCGGGGCGAGAAAGAAGGGCAACCTGGGCAAGATCCTTCAGGCGGATGGCGGCACGCTGTTCCTGGACGAGATCGGAGACATGCCCTTCAACCTCCAGGCCAGGCTGCTGCGGGTGCTTCAGGAACGGGAAGTGGTGCCCCTGGGTGCCGCTCGCGCCGTGCCCGTGGATATCCTGTTGGTGACCGCCACCAACCGCAAGCTGCGGGAGGAGGTGGAGCGGGGCAATTTCCGGGAAGATCTGTACTACCGGGTGAATGGCCTGCGCATCACCCTGCCGCCGCTCAGGGAGCGCACGGACCTGGACCGCATCGCCCAGTCCCTGTTGGTGGATGAGGCCGGGCCGGCTCGGAGCGTGGAAATTTCGGACGAGGTGCTGCAACTCTTCCGTGCCTACCGCTGGCCGGGCAATATCCGGCAGATGCGCTCCATACTGCGTACCGCCCTGGCCCTGCTGGACGGGGGGGATCTGCTGGAGGAGGAGCATCTGCCGGAGGATATCGTGGAGGAACTGGAACGGGCCGCGGCGGCGGGCCTCATCCCCACGGCCGCCCCCGTTCTCTCGGCGGCTCCCCTCATCCCCATGGCGGTTGCCCCTCCGATCTCCCCGCCGGTCGCCGGCGGCGCCAACCTGGCCGAGATAGAGCTGGCAGCCATCCACCGGGCACTGGACGAATGCCAGGGCAACGTCTCGGCCGCCGCCCGGCGCCTGGGCATCAGCCGCAACACCCTCTATCGCAAGCTGGGAAGGCTGTAGCGCCCAATTTGCGCCAGGGAAAAGGCCCGGGATTGCCGGGCCTTATTTCTTCCATCGCCGGCAAAAAAAGGGCGGCCCCGGAGGGCCGCCGCAAGGTTCGCTACGGGAGCGAAACGAGGAGAGATGCACGCCGAACTGAGGCCCCGATGAGATGCCGGAGCCCTGGGGGGCTTAGAAGAACAGAATGGCGCCGAATGAGGCGCTGTCCGTCTTGATGGCGGTGACCTGCTCCTTGCGGGAGTTCAGTTCGGCCACCAGGGTGACGTTGGGGGTCAGGCTGTAGTACGCGCCCAGGGTCGTGCCATTGGTCCTGGAAACGTCGCTGGCGCCTTCGATGGCGTTCTTTTGCAGGCGGCTCCGGCCGTAGCTGGTGCCCAGCTTCAGGTCGCCGATCTTGTAGGTCGCCTGGAGCAGGTAGCCATTGGATGCGCGGGTGTTGCCCCTGGTGTCGAAACCGTCGGAGAACAGCACGGCGCTGCCCAGGCCCTGACCGCTGTAGGCCTCCGCCATCATGCCGAAGTTGCCCACGTTGGCCAGGATACCCAGTTCGCCGCCGTTGGCCGTTCCCTGTTGGGCGGAACCGATGGTGGCGTTGCTGAACTTCTGGCTGATCAGGCCGCCCCAGACCTTGCCGGAAGTCGCGCCCTTGAAGGCATACTCGGCCAGTGCCTGGAAGCCGGGGGACGAACCGGTGGTGGCGGTGGCGTTGGTGGCGCTGGTGTCCTTGTTGTCGAAGACGCCGACGCTCAGGCTGAAGCCGTTGGCGCTGGGCGTCGTGTAGGTGATCTGGGGCTGGAATTCGCAATAGACATAGCCGGCACCGATGCCGCCCAGGGTGGTGTTGATGTTGCGCGCGGCGCCCGCGCCGCCACCGACGCCGATCAGGGTCATGTCGTTCAGGATGGCGTTGGACTGGAACAGGCCGACGTCACGGCCGAACTTGAAGGTGCCCACGTCGGACTTGCCGAAGCTCAGGTAGTTGGTCCGCACATCCGCCGTGGTCTTGCCCACGCCGGCCACGCCCGCCCCGTTGGAATTGATGCCGGGCCAGTAGCCGATCACGCCCTTGATGTCCCAACCCTTTTGCTGGGTCGTGGCGGTGACGTTCAGGTAGCCGGGCAAGAGGCCGTTTTCGATGGACGTGGAGGTGTTCTTGTTGTCGGCCTTGGTGCTGGTATAGAAGGCGTTGACCGAGCCGCTGATGTCCAGCTTCCAGCCCTTGTCGTTGTAGACCTCCAGAGCCATGGCGTGGCTGGCGGTGAGGGCGGCGGCGGTCGCGACGGCGATGAGTTTGATCTGGTGCTTCATGAATTATTTCTCCTCCGAGATGGGTTTGTAAAAGCAATTGAGCTATTGCAATCGCCATGCCAGGAATTGGCGGATGTCTCGGAAGTTGTAATTGAAATTTCATTTCATGGAAATGTGTAACGACTCGGCGCAGATTGCTGAAACCTGAGTCATGGATTTCCCCGTGTGTTCCAGAATTGACTGGATATGATGCTTATTGTTGAATGTAACACATTGATACACCGCTTCATTTATTGGCACAAGGGGTGTGTGAAGTTATGGAGCAGGGGCGCCGGCATGTGCAATTCACGGGCCGGGTGATTGATTTCTGATTCATTGCGTCAGGCAATAAAAAACCCGCAGGGGAAGCTGCGGGTTTTATTGCCGGCGGGCCGGCGTACTGCTGAATGGCGGAGGTCAGATCTTCTTGTGCAGCTTGAATACCCAGACGGAGCCGCCCTGTTCCAGGTAGTGCACGCGCTTGGCCACCTCGCCGCCCCACAGGGGCACGGCGCCACCCCAGCCGGAAACAACGGCGACGTACTGCTCGCCGTTTTCCGTCCAGGTGATGGGCGGTGCGACGATGCCGGAGCCGGTCTGGAACTTCCAGAGTTCCTTGCCGGTCTTGTCGTCGAAGGCCTTCAGGAAGCCCTCCGGCGTACCGGTGAACACCAGGCCGCCGCCGGTCGCCAGGACGCCGCCCCAGAGCGGAGCGTAGTTCTTGTATTCCCACACGATCTTGCCCGTGGCCGGATCCACGGCGCGCAGGGCGCCGATGTAATCGTCGTTCAGGGGCTTGATGTTGAAGCCGGCGCCGAGGAAGGCGGAACCCTTCTTGTAGGACACGGGCTCGTTGTGGATGTCCATGCCCCACTCGTTGGCCGGGACGTAGAACAGCCCGGTCTTCCGGCTGTAGGCCATGGGCATCTGGTTCTTGCCGCCCAGGAAGGACGGCGCCGAGAACACCTCCTTCCCCGTCTTGGCCTCCGCCGGGTTGCCCGGGCGGTTCTCGTCCACGTAGTTCGGCCGGCCGGTCTTCAGGTCAATCCCCGTGGCCCAGGTGATCTTGTTGACGAAGGGAAAGGCGTTCTGCAGCTTCCCGTTCCTGGCGTCCAGCACGAAGAAGAAGCCGTTGCGGTCGGCCTTGCCGCCCAGGAGCTTGGCGTCCTTCGTGGTGTAGGTGACGAACTCGTTTACGCCGTCGAAGTCCCAGCCGTCGTGGGGCGTGGTCTGGTAGTGCCAGACGATCTTGCCCGAGTCCGCGTCAATGGCCAGGGTGGAGGAAGAGAACAGGTTGTCGCCGGGACGGAGATGGCTGTTCCACGGGGCCGGGTTGCCCGTTCCGGCGTAGATCAGGTTGGTCTGGGGGTTGTAGGTGAAGTTGTTCCAGGTCGCGGCGCCGCCGGTCTTCCAGGTATCGCCCGGCCAGGTCTTGTTGGTCTCGCCGGAGATGCCGTTCTCGACCATCTTGTCGCCATCGCGCCGGTAGCCCATGTGGCCCTCGACGGTCGGACGGGTCCATACCAGCTTGCCCGTCCTGGCGTCGCGCGCCTCGACCTTGCCGACGATGCCGAACTCGCCGCCGGAGACGCCGGTGAGGACCATGCCCTTGACGATCAGGGGGGCCGCCGTGGCGGAATAGCCGGCCTGGTAGTCGGCCATCTTCTCCTTCCACACCACCTTGCCGGTGTCCTGGTTCAGGGCGATGAGCTGGGCATCCAGGGTCTCGAAGATGACCAGGTTGTCGTAGAGGGCGGCGCCGCGGTTTACCACGTCACAGCAGGGCAGGATGCCGTCCGGCAGACGGTGCTCGTACTTCCACAGCTTCTTGCCGGTCTGGGTATCCAGGGCATAGATGCGCGAGTACGAAGCGGTCACGAACATCTTGCCGTTGGCGATCACCGGCTGGGACTCCTGGCCGCGCTGCTTCTCGCCGCCGAAGGAGAAGGACCACACGGGCACCAGGTCTCCGACGTTCTTGGCGTTGATCTGCGCGATCGGGCTGTAGCGCTGTGCCTGCTGGCCCAATCCGGCGGTCAGGACATCATTGGGGGTCGTGGCGTCATTGGCGATATCCGCGTCCGTGACGACGGCTTGGGCGCTCACCGAGACGAAGGCCAGGGCCAGAGCCGCAGCCAGCAGGGTCGGCAGCGATTGCTGCTTTTTGTTCATGGGTTTCTCCTTGCGATTGAGTTCAGCCTGTCGCCCCCTGCCGGGGGCATCAGGCCATGTCACCTCCAGAATCAGCCTGGGCACGTACCGGAGGCTGACCAGGCTGGCTTTCGCAAGTGCTGTGCCAGCGCAAAATCCGCGCAAACCGTGCTTCCATGCGTTAGCGAATGGAACGGGCGTCGCGGCGGAGCGCAATAAAACGGAGCGATTGCTCCAGGAAGGAACAGCGTACGAGGTGCACGCTCGCCCGGCCGAACCGGCATCAGTGGGCCGATGGCTCGGAGTGTTCTAGCCGGAGATAGAAGGCCCGGGCATTCCCCCCGTGGTGTTCCGCATAGCCCTTCCAGCCGGTGAATTCCGGCAACTGGACCGCCGCTTCCAGTTCCGAGAGGCTGGTTCCGGCGGCATAGGCAAGCCCCACATTTGCCTGCAATGCGTTGATATAGCGCCGAAATTCTGCAACCCGGGAAGGCGGGGAAGGCGGGCCCCGGTCCGGAATCACGAGCGAGGCGGGGAGGGCGGCGAGACGATCGAATGTCGCCTCCAGTTCCCCCAGGTCGGCTTCCTGCAGGTCGGGAATGTGGTCCAGGTAGAGCAGGGCGCCGGTGAACAGGACGCCGCTCTGCCTGTCCAGCACCGCCGTGCCGCCGGGAATGACGCCCTGGGACGGCACGATGAGCTCGAGTTGCCGACCGCCCGCATCCAGTGTCTCGCCATCTTCCAGGTCCGGCCGGGGGAGTGCGATGCGCGTACCCGCCATGGCGGCCTCCCCCACGTGATCCGTCAGCACGCGCAGGCAACGCCGGCAGCGTTGCTCCATCAAGCGCACCGTGACGCGGTGGGCCAGGACCGGGATGTCGTTGTCCGTGAAATAGCCGGTGCCCAACACCTGCTCCGGCCTGGCGTGGGTGTCAATCACCATTTTGATCGGCAGGCGCGTGACCCGGGCGATGGCCGCCACCACGGCCCGGGCGTGGTTCCGGCTCGGGCCCGCGTTGATCACCACGACTCCGCTGGTTCCGACGACGAAGCCGCCATTGGCCGTGAAGCCCCCGTTCCGCGGCGTCGGTTTGTCCCCGTGGGCCAGGAGGGCGTACACGCCCGGCGCCACCTGCTCCGGCACGAGTGTTGGCAAAAGCGATGGCGAGGCGGAGGCGGGCAGGCAGAGGAGTCCATGAAGAAAGCAAAAAAGGGCGAGGAGGGGCTTGAGTCGTTGCATGTCGGTTCGTTTCCTCCGGCAGGTTTTGGCACAGGGATTGCTAACAGGTCTGGCAGAGTCAAAGCAAAAATAATACGAGGAGACGAAAATGCCCCAAAGCTTGCGCCTCGGCGCGGCGGTGATGCTCTATGCCTTGGCGCTGGTGGCCCGGGCCGGCGACGTGGCGCCGGACCCGCTGAATTCCTCCCGCTGGCACGACGTGCGGAGAGCGTTATTTCCCGGCCAGCCGGTGCGCTTCGATTCCCGGGTGGAGGTCACGGCACCGGCGACTGCCGAGGATTCCCTCAACGTGCCCGTGTCGGTGCGAGTGACGGGCGGCCTGGAGGCGCGGCGCATCCTCGTCTTCGCCGAGATGAACCCCATCGTGCCGGTCCTGGAGTTCGAGCCGCTGCGCGTCAGCCCGTACCTTTCCTTCCGCATGAAGTTGCAGCAGGCGAGCCCGATCCGTGCGGCGGTTCTGGATGCGGGCGGCGCCTGGCATGTGGGGAGCGCCTGGGTGGACGCGGCCGGCGGCGGTTGCACCGCGCCCGGCAGCGGACGCGCCGCACCGGATTGGCAGGAACACCTGAACGAGGTGCAAAGCCGCTTCTGGTCCCATCCCCAGGGAGAGGACCGCCTGCGTCTGCGCATCAGCCATCCCATGGATACGGGCCTCGCGGCCAGCATCCCGGCCTTCTTCCTGCAGGAGCTGGTGCTCACGGACGAGACCGGTGCGCCCTACCTGCGCCTCAAGGTCCATGAGCCGGTCAGCCAGAACCCGGTGTTCAGTTTCGATATTCCCGCGGAAATGCGCGCAGGTCATCGGCTGCGGCTAACGGGCGTGGATAATGGCGGCAACCGTCTCGATCGGGTGCTGGAATGAGACATCCCATTGCAGGATCGGTCGTGGATGAGGCACGCCTGGAGTGCGGGCTGATTCTCCTGGCGCTGGTTTTTGCCATCGGACTGCTCTTTCCCTGGCGTGCCGAGGCGGGTGAGCCCGATTACCGGCTCGCACCCCGGCAGGTCGCCCCGGACACCTGGGTGTTCGTCGGGGCCACCGAGGACTTCTCCCCGAGAAACGGCGGCAATATCGTCAATACCGGCTTCATCGTCACCCCGGCCGGTGTGCTGGTGATAGACACGGGGCCGTCCCTGCTCTATGGACGGCAGATGCGCCAGGCCATCGCCCGGGTCACCGATCGGCCGGTGGTGCAGGTGATCAACACCCATCATCACCCGGACCATTTCTTCGGCAACCAGGCTTTCCCGGGGCTGCCCATCCTGGCCCTGCCCGAGACCGTCCGCGGCGAGACCGCGGAGGGAGGCGCCTTCGCCGACAACATGTACCGCATGAACGGGGACTGGATGAAGGATACCGAGCCCCTGGCCGCCGGACCCGCGCCGGTGCCGGATCGGCTGGAACTTGGGGGACACCGCCTGGAATTCCTTCGCCTGGCCGGCCACACGGACGGCGACCTGGCGCTATTCGATCGCACGACGGGGGTGCTCTTCGCCGGCGACCTGGTATTCCACGACCGTGCGCCAACCACCGCCCACGCCCACATCCGGCGCTGGCTCGACAGCCTGGCGTATCTGGCGGGGCTGCCATTTCGGGTTCTGGTGCCGGGGCACGGCATGCCCAGCCAGGATGCCTTGCCGATCGCCCAGACCCGGGACTATCTGACCTGGCTGGACGCGAGCCTGCGCCAGTCCGTCGAGGAGGGGCGCGACATGGCGGACATGTTGCGCGATCCCATCCCGGCCCGCTTCGATGGCCTGGCCCTGGTGCGGAAGGAATACCCGCGCTCGGTCAGTCACCTGGCCCCGCGCTTCGAGCGTGCGGTGCTGGAAGGCGTACGGCCGTGAGCGCGGCACCCATGGCGGCCGGGCAGTTGTGCTTCCTGCCGCCGCGCTGGGTGCTGCTCTCTTTCCTGGCCCATGTCCTGATCATCGCCTGCGCCAAGGGCCTGCCGGCACCGCAGGCGCCGCCCGTCAGGCTGGAAGTGAGGCTCATGCCCCACCAGTCGGCACCCGTCCTGCCTCCCGCGCCGGCCCGCGTGGCCCCGGCGCCGACCCGAACTCCGGAGCGTGCGCAGCGCCCCGAGTCGGCGCAACGCCCGATCCTGGTACGCCAGGACGCTCCCGCCGCAACGCCCGTCGTGCCCGTCGCCCCGCCTGCCATTTCGACGGCGGTGCCCGTCGCCGCACCGGCTCCGGCCGCGGCAGGTCCGGCGCCCGCGGTGCCGCCGGTTGTCCCGGCACGGGCCGATGAAGGTGTTGCCCTGCGCAACGACCTGGCGGGGTACGGCGCCACCTTCTCCCGCTGGCTGGCCCGGCACAAGGTCTACCCGCGCATCGCCCAGGTAAGGGGCTGGCAGGGGCAGGTGCGGCTGCGGGTGCACGTGGCCAGGAAAGGTGCGGTGATGGAGGTGGAAGTGACCCGATCCAGCGGATTCGATGTGCTGGATCAGGAGGCGGTGGACATGGTGCGCCGCGCCACCCCTCTGCCGGACCTGCCCCTGTCCCTGGCCGGGAGCGAATTCAATCTGGAAATCCCCATCGTCTTTCGTCTCGAGCAAGGCTGAGAGCGCACACGCCCGTCTCGACCGGAAGTCCCCATGACCGAACTCACACAGGAATCGCCATGAACCTCAAACTTTCCGCCGCCATCGCCGCGGCCATCGCAACTCCCCAGGCCTTCGCCGATGCTACCTCGGCGGTCGGACTCGCGCCCCTGGTGGTCACCGCCACCCGCGTCGAGCAATCCAGCTTCGATGTGCCCGGCGCGATTGACGTCATCTCGGCCGGACAGATCCGGGACGGCCAGCTGGGCGTCAATTTGTCCGAATCCCTCTGGCGCGCGCCCGGCACCGTGGTGCTGAATCGCCAGAACTACGCCCAGGATCTCCAGGTCTCCATGCGTGGCTTCGGCGCCCGCTCCGCCTTCGGCACACGTTCCATACGCCTGATGCAGGACGGCATCCCCCTCACCATGCCCGACGGTCAGGGCCAGACCGCCACCTTTGATCTGGCCAACGCCCAGCGCATCGAGGTGCTGCGCGGGCCGTTCGCCGCCGGCTACGGCAACCAGTCCGGTGGCGTGATCCAGGTGTTCACCGCCGACGGCCCGAAGGAACCGTCCGTTTCCGCCGATGTGTCCGCCGGTTCCTTCGGTACCCGGAACCTGAGCCTGAAGGCGGGCGGTCAGGCGGGGAACGTGAACTACACCGCGGACAGCAGCGAATTCCACACGGACGGCTACCGGGTGCATGGCGCCGCCACGCGGGACAGCGCCAATGCCAAGCTGAAGCTGGCGCTCGCCGACGGCTCGACCCTGACCCTGCTCGGCAACTGGCTGAGGCAGGCGGGAACCCAGGATCCTCAGGGCCTGACCCAGGCCCAGTTCGATCTCGATCCGCGCCAGGTCAGCAGCAACACGCTGCTCTACAACACCCGCAAGGACATCGCCTTTCTGCAGGGCGGCGCCGTCCTGGACCAGAGGCTGGCGGGGGGCGATGCACTGCGCTTCTCCGCCTATGCCGGTAAGCGCCAGGTGACCCAGTTTCAGAGCATTCCCGCGAGTGCACAGCTTGCCAGGACGAGCCCCGGCGGGGTGGTGGCCTTCGATCGGGACTATGCGGGCGCCGGGGCGCGCTGGAACCGCGTGCGCGAGGATTGGAAACTCTCGGCAGGCCTGGATTACGAGAGCATGCAGGAGGCGCGCAAGGGCTACAACAACACCCTGGGCGCGGCCTACGGTGTCATCGGTGCCCTGCGCCGGGACGAGGGCAACCGGGTGAACAGCGTGAATAGCTGGGTGGAAGGGGAATGGAGGTTCAGCCCCGCCTGGTCGGCCACCGGCGGCGTCCGGAACACGCGGGTGAGCTTCAGTTCAGCCGACCATTACCTGCTGGACGGCGTGGACGGCACGGGCGGGGTGAGTTTTCAGAACACCAGCCCGGTCCTGGGCATCCTGTGGCGGGCCAGCCCCGCGCTCAATTTCTTCGCCAACTTTGGCCGCGGCTTCGAGACGCCCACCTTCACCGAGATGTCCTATCAGCCGAACAATGCGCCCGGCCTGAACTTCGGCCTCAAGCCGAGCACCAGCCGCAGCGCGGAGGCGGGCATGAAGGCCTTCCCCGGCGCCAACTCGCGCCTGGAAGCCACCCTGTTCGATGTGGAAACCTCGGACGAGATCGTGGTGCTGAGTGCCGGCGGGGGGCGCACCTACTACACGAATGCGGGCCGTACCGGGCGCCAGGGCGTGGAAGTCTCCTGGGACGCGGAACTGGGTCATGGCTTCGGGGCGTTTGCCGCCTACACCCGCATGAAGGCCGTTTACCGGGATGGCTTCGGCCAGGCGCCGAACGTGGCCCTGGCCGGCAACACCATCGCCGGTACGCCGACCACCCTGTTGCGGGGCGAACTCTCCTGGAAGCATGCGCCTACCGGCTTCACCTCGGCCCTGGAACTCCATCACGTGGGCCAGATATTCGCCAACGACACCAACACCGCCGCCGCGGGCGGCTATGACGTGGCCAGCCTGCGCCTGGGCCTGGCCCAGCAGGCGGGACACTGGAGCACGAAGGAATTCCTGCGCTGTGACAACCTGACGGACCGGAAATACGTGGGCTCCGTCATCGTGAACGACAGCAACGCCCAGTACTTCGAGCCGGCCCCCGGCCGCAACTGGTCTCTGGGTGCCTCGGCCAGCTACCGGTTCTGAGTGTTCGCTCCGGCAGGGCAGGCACCGTACCGACGGCTTGCCCCCTCAGGCCGGCACGCCCGGGCCCGCCAGAAGCTGGGGTTCCACGCAAATATTGGCTTCGTCGCTGGAGAGCCAGATCTGGCCCTCCTGGAGGGTGGCGGTCAGCGACATGTTGCGTCGGGCCAGGGCGGCCAGGGCCTGGCTGGACTCGTTGGAAATCAGGTAGACGGAAAGGTTGGCGAGCTTCGATAGCGCCGGCCCCTGCTCGCGCCACCAGACATCCGAGGATCGTCCATAGACGTAGAGCACCACCTCGGGCGAGCGGCCGCAGGCCTTCTTCAGGCGCCGCTCGTCCGGGGTGCCCACCTCCACCCAGAGTTCCACGGCGCCGGTGAGATCCTTGCGCCACAGGGCCGGTTCCTCGTCGTTGGAGACGCCGCCGCCGAAAGACAGGGCCTCGTCCGCGTGCCGGGCGAAGGCCAGGAGCCGAACCATCAGGCGCTCGTCGGTCTCCGAGGGGTGGCGTGCCAGCGTCAGGGCGTAGCTGCCATAGTGGGACCGGTCCAGGTCTGAAACCTGGAGTTCGGCCTTGAAAACGGTGGATTTGATGGCCATGGGCTCAGTGCCTGCTTTCTATCCGGTCGAGAAGGTTTTGCCACCAGCGGCGCCGGTTGTTGGGCAGCGGCATGTCGCTGGCGATGGGGTCGGGCGGCAGGAGGGATAGCACCCAGCCGGGTGGGATGACGCGGCCGCTGCTGCCGCAGGTGGAGCCCAGGTTGTTCGGGTCATAGACCTTCACCAGGCAGGGCGCTTCGAGGTCGTCGGCGTACACGATACCCAGGTAGTCTTCCTCGTGCTCCCGTTTCAGCACCGCGTGGATTTCCTCCAGGGCATGGGCGAGCGCCTCGTCCCGGAAGGGCGCCTCGGGAACGCCGTGGCCCACGGCATAGACGTACCAGGCCTGGCCGCCACCCAGGATGCGCGCCCGGAATTCGTCCCATTTTTCCCAGCTGATGATGCCGTACAGAGGGCCATTCAGGATTTGGGCAAAGGTCTTCATGGGGTCTCCGGTTGGTCGGGGGGGCAATTATCCCCGATCCGACGCCCGGCCATCGGGCTTACTCCCATTGGGGGAGCCTTGCCTTGGCTGTCAGGGCGAGGGGCGATGATATAATCCGCGCCTCTTGTGAACCCATCCCCGTCAAAAAATCCCATGGCCCAGTTCGAAAGCCCGATTCCCGGTAGCCCCGTCGTACCCGAGATGGTGGATGGCAGCTACCCCATACAGTTCCAGTGCAAGCCCGGCATCTCCTGCTGGAATGCCTGTTGCAGCAACATTGACATCACCCTGACGCCCTACGACATCCTGCGCCTGAAGAAGCGCCTGGGGCTCAACTCTGCCGAGTTCCTGAACGCCTTCACCGTGCCCTATGAACTGGACAAGGACGACATCGCCGGCGTGAAGTTCAGGCCCGTGCCCGAGGGCACCGCCTGCCAGTTCATGACGGACGCGGGTTGCAGCGTCTATGAGGATCGTCCCACCGCCTGTCGCTACTACCCGGTGGCGCTGCTTTCCATGAGGAAGCAGGACGAATACGTGGACAAGGACAGCTATGCCCTGGTCAAGGAGGCGCACTGTCTGGGGCACCTCGAGCCGCGCACGCTCACCATTGACGAATACCGGGCGGAGCAGGGGGTGAAGGAATACGATGAACTGGCCCGCGGCTGGCGCCAGTTGATCCTGAAGAAAAAGTCCTGCGGTCCGGCCATCGGTAAGCCCAGCCTGCGCTCTCGTCAGCTGTTTTTCATGGCCTGCTATGACCAGGACCAGTTCCGCGGCTTCGTGTCCTCGGAAGGCTTCAAGAAGCTCTTCGATGTTCCCGGCGAGGAGATGGACAAGATCCTGGGCGACGATGTGGCACTGATGGATTTTGGCTTCCGTTTCCTGCGCCAGGTGCTGTTCGGCGAGATGAGCATCACGCTCAAGGACGAAGCGGCCCAGGCCCGCATCGCCGAAGCCAAGGCCCGCCGTGCCGAGGAAGAGCGCATCGCCGCGGCAAAATTCGCCAAGGAAGAAGAAGGTGGTGGCGACGAGGGTTACGACGATTGATGTGTGGGGCCGGCTTCAGCCGGCCAATGTCTGTAGGTCGGTTGTAGGTCGGGCTTCAGCCCGACAAACACCGGCATTCACGCTGATGTCGTCGTAGGTCGGGCTTCAGCCCGACAAGAGCCTGGATTGGCGCCCATGTCGGGCTGAAGCCCGACCTACGTTGGTTCCAGCGTTCCCGGGCTTCTTCGTCGCTCTCGCGGACATCCTCCAGTGGCACCTGTGCCACGCCTGGAACCATGGGCCGTCCTGGTTCCTTCCCTTCGTCTACTAACAATCTCGAGAGTAATGTCGCCCGTGGGGCGGACTTCAGTCCACCATGGCCGGCTGAAGCCGGCCCCACGATGGCAAAACTTTCTGAAAGCTTAGTATCTTTCGGCGCTCTGATACGCCGTCGGAAAGAGCCGGGAATGCCGCGGTTTGTCCCGGCTTCTCATTTCCTCCTCCGAGGAAAACGATAAAATTTGCGGTGTTGGCAGGGTGGAAACGGCCACGACCTGCCGTTCCCAAGCAGGTAAGTTAAGCGGCCTGATTGGCAGCAACGAGTCAGAAAATGACTTAGGCAAGTCAAGCCGAAGCCAGCCATTGAACAAACGTCCTGTCGCCGGGCTGATAAAGTCTGTTCCGAACATCCAATCCGCAACTGTACATGGCAGCACTGATCACAACACGTTATGCGGCCACACGATGTCAGAAGTGAACACCCTGACGGGAAATGCTTCAAAATGCTCAGCGGTTGGAAGAGGTGGCTACATGTGGAGATTTACCAATATCATGTGTAGCCAGGGGCAGGACTAAGATTGCTGAGCACCAACAATGATTGAACAACAAATCGAACAGGGCTTCATCGACAAACTGACGGGGCTTAAATACGAATACCGCTCGGACAACAACGCCATCGCCGTCGCCTGCGACCTTGCCCAACTCTTACGCCGGGCTGCAAGCCGCAAAGACCAGAACGGCGCTGCCGCGCCGATCAAGGTGGTTTTTTCCTCCCACCACGCTCTTTTCTTCAATGTGATGTGCAACGAGATTGGCAGAACGAAAGAGGATGAGCCCAAAGTAACGCACAAGCGCTACTTCCTGCACCGCCCCAACGGAGACGGTGCCTATACCCTTCGCGCCACCGATGACACGCCGTTCTTCCATCACGTAGCGTCTCTAGCCGAACTCCACCTGGCCGCCGACCCTAACTTCGGCAAGCTTTACACTTTCCATTTCAACGCCCTGCGCAGCATCATGGAGAAGACGGCTTCGTTCTTTGGGCACGCGGACATTTCCTTTTGCCTCAAGGCGCTGAACAACGAAGATTTGGCGCTCTACAACCGCGCCCTCAATCTCCTGAGCCACGGCAAATACGCCATCCACGAACCGACCGAAATGGGCGAGGACAATAAGGAGCTGTTCCGTCGCATTCTGGGAGACTTCACCACCAAGTTTCAGTTTGACCTGCCAGATATTTTGGCGGCAGCACCCGTTGCCGCCGCCCCCGTACCTGTACCCACAGCATGAACGACCTGATTCTCTACACCACGGAAGACGGCCGCAGCCAGATCAAGCTGCGGGCACAGGAGCAGACCGTCTGGCTGACGCAGTTGGAGATGGCGGAGCTCTTCGATGCCACGAAGCAAAACATCTCCCTGCACCTGAAGAACGTCTTCGAGGACGGGGAATTGAACCCGGCGGCAACTGTCAAGGAATCCTTGACAGTTCAAATCGAAGGCAGCCGCCAGGTGCAACGTCCCGTCACGCTCTACAACCTCGACGCCATTCTGGCCGTGGGCTACCGCGTGCGCTCGCCGCGCGGGGTGCAGTTCCGCCGCTGGGCCTCAACCATCCTGAAGGAATACTTGTCCAAAGGCTTCGTGATGGACGACGAGCGGCTGATGAACCCGGATGGCCGCCCGGATTACTTCGACGAGATGCTGGCGCGCATCCGGGGCATCCGGGCCTCCGAGAAGCGCTTTTATCAGAAGGTGCGCGACCTCTTTGCCCTCTCCAGCGACTACGACAAGACGGACAAGGCCACCCAAATCTTCTTCGCCACCGTGCAGAACCTGCTGATCTTTGCCGTGACGCGGCAGACCGCCGCCGAACTCATCAGCGCGCGGGCGAATCCTGCCGATCCGCATTTCGGCCTGCTTGCCTGGAAGGGCGACAAGGTGCGCAAGGCGGACATTGTCGTAGCCAAGAACTACTTGACCGAGGACGAGATCGACACCCTGAACCGGCTGGTGGTCATCTTCCTGGAAACAGCCGAACTGCGGGCCAAGAGCAAACAGGAGACGCGCATGGCCTTCTGGAAGCAGAACGTGGATCAGATCATCACCTCCAACGGCTTCCCACTGCTCACCCACGCTGGTTCCGTCAGCCATGAGCAGATGGAAGCGCGCACGGGCGAGCTTTACCTCAAGTTCGACCAGGACCGAAAAAAACAGGAAGCCATCGAAGCCGACCAGCAGGATGAGGCCGACCTCACAGCGCTGGAAAACAAAATCAAACGACGCCCCCAAAAATGACTGAACAAAACCAAAAGCAATTGGGCAACACCCTCTGGAGCATCGCGGACCAACTGCGCGGGGCGATGGATGCGGACGACTTCCGCGACTACATGTTGTCCTTCCTCTTCCTGCGTTATCTCTCCGACAACTACGAGGCGGCGGCGAAGAAGGAGCTGGGGCGGGATTACCCGGATGTGGGCGGAGACACGCGCAAGGTGCCGCTGGCGCTTTGGTATGCGAACAACGTGGACGACATCCCGGCGTTCGAGAAACAGATGCGGCGCAAGGTGCATTACGTCATCCAGCCCGCGCACCTCTGGAACGGCATCGCCAATCTTGCCCGCACCCAAGACCCGGCCCTGCTGAACACCCTGCAAGCAGGTTTCAAATACATCGAGACGGAATCCTTTGAGAGCACCTTCCAGGGCCTGTTCTCCGAGATTGATTTGGGTTCCCCCAAGCTGGGCAAGACCTACGCCGACCGGAATGCCAAGCTTTGCACCATCATCCAGAAGATCGCCGAAGGGCTGGCGGACTTCTCCACGGACATTGACGCGCTGGGAGATGCTTACGAATACCTGATCGGCCAGTTTGCCGCCGGGTCCGGCAAGAAGGCGGGCGAGTTCTACACCCCGCAGCAGATTTCCGACATCCTCTCCGCCATCGTCACGCTGGACAGCCAGGAACCGAAGACCGGCACGAAGAAGCGGCTGGAAGGCGTGATGGACTTCGCCTGCGGCTCCGGCTCCTTGCTGCTCAACGTGCGCAAGAAGGTGAACAAGGCTGGTGGCACCATCGGCAAAATCTTCGGCCAGGAAAAGAACATCACCACCTACAACCTGGCCCGCATGAACATGCTGCTGCACGGGGTAAAGGACACGGAGTTCGACATCTTCCACGGCGACACCCTGGTGAACGAGTGGGACATGATGCGCGAGCAGAACCCGGCCAGGAAGCCGAGCTTCGACGCCATCGTCGCCAATCCGCCCTTCAGTTACCGCTGGGAGCCCACCGACGCGCTGGCCGACGACGTGCGCTCAAAAGCCACGGCCTCGCCCCCAAGTCCGCCGCCGACTTCGCCTTCCTGTTGCACGGCTTCCACTTCCTCAAAGACGAAGGCGTGATGGCCATCATCCTGCCGCATGGCGTGCTCTTCCGTGGCGGTGCAGAGGAACGCATCCGCACCAAGCTGCTCAAGGACGGCCACATAGACACCGTCATCGGCCTGCCCGCCAATCTCTTCTACTCTACCGGCATTCCCGTCTGCATCCTCGTGCTCAAGAAGTGCAAGAAGCCCGACGACGTACTCTTCATCAACGCCGCCGAGCACTTCGTGAAAGGCAAACGCCAGAACCTATTGAGCGCAGAGCATATCGCCAAGATCGTCGCCACCTACCAATTCCGAACGGAAGAGCCCCGCTATTCCCGACGAGTGGACATGGCGGAGATCGAGAAGAACGACTTCAACCTGAATATCTCACGCTATATCAGCACGGCGGTGGGCGAGGCTGAAGTCGATTTGCAGGCAATCAATACCGAACTGCTCACCTTGGAGCAGAACATCAAGGACGCACGGGACAAACACAATGCCTTCCTCAAAGAGTTGGGCCTGCCCGCCTTGCCGTAAACCTCAAGGCGCTTCAAGCGCTCGCATAACAAGGCGCGGCACCGGACCGCAATCCCGCTACGCCCCATTGCCGCCGGAGAGCTTGGACGTTCGACTGTCCGCTTTCCTCAACTGTAACCATCAGCTCGTCAGGGCACCTCGCGGACATTGCAGAATATCGTCCTTGGGTGTCTCTATTGGGTCGAGGGTGCCCTGTTGCAGGGTCTTCACTCCCCCCGGCGCGTCTGGGCTTCTGCGTTGCTCTCCCGGGTATCCAGCCAGCGTCGGTCGTGCCCTCCTTATTCCAGAAGGGGGCCTGGGTCTTCAGGTATTCCACGATGAATTCACAGGCCTCGAAGAATTTGCCCCGACAGGAAGTGACGACGGCTTTCAAGTCGGCCATGGGCGGCAAGTCCAGGTGTGCGCCAGGCCCAAAACCTTGGTCTGTCCCCGTTCCCCGGTTTCCCCATGCTCGCTACAGAAACGGCAAGCGGCCGCGCTTTGTTGATTTCGGGGGTATTGCGGCCTCAGAATAGAGCCTTTCGCCGTTGCCGGACGCGCGCCAGGCTCGCTTTTCTGGAACTGGCGCTCCAGGATTACAGAGGGGGATAGGGATGGCTCAGGAAAAAGGCCTGGCGCATGGCGCCTTGGGAACATTCGAGTCGGCGGTGATGGGCATCGCCGGGACGGCCCCGGCCTTCAGCGTCGCCGTCACCACTGCCACCATCGTCGCCTCGGTGGGTGTGCTGTCCGTGGGCAGCATCCTGTATTGCGGCCTCATCATGTTCGGCATCATGCTGGCCTTCATCCACTTGAGCAAGATCACACCCCACGCCGGCGCCGCCTATGCCTGGGTGGGCCATGTCTTCGGCAGGAAATGGGGTTTCTTCACCGGTTGGGGCCTCCTGGTGGCCTCGGTGTTCTTCATGGTTTCGGCCACCATCCCGGCCGCCACCTCCACTCTGGTGCTGGTGGCCCCCGACCAAGTGGAGAGCACTACCTGGGTCACGCTCACCGCCGCCATCTGGCTAACCCTGGTCACCCTCGTCGTGACCAAGGGCATCAAGCACGCCAGTTACGCCCAGCTCGTCCTCACCGCCATCGAGACGGTGGTGGTCTTCGCCATCATCATCGCCGCCTTTATGAAGTATGGCGGCCAGCCCGCCCACGCACCGTCCTTCATCTGGTTCTCCCCCTTTTCCTTCACCCCGGAACTGTTCGCCACCGGGGCGCTCACGGCCATCTTCTTCTACTGGGGCTGGGACGTGACCATGAACCTCTCCGAGGAGACCAAGAGCGGGCGGAAGGACGAGACCCACCCGGCGGCCAAGGGCGCCTTCTGGGCCATGGTGAACCTGATCCTGTTCTTCATCCTGATGATGATCGTGGTCCTCATCGCCCTCTCCGACCAGGAGATTGCCGAGGCCAACACCAACGTGCTCTATGCCGTGGCTAACAAGCTTTTTCCCGCGCCCTGGAACTATCTGGCGGTGCTGTCCACCATCCTCTCCACCATCGGCACCATCGAGACCCAGTTGCTCCAGTTCAGCCGCAGCATGTTCGCCATGGCGCGGGATGAGATGCTGCATCCCCGTTACGCCAGGATTCACCCGGAATGGCAAACCCCCTGGATCGCCACCGGCGTCATCTGGTTCATGGGGGTGGTGCTGCTGTTCAGTTCCTCCTACATGCCCTCGGTCAAGCAGATACTGGCCAGTTCCATCCTGGCCATCGGCTTTCAGATCTGCTTCTACATGGGCCTGGCCGGGTTTGCCTGCGCCTGGCATTACCGGGGGAAGCTCAGGCAGGGACTCTACCAGGCGCTCTCCTACGTCCTCTGGCCACTGCTTGCCGCCCTGTTCATGGTGTTCATCGCCCTCTACAGCATTCCCACCTTCGATCTCATCACCAACCTCATGGGCATCGGCGGCCTCGTCGTGGGATTCGTGCCGCTGGGCCTGGGGTACTTCCGAAAAAGACAACGAGCGATATAAGTCGGGTCATCCCCAGCGTGCCATGGAGGCTGCGTCGGATTCACGGGCATCCACCCAGCGCCCGCCTTCGGCCGTGTCTTCCTTTTTCCAGAACGGCGCCTGGGTCTTCAGGTAGTCCATGATGAACTCGCAGGCATGGAAGGCATCGCCCCGATGGGACGCGGCCACGGCCACCAGGACGATCTGCTCGCCCGGCAGCAGCCGGCCGTAGCGGTGGATGACCCGGGCGCCCAGGATGGACCAGCGGGCTTTGGCTTTGGCAACGATTTCCTTCAGCGCGCTCTCGGTCATGCCCGGATAGTGCTCCAGGGTCATGTCCTTGATGCCGCCGCCTTCGCCACGCACCAGCCCGACGAAACTCGCCACCGCGCCCACGTCCGTGCGCCCCTCAGAGAGCCGGGCAATCTCCCGGCCGGTATCGAAATCCTCGTTCTGAACACTCACAGTCATTTCAGCCCCCCGTCACCGGCGGAAAAAAGGCCACCTCGTCGCCGTCCGAAACGGGGGTATCGTCCTTCGCCATCGCCTGATTCACGGCCGCTTTCAGGTTCTTCATGCTGGCCAGGGCGTCCCAGGGTGCGCCCCGGGCTCCCAGGTGGGCACGCAGGCCAGCGACGGTGCACAGATCGGGGGGCAGGGTGAGTTCCTCCGAGCCGGTACCCAGCCTTTCCCTCAGACCGGCGAAATAATAGATGTGCACACTCATGCCTCGACTCCCTTCACGGCCGCCAGATGATCCAGGATGAAGTCGGCCACATGCCGCGGATCGTTGATGTCCAACTGGGGCAGGGGGGTCGGCAGGACTTCATCGGAGGCGACGGCGATGATGCTGGGGTTGGTCGGATAGAGGGGAGGGCCGCCGTGGGTGGGGCGATAGACCTCGATCTTGGGAATCGGCGAGGCCTTGAAACCCTCCACCAGTACCAAGTCGCAGGGGGCCAGCAGGCGCAACTGCTCGTCCAGAGTCGGTTCCGCTTCGCCCCGAAGCTCATGCATCAGAGCCCAGCGCCGGTCCGAGGTGAGCAGCACCTGGGTGCAGCCTGCCTCCCGGTGGCGGAAGGAGTCCTTGCCCGGGCGGTCAATATCGAAGCGGTGATGCACATGCTTGATGAGCGACACCCGCATGCCCCGCTCGACGAACAGGGGAATCACCCGCTCGATGAGCGTGG
>JAQTNA010000006.1 GCA_028714035.1 Rhodocyclaceae bacterium
AAACAGCGGGAGAAGGCGGCCGAAGCCGAAGCCGCCAAGACCAAGGCCTCAAAGTAATCCCTGATTGGAGCTGATCTTCAGCCAGGAAATCATTGCGGCCGCTACTGTCGGGCTGAAGCCCGACCCACAGGGCGCCAGATCAGGGGCCGTCGGGCATCATCTTGGCCAGGGCCGGGGTCATCCTTTCCGGCGCATAGGGCTTCGACATCCAGCCCGTGGCACCGGCATTGCGGAAGGCGGCCTTCATCTCGTTCGAGGTTTCCGTGGTCAACACCAGGACCGGAGTCTTCTCGTAGCCGGGCAACTCCCGCAGGGCCTTGACCAGGGTCAGGCCGTCCATGCCCGGCATGTTCTGGTCGGTTACAATCAGGTCATATTGAGCCTGGCGCGCCTTTTCCAGTGCGCTTCGGCCTCCGGCCGCCTCATCCACCGCATAACCCCGTTGAGAGAGGTCGGCACGCACCACCTGCCGTATCACCACCGAGTCGTCTACCACCAATACATGCTTGGGCATCGCGCCCTCCTTGAACAGGTTTATTCCACCTTTTTCATTTACGGCAACTTGGCTATGATGCTTTACCAAAATCTTGTCCATTGAACTTTCCATGTCACACCTCACTCCCCGCGAAGAAGAACTCGCCCTGCGCGTCATCCCTTTTCCTTCCGATGCCAACCCCTACGGCGATATTTTCGGCGGCTGGATCATGTCCCACGTGGACGTGGCCGGCGCCGTGCCGGCGCACCGGCGCGCCCGTGGACGCGTCGCCACCGTCGCCGTGAACGCCTTCACCTTCAAGCAGCCGGTGGCCATCGGCGATGTCGTCAGTTTCTACGCCCGCGTGGTG
Organism: Rhodocyclaceae bacterium; assembly: GCA_028714035.1. Taxonomy (GTDB): domain Bacteria; phylum Pseudomonadota; class Gammaproteobacteria; order Burkholderiales; family Rhodocyclaceae; genus JAQTNA01. The sequence continues at coordinate 846 of JAQTNA010000006.1, forward strand.
AAGGAAGGCCGCACCTCCGTGGTCGTGGACGTGGAGGTCTACGCGGAGCGGGGGCACGATGCACCGGAAAAAGTGAAAGTGACGGAAGCGACCCTGACCTATGTCGCCGTCAACCCCGACGGCACGAAACGCGAGCTTCCGGCATGACCCGGCTCAGCCTCATCGCAGCCCTTGCAAGAAACGGCGTCATCGGGCGCGACAACACCCTGCCCTGGCGCCTCCCGGACGACCTGAAGCGCTTCAAGGCCCTGACGCTCGGCCACCCCATCCTGATGGGGCGAAAGACCTGGGAGTCGCTCGGGCGCCCCCTGCCCGGACGGGAAAACGTGGTCGTGACCCGCAATCCGGCCTACCAGGCGACCGGCTGCCGTATCGTGCATTCCCTGCCCGAGGCCATCGGGGCTTGCGCACACTGGGACGAGGTCTTCGTCATCGGCGGCGGCGAACTCTATGCCCAGGCCCTGCCTTTTGCCCACACCCTGTATCTGACCGAGGTACAGGCGGAAGTCGAGGGCGACGCCCGCTTCCCGGATTTTGACCGCGCGCGATTCCTTGAAACAGAGCGCCTGCATCATGCCCAGGACGAGACCCATGCCCTGGCCTTCGATTTTGTAACCTATCAAGCCATCAAACCGACACCGATGTCGGGATGAATCCCGACCTACCCAACAGGAGATAAACCATGTCCGGACACGGATTCCACGTACACGGCCCCCATGACCACGCCATCGAGCATGCCGCCCAGGGCGGGCACGGCGGGGATGACGGCTTTGCCGCCAAGATCGCGGTCACCACCGCCATCCTGTCCACCCTCGGCGCCCTGTTCAGCTACGAGGGCGGGCACACCCAGAATGCCGCCCTGCTGTACAAGAACGAGGCCGCCATCCAGAAGACCGCCGCCTCGGACCAGTGGAACTACTACCAGGCCAAGGGTAACAAGCAGAACCTGGCGGAACTCTCCGTGGTCCTGACCAAGGGCGAAGACCGGGAGAGGTACAAGCAGGAAATCGAGCGCTACAAGAAGGAAAAAGCGGAGATCAAGCTCGGGGCGGAGAAGCTTGAGGCCGCCGCCAAGGACGCCGACAAGCACAGTGACGCCGAGATGCACATCCACGGCCGCTGGGCCGGCGCCGCTACCCTGTTGCAAATCTCCATCGCCCTCTCGGCCATCGCCCTCTTGACGCGCAAGAAGTGGCTGCTGGTCGGCGTCTATGGCGCCTCCGCCGCCGGTATCGCCATCGCCATCATGGGGGCGATGCACCTGTAGGGGTCAGTTGTCAGTAGCCAGTTGTCAGTCTTTTGAGTTTGGTCATGGAAAACGGCTGCCTCGGCGCTGGCTACTGGCCGAGCCGCTCGCGCAGCCTGTCTATCGCGCCCTGCTCGGCCCGGACGCGAAAGTGCGCGCCGTCCTCGTCGGCGCGTTCCTCCAGTACCTGGCAACTCGCGTATATCTCCCCGCGGCTTTGCTGTGCCGACCAGGGAAGGAAGAGTTCCACCTCGACCAGGCCTTGCTGGAAAAAGGCGATGATTGCCTGGCGCAGTTCTGCCACCTCGTCGGGCCGACGCGCGCTCATCACGATGCAATCCGGATACCGCGCGCGCAAGGCCGCCGCCCGCTCGGCTTGTTCCTCGGCGTCGCCCACGTGGTCAATCTTGTTGAAGATGCGAATGCGCGGCACGACATCGGCGCCGATGTCCTTGAGCACTTCGTCGGTCACTTCGAGCTGCCGCTCGAATCCCGGATCGCTCGCATCAATCACATGCAGCAGGAGCGAGGCATCCAGCGCCTCATCCAGCGTGGACTTGAACGACGCAACCAGGCCGTGGGGCAGGTTCTTGATGAAGCCCACGGTGTCGCTGACGAGCACGCGCGGCACACTTTCCGGATAGAGGGCGCGCACGGTGGTGTCCAGCGTGGCGAAGAGCTTGTTGGCGACCAGCACCTCGCTGCCGGTGAGCGCCCGCATCAGGGTGGACTTGCCGGCGTTGGTGTAGCCGATGAGCGACACGCCGGCCAGTCCCTGGCGCTCCTGCCGCCGCGCGCGCTGCGTCTTGCGCTCGACCTCCATGGCGACGATCTCCTGCTGCAATTCGGCGATGCGGTCACGAACCTTGCGTCGGTCCAGTTCGGTGTGCGATTCGCCGGCACCGCGACCACCGGTGCCGCTGCGCTGGCGCCCCTGCGGCCCCGCGAGCTTGGCCGCCTCCCTGAGGCGCGGCGCCATGTAACCCAGGCGCGCGATTTCCACCTGGGCGCGCGCCGCCTTGGAGCGCGCGTTGCGATGGAAAATTTCCAGGATGACCATGGTGCGGTCCATCACCTCGCAGCCCGCCTCGATTTCCAGGTTGCGCGCCTGGGACGGTGAGATTTCGTGGTCCACCAGGATCAGGTCCACCCGGCCGGCATGACGGGCGGCGGCCTGCGCCGCCGCCTCCGACAAGGACATATCCGGCTCGTTGTTCACGAAATGGGCGATCTCCTGCCGCTTGCCGACGCCCAGGTAGGCCGTGGTATCAAAGCTGGCGCGCTTCTGCACGAAGGTATGGACGACATGGAAGCCCAGGGTTTTCGCCAGTTCCCGCAGTTCGGCCAGGGATGCCTCGAACTCGGCATCGCTCACGCTCGGCAGTTGTACGGACGCCACGATGGCGTACTTGGACGCCTCTTCAACTTCTCTTAGCATTCAGGGATTGTTTCTCTTGAGAGGGCAAAGCCGGATAGTACCCGGCAATGGCGTGGTAAAGCGCCTGTATCGCCCCGGTTTCCCGGGTAATCGTATCAAATGGCGTGTTCAGGCGGCCGGACCCTGGGCGGGCGGTATTTCGTGTACGCCATAGCCAAACCACCCTTTAGGGGGTCCGTTTGGATATCATAGGCCCACGTTTTCTCTGCGCCTCGGCGTTTCGAACCAGATTTCTTGGGGTAACAGGAGCCGCTTCTTGCGATCGAACAAACGGAAGTACGAGCGCCGTCTGGCGCAGTGGGTGGTCATCCTGTTCCCCGGGAACCAGTATGAGTCGGGAATCCCGTGCACGACCAAGGATGCTTCGCTCGGAGGGCTGTCGGTGGTGGTGGATGAGGCGAAGCTCGAAGCGATCATGGCGCTCGCCGAATCCCTGGCTTCCGGTAGCCAGGCCGAGTGCGGAAACCCCGAGGGTTCCGAGGCCGAATCGGCCCTGCCTCCGCTTTTCCAGGTGGACATCTCGGTGCCGCCAGAGAACCCCTGGACGCGGCCTCATCGGGTGGTGGTTCGCTGCCGCCTGGCCAACCTCACCCCGTTCCCCGTGGCCGAAGGCGTGAGGATAGGACTCCAGTTCCTCAACATGACCACGGCCGACCGGAAGACGATGGAGTGGGTGCTCGAGGACATGGAAGGATGATCCGCAAGCTGCAAATTGGTTGCGAAAGAAGTGTCCCCGTGATGCGGACGAAAGGCCCGATGGCCGGCTGAAGCCGGCCCCACGTCACCGCGAAGCGGCCGATCTCTGACTACTGTCCGCTGACAACTGACAACTTCTTCCTCGACCGCTTCTTCGGCTGGGCCACGCAATCCACGTAGTAGCAGGTCCGGCCTTCCCGCTCTTCCTTCACCAGGCCGTGCACGTCGGTCTCGAAGCCGGGGAACTTCTCGTTGAAATCCCGGGCGTATTTCAGGTAACGGACGATGGTCTGATTGAAGCGCTCGCCTGGAATCAGGAGCGGGATGCCCGGCGGGTAGGGCGTGAGCAGGACGGAGGTGACGCGGCCTTCCAGCTTGTCCAGTTCCACCCGATCAATTTCCCGGTGCGCCATCTTGGCGAAGGCGTCCGCCGGCTTCATCGCCGGCTCCATGGCCGAGAGATACATCTCGGTGGTGAGGCGGGCGACGTTGTTGCCCTTGTAAATATTGTGAATCTGTAGGCACAGATCCCTGAGGCCGATACGCTCATAGCGCGGCTGCTTGGCGACGAAATCGGGCATGACGCGCCACAGGGGCTGGTTCTTGTCGTAGTCGTCCTTGAACTGCTGCAACTCGGTCACCATGGTGTTCCAGCGGCCCTTGGTGATGCCGATGGTAAACATGATGAAGAAGGAATAGAGGCCGCACTTCTCGACGATGACCCCGTGCTCCGCCAGGTACTTGGTGACGATCGCCGCCGGGATGCCGAAGCCTTCCGAGAATTCGCCATCCACGTCCAGCCCCGGGGTGATGACGGTGGCCTTGATCGGGTCCAGCATGTTGAATCCGGGAGCCAGATCGCCGAAGCCGTGCCAGCGTTCCCCGGTCTTGAGCATCCAGGCTTCCCGTTCCTCGATGCCTTCCTCGGACAGGTCGTCCGGCCCCCAGACCTTGAACCACCAGTCCGCGCCCCACTCCTCGTCCACCTTGCGCATGGCGCGGCGGAAATCCAGGGCCTCCTTGATGGATTCCTCCACCAGGGCCGTGCCCGCCGGCTCCTCCATCATGGCCGCCGCCACGTCGCACGAGGCGATGATGGCGTACTGGGGGCTGGTGGAGGTGTGCATGAGGTAAGCCTCGTTGAACACGTCCCGATCCAGCTTCTGGTGCTCCGAATCCTGCACCAGGATCTGGGAGGCCTGGGAAAGGCCCGCCAGCAACTTGTGGGTGGACTGGGTGGAGAAGATCATGGACTCCTTGCAGCGCGGCCGATCCTCGCCGATGGCGTGATAGTCGCCATAGAAGTCGTGGAAGGCGGCGTGGGGCAGCCAGGCTTCGTCAAAGTGCAGGGTGTCAATCTCCCCGTCCAGCATCTGCTTGATGTCCTCCACGTTGTAGAGGATGCCGTCGTAGGTGCTCTGGGTGATGGTGAGCACCCGGGGCTTCAGGTTCGGGTTTTTCTTCAGGACTTCCCGGGCGAAGGGGTTGGCCTCGATCTTCTTCCGGATGTTCTCCGGCAGGAACTCTTCCCTGGGAATGGGGCCGATGATGCCGTAGTTGTTGCGGGTGGGCATGAGGAACACCGGTATCGCCCCGGTCATCATGATGGCGTGCAACACCGACTTGTGGCAGTTGCGGTCCACCACCACGATGTCCCCCGGCGCCACGGTGGAGTGCCAGACGATCTTGTTGGAGGTGGAGGTGCCGTTGGTGACGAAGAACAGGTGGTCGCAATGGAAGATGCGCGCGGCGTTGATCTCGGAGGAACGCACCGGCCCGGTGTGGTCCAGGAGTTGCCCCAGTTCTTCCACCGCGTTGCACACGTCGGCGCGCAGCATGTTCTCGCCGAAGAACTGGTGGAACATCTGGCCCACCGGGCTCTTGAGGAAGGCCACGCCCCCCGAGTGGCCGGGACAGTGCCAGGAATAGGAGCCGTCCGCGGCGTAATGGGTCAGCGCCCGGAAGAACGGCGGCGCCAGGGAGTCCAGATAGGCCTTGGCTTCCCGCACCACGTAGCGGGCGATGAATTCCGGCGTGTCCTCGAACATGTGGATGAAGCCGTGCAGTTCCTTCAGCACGTCGTTCGGGATGTGGCGGCTGGTGCGCGTCTCGCCGTAGAGGAAGATGGGAATCTCGGCGTTGCGCCAGCGGATTTCCTCGACGAAGGCGCGCAGGTGCTTGAGCGCCTCCTGGGAGGCCTCGGGCGAGCTGAACTCCTCGTCGTCAATCGAGAGGATGAAGGCCGAGGCGCGGCTCTGTTGCTGGGCGAAGGAGGAGAGGTCGCCGTAGCTGGTGACGCCCACCACCTCCATGCTCTCCTTTTCGAGGGCGGCAGCCAGGTCGCGGATGCCCAGCCCCGAGGCATTCTCGGAGCGGAAGTCCTCGTCAATGATGATGACCGGGAAATGGAAGCGCATAGATTTGAGAGTGGGAAGTGGGAAGTGGGGAACCGGACGGCTCTTCAGGCGTAACGATTCGAGAGCGTGCCGATGCCGGGGATATCCACGTCCACCTGGCAGCCCCGGGGCATGGTTTCCACGCCGACGGAAGTGCCGCAGCAGATGAGGTCGCCCGGATTGAGAGTCATGTCATGGGAGAGCCGGCTGACGATGTCGCGCGGCCGGAAGAACATGTCCGCCACCGGGTAGTTCTGCTTCTCCACCCCGTTCAGGAGGGTGCGCACCCGCAGTTCGTCCGGCTCCAGGCCGGTGGCGATCCAGGGCCCGAAGGGGCCGAAGGTGTCGAAACTCTTGGCACGCACCCATTGGGGGAAGCTGGGGTCGGACTTCAGGATGCCGCGGGCGGTCACGTCATTGACGCAGGTATAGCCGAAAATATGGTCGGCGGCCTGGTGCGGCGTCACGGCGGAACAGGTCTTGCCGATGACGATGCCCAGTTCGCCCTCGAATACCACCGGCCCCTCGTACCCCGCCGGGGCGCGTATGGTGCCGCCCTGTGCCAGATGGCAATTGTCGGTTTTCACGAAGTAGAGCGGATGTTCCGGCCTGGCCAGATGCTCCACCTGGGCGCGCTCATGGAAGTTGTTCCACAAGCCGAGGAACTTGCCGGGCCGGCAGGGCGTAAGCAGGCGCACCGCGGCAAAAGGCCAGGTTTCGCCGGTGGGCTCGGCATCGGGCAGATCGCTGCCGCCGTGGAGATGCACGACGTCGCCCACCAGGCGGCCGAAACTCTGCCTGCCTGCGAACTCGCAACGTAACCAAACGGTCATTCCAGACCCCTTCCCGCCGTCAGGCGACGCCTCACCCCTCACCCCTCGCTCCTCGCCGCAAAGCTACATCTTGGGCACGGTCACGCCGGTTTGGCCCTGGTACTTGCCGCCACGGTCCTTGTAGGAGGTCTCGCACACCTCGTCGGACTCGAAGAACAGCACCTGGGCGCAACCTTCGCCGGCGTAGATCTTGGCCGGCAGCGGCGTGGTATTGGAAAACTCCAGGGTGACGTAACCCTCCCATTCCGGTTCGAAGGGCGTGACATTGACGATGATGCCGCAGCGGGCATAGGTGCTCTTGCCCAGGCAGATGGTGAGCACGTTGCGCGGAATGCGAAAATATTCCACCGTGCGCGCCAGGGCGAAGGAGTTGGGCGGAATGATGCAGAAATCCGCATTGACCTCGACGAAGGAGTTCGGATCGAAGTTCTTCGGGTCCACGATGGTGCTGTTGATATTGGTGAACAGCTTGAATTCAGTGGAGCAGCGAATGTCGTAACCGTAGCTGGACGTGCCATAGGAGACGATGCGGTGCCCGTTCGCCTCCCGCACCTGGCCCGGCTCGAACGGCTCGATCATGCCGTGCTGTTCCGCCATGCGGCGGATCCACTTGTCGGACTTGATGCTCATCGGAATCTCGTTGGAAAAAGGCGCATTCTACTGCGTCCTTGGCCTCGTGGCAGCGGCTTTTTCGGGGCGGAATCGGGCGTGCGATGGCCCCGTCGCGGGCGCCAACTATTGGCCCAGCTGGAAAGACAGGAGATAGGGCAGCAATTCCCCGGCGGGCATGGGTCGGCTGTAGAAAAACCCTTGCAATATGTCGCAACCAAGGTCCGTCAGATGGCGCCGCTGCCCTTCTGTCTCCACGCCTTCGGCCGAAATCTCAAGGCCCAGTGCGTGGCTCAGGGCGATGGTCGCGGCACAGATCGCGGAGTCTTCCTTGTCCGTCTCGACGTTCTTCACGAAGCTTCGATCCAGCTTGAGGCGGTGGATGGGCAGGTGTTTGAGGTAACTGAGGGAGGAGTAGCCCGTACCGAAATTGTCCATCGAAAGCACGATGCCCATGTCGGAGAGCTGGCCCAGAATCGAAATGGTCGCGGCCGGATTCTGCATGGCCGTGGCCTCGGTGACCTCCAGTTCCAGGTCCGAAGGCGCCAGGTCGTAGCAGGCCAGCGCGCCGCGCACCACCGCCGGCAGGCCCTCATAGCGCAACTGCTGGGCGGAAAGGTTTACGGCAACGCGCACGCCCCTCAGGCCGCTGTCCCTGAAATATCGCAGTTGGCGGCAGGCCTCCCAGAACACCCAGTCCCCCAGGGGTTGGATGAGTCCGGTCTCCTCCGCGATGGGGATGAACTGGGACGTGGGCACGGGCCCCCACTCCGGGTGCGTCCAGCGGGCCAAGGCTTCCAGGCTGACGATGCTGTGATTGCGCAGGTGGATCTGGGGCTGAAAATACACCTGGAACTCCGATCCACCCAGGTTCGCGGTCTCGATCGCGGCGCGCATGCCCGTCTCTATGCGCGACCGTTCTTCCGCCGCCGCGTTCATGGCGGCCGAGAAGAATTGCAGGGTGTTCCGCCCCGCCGATTTGGCGTGATACATGGCCGTGTCGGCGTTCTTCAGCAGCGCGTCCGGATCGGCACCATCCATGGGATAGAGCGCCACGCCCATGCTCGGCGTGGCGTAGAGGGAATGGTTGCCGACCAGGTAGATATCCTCCAGATTGCGTTTGATCTTGCTGGCAATGCCGGCAACCGAAAGCGCGTTCTCGATGTCCGGCAGGACCACGACGAACTCGTCACCGCCCAGGCGGGCCACGATATCGCTGGCCCGCACCGATTCCGTCAGGCGCGCGGCCACGGCTTCCAGAAGACGGTCCCCCACGTCATGTCCCAGGGTGTCGTTGATGTTCTTGAAACGGTCCAGATCAATGAGAAGTACCGCTACCTGACTGGCGAGGCGGCTCGCCCGGCTCACCGCGAGGTGCAACTGGGCGTCCAACGCGGCGCGGTTGAGGAGTTTGGTCAGCGAATCGTGCTGCGCCAGAAAGGCAATACGCGCCACGCCTTCGCCGTGTTCCGGCATGTCGCCCAGAATGCACACATAGTTCTCGACGCCGCCCTCTGCGTTGCGCAACACCGAAATCCGCGCCCACCGGGGGAAGGTCGTGCCGCTCTTGGCCCGATCCCAGATTTCCCCCTGCCACTCGCCCCGCCGCACCAAGGACTGCCACATGGCGCGGTAGGTTTCGGAATCCAGCTTGCCGGACGCCAATATCTTGGGGTCTCGCCCCAGCACCTCGCCTTCCCGGTATCCGGTGATGCGCATGAAGGCGTGGTTTACCGCAACGATCAGGTTGTTGCGGTCCGTAATGATGAGCGGCTCCGCCGTCTTCGCGAAAATCTCATCCAGCACGGCCAGTCTCTGGCCCTGATCGAGTACGGACAGGGGCATCTAGGCTTTCTCGTTTTTCTGGCAGCAGCACACGATGCTTGCGTTGGGCAACTGGCAAAACGTCATGGCGGTTTCCGGGAATTCAGGAAGGCGATAAAGGGCAAGCTCGGGTGACCTGACTGTTTTCGGCAACTTCCATCCAAGCTTTAGGCCACCGGGAAGGAACGGCGGTCAGAAGGCGACAAAAAAGGCAGCCGAGGCTGCCTTTTTTGCCCTGCCTGGCTGTCTCAGTGGCCGTGGCCGATCTTGCGCAAACGCGCAATCGCCGCCAACTGGGCGATGGCTTCGGCCAGCTCGGCCTGCGCCCGCGCGTATTCCAGCTCGGAAGTCTTGTTCTGCATCGCTTCCTCGGCCTGCCTCTTGGCATCCAGCGCCTTGGCTTCGTCCAGATCCCTGCCACGGATGGCGGTATCCGCCAACACCGTCACGAGGTCCGGCTGCACTTCCAGAATGCCCCCGGCAACGAAGATCAACTCTTCCTGCGCCTGATCGGGCATCTTGACGCGCACGGTGCCCGGCTTGATGCGGGTCATCAGCGGCATGTGCCGCGGATAAACGCCCAGCTCACCCGCCTCGCCCGGAAGCACCACGAATTCCGCGGCTCCGGAAAAGATGGACTCTTCTGCGCTGACCACATCCACGTGAATAATCATGGACATATCTTTTCCTTTAGGGCGTCCCCGGTGGCAAGCGCCGCCGGGGATGCCTGGCGTTGATTACTGGAGGGTCTTGGCCTTCTCGACCGCTTCCTCGATGCCGCCGACCATGTAGAACGCCTGCTCGGGCAGGTGGTCATACTCGCCGCTGACGATACCCTTGAAGCCCTTGATGGTCTCCTTGAGGGTAACGTACTTGCCGGGAGAACCGGTGAACACCTCGGCCACGTGGAAGGGCTGGGACAGGAAGCGCTGGATCTTCCGGGCGCGAGCCACGGCCAGCTTGTCTTCCGGAGCCAGTTCGTCCATGCCCAGAATGGCGATGATGTCACGCAGTTCCTTGTAGCGCTGGAGCGTCTGCTGCACCGAACGAGCCACCTGGTAATGCTCCTCGCCCACCACCAGCGGATCCAGCTGGCGGGAAGTGGAATCCAGAGGATCCACGGCGGGGTAGATACCCAGGGAGGCGATGTCACGGGACAGCACCACGGTGGAATCCAGGTGGCCGAAGGTCGTCGCGGGCGACGGGTCGGTCAAGTCATCCGCGGGCACATACACGGCCTGGATGGAGGTGATGGAACCCACCTTCGTGGAGGTGATGCGCTCCTGCAGGCGGCCCATTTCCTCGGCCAGCGTCGGCTGGTAGCCCACGGCGGAAGGCATGCGGCCCAGGAGAGCGGACACTTCGGTACCGGCCAGCGTGTAACGGTAGATGTTATCCACGAAGAACAGGATGTCCCGGCCTTCGTCGCGGAAACGCTCGGCCATGGTCAGGCCGGTCAGCGCCACGCGCAGGCGGTTACCCGGCGGCTCGTTCATCTGACCGAACACCATGGACACCTTGTCCAGCACGTTGGAGTCCTTCATTTCGTGGTAGAAGTCGTTGCCCTCGCGGGTACGCTCGCCCACGCCGGCGAAGACCGACAAACCGCTATGCTGCTTGGCGATGTTGTTGATCAACTCCATCATGTTCACCGTCTTGCCCACACCGGCGCCGCCGAACAGACCCACCTTGCCGCCCTTGGCGAACGGGCAGATCAGGTCAATCACCTTGATGCCGGTTTCCAGGAGTTCCACGGAGGGAGACAGTTCGTCGAACTTGGGCGCCTTCTGGTGAATGGCGCGGCGCTCGTCGGTGGCGATCGGGCCGGCCTCGTCAATCGGGCGGCCCAGCACGTCCATGATACGGCCCAGGGTGGCATGGCCAACCGGGACGGAAATGGGTGCCTTGGTGTTGGTAACCATCATGCCGCGGCGCAGGCCGTCGGAAGTACCCAGTGCGATGGTACGAACCACCCCGTCACCCAGCTGCTGCTGGACTTCGAGGGTCAGTTCGGAACCGTCCATCGTAAGGGCGTCATACACCTTCGGCATCGAATCGCGGGGGAACTGAACGTCCACCACCGCGCCGATGCACTGTACGATTTGACCTTGACTCATCGTAATATCCCCAAAATTAAATTCTTACACCGCAGCGGCGCCGGCGACGATTTCAGACAATTCCTTCGTGATCGCGGCCTGACGGGTCTTGTTGTAGACCAGCTTCAGTTCATCAATCACCTTGCCGGCGTTGTCGGAGGCCGACTTCATCGCCACCATCCGGGCGCTCTGCTCGGAGGCCATGTTCTCGGCGACGGCCTGGTACACCAGCGCTTCGACATAACGCACGAGCAACTCGTCAATCACTGCCTTCGCATCCGGCTCGTAGAGATAGTCCCAGGAGTGTCCCTTGGCCTCACCCAGTTGCTCGCCGGACAGGGGCAGAAGCTGCTCCATCGTCGGCTCCTGCTTCATGGTGTTCACGAAGCGGGTGTAGACCATATAGACGGCATCCAGCTCGCCACGGGTATAGGCGTCCAGCATGACCTTGACCGGGCCGATGAGACGGTCCAGGTGGGGCGTATCGCCCAGGCCGGTCAGTTGCGACACGACCTTGGCACCGAGACGCTGCATGAAGCCCAGGCCCTTGCTGCCGATGGCAGCCACCTGGATGTCCTTCACGCCACCCTTGGTTTCCCAGTCCTTCATGCGGGTCAGCGCCAGCCGCAACACGTTGGTGTTGAGACCGCCGCAAAGACCCTTGTCGGACGTGACCACGATCAGCCCGACACGGGTCATCGGCTCGCGCCTGACGAGGAACGGATGCTTGTACTCCGGGTTCGCCTGAGACAGATGGGCTGCGATGTTGCGGATCTTCTCGCCATAGGGACGGGCGGCCCGCATGCGCTCCTGCGCCTTGCGCATCTTCGAGGCCGCCACCATCTCCATGGCACGCGTGATCTTGCGCGTGCTCTGCACGCTCTTGATCTTTGTGCGGATTTCCTTGCCGCTAGCCATTGTTTTTCTCCGTCAACCCGAGCCCTTAGGCCCAGGTCTTCTTGAACTCTTCAATGGCAGCCGACAGGGCCTTCTCGTTGTCCGCGGACAGATCCTTGGATTCCTCGATGGCGGACAGCAGAGCGGCATGCTTGGTCTTCAGGTGGGACAGCAGCCCCCCTTCGAACGCCAGACCCCTCTTCACATCCACGTCATCGAAGTAGCCCTTGTTCGCTGCGAACAGGGTCACCGCCATCTCGGACACCTTGAGCGTGCTGTACTGGGCCTGCTTCATCAGCTCGGTCACCATGCGGCCACGCTCCAGCTGCTTGCGGGTGGCTTCGTCCAGGTCGGAAGCAAACTGGGCGAAGGCCGCGAGTTCGCGGTACTGGGCCAGCGCCAGACGGACGCCGCCGCCGAGCTTCTTGATGACCTTGGTCTGAGCCGCGCCGCCCACCCGGGACACCGACACGCCGGCGTTGATGGCGGGGCGGATACCGGCGTTAAAGAGGTCGGTTTCCAGGAAGATCTGACCGTCGGTAATGGAAATCACGTTGGTCGGCACGAAGGCGGACACGTCGCCGGCCTGGGTCTCGATGATGGGCAGGGCCGTCAGGGAACCGGTCTTGCCCTTCACTTCGCCGTTGGTGAACTTTTCCACATAGTCGGCGGAGACACGAGCGGCGCGCTCCAGCAGACGGGAATGCAGATAGAACACGTCGCCGGGGTAGGCTTCACGGCCCGGGGGACGGCGCAGCAGCAGGGACACCTGGCGATAGGCCCAGGCCTGCTTGGTCAGATCGTCATAAACGATCAGTGCGTCCTGGCCGCGGTCGCGGAAGTACTCGCCCATGGTGCAGCCGGAATACGGCGCGATGAACTGCATCGCGGCGGATTCGGAGGCGGTGGCAGCCACGACGATGGTGTACTCCATGGCGCCGTGCTCTTCCAGCTTCCTGACCACGTTCATGACCGACGACGCCTTCTGACCGATGGCGACGTAGATACAGACCATGTTCTCGCCCTTTTGATTGATGATGGCATCAATCGCGACGGCGGTCTTGCCGGTCTGGCGGTCACCGATGATCAGTTCGCGCTGGCCGCGGCCGATGGGCACCATGGCATCCACGGACTTGAGACCGGTCTGCACGGGCTGGGACACGGACTGCCGCCAGATGACGCCCGGGGCGATCTTTTCGATCGGCTCGGTGCCCTTGGCGTTGATCGGGCCCTTGCCGTCAATCGGCTGGCCCAGGGAGTTCACCACGCGGCCGATCAGTTCCGGGCCCACGGGCACTTCCAGAATGCGGCCCGTGCACTTCACGGTGTCGCCTTCGGTGATCTGCTCGTATTCACCCAGAACCACGGCGCCGACGGAGTCGCGCTCCAGGTTCAGGGCCAGACCGAACGTGTTGCCCGGGAATTCCAGCATTTCGCCCTGCATGGCGTCGGCCAGGCCGTGCACACGGCAGATGCCGTCGGTCACGGAAACCACCGTGCCTTCGGTGCGCGCCGTGGCGGGCAATTGCAGGTTCTGAATCCGGCTCTTGATCAGATCGCTGATTTCAGAGGGGTTGAGTTGCATTGATATGCTCCTAGTTCTTTAGCGCGGTGGCCATGCTGGCTAGCTTGCCGCGGACGGAAGCGTCAATCACCTGGTCGCCCACGGCGATGCGCACGCCACCGATCAGATCGGGTTCGATGCTGACCGTTGCCTGGATCTTGCAGCCGAAGCGTTGCTCCAGGTCGACGACGAGTTGGGTCAGAGCCGCGCCATCCAGCGCAAAAGCGGACTGGATGATCGCTGCCTTGGTACCCTCGGCGCCGTTCTTGAGCTGGACGAACAGGTCGCGGATTTCCGGAAGGACCGCGAGACGTTCGTTCTCCGCCAGCACCTGAACAAAGTTTTCCTGGTCAATGGAGAGGTTTCCCCCCACCACCTCGATAACGATGCTCTTCAGCTCGCCAGGCGTAACCCCCGGATTGCCGATGCATTCCTGCATCTGCGGGTCCGCGGCGACAGCAGCCATGCGATCCAGTGCCTGCGACCAGCCGCCCAGCGCGTTGGCAGCCTGCGCCAGGCTGAACGCGGCATCGGCGTAAGGGCGCGCAATGGTGACGTTCTCGGCCATGGTTTAGACGAGTTCCTGTTTGAGGTTGGCGAGCAGCTCGGTATGCACCTGGGCGTTGATCTCCTTGCGGAGGATACGCTCGGCACCTGCCACCGCCAGGGCTGCCACCTGCTCGCGCAGGGCCTCCTTGGCGCGCTGAGACGCGACAGCGGCTTCGCCTTCGGCAGCTTCACGTGCCTGGGCGACGATGCGGGCGGACTCGGTACGGGCTTCATCAATGATGGAAGCAGCCTGGCGCTCGGCGTTGCCGCGCATGTCGGCGGCGGATTCCCTCGCCTTGCGCAGCTCATCCATCGCCCGCTTTTCAGCGAGAGCCAGGTCAGCCTTGGCCTTGTCCGCAGCCGCGAGCCCGTCGGCAACCTTCTTGGCCCGCTCGTCCAGTGCCTTCACGATGGGTGGCCACACGAATTTCATCGTGAACCACGCCAGAATGAAGAACACAACGAGCTGGGCGAACAGCGTTGCGTTTAGATTCACGGTAATCGCTCCTTGTCAGTTTTCGGGAACGATTACTTGACGATGAAGGGGTTGGCGGTGGTGTACCACAGAGCGATACCGGTACCGATAATGAAGGCCGCGTCAATCAGGCCCACCAGCAGGAACATCTTGGTTTGCAGCACGTTCATCAGTTCCGGCTGACGAGCAGAAGACTCCAGGAAACGGCTACCCATGATACCGATACCGATACACGCACCTGCGGCACCCAGACCGATGATCAGGCCAGCGGCCAGAGCGACGAATCCAACGACTTGTTCCATGACTACTCCTTGATTGATAAGTAAAGATAAAAAGGGAAACCGTGATGCACTGCTGAAATCAGTGGCTTTCGTGCGCCTGGCCAATGTACACCAGGGTCAGCATCATGAAGATGAATGCCTGGAGAGTAATGATCAGGATGTGGAAAATGGCCCAGATGGTGCCGGCAATGACGCCGCCGACCCACAGCATGCCGGAACCCATGGTCCCGGCCCAGGCCGCGCCCATGAGCGCGATCAGCATGAAAATCAGTTCTCCGGCGTACATGTTGCCGAACAACCGCATGCCGTGGGAAACGGTCTTGGCCACGAATTCGATCAATTGCATGGCGAAGTTGATCGGATACAGGAGCGGGTGAGCACCGAAGGGGGCGGTGAACAACTCGTGCATCCAGCCGCCGAAGCCCTTGATCTTCACGTTGTAGTAGAGGCACATGAGCAGCACGCCCAGGGACATGCCCAGGGTGGCATTCAGATCGGCCGTCGGCACGACCCGCATGTAGGCATGATGGGGATCGCCGCCGGTGGCCTGGTAGATTCCGCCCCAGATTTTCGGCAGCAGATCCAGGGGCAACAGGTCCATGGCGTTCATGAAGAATATCCATACGAACACCGTGAGGGCGGCCGGCGCCACGAACTGGCGGGACTCGGCGGAATGCACGATGCCCTTGGTCTGGTCCGAAACCATCTCCACCAGGATTTCCACGGCGGCCTGGAAACGCCCGGGAACGCCGGACGTGGCCTTGCTGGCGGCCCGCGCCAACAGCAGCACGGCCAGGACGCCCAGGACCAGCGAATAGAAAAGAGTATCCAGATGCAGCACGGACATATCCACCAGGGACGCCTGCTTGTGGCTGTCCAGGAAGGTCAGGTGGTGGATGATGTACTCGGACGCGTTGGGCGCGTGTGCGGCGGCTTCGTGTGCGACGGCTTCGGTTGACATGGTCAGTTCTTCATCAAGAGTGCAAATATGTTGCTCTGCAGCGCCAGAAACATCCCAGCCAGGAGCGACAGCCAATGCAGGTCGCGGTACCAATGACTGACAATGAACAACAGCGCCAGCGTCAGGGCGAGCTTGGCAAACACCCCGACCAGAAATGTTCCTGCGTGCGATGCGTCCAACACTCGGGAAGCAAGCTTCAACCTCATGGCAAACAGCAGGTTGGGAAGAATGATCACCGTGCCTCCCAAGGCTGCGGACAACGCACCACGCGACCCGACCAATGCCGACGCCGCCAAAATGGCGACTACGGTTGCCACGAACTGAAGAAGCACTGCCTTGAACATGGAGTCGCTTTACCCTGCTCCGCTCGTCCCGTACCGCGGCGGCCCATCGCGCTTAAGAGCGGCGAATATATAAGTTTTTTATCGGCAAGTCAAATGATTGTGCACCGCTTATATATAAGACCTAAGACACTTATGGGCAAGGGGTCTTCCGGGGCCGGCTCCCAGCGTAGCGGCCACTGCTATAGCCGGCAAGTTCAGTTCAGTCGGGCGAGGAGGCCATCCAGCTGATCCAGGCTCGCGTAGCGTATGCTGAGCGTTCCCGCGCCCTTGGCCCCGGCCAGGATGCGAACTTCGGCTCCAAGCCGGTCCGAAAGCTCCTCCTGAAGGCGCAGGAGATCCCGGTCCGGAGCCTTGGGCATCTTCGCTGCATGGGGGGCCAGTTCGCGCTTGACCATGCGCTCCGTTTCACGTACCGAAAGCCCCTTGGCTGCGATGCGGTTGGCCAGGAGGATTTGCTCGGACTTGTCCAGGGGCAGCAGGGCGCGCGCGTGCCCCATGTCAATGCGGTTCGACATGAGCAATTCCTGTACGGGTTCCGGCAGAGCGAGAAGGCGCAGCAGATTACTGGCGGCAGGACGGGAACGGCCCACGGCGTCGGCCGCATCCTGGTGCGTCATATCGAACTCGTTTATCAGACGCTGGATGCCGGCGGCCTCTTCCAGAGGATTCAGATCTTCTCTTTGAATGTTCTCTATCAGAGACATCGCCAACGCCGCCTCGTCCGGGATCTCCTTCACGAGCACCGGCACTTCAGAAAGGCCGGCAAGCCGGGAGGCGCGCCAGCGGCGCTCGCCCGCTATGATTTCATACCGGCCGGCCGCGATCGGGCGTACAAGGATGGGCTGCATCACGCCCTGAGCGCGGATCGAAGCGGCGAGTTCCTGGAGAGACGCGCTGTCCATGTGCGTACGGGGCTGATATTTTCCCGGCTGGAGAAGGTCAATTCCCAGGGAAGTGGGCTGTCCTTCGCCACCGCCCGCACCCGCAAGCAAGGCGTCCAGTCCGCGGCCGAGGCCTTTGGCTTTGGTAATCATGGTGTCTCCTGGAACGTTACACCGGCGCGGGCAAGAACCTCCCGCGCCAGGGCGTCATAGGCTTGAGCGCCTTTTGCACTGCGGTCGTACTGCATGGCCGGCATGCCGTAGCTCGGCGCCTCCGCCAGACGCACGTTCCTGGGAATGATGGTAGCATAGACCTTGGCGCCGAAGTGCTGTTCCAGCTGGGCCGACACCTGGTTCGCCAAGGTGTTTCGTGGATCGAACATGGTGCGCAGCAGGCCCTCGATCTCCAGCACCGGATTCAAACTTTGCCGTATGCGCCTTATGGTGGCGACGAGATCGCTGAGTCCCTCCAGCGCGTAGTATTC
Organism: Rhodocyclaceae bacterium; assembly: GCA_028714035.1. Lineage (GTDB taxonomy): Bacteria > Pseudomonadota > Gammaproteobacteria > Burkholderiales > Rhodocyclaceae > JAQTNA01. The sequence continues at coordinate 18,421 of JAQTNA010000006.1, forward strand.
GCACTGCATCGGGATCATCACGGCGTTGGCCGCCGTAAGGGCATTGACGGTGAGCAAATTCAGCGCCGGGGGACAGTCGAGGAGTACAAAATCGTACCGATCGGCCACCGTGGCAAGCGCCTCCCTCAGACGGAAATCCCTTTGGGGCATATCCACCAGTTCGACTTCCGCCCCGGCCAAGTCGCGATTGGCGGGCAGGATGTCAAAACCCGTCTGGGTCTTTAAGCTCACATCCTCGATCTTCGCCAAGCCGAGCAGCATGTGATAGACGTTGTGGCCAAGGTTGCGCTTGTCCACACCGGAGCCCATGGTGGCATTTCCTTGCGGATCAAGGTCCACCAGCAACACCCGCTGACCCAGCGAAGCCAGGCCCGCCGCGAGATTGACACTGGTGGTAGTCTTGCCCACGCCACCCTTCTGATTTGTTATGGCAAATATTTTCAAGCTGCTACCTCATGAACGGCGAATCAGGATCAAATGCCTCGCACCCAGAACAAAGGGCACCTTCAGGGCAATGGATTGTTCCACGTGAAACATTGACGGAAGCTCGGCAATTTCTGCTTCCGGGTAAATCCCCTTCATCGCCGCAAGGCACCCCGATGGCTTGCAAAGGTGTCCTGCCACTCCGACAAAATCAAGGAGGCTGGAAAAAGCGCGGGAAATAACAACATCGAAACCGGCGCCGCCGGAAACATTCTCGGCGCGCGCGCAAAGCACGTTCACGTTCGACAGCCCCAATTCGATCTGCACTTGCCGCTGAAACGCACTCTTTTTCTGATTACTTTCCACAAGAGTAACGGAGCGCGCCGGATCGCAAATCGCAAGCACGATGCCCGGAAGACCGCCCCCGCTGCCGATGTCCACAAGGCATCCCACAGGCAAATGGGGCAACACGGAGAGACTATCCAGTATGTGTGTCGCCAAAACCGCCGACGGGTCACGCACTGCGGTGAGATTATAGACGCGGTTCCATTTCAGCAGGAGTTCCACGTACGCAAGCAACTTGTTCCGAGCACCCTCGGAAACGGGAACTCCCAGCGCCTCAAGCCCTGCATCCAGTTCCGACCCAAGACTCACGACTCATCTCCACCCGTACGAAGCCAGCCGTTGCGCTTCAGATGCACGAGCAACAGGCTGATGGCGGCCGGCGTAACACCCTGAATTCTCGCCGCCTGACCCAGGGTCTCCGGTCTGTGTTGAGCCAGCTTCTGTTGAACTTCGATGGAAAGACCTTTGACCTTGCCATAGTCAATTTCTTCGGGAAGCATGAGGCCCTCGCTGGCCTTGCCCCTTTCCACCTCGACAAGCTGCCTGTCCACGTAGCCCTGGTACTTCGCCTGAATCTCGACCTGCTCGGCAACCTGATCGTCCGGCCTCGCCACCCCTTCATTGACCGGAAGCGACATCAGAGACCAATACCCGACCTCCGGACGCCGCAGAAGATCAAACAGTGTGGACTCCCGCTCCAAAGGCTTGCCGATGACACGCAGGGCGTCCTCCTCCGCGAGCACCCGCGGGTTTACCCAGACCGACTTGAGGCGCTCCTGCTCCCTCGAAATAGCGTCCCTTTTCCTACAAAACGCCTCCCAGCGGGCATCCCCGACCAAGCCAAGCTCGCGCCCCTTTTCGGTCAAACGCAGGTCTGCATTGTCTTCCCGCAACGAAAGACGAAATTCCGCCCGACTGGTAAACATGCGATACGGTTCCGAAACGCCCCGCGTAATCAGGTCGTCCACCATCACACCCATATAGGCCTGATCCCGGCCGGGACACCATGACGACTTTCCCTGAACCCGAAGCGCAGCGTTCGCCCCGGCCAAAAGGCCCTGAGCCGCGGCCTCCTCGTAACCAGTCGTGCCGTTGATCTGACCGGCAAAATAGAGCCCGGAAATAGTCTTGGTCTCAAGCGAAGACTTAAGGTTGCGCGGATCGTAATAGTCGTATTCGATCGCGTAACCCGGCCGAAGAATATGAACGGTCTCCAGACCCCTTATGGAGCGCACCAGCGCCAACTGCACGTCAAAGGGCAAACTGGTCGAGACACCATTCGGATAGATCTCATGGGTACGCAGACCTTCCGGCTCAAGAAACACGTTATGACTCGACTTGCCGGAGAAGCGATGGATCTTGTCCTCGATGGACGGACAATAGCGCGGGCCGACGCCCTCAATTACCCCCGTGAATAGCGGCGAACGATCCAGCCCGTTCCTGATGATGTCGTGGGTGCGCTCGTTGGTCTGCGTAATCCAGCATGGCAATTGCGGCGGATGCTTCTTGGCGTCACCAAGAAACGAAAAGACCGGCTCGGGGTCGTCCCCCGGTTGCACAAGCATCACCGAATAATCAATCGTGCGGCCGTCCAATCTGGGCGGGGTTCCCGTCTTGAGACGCCCAACCGGCAGCTGGAGCTCCTTCAAGCGCGCCGCAAGCGACACCGACGGCGGATCACCGGCCCGACCCGCGGGAAAATGGCTGAGTCCCACATGTACCAGCCCCGCCAGAAATGTCCCGGCCGTAACGACCACGGTGGGCGCCTCGAACCGTATCCCGAGTTGGGTGACCACGCCGACCACGCGATCGCCCAGTACCAGCAGGTCATCCACCGCCTGCTGAAATAGCGTGAGATTCTCCTGATTCTCCAGACGTCCGCGTATAGCCTGCCGATATAGAACGCGATCCGCTTGTGCCCTCGTCGCGCGAACCGCCGGACCCTTGCTGGAGTTCAGGATACGGAACTGTATGCCCGCCTCGTCGGTGGCCTCGGCCATGGCGCCGCCCAGGGCATCCACCTCCTTGACCAGGTGTCCCTTGCCAATTCCGCCGATGGACGGATTGCACGACATCTGACCCAGCGTCTCGATGTTGTGGGTGAGAAGCAAGGTACGGCATCCCATACGCGCCGAGGCAAGGGCGGCCTCGGCGCCGGCATGCCCGCCGCCGACAACGATAACGTCAAAATCAGATGGATAGAACATGCCTGTAAAAGCCCGAAAATCCAGAATCGCAAAACTTCCGCGGACGTTTCACGTGAAACATCACGCCCTGCTATTTCCCTATGCAAAAACGGGAAAAAATGTCGCCCAATAAGTCATCGGCCGAATACTCACCCGTAATCGAACCCAACGCCCGGTGTGCCAACCTCAACTCCTCGGCAAATAATTCGAGATGACCGCTCAACGACACCGCCTGCGCGGCATGCTCCCGGGCCGACTTGAGCGCAACTAGATGCCGCTCTCGTGCGAGAAAGCCGTCCTCCTGACCCACGGAAACTCCCGCGATCCGAAGAAGTTCCGCCCGGAACGTATCCATTCCTGCGCCAGTCTTGGCCGAAACCCAGACATGAACACCATCCGCCTTCGACTCCATCGCACCGGGACAACCCGTCAAATCCGCCTTGTTGTGCACGGTCAATCTGGGCGCCGCCGTGGGCAACCGCGCCAATATGGGCTCCTCATCAATCCCGACGCCCAGGGCGGCATCAACCAGATAAACCACGAGGTCGCATTTGCCGATCTCGGTCCAGGTACGTTCGATGCCAAGGCGTTCGACCGGATCCTCCGTTTCTCGCAAACCGGCGGTATCCACCACATGCAGCGGAACGCCCTGAACCTCCAGGTTCTGCCGCACGGCGTCCCGTGTCGTTCCGGGAACATCCGTCACAATGGATAGATCCTCGCCCGCCAGGCAATTCAGCAAACTGGATTTGCCCACATTCGGCCGCCCGACGAGTACCACATGCAAGCCGTTGCGCAATACACTGCCACGCCTTGACCGTAGGTCGAGCGCCTCCAACGTCAAACCAATATCCCCGAGCCTATCCAGTGCGCCTGCCTCAGCAAGGAAATCAACCTCCTCTTCGGGAAAGTCCAGGCAGGCCTCTACCAACATGCGCAACTCGATGAGTTGTACTTCCAGTCCATGAACAAGCGCAGAAAACTCACCAACCAGAGAGCGCACCGCGGACCGCGCCGCCGCGACCGTAGAGGCCTCGATCAGGTCCGCAACCGCTTCAGCCTGGGCTAGATCAATCTTGTCGTTGAGAAAAGCGCGCTTGGTGAACTCCCCCGCGTCCGCGAGACGTGCACCCAACTCAACGCATCTACGCAGCAGCAACTGCATCACGACCGGCCCACCGTGTCCTTGAAGTTCAAGGACATCCTCGCCGGTGAACGAGTGGGGCGCGGGGAAATAGAGCGCGATTCCCTGGTCAATCGGCGACCGGTCCCGCGCCAAAAAGCCGCAAAAGCAAGCGGTCCGAGGGAGGGGCACGCGCCCGAGAAGGGGGATGAACCAGGCGTGAAGATCACGGCCTGAAACGCGGACTACCCCAATGCCACCGCGCCCAGGTGCGGTGGCAATGGCGGCAATGGGCTCAGTGACCGGTTCCCGATCCACTTTCGGCGAGACGGGTGATATGCCATTGCTGAGCAATGGACAACAGATTATTCACCACCCAGTAAAGCACGAGGCCCGACGGGAAGAACAGGAACATGCCGGTAAACACGATAGGCATGATGAGCATGACCTTCGCCTGCACGGGGTCCGGCGGAGTGGGATTAAGCTTGGTCTGAACCAACATGCTTACACCCATGATCAGAGGCAGCACGTAGAACGGATCCTTTGCGGACAGATCGTGAATCCAGAAAACCCAGGGCGCATGGCGCATTTCAACCGCGCCAAGCAACACGGAGTAGAGCGCAATGAACACCGGAATCTGCACCAAAATCGGAAGGCAGCCACCCAGCGGGTTGATCTTCTCCTTCTTGTACAACTCCATCATTTCCTGATTCAGGCGTGCCTTGTCATGCCCGAACTGCTCCTTCAACTTCTGCATCTTTGGCGTCACGACCTTCATGCGCGCCATGGACTTGTAGCTCGCCGCAGAAAGAGGGAAAAACACCAGCTTGATGAGAACCGTGAGGCCGATGATGGCCCAGCCCCAATTTCCGACCAGGCTCTCTACCACTTGCAGAACCCAGAACAGCGGTAGAGCGATGACCGTCAGCCAACCGTAGTTCGCCACGAGATCCAGTCCCGGAGCGAGTGTCTTGAGCTTGTTCTGATCCTGCGGCCCCACATAAAGCTGCATCGTCACGTTGCCACTGGCACCGGACGCCACGCTGCCCGCCGGGACCACCGTACCCACCGCATAAAGTTTTTCCGAAACCTTGCGCGCAAAGTACTCCCGGTCCACCCCCGGCTTCGGCAACCAGGCCGCCACAAAGTAATGCTGAACCATGGCAACCCAGCCATCAAGCGCCTTGTGCGGGAACTTCGCGCTACCCTTGTCAATCGCGGAAAACTCTATGTTTTCGTACTTTTCCGCTTCCGTATATACCGCCGGACCGGTGAATGAACGGCTGCCGCCAAACCCGGCTTCCTCCTCGGAGGAAGCACCGTCTCTAAGGAACTGGAAATAGCCGAATGGCGCGATGGCCGCAGGGCCACCATTCTGAATGGCATACGAAACGTCCACCAGGTAACTGCCCCGATGGAAGGTGAACACCTTCTCCACCACCACGCCATCGGTGGCCGGCGCCTTAAGACGAATCTGAAGCTCACCCTTGCCTTCGGCCAGGGACACGTCACCGCCCGGCAACTGGAACAGGGTCTTGTGGTTCGGCAAACCGGTTCCAATGAGCCCCGACTGTGCCACGTAGTCATGCGGACCGGCAGCATCCAGCAAGACAAAATTATCGCTGGAATTGCCGGCCGCCTTATGCTTCATGAACTCGACGCGTACCAGATTTCCGCCTTCAGCAGAAATATCCGCCTTCAGCACATCCGTCGTCACGGTCATACGCGGCGCTGCAACGGCAGTCGTGTTGCCCGGAACCGCTGCAACGCCGGGAACGGCACCGCTGCCACCAGGCGACGCAAGCGTTGGAATCTCGGCCTTGCCGGGAACCCCGTTTGCCACCGCAACCGACTGCGGCCCCGCCCCCTGCTGATGTTTCTGCCACCCCTGCCACACCATCATCAGGGAGACGCTGAACACCACCGCCAAAATCAACCGTTGTGTATCCATATTGCCTTTCCACGCCAGCGCATCCGCCGGCAGCGCATTCCACGCCCAACATCACCCACTATTGCAGCTTCAAGCCGCCGTGGGGAACCTGACCCCGCCGACTCTTTCAATCAGAGCCTGCTTCAAGGCACGGGATCGAAACCACCCGCGCTCCACGGGTGACAGCGCCCAAGCCTCCTTATCGCCAGCCAGAAGCCCCTCAGGGCTCCATGTCGTTCAATTGCTTCCACCGCATACTCGGAACAGCAGGGATGGAAACGACAATTACTGCCGAGCAAGGGACTGATCGCATAACGATAGCCCTTCACCAGCGCCAATAACAGCGCCTTCATGCCGAACGAACTCCAGCCCGCAACTTGCCAAAAAGGGCCTCGACCTCACTTCTCAGGTCGCCGCCATCGAATCGGGAAGGCTTCGCCATGACCCGCAAGACCAGGTCACAGGCTGGCAAACTAGCTTTCGCCAGCCGGAACGCCTCCCTAACCACTCTTTTAACACGGTTGCGCTTCACCGCATGTCGCACGAACCTCTTTCCCACGACCACACCCAGCCGGGCCAGACCCAAGCTGTTGGGGCGATAGAATAACTGAAAAGGCCCGCCGCGAACGCTACGCCGAAAAGCAAAAACGGATGAAAACTCATCCGTTTTTTTCAGCCTGTAGCAAACGCCAAAACCCGCTTCGCCAACCACAGGCCTCAAGCTCCTTCTTGTGCTCCCAGCGGGAAATTTCCCGCCGTGCCAAATCGTTTCAGACTCGCCCGAACGCCATGGCGGCCGAACACTCGGCTGACCACATGATTCTTCGCGCGGCGTCGGTTCCGAATCCGACCCAATAACACTCAGACGCCGAGACGCACCCGGCCTTTGGCGCGACGAGCCCGAATTACCGCACGACCACCACGGGTGCGCATCCGAACCAGGAAACCGTGAGTGCGCTTCCGACGAACGACGGAGGGTTGATAAGTACGTTTCATGATTATCTGCCAGTTGTTTGGAAAAACGCGCAATTACAACCGGTTGCCGAGATTTTGTCAAGCCTTCTTTTCCTGAACCCCTGTGGATAACTTTTCCAGGACCGGTTAAAATTCGCTCTCGCGCAAGCAACACAGCCTTTGCCGAGACCCGCTTTCCCATCCCCAAACACGGCAACCCAATGAACGACTTCTGGTCCACCTGCCTCGCCCGTCTCCAGGGGGAACTGCCCGCGCAACAGTTCAACACCTGGATCAAGAATCTGACGTGCGAACACGGCCCGGACGACGACCCCGCACCCCGCGTGGTCGTACCCAACCGCTTCATACTCCAGTGGGTTCGCGAGCGCTACCTGCAAAAATTCCAGGAATATGCCAAAGAATACTACGGCAAGCCGGTAAACCTGACTCTGGGCTTGCTCGAGGCACCCAAGAGCGCCGCGGCGCCGGCTGCCGGCATCCAGAAAACGCCGCCTCCGGTTGCCGCGGCGCCTGCCGCGCCGGCTTCCAACACGCCGACCCCTCGTTCCGCTGCCGCTGTCCTTCCGCCTTCCGCTTACGAAAAGACGCGCCTCAATCCGGATTTTACTTTCGACACGCTCGTCACCGGGCGTGCCAACGATCTGGCACGCGCCGCCGCTTTCCAGGTTGCCACAAACCCGGGAACGTCCTACAACCCGCTTTTCGTTTATGGCGGCGTCGGACTGGGCAAGACGCACCTCATTCACGCCCTGGGAAACGCGGTCTTCCGTCATAACCCGGACATGGTCATCCGTTATGTCCACGCCGAGGATTATTACGCCGACGTGGTTCGGGCCTTCCAGCAGAAGTCCTTCGACGTTTTCAAACGCTACTACCGGTCCCTGGATCTGCTCCTCATAGACGACATACAGTTCTTCAACAACAAGAACCGCACCCAGGAAGAATTCTTCCATGCCTTCAATGCCCTGACCGAGGCGAAGAAGCAGATCATCATCACCTGCGACACCTATCCCAAGGATGTCACCGGACTGGAAGATCGCCTCATTTCCCGCTTCGATTGGGGCCTCACGGTGCAGATCGAGCCCCCGGAACTGGAAATGCGGGTGGCCATCCTGAAGAACAAGGCCGAAGCGGACGCCATACATCTCAACGACGACGTGGCTTTCCTTATCGCCAAGAACCTCCGCTCCAACGTGCGCGAACTCGAAGGTGCCCTGAAAAAGGTTCTGGCCTTTGCCCGCTTCCATAACCGGGAGATCACCCTGGATCTGGCCAAGGAGGCCCTGAAGGACCTCCTGGGTGCCCACAATCGTCAATTGACCCTGGAACACATCCAGAAGACCGTCGCCGACTATTACAAGATCAAGGTCGCTGACATGCACTCAAAAAAACGCACGCGCGCCATCGCCCGTCCGCGGCAGATCGCCATGTGGCTGGCCAAGGAGCTGACGCCCTTCAGTTATCCCGCCATCGGCGATGCCTTCGGCAATCGCGACCACACCACGGTCCTGCATGCCTGTCGAACCGTGGCCGATCTTCGACTTCAGGATGCTCAGCTCAACCACGACCTCCATGTACTGACCCAGGTTCTTCGCGGCTGATAGCCTCGACGTACCCAAAAATAAGCAGGATGACTACCCTTGGACAAGTCTGTGAAAAGCCTCTGCACGAATTGTGAATAACTGCCAGAAATTGCTCGACTCCAAAATTCGCCCACATTCCATACAAAGTTTTCCGGTAGCACATACACAACTTGTCTCACAACATACGCGATTGATTTAATTAGATTTATTATGGTTATCCACAGAAATCGCCTCTCTATTATGTTTACCGGAGGTTAATATAATGCTCTTATTAAAAGTACCCAAGAACGACATCCTCGCCCCTCTCCAGTCCGTGAGCGGAGTCGTGGAAAAGCGCCATACCCTGCCCATACTCTCCAATGTCCTCATCGAGAAAAGGGGTGAGACGCTCACCTTCCTCGCAACGGACATCGAACTTCAGATCACCACCCATGCCAACGGCAGCGAGGGTGGAGAAGATGTGGCCGTCACCGTCGGTGCTCGGAAATTGCAGGACATCCTGCGCGCCCTGCCGGATGGCACGGAAGTCAGCCTGATCCTGGACGACAAGCGCATGCAGGTCCGGGGCGGAAAAAGCCGTTTCTCCCTGCAAACCCTGCCTGCCGCCGACTATCCGCGCATGGCACCGGCCAAGACCGATGCCAGCTTCACCCTGTCCCAGGGACACTTCAAGGCGCTCCTCGGCCTCGTCCAGTATTCCATGGCGCAACAGGACATCCGGTACTACCTCAACGGCCTGTTGCTGGTGGTCATGGGACGCGAACTGCGTGCCGTCGCGACCGACGGCCACCGCCTGGCCTTCGGCTCCACCGAGTTGCAACAGGACATGCCCCATAGCGAGGTCATCCTGCCGCGCAAGACCGTCATCGAGTTGTCACGCCTTCTTGCAGACAGCGATGAGCCTCTGGAGGTCGTGCTTGCCGGTAACCAGGCCGTGTTCCGTTTCGGCAACATCGAACTGGTTACCAAGCTCATAGACGGCAAATTTCCAGACTACGAACGCGTCATTCCCAAGGGCCACGACAAGACCATCACCCTGGGCCGTGTCGCCTTCCTGCAGGCCCTTCAGCGTGCCGCGATTCTGACAAGCGAAAAACATCGGGGCGTGCGCGTGGTACTCTCGGCCGGTAGCCTGAAGATCATCAGCAACAATGCCGAGCAGGAAGAGGCCCAGGACGAACTGGAAGTGCCTTACCAGGGGGATGCCCTGGATATCGGTTTCAATGTCGGTTACCTGGTGGATGTGCTGAATAACGTGTCGTCCGACGACATCGAATGCCACCTCCATGATTCAAACAGCAGTGCACTCATCACCGTACCGGGCAATGCCACGTTCAGGTATGTGGTCATGCCCATGCGTATTTAAGGGTGGGTAAGCGGATCGTGGCAGCGGCCCATGGGGCCAGTCGCCACGATTTCTTGACCCGCTCTGAGCCCTCCCATCCGGAAGCGCCACGAAATTCCCCGTATCGAGAAAAACATGTCCGAAGAACTGAACGACAACACCTACGACGAATCCAGCATTCAGCAGCTAGAAGGCCTGGAGGCCGTAAGAAAACGTCCCGGCATGTACATCGGCGATACCTCGGACGGCACCGGCTTGCACCACATGGTTTTCGAGGTGGTGGACAACGCCATTGACGAGGCACTGGCCGGGCACTGTGACGACATCGTGGTGACCATACACGCGGATAACTCCATCTCCGTTACCGACAACGGTCGCGGCATCCCGGTGGGCATCAAGTTCGACGACAAGCACGAACCGAAGCGTTCCGCCGCGGAAATCGTCATGTGCGTGCTGCATGCCGGCGGCAAGTTCAACCAGAACAGCTACAAGGTTTCCGGCGGCCTGCATGGCGTGGGGGTCTCCTGCGTCAATGCCCTGTCCGAGTGGTTGCGCCTCATCGTGCGCCGGGACGGCAAGAAATACGGGATGGAATTCCGTCGCGGCGCCGCCTTTGACCGGCTGCTGGAAATCCAGAACGGGGTGGAGGTATCGCCACTTCGCGTCATGGGCGCCACGGACAAGCGTGGCACGGAGGTTCATTTCCTGGCCGACCCGGAAATTTTCGGCAACGTCGAGTATCACTACGACATCCTGGCCAAGCGTCTGCGGGAGCTTTCCTTCCTCAACAACGGGGTAAAGATCCGGCTGGTGGATCAACGCACGGGCAAGGAGGAGGATTTCGCCTTCTCCGGCGGCGTGAAGGGTTTCGTGGAATACATCAACCGCGCAAAAACCGTACTCCACCCCAACACTTTCTATGCTGCCGGGACGACGCGCATGCCCGCTGGCCACGGCATGGACGTGGAATTGGCGGTGGAAGTGGCCATGCAGTGGAACGACAGCTACCAGGAACAGGTGCTGTGCTTCACCAACAACATTCCCCAGTCGGATGGCGGCACCCACCTGACCGGCCTCCGTGCGGCCATGACCCGGGTCATGAACAAGTACATCGAGGAACACGAGATCGCCAAGAAGGCGAAGGTGGATATCACCGGCGATGACATGCGGGAAGGCCTGGCCTGTGTCCTGTCCGTGAAGATGCCCGATCCCAAGTTTGCCTCCCAGACCAAGATGAAGCTGGTGTCCTCGGAAGCCCGGCCCGCGGTGGAGGAGGTGGTGGCCGAGAAGCTGGCGGAGTTCCTGCAGGAGCGGCCGCTGGACGCCAAGACCATCACCGGCAAGATCGTGGAAGCCGCCCGCGCCCGGGAGGCCGCCCGGAAGGCCCGCGACATGACCCGGAGAAAAGGCGTGCTGGACGGTGTCGGACTGCCGGGCAAACTGGCGGATTGTCAGGAAAAGGATCCGGCCCTCTCGGAAATGTACATCGTCGAGGGAGATTCCGCAGGCGGTTCCGCGAAGCAGGGCCGCGACCGAAAGTTCCAGGCCATCCTGCCCCTGCGCGGCAAGGTGCTGAACGTGGAGAAGGCGCGCTTCGACAAGCTGTTATCGAGCGAGCAGATCGTCACCCTGGTCACCGCCCTGGGCACGGGCATCGGCCACGAAGACTTCAACATCGAAAAGCTGCGCTACCACCGCATCATCATCATGACCGACGCGGACGTGGACGGCGCCCACATCCGCACCCTGCTGCTCACCTTCTTCTACCGCCAGATGCCCGAACTGGTGGATCGCGGCTATATCTACATCGCCCAGCCGCCCCTCTACAAGATCAAGCACGGCAAGCAGGAGCGCTACATCAAGGACGACAACGAGCTGAACCAGCACCTGCTCGCCCTGGCCCTGGACGGTGCAGGCCTGACGCCGCGCACCGGCATGGAAGCCATCCGGGGCGACGCCCTGGCGGAACTGGCCCGCTCCTACCTGCTGGCGGAAGCGGTCATCCGCCGCCTGTCCGAATACATTGATGGCGACGTGTTGCATGCCCTCCTGGCCCACGATCTGGCCATGAACCTGGAGGATGAAGCGGCGGCACTGGCCAGCGCCCAGCTTCTCATGCCCTTCATGCCGCCGGAAATCGTCGTGGACCCCAGCTACGACGGCGAGCAATGGAACCTGACCATTTCCCGCATGCGCCACGGCAACCTGCGCACCAGCATCCTGACTCGTGAATTCCTCGTGAGCGGAGATCACCAGACCATACGCCATGCCGCCCAGACGCTGTCCGGCCTGATGGGCGAGGGCGCCTCCATGGGGCGCGGCGAGAAGAGCGCGCCGGTGGCCAGTTTCGCCGAAGCCATGGCCTGGCTCCTGGCGGACGTGGAGCGCGGCATCACCAAGCAACGTTACAAAGGCCTGGGCGAAATGAATCCGGAGCAGCTCTGGGAAACCACCATGGATCCCAAGGTGCGCCGCCTGCTCAGGGTTCAGGTGGAGGACGCCATCGCCGCCGACGGCATCTTCACGACCCTCATGGGTGACGCGGTGGAGCCGCGCCGCGCCTTCATCGAGCAGAATGCCCTGGGTGCCAGGAACATTGACGTCTGATATTTGTAGGATCCCATCAGGTTCTGGATATTTCCCAAATGTCTGGATTTCGTGGGAATTCTAAATAGGCCCTTCAGCTCCACTCCGGCCCTCCACTCCTTACCAAGCAAGGGCAGGAAAGGATCGCTTGTGGAGATTCCGGCGGGCTTTTTTAGACAGCAAACGCATCCATGGGCACGTGAAAGCGTTTCGCCAAGGACTTCACCTGCCGCAGATTCAACGCCCGCTTCCCGGCGATAATTTCCGAGATCACCGATTGCGTGCCGACTTCGGGCAAATCCGCCTGCCGGAGGCCATGTTCCGTCATCAGGTAAGCCAGCAAAGAGCCGGGCGTAGCGGCGTCCGGCCACGGATGCGCCTTGTCCTCATACTCCCGGATGCGATCTGCCACCACGGACACTAGCCCGAAGATGGGGTGCGCATCATCGCTCCCGAAGCGTTCAAAGGCTTCGTCCACAAAGGCCAGCAGTTCAGCGTAATGAGCCTCGTCGCGGATGGGCGCGGCCAAGCCCAATGCCGCATTGATCGCCGCCCAGGGCTCCAACAGTTCAATCACGCTCATTTCCAGTCTCCTTTGTCGTAGTCCGCATGGGTCAGGACAGACTTGACCCACACAAGCTGCGGCGCAAACGCGATGGCCGCCACCAGGCGGTACTTGTTGCCGCCAATATTGAACACGAAGCGCTCCCCCACTTTATCCACGCCGCGAAACGTGGCGCGTAGCTCGGCGAAGTTCTCGTAACGCCCCTTCTCGATCAGTTGCCGAAAAGCCTGAAGAGGGGCTTCCGCATCGGCCTGCAAGGCGGAGAAATCGCGTAGGGCTTTGTTCGAGATCAGCTTCATACGGGTAATATATTGCATTGTGCGATATATAGCAACGTGCGATTCTGGCACGCCAACCGATTGGCGGCAGGCTCAACCGTGCCGTAATGGTGGGACCCTACAGATATTGCTGTCCCCGGCAGAAACTGACAAAGGCACGACAGGGGGCCGGCAAGCCGGCCATCCTTCAAGCGCCTCAGGCGTCGGGTCCGACTTTTTCTGCTTGCTCCGCCTTGAGCTTGCGCCAGAGGGAGGCGCGGTTGATACCCAGGATCTTGGCGGCGGCGGTCTGGTTGCCGCCAACCTCCTCGAGCACCCGGCGGATGTATTCCTTGCCCTGTTCCTCCAGCGTGGGCAGTTGCCCATCCACCTTGCGCACGGAAAGCACCGCTCGGTCCTGCAGGTGGTCCGGCAGGTGCGCAAGCTCGATGCTGTCGCCTTGGGCCAGGGCCGTGCCGCGTTCCACCAGGTTCACCAGTTCCCGCACATTGCCCGGAAAGGCGTAGTCCGTGAGGGCCGCCAGAGCCTCGTCCGAGATGCGCACCACAGTCTTCTTCATCTGGGCCGAGAACTTGATGAGGAAGTGGCGCGCCAGAAGGGGTACGTCCCCCTTCCGTTCGCGTAGCGGCGGAATGTTCAGGTTCACCACGTTCAGGCGGAAATAGAGGTCTTCCCGGAACATTCCGCTCTTCACCGACTGGGCCACGTCCCGGTTGGTGGCGGCCACCACCCGTATGTCGCACTTCACCGGGCGCGTTCCACCCAGGCGCAGCACCTCTCGTTCCTGGAGCACGCGCAGCATCTTCACCTGCATCGAAGGCGCCATTTCGGTGACCTCGTCCAGGAACAGGGTGCCGCCGGAACTGGCCTCCACCAGGCCGCGCTTCAAGGCCATGGCCCCGGTGAAAGCGCCCTTCTCGTGGCCGAAGAGTTCATTGGCCAGCAACTGCTCGTTGAAGGCGCCGCAGTTCACCGCCGTATAGGGACCGTCGCGACGGCCGCTGTGCCGGTGCACGTACCGGGCAAACAGTTCCTTGCCCGTTCCGCTCTCGCCCGTGATGAGCACGTTGCAGTCGGTGGGTGCGATCTGCTGCGCCACGTCCAGGAGCCTCTGCATGGCCGGATCCTGGGTAATGATGCGATCAGACCCCCGGTAACCCTCCACCTCCTGGCGCAACTCCGCGTTCTCCCGCTTCAAGCGCACCTTTTCCAGGGCTTCCGTCACCACCTTGCGTACTTCGCCCAGGCGGAACGGCTTCGCTATGTAGTAGAACGCGCCTTCCTTCATGGCCTGCACGGCGGATTCCGCCGTGGCGTGTCCGGTGATGACGATCACTTCCGCCTGCGGCTGACGCTCGCGGGACTTCCGCAGCACGTCCATGCCGTCCACCTTCTCCATGCGCAGATCGGTCAGCACGAGATCGAAGGTCTGCTCCTCCAGCAGGGCCAGCGCCCTGGCGCCGCTTCCCACGGCCGCGACCCGGTAGCCTTCCCGTTCCATGACATGCTGGAGATTGCCGAGGGCGATTTCCTCGTCGTCTACGATCAGGATGCGTGCGTCCAATGTTGTCTCCAATTCATTCTTTACGGTGCCGGCAGGCGCACAAAGAATGTGCTGCCCTTGCCAGGCACGCTGTTCACGAAAATGCAGCCGCCGTGTTCATCCACGATCTCATAGACGATGGAAAGTCCCAGGCCCATGCCCCGGCCCACGTCCTTGGTGGTGAAAAAGGGGTCAAAGATGCGGGGAAGGATGTCGGCGGGAATGCCCGGGCCGTTGTCTGCCACGGAAATCTCCACCATCTCGCCGCTCCCGCCGCAGCCCGAGCCCCAGGCGTGGTCGGCTGGCGGTCCCTCGACCCGCTTGCGGCCGGCGGAAATGACGATGCGGCCACTCTCGTCGAGCACGTCCACCGCGTTCCGGATCAGGTTCACGAAGACCTGCTGCAGGCGCTGGGCGTCTGCCTGCAGGGCAAGTTCCTCCGGTATGGCGAGGCTTACCAGGGCCTTGGCCGGCACCTCTCCGCGCACGAAACCCACGGTCTGTTCCACCAGTGTCTTGAGAAACACCGTCTCCTTGCGGAATTCCTTCTCCCGGGCGAAATCCTGGAGGGAACGGACGATGTTGCGGGCGCGCACCACCTGCTGATCAATCTGGTCCAGAAACATCCTCTGGGCCTGGAGATCCCCCTCGCCAAGCTCCTCCTGGAGGATCTGACAGGAGGTGGAGATGTTGGACAGAGGATTGTTCAGCTCGTGGGCCACGCCCGAAAGCATGGTACCCAGGGCCGCCAGCCGCTCGGAGCGCATGAGGGATTTCTGCCGCTGATCCAGTTCCTTCAGCATGTGGTTGAAGGCGGTGATGATGGAAACGATCTCCCGGTCCCCGGAAGGCGGCAGCAGGGTATCCCGCCGGCCGGCGGAAACGGCCTCGACGCTGGCCTCCATGGCCTTGAGCGGGCCCACCACGCGGCGGGACAGGGCACCGCCCACCCCGATGATGGCCAAGGCCATGGCCACGATCACCCCGAGCAGCTGGATGCGGAAGCTCGCCAGGGAGACCTGGGTCTGGCGCCGCTCGGCCGCCACCATATCCTCGGCGATGGTGACGATGTCCTTGCCCAGGGCGCGCACGGCCGGCTCGATCAGGGTGGATCGGCGCGGATCGGCGGCCGCGTAATCGGCCATCTGCCGTTGGTAAGCGTCCAGCAGGGTCTGAAGGTCCGACAGGCGGGATGCGGTCGCGATGATCATGAAGTCGGATCGGTCGGCGGAGAGCAGCGAGCGCAGCTTCACGATGTAGCGCCCGTTTTCCTCCCGGTCGGCATCCTGGTGATGCAGGAAGTAGTTGCGCTCGAAGCGGCGTATCTCCAGGGCCGAATCGAACAGGTCCATCACCCGTTGCCCCAGGATCACCCGCTCTTCCAGCGCCCGCAGTTCTCCGACGAAGAACAGGGAGGCCGCCAGCATGAGCAGCGCGACGGCGTAATAGCCGAAGGTGACCCGGCCGCCTATGGAGGGCTGGAAAGAGAGGAGCTTCATTTCCTGCGCCCACCCGACGTGTGCGTTGCATATTGCAACGTGACTGCCTCGGCAAGCAACGCCCGGCTTCGCCTGGGGCGAGCCTCAGGCGAGCGGGCAACTTCCGGTGATAACGCACAGGCTATTGTTTTAACGAAATGTTTTCCGAATATGGCAGGCTCGCACGCCATTCTCCCAAGGCTGGAAAAAGCAATTCGAAGGCTGGCACGATCCGTGCTCAGTGTGTTGCAAACCAACCAAACCCCAGAGAACATCATGAAGAACATCTCCCAAACATTTCAGCGCGTCCTGAACGCCCTCGCCTTCGACAACGTGGGCAACCTGGGCGAACTCCGCAGGAAGCTGCGGGAAACCGATGCCGAGCCCCGCCCCCAGCTTAGGCCCGTGCTTCACGTGGTTTCCTCCCGCGCCACCAGCCCCGTGGCGCCTGCCATGGCCCGCCGGGCCGTGGCGCTGTAGTTCCGCCCGCCGTCCGTCCTGATTTCGCCGGGCCACGACGGCCCCGCGCGACCGGGATCGGGCCGGGCCGCCCGACTCATTCCCCACGAGTCGGGCCACGCCTGCCATCGCTCCCGAATTCGAACGCATTCGACCCGGGGGCGAACCCGTCCTAAAATAGCCGGACCCATGTCGGCGGTCCGCCGTTGCGCCTGTCGTCCGGGCTTGCCTAGTGACCTGTCCGTCTGTTCACTCTTCACCCTCGTCTATCAGGGAAAACCCAGGAATGCAGCAATTTCTATCCGAATTCGGCCCCGATATCACCGCGTTCTTCCTCAGCGCCCTCCTGATCAGCGGCTACTACGTCTTTCTCTGGATCAAGGTGCGGGACAATCCCACCTACACCATCCACGGCGTGAACGAACTCGCCCGCACCCTCTGGGTCGCTCACGTGATGCGCACTGCCGGGGATAATGTCATGGCGGTGCAGACCCTGCGCAATTTCATCATGGGCGCCATACTCATGGCGACCACGGCTTCCATGCTCATCATCGGCACCCTGACACTTTCCGGCCAGGTGGAAAGCATCTCACGCAGCTGGCATGCCCTGAATGTCGCCGGCTCCCACGCGGCGGAACTGTGGATCGTCAAGGTACTCTGCCTGCTGGTGGATTTCATCTTCGCCTTCTTCGCCTTCACCATGTGCGTGCGCCTGTCGAACCATGTGCTGTTCATGATGAACGTGAAGAACCACGAGGCCCATCCCGCCTTCTCGCCGTCCGCCGTGGCGCGGCGCCTTTGCCGGGCCGGGAATCTCTTCGCCATCGGCATGCGCGCCTTCTTCTTTGCCGTCCCCCTGGTCTTCTGGCTCTTCGGGCCGGTATTCCTGTTCGCCGCTTCCATCGCCCTGGTGATAGCCCTCTATCAGCTGGACCGAAGCGAGCCGGAACCCGGGGGCGAGACCATCGCCCAGCTCTAGTAGTCAGTCATGCTGATTCGCAATGATGTGGGGCCGGCTTCAGCTAGCCCAAAAGTCCCCTCGCCCCGCTTGCGGGGAGAGGGTTAGGGTGAGGGGGGATTGGCCACTGAGTGCCCCTCACCCCGGCCCTCTCCCCCCTGTCGGGGGGCGAGGGAGGTGTAGCCGAGTTACCTTCCTAATCAGGTATCCATTTGATTCAGAATGACTGACTACTAGGCTTCCCGCGCCAGGCCCGTTCCTGGGTATCCGGGCCGGCCTCTTCGGGCCGGCCGGACCCCGTCAAGTTGCATTCTGCAACACCTCTATCGGACATGCAACACCCCTTTTGAATTTCGCTCGCAACGAGCGATAAGCGTCCACGATTCCAGGGGACTTGCCCGGATTCCATGGCCCGGACAGGTGCGCGCCAGGGGGCGCCTATCGGGCCTGTCGGTGCTCCGCGGCCCGATTGTCGGGATTCGGGCGCGCACATTGCCGGGGCAGTCGTTACATATTGCAACACGAATTTACCTGGCTCGCGCCGGCCCATAAATTAGTGACATAAAAACAGCGAGTTAGTGTGGTGGCACGGCATCTGCTATGGCAGTTCTCCAGAGCTCGCCCAATGGATACGACCATCACAATGACGACCCACATACAAACGCCCTATTTCAGCCTCCCCGGACTGTTCCAGCGCCTCGCGAATCTCCGGCACACGTTCAAGGACGATCTGCTCGCCGGGATCACGGTGTCCCTCGTCGCGATTCCCCAATCCCTGGCTTACGCCCAGCTCGCGGGAGTGCCGGCCTATTACGGCCTCTATGCGGCGCTGATCCCGACCATCATCGGCGCGATCTTCGGTTCCTCGCGCCAGTTGTCCACCGGGCCGGTCGCCATGACTTCGCTCCTCACGGCGGCGAGCGTGGCCCAGCTCGCGCCCCACGGCAGCGAACAGTTCTATTCCTACGTGATTCTGCTGGCCCTGGTCTCCGGACTGTTCCAGATCGCCTTCGGTGCCCTGCGCATCGGCGTCCTGCTCAACTTCCTGTCCCACCCGGTGCTGATGGGCTTCATCAACGCGGCGGCCCTGATCATCGGCCTGTCCCAACTGCCCACCCTCCTGGGTATTCCATCGCAGCAGACCGAGCATTTCCTGCTGGATATCTGGCAGGTGATCTCCCACATAGACACCATGCACGAGATGTCCCTGGCCTTCGGCCTCTCGGCCATCTTCCTCCTGCTGGCGTTCAAGAAATTCGCTCCGAAGATGCCGGGGGTGCTCATCACGGTGGCCCTTTTGACCTGGGCCAGCTATGCCCTGGGCTTCGCCGGTATCGGCGGCCGGGTGGTCGGGGAGATTCCGACCGGCCTGCCGAGCCTGTCCATGCCGCCCCTGGACTGGCACGCCACCATGGATCTCCTGCCGGCCGGCTTCGTCATCGCCCTCATCAGCTTCATGGAAGCCATGTCCAGCGCCAAGGTGATCGCCCTCAAGACGCGCCAGCCCTGGAACGAGAACCAGGAACTCATCGGCCAGGGGCTGGCCAAGGTGGCGGCCGCCTTCAGCCATTCCATGCCGGTCTCCGGTTCCTTCTCCCGCTCGGCCCTGAATCTGGTTTCCAACGCCCGGACCGGCATGGCCTCGGTGATTTCCGCCGTGTTCGTCATGTTGACCCTGCTGTACTTCACGGCAACCCTGTATCACCTGCCCAAGCCCGTGCTCGCGGCCATCATCATGATGGCGGTGATGGGTCTGCTGAACTTCCAGATCATCGTCAAGGCCTGGCGCGCCAACCGGGACGACGGCATCGCCGCCGCCGTGACCTTCGTCTCCACCCTGGCCTTCGCGCCCAACATCCAGAACGGCATCCTGACGGGCATCCTGCTGTCCCTGTCCCTGCTCCTCTATCGCATGATGCGGCCCCGCGTCGCCATCCTGGGGCTGCACGCGGACGGTACCCTGCGGGACGCCCACCGTCACGAGCTGCCCCCGCTCCATGCCCATCTGGGCGCGATCCGTTTCGATGGCGCGCTGCGCTTCGTGAATGTTTCCTACTTCGAGGACGCCGTGCTGGAACTGGAGCGGGAAAACCCGGAGATGACCCACATCCTGATCAAGTCCAGCGGCATCAACGACCTGGACGCCTCGGGCGTGGAACTGCTGTCCAACCTGGTCACCCGCTTCCGGGACAACGGCATCACCATGATGTTCTGCGGCTTCAAGAGACAGGTGCAGGAGGTGCTGGACCGGACGGGGCTGACCGACAAGATCGGCGTGGCCAATATTTTTTCCACCGACCGGGAAGCCCTGGACTATCTGAGGGTCAGGGCTTAGGGGCTCATTCCGGGGGGGCCGCGCCGGTCTCTGTTGCGATGCGACAGGCAAGACGGCGGACCGCGTTGCCTTGGGTCGCCGCGTCGCTGCGCACCGAAAATACGGCGCCGCACCATCCCTCGCGGGACCACACGGGCGGAGCACGTCATATCCCCTTGATGGGTAGAGTTATTCCTCCCGCCTTATTTCCCGGTGTATATTTCACGCTTTCTTGACTTTGGACGGCGCTGGGTATGGCGGTGGGGATCTCGATACCCGCCGGCGCCTTACGAATCCGAGCCGCAAGCCACTAGACGACGACCATGCCGCCACTACTCCCCATTGACCTGCTGCTGATCGCGGTGGCCGCCTGGCTGTTGATCGGCCTCGCGGGGCTGGCTGCGCCGGGCAACCTGCGCTACATCAGCAAGCGCCTGTTTCCCCTGGGTGCCCTGGTGGGCCTGGCCCTGGGAGCCACTGCCCTGAACTTCCTGGGAAGCGGGCCGCAGGTGGCCGTGTTGGCCATAGGCCTGCCGGACCTGCCCTTCCATCTGCGCCTGGACAACCTCACCGCGGTCTTCGCCCTGCTGCTGGGCTTCGCCTCGGCCGGCATTTCGGTGTACGCCGCTGGCTACTTCAGGAAGGGCCAGGGTACGGCGCCCGGCCTCCTGTGCCTGGAGTACCACTTCTTCCTGGCCAGCATGCTCATGGTGCTCATGGCGGACGACGCCTACGCCTTCATGGTGGCCTGGGAGAGCATGGCGCTTTCCTCCTTCTTCCTGGTTACCACCGACCACAAGCATGCCGAGATCCGCAGCGCCGGCTACCTCTACCTGCTGATTGCCCACGTGGGTGCCATCGCCATCCTGCTTTCCTTCGGCGTCATGACCTCCGGCACCGGGGACTACAGCTTCGCCAACATGCGCGAGCAGCACCTCTCGCCTTTCTGGGCATCAAGCGCCTATCTGCTGGCGCTCCTGGGCTTCGGCGCCAAGGCGGGGCTGGTGCCCGTGCATGTCTGGCTGCCCGAGGCGCACCCGGCCGCCCCCTCGCCCGTGTCCGCCCTGATGAGCGGGGTGATGCTGAAGACCGCCATCTACGGTCTTATGCGCGTTTCCTTCGATCTCCTGGGCAGCCAGCCCCTGTGGTGGTGGGGTGTGGTGGCCATGGCCGTGGGCCTCGTGACCGCCCTGTTCGGCGTGCTCTACAGCACGGTGCAGAGCGACATGAAGCGCCTCCTGGCCTACTCCTCCATCGAGAACATCGGCCTGCTCGCCGTGGGTATCGGCCTCGCCCTCCTGTTCCGTTCCTACAAGATGCCGGTGCTCGCCGCCCTGGCACTGACCGCCGTGCTTTACCACTGCCTGGCCCATGCCGGCTTCAAGAGCCTGCTCTTCCTGTGCACCGGTTCCGTGCTGCACGCGACCAAGGAGCGCAGCCTGGGCAAGCTGGGCGGGCTGATTCATCCCATGCCCTGGGTTGCCTGGCTGGCCCTGGTGGGTGTGATCGCCAGTACCGGCCTGCCGCCGCTCTCCGGCTTCGTCTCCGAATGGCTCCTGCTCCAGGCCTTCCTGTTTTCCCCCGGTCTGCCCCATTCCTGGCTGAACATGGTAGTGCCCGTCTCCGCCGCGGTGGTGGCTCTGGTCGCCGCCCTGGCCGGCTTCGCCATGGTCAAGTTCTTCGGCATCATCTTCCTCGGTCAGGCGCGGGAGGAGGCTCTCAAGGACGCCCACGATGCCGGCCCCTGGGAGCGGGTGGGCCTTGTCTGGCTGGCCGGGCTGAGCCTTGCCCTGGGGGTGCTGCCTTCCACCATCATCTCCCTGATTGATGCCGCCACCCGCCAGCTTCTGGGCACGGGCCTGGCCGATCGCATGAAGGAGAACGGCTGGTGGATGCTGGCCCCCATCTCCCCCGAGCGGGCCAGCTACCAGCCGCTGATTTTCCTCGCCGTCATCACCGCCTCCCTGCTCCTCGGCCGGCAGCTGGTGCGTCGGCTCTACCATGGGCGGGTGCGCCGTTCCCCCGCCTGGGATTGCGGCTACGTGTTCCAGGGACCGCGCGCCCAGGACACCGCCGAAGGCTTCAGCCAGCCCATCCGTCGCATCTTCGAAACCCTGTTCCGCATGCAGTCCCACATCCCCACCATCCGGGACGAGAGGCCTTATTACTCGGTCAAGGTGGAGGATCACTTCTGGCACTGGCTGTATCTGCCCCTGGCGCGGCTGGTGACGGCCTTCTCCCATCTCGTCGCCCGGCTACAGGGTGGCCGCATCGCCATCTACCTGCTCTATAGCTTCGTCACGCTGATCTTCCTCCTGCTGGTGGCCCGCCCATGAACATTTTTGGTCTCGTCGGCCAGATCTTCGCCATCGCCCTGGCCCTGTTCCTGGCACCGCTGCTCACCGGCTGGGTCAACCAGTGCCGGGCATGGTTCCAGAACCGTTCGGCGCCGCCCCTGATGCAGCCCTACTACACCCTGCACAAGCTGTTTCTGAAGGACGTGGTGCTGGCCCACGGCGCTTCGCCCCTGTTCCGGTTTGCGCCCTTCGTGGTGTTCGGCTGCATGATCCTGGCCTGCGCCATCGTGCCCACCCTGTCCACCGACCTGCCTTTCGCACCGGCGGCGGACATGCTGGCCCTGGTGGGGGTTTTCGGGCTGGCACGCATCTTCATCTCGCTCGCTGCCATGGATATCGGTACCTCCTTCGGCAGCCTGGGTGGCCGCCGCGAGATGCTGGTCGGCTTCCTGGCCGAGCCCGCCCTGCTCATGGTGATCTTCACCACCGCGCTCATCTGCCAGTCCACTTCGGTCGCCACCATCGTCGAGACCCTGGCGCACCGGGACTTCATCATCTACCCGAGCCTGGCCTTCGCCGGCATCGCCTTCTCCTTCGTGTCCCTGGCCGAGAACGCCCGGGTGCCGGTGGACAACCCGGCGACGCACCTGGAACTGACCATGATCCACGAGGCCATGATCCTGGAGTACTCGGGGCGTCACCTGGCGCTGGTGGAGTGGGCCGCCAGCCTCAAGCTCTACGCCTATTCCTGCCTCGGCCTCGCGCTGTTCATGCCCTGGGGCATCGCCAGCGGCGCCAGCATCCTGGGCCTGGCGGCCGCCCTGCCGATACTCATGGCCAAGCTTGCCGTCGGGGGTTTCCTCCTGGCCGGGATAGAGTCGGTCAATGCCAAGCTGCGCATCTTCCGCGCCCCGGAATTCCTGGGCACCGCCTTCCTGCTCGCCGTGCTCGGCCTCCTGGTACGCCTGCTGCTGGAGACCCGAGTATGACCGCCTCCATTCCCCTCTCGGCGCAGTTGATCAACCTGTTCGCCTCGGTGATCCTGCTCCTGGCCTTTGCCATGCTGGCACAGCGGCGCATGCTGCCGCTCATCAACCTGTTCGCCTACCAGGGCCTGGCGCTGTGCATGTCCACGCTGGTGGTGGCCGTGACCACCGGCCAGCATCACCTCTACTGGTCGGCGGGCCTGACCCTGCTCCTCAAGGCGCTCCTTCTGCCCTGGATTCTGCATCGGCTGGTCCGGAAGCTGCACGTCAGGTTCGATGTCGAGTCCCTCATCAACATTCCCACCACCATGCTGGTGGGCATCGTGCTGGTCATGGTGTCCTTCAACGTGGCGCTGCCCATCTCCCAGCTCTCGAGTACCGTCAGCCGGGGCACCCTGGGCATCGCCCTGGCCACGGTCATGCTGGCCTTCCTGATGATGATCACCCGCACCAAGGCGATTCCCCAGGTGGTGGGCTTCCTGGCCATGGAAAACGGCCTGTTCCTGGCCGCCACCAGCGCCACCTACGGCATGCCCATGGTGGTGGAACTGGGCATCGCGCTGGACGTGCTGGTGGGCGCCATCATCCTGGGCGTGTTCTTCTTCCAGATTCGGGATCAGTTCGATTCCCTGGACATCCGCCACATGGAAAAACTCAAGGATGGTTAAATTCGTGAGGAGTGAGGCGTGAGGAGTGAGGTGTTAAAGCTTGCGCGCCTTCGGCGCGTATTCGGTTGGAAAACTCAGGATGGTGGGTGGATGGGGGTTTACGCCTCACTCCTCACCCCTCACTCCTCACGCCTTTAGAAACCATGGATCTATTTACTCTGATGCTCGCCATCCCTCTGATCAGCGGACTGCTGCTGACGGTGGTGGGGGAACGGGCCTGGGCACCAAACCTCAACATCATCGCCAGCCTGGGCACCTTCCTGGCCTCGGCGCTCCTGACCTACGAGATCGTCGCCACCGGGCCGCGCATGGCCTTCGGCGAGCAGTTCTTCATTGATTCCCTGAACGTGTTCCTGGTGACCCTGACCGCCTTCGTCGGCCTGACCACCAGCATCTTCTCCGGGCCGTACATGAGGAACGAGTATGAGCACGGCCGGCTCTCGGTGCCGCGCCTGCGCCTCTACAAGAGCATGTTCCAGCTGTTCATGTTCACCATGCTGGTGGCGCTCACCACCAACAACCTGGGCATCCTCTGGGTGACCATGGAGGCGGCGACGCTGACCACCGTGCTGCTGGTATCCCTCTACCGCACGGCGGCCAGCCTGGAGGCGGCCTGGAAGTATTTCATCCTGTGCGGCGTGGGCATCGCCCAGGCCCTGTTCGGCACCATCCTGCTCTACTTCGCCGCCGAGCGGGTGCTGGGGGAGAGCGGCAACTCCCTGTTGTGGACCCATCTGGTGCAGGTCAAGGGGCAGTTGGAGCCGACCATCATGGTCCTGTCCTTCATCTTCCTGCTGGTGGGCTACGGCACCAAGGTGGGCCTGGCGCCGCTGCACAACTGGCTGCCGGACGCCCACGCCGAGGGCCCGACGCCCGTTTCCGCCGTACTCTCCGGCCTGCTGCTCAACGTCGCCCTGTACGCCATCCTGCGCTGCAAGGTTCTGGCGGACGGCGCGATTCCCGACAACTTCGCCGGCAACCTGATGATGGGCTTCGGTCTCCTGACCCTGGCGACCGCGGCGTTCGCCCTGTCCCGGCAGAAGGACATCAAGCGCATGTTCGCCTACTCTTCGATTGAGCACATGGGCATCATCACCTTCGCCTTCGGCATGGGCGGGCCGGTGGCCAACTTTGCCGGCCTCTTGCACATGACCATGCACTCGCTCACCAAGTCGGCCATCTTCTTTGCCGTGGGCCATGCCACCCAGAAGGCGGGAACCCAGTTGATCGAGGATATCCGGGGCCTGATCCGCATCAACCCGGTGATCGGCTGGGGCCTGATGCTGGGCACCCTGGCCATCCTGGGCATGCCCCCCTTCGGCGTGTTCGCCAGCGAATTCATGATCCTGACCAATGCCATGAAATACTACGCCTGGGCCACGCCCATCCTGCTGGTTTCCCTGGGCGTGGCCTTCGCCGCCATCTTCGGCAAGGTGCAGCCCATGGTCTTCGGCGAGACCCATGCGCGGCCCCTGCCCCATGCCCCCGCCATCACGCCCGTGTTCGTGCACCTGGCCCTGGTACTCATGCTCGGCCTCTATATCCCGCCCTACCTGACCAACTGGTTCCACCAGGCGGCCAAGATGATGGGGTGATGAGATGAAAGTCAAAATCAAAACCTCACCGCAAAGACGCAAAGGCGCAAAGGGCCGCAAGGAAAACCATGAGAATGGCTTTTGGAGGCCTGGGCGAAATGTGACTGGCTTCAGATCGCAAGGTGACGCAGCTTTTGTACTCCTTTGCGGTGAAGGGTCTTTACCATGACCACCTTTTTCGACGAACCCATAGAATTCACCCTCCAGGAGGGGGTCGGTGCGCCGGTCTGGCTGGGCACGGTGCCGGATGGCGAGGCGCTCGAAGCCTTCGCCGTCAGCGTCCATAAGAACGATGGACGCATCGCCGCCATCTGGGGCAGCGACGAGCGCCTGCGGGGCAACGGCTTCCGACTGGTCGTCGTCTTCGGTTTCGAATCCGGCCATCTCCAGGTCAGCCTGGATCTGCCGGCCGACAAGCCCGTCTATCCCGATCTGTCCGGCATCTTCGCCACGGCGAACCGCATGCAGCGGGCGACCCGGGACATGGTGGGCATCGCCAGCGTGGGCGGCGACCAGCGTCCCTGGCTGCGTCACGGCGCCTGGCCGGCGGACTGGTATCCCCTGAGGCATGATGCGGGCGAGGGCCAGTCCTGGCCCAACGAGCCCAGCGACTACGCCTTCCTGCAAGTCGGCGGCGAAGGCGCCCACGAGATTCCCGTGGGCCCCATCCACGCCGGTATCATCGAGCCGGGCCATTTCCGCTTCTCGGTGATCGGCGAGCGGGTGCTGCGCCTGGAGCAGCGCCTGGGCTACCAGCACAAGGGCGTGGAAAAGCGTTTCATCGGTTTGGCGCTGGATGGGGGCGCACGGCTCGTGGGTCGTATTTCCGGCGATTCCACCTGTGCCTATGCCTGGGCCTATGCCTCGGCAATCGAGGCGGCCTGCGACGTGGAGCCGACCGGCCGGGCACTGGGCCTCAGGGCCCTGGTCCTGGAGCGGGAAAGGGTCGCCAACCACCTGGGCGACCTGGGCATGCTCGGCAACGACGCCGCCTTCTCCTTTGGACTGTCCCAGTTCTTCCGCCTCAAGGAAGACTGGGTCGAGCTCTCCGGTCGGCTGTTCGGCCACCGCTTCATGATGGACCGCATCGTGCCGGGTGGCGTGAGCCAGGACCTGGACGCCGACGGCCTGGCGGCCATCACCGAACAGTGCATCGTGATCGAGAAGGAAGTCCGGGCGCTGAAGAGGATTTACGACGAGCATGCCGGTCTTCAGGATCGTTTCCTCACCACCGGACCCATTGGGCCGGAACTGGTGCGGGAGCTGTCCCTAACAGGCATGGCGGCCCGCGCCAGCGGCGTCATGCTCGATGGCCGGGCCTGGCGCCAGGACTACACGCCACCGCCGCCTTACGCCGGCCTGGGCGTGCGTCCGGCGGTGGATGAGCGGGGCGACGTGGCGGCGCGGGTGGAGGTACGCTTCCTGGAGGTCTTCGAATCCCTGCGCCTGATGCAGAAGCTTGCCGCCTCCCTGCCCGGCGGGCCGGTGCGCCTGGAGGTGCCGCCCAAACCCGACGCCCAGGGATTGGGGGTGATCGAAGGCTGGCGCGGCGAGGTGGTCGTGGGCGTGGCCCTGGATGGCCGGGGCAAGCTCGCCCGGGTCCATCCGCATGACCCCTCCTGGCAGATATGGCCGGCCCTGGAGCACGCGGTGCTGCGGGACATCGTGCCGGACTTCCCCCTCATCAACAAGTCGTTCAACCTCTCCTACACCGGGGTAGATCTATGAAATTCAACACCCCACCGCAAGGTCGTAAAGGCGCAGAGAAACGCAAAGGAATTCAAAAGCGCCAAGAGTTTCTCTTGGCGTTGAGCGGTTTGGCGTGCACAGGCTTTTCTTTGCGGCACTTCGCGCCTTTGCGCCTTTGCGGTGAGATTCTTGGGGAGGTCGCATGATCCCCCTCCTCAAGCGCATCATCCGCACCGGCATCATCTCCAGGAAGCTGCCGGCAATCCTGGCGGATGTGCCGGCGGCCCAGGCGCCCCAGGCCGGCGAACACGAGCGCTTGCAGGACGAGATACTGAACATTCTGGGCCGGGCGCTCACCATCCGGGAGGTGGATGCGGGCTCGTGCAACGGCTGCGAGTTGGAGGTTCACGCCCTCAACAATCCCTACTACAACCTGGAAGGCCGGGGCATCAAGTTTGTCGCCAGCCCGCGCCACGCCGACATGCTGCTGGTCACCGGACCCGTGACCCGGAACATGGAGAACGCCCTCAAGGTGGCCTATGACTGCACGCCGGACCCGAAGCTGGTGGTGGCGGTGGGCGACTGCGGCGGGGGTTGCGGCGAGGTCGGCCCCATGTTCGCCGAGAATTATGCTTCCTGCGGCAAGGTGTCCAACGTCATCCCGGTGGACGTCTTCGTTCCCGGCTGTCCCCCCACGCCCGCCGCCCTCATGCAGGGCATCCTGGCGGCCATCAAAGGCAGTAAGGGGTAAAGGGTGAGCGGTGAGCGCCGGAAGTTCGCGCACCCGCGGCGCGGAGAATGTCGTCCACGGTTTCCAATCTGATGGCGGCTCGTCGCTTGCGCATCCACGGTTTCGTGCAAGGCGTGGGTTTCCGCTGGGCCATGGCCAGGGAGGCCGAGGCCCAGGGGGCTTCCGGCTGGGTCAGAAACCGTTTTGATGGCACGGTGGAAGCCCTGGTCTGCGGCGATGACGCCACCGTGGCGCGGCTGATTGCCTGGGCGCGCATCGGCCCTGAGGCAGCCGACGTCTCCCGCGTGGAAGTCGAGTTGGCCGAAGAAACGCACTCTCCCGGCTTTTCCCGGCAGCCAAGCGCCTGAAGCTTCGGCGCGTTTTCCGCGCGGCCCGGCCCCCATTCTTTCGATTTCCGCCTGCACCGGGCGGATGACGCCGGGTTTTCTGCCACCATGGTGGGTGCGGAAAGTCTTTGACAACAACGCGTTACAGGCTATTATTGCCAACAAACTGGAGCATGTGACAATCGCGCGTTGTTTTTCGGGCACTTGACTGAGGCGTAATCGGGCCGATCATAAGCTAACGTCATTCCCGTCATGGTTCCTGCCCTCAATTTTTTCCGTGGCTGTGTGAGCGAATCACTCCTGCATGAAGATCATCGTCCTTGGTGCCGGTCTGGCCGGCGTGACCAGTGCCTGGTACCTGGCGCAAGCCGGTCACCAGGTGACGGTGCTCGAGCGCAATCCGCTCGCCGCGGAAGAGACGAGCTTTGCCAATGGCGGACAGATTTCGGTCAGCCATCCCGAACCCTGGGCCAACCCGGGCGCGCCCTGGCAGGTGCTGCGCTGGCTTGGGCGGGACGACGCGCCCCTCCTGTTTCGGCTGCGCTACGACCCCCAGCAATGGAAGTTTGCCCTGCGCTTTCTCGGGGAATGCCGGCCCGCCCGTACCCGTCGCAATACCGAGGCCGTCGCCAATCTGGCGGTCTATAGCCGTGCCCGTCTCCAGGAACTGCGCCGGTCCACGGGCATCGCATACGATTGCCTCGAACGGGGCATCCTGCACGTGTTTTTCGCCTCCCGCGCCTATCGCCATGCGGTGAAGAAGGCAGAGCATCTGCTGGGCTACGGCATAGACTTGAGACCCTGCCCCGCAGACGAGTGCCGGGTGCTCGAGCCGGCGCTTGCCGGCGCCCAGAGGCAGCTCGCCGGCGGCCTGTATGCCAGGGATGACGAGTCCGGCGACGCGCGCCTTTTCGTGCTCGGTTTGGTGGACCTGTGCCGGAAGGCGGGCGTGGAGTTTCACTTCGGCACCCGCATCGAGAAACTGGAGGTGTTCGGCAAACGCATCGCCGGGGTGCATGTGCGGGAATCCCATGGCCGCGGGCGCATCAACGGCGACGCCTTCGTCCTCGCGGCCGGCAGCTTCAGTCCGAAGCTGGCGCGCACGGTGGGCGAGAG
Organism: Rhodocyclaceae bacterium; assembly: GCA_028714035.1. Lineage (GTDB taxonomy): Bacteria > Pseudomonadota > Gammaproteobacteria > Burkholderiales > Rhodocyclaceae > JAQTNA01. The sequence goes on from JAQTNA010000006.1 coordinate 47,940, forward strand.
CCTGCCCATCTACCCGGTAAAAGGTTATTCCGCGACCATCGCCCTGCCCGAAGGCGTCATCGCCCCCCATGTCAGCATCACGGACGAGTCACACCGCATCGTCATGTCACGCCTGGGTAACCGCCTGCGCATTGCCGGAACCGCGGAACTGGCAGGCTTCGATCGCTCGATCAATCCGGCGCGCTGCCAGGCCATCCTGCGACAGGCGCGGGAACTTTTCCCGGACGCCATCCCCCCGGATGTGAAGGCCGAGTACTGGGCGGGCCTGCGTCCGGCCACCCCGAGCAACGTGCCCATCATCGGCAAGAGCCGTTACGAAAATCTGTTCTTCAACACCGGCCACGGCACCCTGGGCTGGACCCTGTCCTGCGGTTCCGCCAGTGCCCTGGCGGATATCGTGGACGGCCGGCGGCCAGAGGTGGATTTCCCGTTCTGCGGATTGCCGGAAGGAGACGGGTAGGGTGCGGTGAGGAACGAACCGCACCATCGCTATTGATGCGGTGAGGTGGGGCCGGCTTCAGCCGGCCATGGCGAAATTGGCGGGCTGAAGCCCGCTCCTTACCAGTAGCGCACCCGCCCCACGTCCAGGTGGACGAACTGGGACGCGGGATAGAAGCCCACTCCGCCCGCCTGCTGGGCCATGGCGACCTGGCGCAGCTGGCGCAGATCGCGGCCCGGCACCCGTACGTCAATCGCCAGGCCATCCATGTGCAGGCTGTGGCTGGCCACGCCGCTGCTGTGCTCGTGCAGCATCTGGTTGGTGGTGGGCGAACGATAGGCGGAGATGACGTGGAAGGCTTCGCTGGTGCCGAGGCCGGCCTGGACCCGATGTAGCAGATCCAGCAGGGCGGGGGTGATGGCCTTGACCTCGTTGGTGCGGAAGTCGCGCAGGAGATGATTCACTTCCGCCAGGGACTCGGGCAGATATTCTCCGGCTTCCCAATACACCACCCGCAGGGACTCACCGGTGTGGGTGTGATAGAAGCGGAGATCCCGCTCGCCGGCAGGCGCAGGCTCCTGCGGCGCCCGGAGGCCGGCGAAGGCGCTGGGGGCGACACCCGCCAGCGCGGCGAAGGCGCCCAGGCGGAAGAACTGACGCCGGTCGACCCGGGAATCGGCGGCAACTTTCAACAAGTGTGCTCTCATGCATTTCCCCCATCACTTGGGCGCGAACTCAGCGGGGAAGTCTAGCACTCTTCGCGGACAGTAGAAATGTCCCTTACATTTTTTGCCCTCCCGCGGGGAGAATGTGCGGGCGGACGAGGAATCAGGGATAATCCCCATCTGTCACAGGCAAGATACGCTTCACCCCCCACATGGACATCAAATCCGCAACGCTGCATCGTCTGCGCCGGCTCATGGGCTCCGGCCTGGACATGGTCGAGTACCTGGGCCTCCTGGTCATCGCCTTTGCCACCACCATCGCCATGGGCTCGGAGGTGCTGGCCATGGTGGACGCACGGCATGTGTCCCTGACCGACCTCCTGACCATGTTCCTGTTCCTGGAAGTCCTGGCCATGATCGGCCATTACTTCAGTTCCGGGCACCTGCCGGTACGTTTCCCGCTCTACATCGCCATGGTGGCCCTGGCGCGTTACCTGATCCTGGACATGAAGGAGATGACGGAGTGGCGCATGCTGGCGGTGACCAGCGCCATCTTCCTCCTCACCGTGGCCGTCCTGATCGTGCGCTACGGGCACGTGCGTTTTCCTTACAAGGATGACGCCGCCAGCGAGCGCCCTTATGTCAAGGAATGAGAAGACCGGTAAACTTCTCCTCCCAGCCCAGTTTAGTGTCCTTGCGCCCATGCGTTGAGGTTTTGAGATAATCCACTTTTTCACCCGGAGCCGCGCCGTGAGCCAGAACCTGCCGCCCCTGTTTGAATCCACGATCACCAGCCTGCCCCTGCTCGGCCGGGGCAAGGTGCGCGATATCTATGCCGTAAGCGATGAGCTTCTGCTGATCGTCACCTCCGACCGCTTGTCGGCCTTCGATGTCATCCTGCCCGATCCCATTCCCGGCAAGGGCGAGGTGCTGACTTCCGTGGCCAACTTCTGGTTCGGGAAGCTGGGCCACATCATCCCCAACCAGCTCACCGGCATCGCTCCGGAGTCCGTGGTCCAGGGTGAGGCGGAGAAGGCCCAGGTGCGGGGCCGCGCCCTGGTGGTGAAGCGCCTGAAGCCCCTGCCCATCGAGGCGGTGGTGCGCGGCTACCTCATCGGCTCCGGATGGAAGGACTACAAGGAAACCGGGGCGGTATGCGGCATCAAGCTGCCGGTAGGCTTGCAACAGGCCCAGCAACTGCCGCAAGCCATTTTCACCCCGGCCACCAAGGCCGAGATGGGCGAGCACGACGAGAACATTGACTTCGCCACCTGTGAGAAGCTGGTGGGCGCGGAACTCGCGGTCCAGGTGCGGGATACGGCCATTCGCCTGTACACCGAGGCGGCCGAGTATGCCCGGACCAAGGGCATCATCATCGCCGATACCAAGTTCGAGTTCGGCCAGGATGCCGAGGGCAAGCTCTACCTGATAGACGAGGTGCTGACGCCCGACTCCTCCCGCTTCTGGCCGGCGGACCAGTATCAGGTGGGCATCAGCCCGCCCAGCTATGACAAGCAGTTCGTGCGCGACTACCTGGAAACCCTGGACTGGAACAAGGAGGCCCCCGGCCCCAGGCTGCCGGCGGAGGTCGCCGAAAGGACGGGCGCAAAGTATCGCGAGGCGCTGACCCAGCTCACCGCCTGATGGCGGCTGGGGCTTGGGGGTGGCCTTTCCTTCGGGCGAGGCGCCTTGCAGAGCCTCGCCGCAGCCCGGAAGGGGCTGCGTGCCTCGTGCGGTATTTCGTCAACTTATTGTTTTTGTTTGTGATTTATATTTGCACCCATCTGTGCAATTGACAAGCGCCGCGGCTTAAGCCCATGCTTGGCAAGTTTTCCGGGGCCAGAGAGTCTCGCCTTGCTTCGTCAAGGTTTGAAAAGAACGAAAATTCCGGCACAACAGGGGGGGCTCGGCCATCCGGGCGTATTATTTTCACATACCAGGAGGAGATGGAATATGGCGACAAAGAAGGCACCACCTGCGGCGAAAAAGGCGGTAGAACCAGCGGCTCCCGCGGCCAAGCGCGCACCCAACGCGGCATTCATGAAGCCCCTGACCCCGAGCGCCGAACTCGGTGCGGTGGTGGGCAAGGCCGCTATTCCGCGCACCGAGGTGGTCAAGAAGGTCTGGGACTACATCAAGGCCCACAAGCTCCAGGATGCCGCCAACCGCCGCATGATCAATGCTGACGACAAGCTCAAGGCCGTGTTCGGCGGCAAGGCTCAGGTCAGCATGTTTGAGCTGACCAAACTGGTCAACGGACACCTGAAGTAATTCTGCCTGCCCCGCGCCGGCCTTGCCGGCTGTGGCGTTGCCAGCGAACCGCCCCTCCCGTCGCGGGTGAGGGCGGTTTTTCTTTGCCAGTTCGAAACCGGTTGCCAATGCCGCCAATCCGCCTCTTTCCGCGCCACGCGTCCTCCGGGCGGGTGTAAAGTAGCGTTTTTTGGCGGAACCGTACCGGCATATGCCGCCAAGCAATGAATCTGCATAAACGGAGCAAGTCATGGCCAAATACGCCACCGAAGCGATCCGCAGCGTTGCCCTGGTGGGGCACGCCAACGCGGGCAAGACCACCCTCGCCGAAGCCCTGCTGTTCAAGGCGGGCGCCATCGCCGCCGTCGGCAGCGTGGAAAAGGGCAACACCGTCTGCGACTTCGACCCCCTGGAAAAGGCCTATGGCCATTCCCTGACCACGTCCCTGGTCAATTTCCCGGATGACGGGGTGCATGTGCACCTTCTGGACACCCCCGGCTTCCCCGACTTCATCGGCCAGGGCATCTGCGCCCTGGCGGCCGTGGAAACCGCCCTGGTGGTGGTCAATGCCCAGACCGGGATCGAACTCAACACCCGGCGCATGATGAAGTGGGCCGCCGGTCGCGGTCTTTGCCGCATGGTCGTGGTGAACAAGATTGACGCGGACAACGTGGACCTGCCCGGTCTCCTGGCCGACATCCAGGAGGCCTTCGGCAAGGAGTGCCTGCCCATCAATCTGCCCGCCCACGGCCGGGCCGACGTGGTGGACTGCTTCTTCAACCCGGATGGCGATGCCGACTTCTCCTCCGTCGCCAGCGCCCATGGTGCCCTGGTGGACCAGGTGGTGGAGGTGGATGAAGAGCTGATGGCCCTCTACCTGGAACAGGGTTCCGAACTTCAACCCGAGCAGCTGCACGCCCCCTTCGAGAAGGCCCTGCGCGAGGGCCACCTGATCCCCGTGTGCTTCATTTCCGCCAAGACCGGGGCCGGCGTGCCGGAGCTCATGGCCATCCTGGCCAAGCTCGCGCCCAATCCCGCCGAAGGCAACCCGCCCCCCTTCTACAAGGGCGAGCCGGGCGACGCCGACATTCAGGAATTCCATGCCGAACCCGACCCGGCAAAGCATGTCCTGGCCCATGTCTTCAAGGTGATCGTGGACCCCTACATGGGCAAGCTGGGCATTTTCCGCGTGCACCAGGGCACCATCAGGAAGGACTCCGAGCTGTTCGTCGGTGACGGCCGTCGTCCCTTCAAGGTAGGCCACCTGTTCGTGCTCCAGGGCAAGGACTACGTGGAAGTGGATGAACTGGTACCCGGCGACATCGGCGCCGTGGCCAAGGTGGAGGAGATCACCTTCGATTCCGTCCTGCACGACTCCCACGACGAGGATCACATCCATCTCAAGCCCCTGGAGTTCCCGATCCCGGTGCAGGGCCTGGCGGCGGACACCAAGAAGAAGGGTGACGAACAGCGCCTGTTCGACGTGCTGCACAAGCTGGAACTGGAAGACCCGACCTTTGCGGTGGAGCGCCATGCCACCACCAACGAGACCGTGCTGCGCGGCCTGGGCGACCTGCATCTGCGTTCCAAGCTGGAGCGCATGGCCAGCCAGTACAAGCTGGAAGTCACCACCCGCCCGCCCACCATCCCCTACCGGGAAACCATCACCAAGAACGCGGAAGCCACCTACCGCCACAAGAAGCAGACCGGCGGCGCCGGCCAGTTCGGCGAGGTGGCCCTGAAGGTGGAGCCCCTGCCCCGGGGTACGGGCTTCGAGTTCGTGGATCACGTGAAGGGGGGTGTCATTCCCGGCGTGTACATGCCGGCGGTGGAGAAGGGTGTGCGCCAGGCGCTGGAGAGCGGCATCATCGCCGGCTACCCGGTGCACGACGTTCGCGTCACGGTGGTGGACGGCAAGCATCACCCGGTGGATTCGAAGGAAATCGCCTTCATCACCGCCGGACGCAAGGCCACCATGGAGGCGGTGCGCGGCGCCGGCGCCATCATCCTGGAGCCCATCGTGAACATCGAGGTCACCGTGCCCGAGGACAACGTGGGCGACATCACCTCCGACCTGGCCACCCGTCGCGGCCACATCACCGGCACGGAAGGCCGGGGCACGGCCAGCATGGCGGTCACGGGCCAGGCGCCGCTGTCCGAACTGACGGACTACCCCAACCGCCTGCGCGCCATGACCGCCGGCCACGGTTCCTACGTCCTGGAACTGTCCCACTACGACCCGGTTCCGGTGTCCACCCAGCAGCAACTGATGTCGCAGCACAAGGTGGAGAAGGACGAGGACTGAGCCTTCGCTGAAAGGGTTGCTGAGAGAAGGGGAGCCGGCGCAAGCCGGCTCCCCTTCTAGCTTACGCATGGCCGATAAACCGATGACCGACTACACCTTGCGTTTGCCGAGTGTGATGTGCGTCCGTTTTGAGCAATACAGGCTTGAAGCAAAAGCGCCTCCCGACCCCGCTGGCTGAAACTTGACTCCCATAGACTGGTCTATATACTGGTCCGTAAATTCTGTAGGAGCGCCCATGAACATCGAAGTTGGATCATACGAAGCCAAGACGAAGCTGCCGGAGTTGCTGCGCGGTGTCCAAGTGGGTAAGCGCTACACTATCACCCTGCGGGGAGAGGCCGTGGCCGATCTGGTCCCGGTGGAGGGAGGCAAGCACTCGGATGCCGTGGCAGCCGTGGACGAAATGCTGTCCTTCATGCAGGCGCGCAAGCCAGTGAGTAGTGTGGACCTCAAGGCACTCCTCAACGAGGGCCGGGCATGATGGATTTTGTTCTGGATGCCTCTGTGGCCTTGCTCTGGCTGCTGCCAGAAACCAATCCGGCAGGCGTGGATTATGCCGGCGCAACCCTGAAGGCACTCAAGGAATCTCAAGCTGTTGCGCCGTCGCTGTTGGCGCTGGAAGTAGCCAACGTTGTCGCCAAGGTCGAGGCCAAGGGTGTCGTGACTGAAGCTGACTCGCAGCGATTCATTGCTCTCATTGGGCGGCTCAACATTGTGACCGATCAGGCGACGGCGGCACATGCCCTGGGCGACACCTTGAACCTCGCCCGGCGCTATAAGTTGTCCGCCTATGATGCCGCCTATCTGGAACTGGCGTTGCGCACGGGCCTGCCGCTGGCAACGCTTGATGCCGAACTGGCAAAGGCCGCCTCAACCGCAGGCGTTCCGATCTTCGGTACTCACTGAAAGAGGGCCGCCCAGCCTGGGGCTGAGATGCCAGAAACCCGTCTGCTACGGCCCATGCCGGCAGAAGCGCGGTAAAGGCCACCGGGCGGGGCGAAGGGCGACGACGAGCTGAAGCGGAAGAGCTTCCTCAGGAAAGCGGACGTTCAAAATCCGTGCCTCAAGGCAAAGAACAAGACCTGACCCTGGCCCTCTGGCCCTACTCAACATCTACGCCTAAAGGCAAAGTACAAAACTTCAATGTCGCCCCCGATGCCCGCCTTGTTCAGATTTGAGGCCGCTCAGCTATGTACACCACTTGGTTCAGTCTGAACGCGGCAATACTACGGATAAGCGGGTGAATGAGGTTTACCTATGCCCATTACTTTCTCCGTCCCTTGGTGAAAGCACGGATCAATCCAAGCCCAAACAAAATAAGTGCAATGGAATCTGGCTCAGGACATGGAGTTGACGCAATCCCGCCTGTGCCAGGCTTAGGGCAGTAGGCGTGCTGGTCAATGCACTGACCGGCGAAGCAGGTTTCCCCAGCAATGCAGTCCACCGATGTTACGCAAGAAATTCCGCTACCTCCACCGCCCACAGCAGTGGACGATACTATGAGCATTGACAATGCAAACGCAATATGTCTCATATTGCCAGATCCTTATACAAAGCCAAAATTGATTGCGGAATATCAGCGTCCACCGAACATCGGGTCCAACATTGGAACGGATCTTGTCTTTGCCGCGCCATAAACCAAATGGCATCATACGCCAAGTGGGGCAATGTGTTCATTATAAATGGATGGTGCCTTTTGGAGACTCTCGATTACGGCCGGTTATGGCTGGCTGCGGACGGTTCAGCCCTTCCCTTTGCGCCGTGTCGTAGGTCGGCTCATGGCCGACAGCCCCGGTTCAGCTTTCCCGAAAGGGATTCCGAATCTTCACCTGGCCCTCGATGACTTGTCCGTCCTGCATATCCTCGGTGACGAGGGTTTGGCAACCGGCCTGGAGGGCAGCGGCGAGGATGAGGGCGTCGTAGATGGAATAAGCGTATCGCTCGGCTAGGGACAAGGCGAGATCGTGGGTTTCTTCGGTCAGCGGCACGACCTTGAGCACGGCACGCAGAATCGCCAGAGCCTCCCGGATTTCCGCCATGGGCATGGCGAGCTTCCTGGAGGCGACCGAGGCAAACTCGTTCAAGACCTGGACACTGATGACCCCGCCCGCCGCGAGAAGGATTTCGGCGCGGTCGGCTTTCGACCCATCGCCGGAGAACAGATACAAGAGGACGTTGGTATCGAAAAACGTGTCAGCCGCGCTCATGGGCTTCGAGCCGATCAAATTTGAAGTCGGCAGGCAAGCGCCCGCGGAATTTTCTCAGCCGCGCCAGAAGTTCGCCAGCCTCGGGGCGCCGGGCAACTTCGAACATCCGGTTGCCCGCGACCTGGATTTCGATCTCGTCCCCCTCCTTCAAGGTGAGCGCCTCCACGACCGCCACGGGCAGACGTACCGCCAGACTGTTGCCCCACTTTGCGACTTGCATGGAAGTCTCTCCGATCGGTGGATATACGAGCGATTATTGTATATCTTATGGCGCCGCGGGCAAGCCTTTCGTTCAGGATGAACCGGAGGCGACGTCGGGTCCGGCAATGAGACATCGGGCCAGGCCATGTATTTCGGCAAATCTCCGTGGCCGCTCTACGATGCGTCCAGCCGTTTCACGATGGAGACCACCTTTGCCTCTTTGCTTAGTTCTACTTTGCCTGATTCGGCAGATCACCAGGATGGGTACCTCCTACTCCCTCTCCCCCTTGTCAGGGGGCGAGGGAGGTTACATCCTGAAATGTGCCAAAGTAGAATTAGAAAGGGCTTCGCGAGCCATGCGCAGGCGCTCGCCGCGCTAAAAGCCCTACTTCGTCACGCGCCGATGCCGTAAACTGGCGGCTTTCCCCTCGCGCACCTTGCCATGTCTCAAGCCATCTGGTCCGACGCCTTGTCACTGAATGTGGCGGCCATGGACGACATCCACCAGGAATTCGTCGCCACGCTCGCCGCCCTGCAAGCCGCCCCGGACGGGGAATTGGTGGCCCGCCTGGACGACATGATCGCCCACACCGAGGAGCACTTCGCCCAGGAAAGCGTCTGGATGAAGGCCATCCAGTTCCCACCCATCCACTGCCACGAGGAGGAGCACGACAAGGTGCTGGTCATCCTGAAGGACGTGCGGCGGCGCGCCGCGGCGGGCGACCTGGCCCTGGGCCGCAACCTGGCCCGGGAGCTCATGCCCTGGCTGGAGCACCACGCCGCCACCATGGACAACATGCTGGCCCAGATCATCCGGCAGAACGGCTACGAGGCGCAAAGGAGCACGGGAACCGAGGGGAGACCTGGGTGAAGAGTCCTGATCAGCGCGCCGAAGGCGCGGAAGCTTCAACTGCTCACCGCTTACCGCTCACCGCTTACCCCGCCGACCCTGAGCGTCGTTTCGGTGGCGTCGCCCGACTCTACGGCGGGGCCGCACTGGCTCGCTTTCAGGCCTCCCACGTCTGCGTGATCGGCATCGGCGGCGTCGGCTCCTGGGCGGCGGAAGCCCTGGCCCGGAGCGCCATCGGGGCGATCACCCTGATTGACCTGGACCACGTGGCGGAATCCAACATCAACCGCCAGGTCCATGCCCTGGATCCCGAGCTGGGCAAGGCCAAGGTAGAGGCCATGAAGGCGCGCATCCTGGGCATCAACCCGGACTGTGCCGTCACCTGCATCGAGGATTTCGTCACCCCGGACAACCTGGAGGAGACCCTGGGGCGCGGTTTTGATTTCGTGCTGGATGCCATGGACGGCGTGAAGGCCAAGGCGGCGCTCATCGCCTTCTGTCGCGAGCGGAACATTTCCCTGGTGACCGTGGGAGGGGCCGGCGGCCAGCGGGATCCGACCCGCATCGAGGTGAGGGATCTGGCGCGCACGGAGCAGGAGCCGCTCCTGGCCCGGGTGAGAAAGCTCCTGCGCCAGAAATACGGCTTTCCCAGGAGCCTGAAGAGGAAGTTCGACATCGAGGCGGTGTTTTCCATGGAGCCCACGGCGCTTCCGGCCGGCGAGGGCGCCGCCTGCGAACTGGATGAACACGAGCCGGGCGACACCCCCGGTATCACGGGCCTGAACTGCGCCGGCTACGGTTCCTCCGTCTGCGTCACCGCCAGCTTCGGCTTCGTCGCCGCCTCCCGGGTGCTGGAAGCCCTGGCGAAATCTGCCGAATCCTAGCCGGAGCGCCCTATGTCCCTCATGGAATGGTCAGACATCTACGCCCTGGGGGTGCCGGAGATGGACACCACCCACCGGGAATTCATGGACGGGGTGAATGCCGCCGATAGCGCTGCGGACGCGGATTTCCTGCCCTGTTTCGATGCCCTCATCGCCCACACGGTGGCGCATTTCGAGCGGGAGCGGGCCTGGATGGAGCGCCTGGGTTTTGCCCGGGATCACTGCCACCTCGGCGAGCACGAGCGGGTGCTCACGCTCCTGAACGCGGTGCGCGACAAGATGGCCGAGGATGGCGATCTGGCTTTGGGGCGCCGGGTGCTCTCGGAGATGCCTCCCTGGTTCGATCAGCACGCCTCCCTCATGGATGCCCCCCTGGCGCACTACCTGAAGGAGCAGGCCGGGAAAGACAGCCGACCAGCCGTGAAGAGCGCGGTGCCATAGACGGGCAGGTGACGGCCGGAAGCGGATGGAGGGTGGAGCCTGAGCTATTGGCGGAGTCGAAGAGCACGTCGGCTCCGCAATTGAGCCGGCTCAAGGTTTCACCCCATTCTCCCGCACCATAATCACGCGCTGTCTGGAGCCTGTCCCTGCCGGCTCCGACGACCCGGGAGAATGATCCATGCATCGCCGCAACTTTCTGCGGGCCGCCAGCGTCGGCTTGGCCTGTTCGCCTTTTCTCGCGCCGCAGGCCTGGGCCGCTCGATCCGCCGCCCCGGGCATGACCCTCGGCGCAGCCATCAACAAGGCCGGCCGCCAGCGCATGCTCAGCCAGCGCATGAGCAAGGCATGGCTGATGCTGGACATGGACATTCTTCCCGACCGTGCCCGGGCCGTCTTGAAGCAGTCCATGACCACCTTCGAAAGACAGCTCGCCGAGTTGGGCGGACTCACGCCCAGCGAGGAGGTGCGCCTGGCCCTGGTCCGGTTGGGCGACGAATGGCACACCTGCAAGACGGTGCTGGAAAGCCCGCCCGCGCCGGACGGCGTCAATCGCCTTTTTGACGCGAACGAGAAGGTGTTGTCCGCCGCCCATGCCCTGACCTTGGCCTACGAGAAGGCCTCCGCCACCCCGGCGGGCCGCCTGGTGAATCTGGCCGGCCGCCAGCGCATGCTGTCCCAGCGCATGGCCAAGTTCTACCTGTTCCGGCAATTGGGCGTGCAGCCTGGCGTCTGCCAGTCGGAACTGGCCAAGGCCCGCAAGGACTTCAGTTCCGCTCATGAAGCGCTTCTGGCCGCACCCGAAACCACCGCGGCCATCCGCAGTGAAATGGGCCTGGTGGCGCAGCAATGGGTGATGTTCCAGTATGCGGTGGATAACGCGGATCCCGTGGACCCCAAGATGGCGGCGGGCAACGCCGCCACGACCAGCGAGCGCATCCTGGAGCAGATGGAGGTCGTCGTGGGGCTGTACGAGAAGCTCACCTGAGCCCCCCGGGGTGCCCTTCGCGGTTTCCATGAACTCGGTTCGTCCGGGAGGCTGAAGATGCGTTCGGAGAGGCCTCCCTGGTTCGATCGGGACGCCTCCCCCATAAACGCGCCGCCGGCGCATCGCCTCAAGGAAGAGGGGCAATAACCGTCCAGGGAAGCGGCCGGCGTCTTGAGTCGCGGGTACGATTTTCAGGCTAAACTTCTCCGATCACGGAACCGGAGTTAGCCCAATGTCATGTTCTCCGCCGCCTTTGCCCCGGCATCCACAGACACAACGCCTCGACGATGAAATACGGGCGGCAACCCGCTCGTGCGTTTCAAGCGGGGCTTTTCGGGACGAAGGCACGAATCAAGGATCTTCGGGGGCCACACCATGAGGGTCCGTCACCTCATAGCCTGGCTGATCGTGTTGGCCTGGTTCGGTCCCGCGAACGCGGCGGCGCCGGATTGCTCGCGCCCTTTCACACTGGCGCTCCACGATCACGGACTGCTCTATTCCGCCGACACCGATACGGGAATTGACAAGGATGTCGCCGAGGAGCTCATCCGGCGCAGCGGCTGCAAAATTACCGTAAGCCTGATGGCGCGCGCCCGGATCTGGCAGCTGATCGAATCAGGCGCGCTGGATTTCAGCCTTTCCGGCATCACGGACGTGGAACGCGAAAAGTTCGCCGCCTTTGCCTGGTACTTCAGCAACCGGTACTACCTGTTGGTGCACAAGGACTCCGGCGTGCGCAACCAGACCGATTTTGAGAAAAACGAGAAGCTGCAACTCGGGGTGATCCGCAGCTTCCGTTACAGCGAATCCGCCAACCGGATGGTGGATCGCATACAGGCGGCCAACCGGCTGACCCAGGCCGGGGGCCTCGCACCCCTGTACAAGGCACTGATGCTGAACCACATCCAGGGCATGATCATCGAGCCTTTTGATTACCCGACACTGGAGGAAAAGAAGATTCGGGACGTCACAAGCATCATCGAATTCAAAGACGTTTCCGTCCCGCACGGCCTGATCATGTCGCAAAAGGCGTTGCCGTCGGCGGAGCGGGCGAAGTGGGGGCAACTGATCAATGCGATGCGCGCCGACGGCACCATGCGCCGCATCTTCGAGAAATACTTCAAGCCCGACCTGGCTGCGGCCATGGTGGACTTCTAGCCTTCGAAGTGGCTGCACACCGTCCCATGGCCGTATCGCGCCTCTTGCTGCTGCCGTGGCTGATTCTGGTCGCCTCGCTGGGCGTGACCGCTCTCCTCTGGGATCACGAGCGCCAGAGCAACCGCGGGGAATTGCGCGCGCAATTCGATTTTGCCTTGCGCGATACCGTGAGCCGGGTTGAACAGCGCGTCGCTGCCTACGAGCAATTGCTGCGCGGTGTGCAGGGCCTGTTCGCCACCACGGACATGACGAATCGCAAGGCTTTTCGCGATTACGTGGAAACGCTCCAACTTGACGCCAATTTTTCCGGAATTCAGGGCGTGGGCATCATCGAGCGGGTTCCTTCTGCCCATAAATCCGCCCACGTCGCCGCGATGCGCCGGCTCGGATACGCCGATTACCGCATCAGTCCGGACGGTGAACGGGAAATCTATGGTCCGATCATTCAGCGCGAGCCCCATGTCGGGCGCAATCGCGCGCCCCTCGGCAGCGACGCCTGGGCCGAACCGGTTCGCAGGTCGGCGATGGAGAAAGCGCGGGATTCGGGCCTGGCGGCGGTCACCGGCAAGGTGCAACTGGCCGTCGACCCGGGCGTTGAGGAAAATCCCGGCTTCATCATGGTCTTGCCCGTATTTGCCCGGGGCCAGCCGCGTGACAGCGTCGCCCAGCGCCGCGCCAGCTTGATTGGCTGGGTCTATGCGTCGTTTCACATGCGCGACTTCATGGCGAGTTTGTATGGCAAGCAAGTGCCCGGGCTCGCCTTTGCCATCTACGACGATGTGGACACCACGGATGGCGCGCTCATGTACCGGGCCGGAACGGTTCCCGGCAAACGCGGGACGGTGGCGCACGATGCCCTGAGCGCCAACGAATACATGATCGTTGCCGGCCATACCTGGACGCTGATGCTCAGCACCCAGGAGGAATTCGAAGCGCGTTACGGCCGGGATACCGCGTCGGTAATTGCCGTGACCGGCGTTGGCCTGAGTCTTTCGATGGCGCTGCTGGGCTGGTTCATGGTCACGGGACGTGCACGCGCCCTGCGGCTGGCGGCCGAAATGACCGAGGAATTGCGGCACATGGCGCAGCACGATCCGTTGACGGGCCTGCCCAACCGGGCCTTGTTCAGCGACCGGGTGCAACGTCAGTTGGCCGACGCCAAGCGCCACGGTGGGCGTTTCGCCATGATTTTCCTCGACCTGGACAACTTCAAGCCCATCAACGACAACTACGGCCATGCCGTCGGCGACCGGCTGTTGCAACTGGTGGCGCGAAGATTGCAGGATTCCATTCGTGCTTCCGACACGGTCGGCCGCATTGGCGGCGACGAATTCGTGGTGCTGATGGCCGATTTGTCCGGGCCGGATGCCGCCTTGGGGCTGGCCGAAAAGATCCGCGAGGTGGTACGTCAGCCGCTGCTTGTTGATGGCCGGGAATTGAACATTTCCTGTAGTCTTGGGGTCGCCGTCTATCCTGATAATGGCACCGATGAAATGACCTTGACCAAGTGTGCCGATGAATCCATGTATCGCGCCAAAGCCGGGGGCCGGGACTGCATACAGCTGGCAGGCTAGGGCGACCCGTGGACGTCTTCTCTTCGGCGTCTCCGGGCCGGGAGAGTATCAGGGCGCTGCCGTAGCGCCCGGCTCGCCAGGCGCCTCGAACTGCAACTTGTAGAGGCTGGCGTATAGGCCGTTTTTCTCCAGCAGTTCGCCGTGGCGCCCTTCCTCGATGATCCGGCCCTTGTCCAGGACCATGATGCGGTCGGCGTGCTCCACGGTGGACAGGCGGTGGGCGATGACCAGGGTGGTGCGGCCCTGCATCAGGGTCTCCAGGGCGCCCTGGATCTGCCGCTCCGACTGGGTGTCGAGAGCCGAGGTGGCCTCGTCCAGGATCAGGATGGGGGCGTTTTTCAGGAAGGCGCGGGCGATGGCCAGGCGCTGGCGCTGGCCCCCGGAGAGCTTCACGCCGTTTTCGCCCACCTGGGTTTGCAGGCCCAAGGGCATCTGCTGGATGAATTCCCAGGCGTTGGCGGCCTTGGCGGCGGCGCTGACCTCTTCCTCCGTCGCGCCGGCCGAGGCGCCATAGGCGATGTTGGCCGCCACCGTGTCGTTGAACAGCACCACGTCCTGGCTCACCAGGGCGATGTTGGCGCGCAGGCTGGCGAGGCTCATGTCCCGGATGTCCAGGCCGTCCAGCAGGATGCGGCCTTCCTGGGGATGGTAGAAGCGGGGGATGAGGGCGATCAGGCTGGTCTTGCCGCTACCGGAATGCCCCACCAGGGCGATGGTCCTGCCGGCGTCGACTTTCAGCGAAATATCGGCGAGGGCCGGGCGGTTGGCGCCCTCGTAGGTGAAACCCACACCCTGGAATTCCAGCTCGCCCCGGGCGCGGGGTAACGCGAGGGTGCCCGCGTCGGCTTCGGCTGGCTCGTCCAGCAGGCCGAAGATACTTTCCGCCGCCGCCAGTCCCCTTTGCAGGGGGGCGCTCACCTCGGTGAGGCGCTTCACGGGCGCCAGGAGCATGAGCATGGCGGTGACGAAGGCGATGAAGCCGCCCACGGTGCTCTGGTCCTTCACCGGCTGGGCCAGGGCGAAATAGATGACGATGGCCATGGAGACGGCCGTGGCCATGTGGGTCAGCGGCACGGTGGCCGCCGCCGCCACGGATTCGCGCATGGCCGCACGCCGGAACTCGTTGCCGGTTTCCTCGAAGCGCCGGGACTCGTAGGCCTGGCCGCCGAAGATCTTCACCACCTTGTGCGCGCCCACCGCCTCTTCCAGGATGTGGGTCATCATGCCCATGGCCTTGTGTCCGCGCCGGCTGGCGGCCCGCAGGCGCTTGCCGAACACCTTGACCACGCCGATGATCACCGGCCCCACGGAAAGCGCCATCAGGGTCAGTTGCCAGTTGATCCAGAACAGGTAGCCCAGGAGTCCGAGGACCGTGAGGGAATCGCGCACCGAGGTGGTGAGCACGTTCGTCGCCGCCCCCGTCACGTCACCCACGTTGTAGGTCACCTTGGAAATCAGGGCGCCGGTGCTCTGGTCGTCGTAGTAGCGGGTGGGCAGGGTCAGGAGGCGATCAAACATCAGGCGGCGCAGATCCAGCACGATGCGGCTGGTGGTCCAGGCCATGGCGTAGGAGGTGAAGAAGGTCAGCAGGCCGCGCACCAGGAAGATCGCCACCATGGCCACGGGCACCAGCCACAAATCGCTCGGATTCCTGGCGACGAAACCCGAATCGGTCAGCCGCTTGAGGAGCGCCGGGAACATCGGCTCCGTACAAGCCGTGAGCGCCATGCCCAGCATGGACAGGCCGAAGGTCTTGCGGTAGGGCCGGACATAGCCCAGCAGTCGGCGGTAGATTTCCAGGCTCGTCGCGGTCCTGGCTTCAGTTTGGTTCATTCGAGTCGTCGCGGCATCAAGGCGGACGCCACGATAGCAGGAAATGGTCCGGGGTTCATCTCCGCAGGCGTGGCCGGCTCCCCCGAATGGCCCCGGCAATGGCCATAAATTCGTGAACCGCGAATTTTGCGACCGCTAATGCCCAAAGCGATCCCCTCAGAACCCATTATTCCCATAAAATGCCGGGGAGACGCCCGGAAACATACAGACGAGGAAACTCAAGCAATGAAGCGCGTGGACGATTTTCGCCTGAAGTTGGGCAAGCATGAACTGGTGCCGATCATGATCGGCGGCATGGGTGTGGACATCTCGACCACCGAACTGGCCCTGGAGGCGGCGCGCCTGGGCGGTGTCGGCCATATTTCGGACGCCATGGTGCCCACCATTTCCGATCGGCGCTACGACACCAAGTTCATCAAGAACAAGCTGAAGCAGTACAAGTTCAACGTCGACAACTCCGACAAGTCCGTGGTGCAGTTCGATCTGGGCATGGTGGAAGAAGCCACCCGGCTGCATGTGAGCCGGACCATGGAGGCCAAGCGTGGCCCCGGCCTGGTCTTCGTGAACTGCATGGAAAAGCTGACCATGAACGCCCCGAAGGAGACCCTGCGGGTGCGTCTCAGGACGGCCATGGATGCGGGGATCGAGGGCATCACCCTGGCGGCCGGCCTGCACCTGGGCTCCTTCGGCCTGATCGAGGATCACCCGCGCTTCCGGGATGTGAAGCTGGGCATCATCGTCTCCTCCCTGCGTGCCCTGCAACTCTTCATCAAGAAGACCGCCCGTACCAACCGCCTGCCGGACTACGTGGTGATCGAGGGCCCCCTGGCCGGCGGCCACCTGGGCTTCGGCATGGATTGGGCGCAGTACGATCTGGCCACCATCGTCGCCGAAATCCAGACCTGGCTCTGGGCCGAGAAGTTGAACATTCCCCTGATCCCGGCCGGTGGCATCTTCACCGGCTCGGACGCCGTGGCTTTCCTGGAGAACGGCGGTGCCGCCGTGCAGGTGGCGACGCGCTTTACCGTGGCCAAGGAATGCGGCCTGCCGCCCGAGGTGCAGCAGGAGTATTTCAAGGCCAGCGAGGAGAGCATCGAGGTGAACCAGATCTCCCCCACCGGCTACCCCATGCGCATGCTGAAGGGCAGCCCGGCCATCGGCAACGGCATCCACCCGAACTGCGAGGCCTTCGGCTACATCCTGGACTCCAAGGGCCACTGTTCCTACATTGACGCCTACAACCGGGAGGTGGCGGCCCATCCGGGCGCCAAGAAGGTGAAGGTGTGGGACAAGACCTGCCTGTGCACCCACATGCGCAACTTCGATCTGTGGACCTGCGGCCACTACACCTACCGCCTCAAGGACACCACCCGGAAGAACGAGGACGGCAGCTATCAGTCGCTCTCCGCCGAGCACATCTTCCGCGATTACCAGTTCAGCACCGACAACCGCATCGCGCTGCCGGACTGATCGAGAAGGACGTTGCCTAGGTCGGGTCAGGCCGAAGGCCGTAACCCGACATCCGGCCCCACCGGCAGCCAGGGCGCCAGTCTTTCCCAATCCAGGCATTCTTCCAGGGTGTCCGCCAGCCGGTCCAGGGCGGCTTCGCGCAGGGCGTTTACGTCCATTGGGATGGGGTTTTCCAGGCCGGCCCAGGCAAGCAGGGCGGACAGGGCTTGCGGCTGATCCAGGAGACCATGCACGTAGCTGGCCAGTATCTGGCCGTCCGCGCTGATCGCACCATCCGGCCGCCCGCCCTCCAGCAGGACGGCCGGCCTCTCCAGGGCCGGGCCGGACGTGACGCCCATGTGGATCTCGTAGCCCGTCACGGCCGGGGCGCCGGGCAGGCACAGGCTTCCCGTCACGTTCACCAACTGCTTCTCCGCGTCCAGGGTGGTCTCGAAATCCAGCAGACCCAGGCCGTTCGCGCTGCCGGGGGTGCCTTCCAGGCCCAGGGGGTCGTGCAGGGACTTGCCCAGCATCTGTAGGCCGCCGCAAAGCGCGATGAGCTTGCCGCCATAGCGCAGGTGGCGCCGGATATGGGCCTCCCAGCCCTGCTCCCTGAGCCAGTTCAGATCCATCTGCACCGCCTTGCTGCCGGGCAGTACGATCAGGTCGGCGGGCGGCGGAGCCTCATCCGGGGCCACGAAGCGAAAATTCACCTCCGGGTGCAGGCGCAGGGGGTCGCAGTCGGTGGCGTTCGAGATGCGCGGGAAGGCCGGTGCCACCACGGTCAGTTTCGAATCGGCGCCACCGGAGGCTTGCCGGGGCAGGGCGTCTTCCGCATCCAGATGCAGGCCCATGAGGTAAGGCACGACGCCCAGCACCGGCTTGCCCGTGCGTTCCTCCAGCCAGGTGAGGCCCGGTTGCAGCAGGGAAATGTCGCCGCGGAAGCGGTTGATGACGAAGCCGACGATCCGTGCCTGCTCGGATTCGGAAAGGAGTTCCAGGGTGCCCACCAGGTGGGCGAACACGCCGCCCCGATCAATGTCCGCTACCAGGATCACCGGGCAGTCCACGGCCTCCGCGAAGCCCATGTTGGCGATGTCCCGGTCCCTGAGGTTGATCTCCGCCGGGCTGCCCGCCCCTTCCACCAGCACCGCCTCGTATTGCGCCGTGAGCCGCGCGAAGGACTCCAGCACGGCGGCCATGGCCTTCGGTTTGTACTCGTGGTAGGCCCGGGCATCCATGTCCAGGCGAGCCTTGCCGTGGATGATGATCTGGGCGCCGACGTCGCTGGAGGGTTTCAGGAGCACCGGGTTGAAGTCGCTGTGGGGGGCGACGCCCGCCGCCTGGGCCTGAAGCGCCTGGGCCCGGCCGATCTCGCCGCCGTCTTCCGTGACGGCGCTGTTCAAGGCCATGTTCTGCGGTTTGAAGGGCGCCACCTTAATGCCCCGGCGCTTCAGCACCCGGCACAGCCCCGCCACCAGGGTGGTCTTGCCGGCGTCGGAAGTCGTGCCCTGGATCATGAAGGTGTCGCTGCGCATGTAGAATCCCGGTTTCCTTGAGGCCCCGATTATCCCATGGCCAGATTCCTTCTTCTTCCCCTGTTGTTCCTGTGTTCCCCCACCTGGGCCGACATCGCCGTCACGGACGATGTGGGTCAGACGGTGCGGCTGGCGGCGCCCGCCCGACGCATCATCTCCCTGGCGCCCCACCTCACCGAAAATCTTTATGCCGCCGGAGCCGGCGGGCGTCTGGTGGGCGTGGTGGACTACAGCGACTGGCCGGAGGCGGCGAAGAAGCTGCCCCGGGTCGGCAGTTCCGACCGGGCAGACCTGGAGGCCATCCTGGCGCAGAAGCCCGACCTGGTGCTGGCCTGGGAGAGCGGCAACGCCCGCGCCCATCTGGCCAAGCTGCGCGCCCTGGGCATCCCTGTCTATGTCAGCCAGCCGAAGCACCTGGACGACGTGGCCGGCGAGATCGAGCGCCTGGGCCGGCTCACCGGCACGGAAGCCGTGGCGAAGGCGGCGGCCCGGGACTTTCGTGCGCGCCAGGCGGGGCTCAAGGCGCGCTACGGCGGCAGACCGCCGGTGCGCACCTTCTACCAGGTCTGGAACCAGCCGCTCCTGACGGTGAACGGCGAGCACATCATCGCTGACGTCATCAAGCTGTGCGGCGGCGAGAACGTCTTCGGGAGCCTGGCCCAGCTGGCTCCTGCCGTGGCGGAGGAAGCGGTGGTGGTGGCCAACCCGGAAGTCATCGTGGCCAGCGGCATGGCGGAAGCCCGGCCGGACTGGCTGGACGCCTGGAAGCGCTGGAAGCAACTGACCGCCACTTCCCGGGACAACCTGTTCTTCATCCCGCCGGACTTCCTGCACCGGGCCACGATACGTATCCTGGATGGCGCCGAGCGCCTGTGCACCCAGCTGGAAACCGCCCGCGGCCGGCGGCCGTAGGTCGGGCTGTTGATCGGGCCGTAGGTCGGTTTTTAACCCGACAAGAATGTAACTGGCGCCGATGTTGGGCTGAAGCCCGACCTACGAGGTATGCGCATCCCCGACCGCCGTCGGACCGTAGGTCGGGCTTCAGTCCGACAAGAGCATGCACGACGGCCGATGCCGGAACGAATCCCGACCTACCCTACACCGGCACGAACAGCCTGCGCTCGCCGTCCCGGAGTTCCCGCAGGGGATGGCCGTAGAGTTCGGAAAGGCTCTCCGCCGTCAGAACCTCGTCCACCGGACCCTCGCGCCAGGCGCCCTCGCCGAACAGGAGCAGGGCCCGGCGGCAGTAGCGCAGCGCCAGGTTCACGTCGTGCAGGACGATGACGAAGCCGGCGCCGCACTGGCCGGCGTAGCGGCTCACCAGATCCAGCATGGCGATCTGGTGGTTCAGGTCCAGGTGGGTGGTGGGTTCGTCCAGCAGGTAGAGCCGGGTTTGCTGGGCGAGCAGGGCGGCGATGGCCAGGCGCTGGCGCTCGCCCCCGGAGAGGGTATGCACCGGGCGAATCTCCAACTCCGACAGTCCCACGGCCGCCAGCGCCTGTCGGGCGATGGCGGCGTCGGCTTCGCCCTCCCAGGCCCAGCGGCCCAGATGGGGGTGGCGGCCCACCAGTGCCGTCTCCAGCACCGTGGCCGGAAAGGCGTCCACCTGGCTCTGGGCCAGCAGGCCCCGCAGCCGGGCCGTCTCCCGTGCGTCCCGGTGCGCGTAGGACCGGCCGTCCAGTGCCACGGTGCCGGAGCGCGGCGCCAGGAGGCCCGCCAGGGTATGGAGCAGGGTCGTCTTGCCCGTGCCGTTCCGCCCCAGGATGGCCAGGGTCTCGCCCGCCTCCAGGGACAGTTCGAGCCGGCGCACCAGCGTCCTGCCGCCGATGGCAACATCGAGTTCGTGGGCCGCCAATAGCGACGAATCACCCATGATTTGAACCGCAGAGGCGCTGAGGAATCTCCGGAGAGACGGTAATTGGTGAGAGGTAAGCGGAAAACAGAGGCTCAGGATCGAAAACGCTGACCGCTTGCTGCTTACCGCTTACCGACAAAAAAGCGCCTCCGCGCCTCTGCGGTGAAGCTCTTTTGTTCATTTGCGGCTCCGCGAAGACTGGCGTGCCAGGAGCCAGAGGAAGGAGGGCACGCCGATGAGGGCGGTGAGCACGCCCACGGGCAACTGTCGGGGGGCGATGAGGCTGCGCGCCAGGGTGTCCGCCACCACCAGGAGGGTGCCGCCCGCCAGCATGGAGGCGGGCAGCAGCAGGCGCTGGTCGTTGCCCACCGCCAGGCGCACCAGGTGCGGCACCATCAGGCCGACGAAGCCGATGGCCCCCGCCAGGTTCACGGCCACGGCGGTGAGGAGCGACGCCAGGAGATAGATGAAGACTCGCAGCTTCTCCACCGGCACGCCCAGGGAGCGGGCGCTCAGCTCGCCCCGGGTCAGGAGGTTCAGATCCCGTGCCCAGGGCAGGAGGGCGAGCACGGCCAGCAGCATCAGGACCAGGGCGGCCCAGGGCGCGGGCGCCTGGGACAGGTCGCCCATGAGCCAGAACAGCATGCCACGCAGGGAGGCTTCCGGCGCCAGGGCCAGCAGCAGGGTGAGCACGGCGCCACAGCCGGCGGCGACGATGACGCCGGTGAGCAAGAGGCGCGTCTGGGTCCAGGAACCGTCACCGTGGGCCAGGCCGAACACCAGCAGCATGGCGAGGAGCGCGCCGGCGAAGGCGCCCGCGTGCAGAAAGAAGAGGGGCAGGCCGAAGAACAGGGCCGAGAGCGCCCCGACCGAGGCGCCGCCGGACACCCCCAGCACATAGGGGTCCGCCAGGGGATTCTTCAGCAGGACCTGCATCAGCGCACCGGCAAGCGCCAGGAGCCCGCCGCAGGCCAGGGCGGCGAAGGTCCGGGGCAGGCGCAGGGACCACAGCACCTGCCCCGCCAGGCCGGAATCGGCGCCGCCCCGGAGGGCATCCAGCAGTTGCGTCGGCGTCAGGGCCAGGCTCCCCACCGCCAGCGATCCCGCCACCGCCCCCGCCGTGGCGAACAGCAGCAGCAGGATGACCAGGAAGGCGCGGCGGCGGGAGGGCATGGGGCTTGCGTTACTTCGGAGCGTAGCGCACACCGACGAAGAGATTGGCGCCGGGGGTACCATAGCCCCAGGCCGTCTCGTATTGGCGGTTGAAGACGTTGTTGGCACGACCCTCGACGCTCCAGTCCCGGTTTGCGGCGTAGCGGGCGACCAGGTTCAGCAAGGCGTAACCACCCATGCGATTGGTTTCCGTCGTGCTGTCGAAACGGCTGCCCACGGCCTGGAACTCGCCCAACAGGGACCATGCGCCCTGTGTCTTGCCCAGGTGCAGGTTGACCTGCTGCATGGCGCGCCGGGGCAGGCGCTTGTTGGTGTCGCTGTTGCGGGCATCCAGGTAATCCAGGCTGCCGCCCGCATCCAGTCCGGCGAGAGTGGCCTGGGCGCTGAGGCTTTCGCCTTGCAGGCTGGCATGGCTGACATTCTGCGGGATGTAGCCCGTGCTGGCACTGCTCACGATCATGTCGCTCACCTGATTGTCGAAGATGCTCAACCTCAAGAGGCTCGTGCCTTCTTCCCAAACCAGGCTCCCTTCCTTGTTGCGGGCGTTTTCCGGCTTCAGGCTGGGATTGCTGTAGCCGGGATAGTAAAGATCGTTGAAGCTCGGGGCGTGAAACGCAGTTCCCATAGAAACGGCGGCACGCAGGGCCGGGGTGATCTGGTAGCCATAGGCGCCGTACCCCGTGGTCTTGCCGCCGAACTGGCTGTTGTCGTCGTTGCGCAGGTTGATCTGCAGGCGGTGAGCGCCGTATCGGCCCGTCCAGCCTAACTGGGCGGAATTTATGGTGCGGCGGGTGTCGTAGCTTCCTTGCGCCAGGGCCTTCTGTTGCAGGCTCTCCAGCGCCACCATGACGCTGCCGACGGCGGTACGCACGTCGTTCTGCCAGCTCGCCTGGTCCTGGGTCGTCTTGTAGCGGGAGCCCGTGGGGGAATAGGAGGCGAAGGTGTTGGAATCGTCCACGGACTCGGACAAACGCAGGGTGCTGGTCCAGGCATCCGTGAAGCGGTCGCGGCTGTACACGCTGTACGCGGACTGGGACACATCGGCACGGGTGTCGAAGCCGGGACCTCCCTCATACCAGTTCCTGCCGTCGGTATGAAACAGTGTCGCACCGAGTTCGTGTCCCGCCGCGGGACGGAAAGCCAGACTGCCGGTTACGCTGGCGTTGCGGAAGCCATCCGCCGTGCGCGCCGGGTCGTAGCTGTAGGGCTGCTTGCCCTTGTCGCTGATCGCCTTGATGCCGTCCGTGCTGTCGTAACCGGTGCGCAGGCTGTAGCTCAGGGCGTCGGCGGCGCCCGAGAAACCGGCGGCCAGATTCCGGGTGCCGTTGCCCCCGGCCCCGGCGAACAATTCCGGCGCAGGCCTGCCTTCGCCGCGCTTGGTGAAGATCTGTATCACGCCGCCGATGGCATCCGCGCCATACAAGGCGGAGCCCGGTCCGCGCAGAATCTCGACGTGGTCAATCTGGGACAGGGGAATCTGTTCCAGCGAGGGGGTACCCGCCGTCGCGGTGCCCATGCGCACGCCATCCACGAAGACCAGGGTATGGTTGCTGTTGGCGCCGCGAATGTAAGTGGCGCCCAGTTTTCCGGCGCCGCCGCTGCTGTAGGTCTGAATCTCGGCCTGGCGGGCCAGCAGTTCCACCAGGGTCGTTTGCCCCGCCTGCTCGATTTCCGCCCTGCTGATGATGCTCACGTCCGCGAGCGCATCGCTGACCCGTTGTTTCTGGCGTGTCGCGGTCACCATGACGGTGCCCAGTTCGTCGTCCGCGAGGGTCGCGGTCGAAAAGGCGCAAAGGACGGATGTGACGGCGATGACCGCCAGTTTTTCTCTGTGATGCATGGATGACTCCCTTTTGCCGGCGGGCGTCCCCGCAAGCCGGCGGATGGCGAACGAAAACGGAACGCCGGGGAGTGACTTGAGCGGAATCGGGAAAACTCGATGCGCCGGCCGCCGCTTCCCCGCGGCAATTCCGTACTGGGTCGCGAGGCCGGTATCCGGGCTCACGAGTCCTGATCCATCACCTTCCCGGGAGATTCCCAGTGGTCGCCGGCCCTTGGGGGGCTTGGCACGATGGACCCACACTCGCTCACCGTTGCGGGGGCAGCACAGGCATTGCTCCGATTTGGGCGGGCTCACCTGTTTCCCGTTTAACCCTGGGGCTGACGCCTTTCGGGCACCTTCAACGACAAAACCGCACCGGAATGGGTGCGGCGAGCGGATTATAGGCCAGCGGGGAGCCCGGAGTCGAGGGCGGAAGGGATACGGGCGGTTTCCGTGGGCTATTTCCCGGAAATGCTCAGGTTGGGCTCGGGTAAGTGTCCCAGTCCGTGGTGGACAGGGCCGATTGGAGCATCTCGATGAACGCCCTTGTTTTCGTCGGCATCAGCCTGCGGCCGGGAAATACGGCCCAGGCGGTGAATGGGGGCAGGCGCCAGTCGGGGAGCAGGCGGCGCAGTTCCCCTCGGCGCACGCCGGGCGCGGCGAAGTAATCCGGGACGGCGGCGATCCCGGCACCGGCGCGTGCCAGGCCCAACAGCAGTTCCGGGGAATTCGCCGTGGCGCGCCCCGGTGGCACACCCTGCCAGCGGCGCTCACCCCACTCCAGGGTCCATCCGGCGGCCTCGCCGTTGCGCCCGAGCAGACGCAGGGCGTCGTGCTGGAGCAGTTCGTCGGGGGAAGCGGGTTCCCCCCGGTCGGCCAGGTAGGCGGGCGCGGCGTAAAGACCGCCCGGAAACACCGCGATACGGCGCGCGGCCAGCAGGCTGTCGTCGGGCAGATCCCCCATGCGCACCGCCAGATCGAAGTTCTCGCCCAGGAGGTCGACGCGCCGCGGGGACAGGTCGAGTTCCAGAGACACCGCCGGGTGGAGAGCGATGAACGCCGCCAGCATGTCCGTCAGCAACAGGGTGGCGAAGTCGCTGGGCATGGACACCCGCAACCGTCCGCTGGGGCGCGCCCGGCGGTGCTCGCTCAGGGCGGTGACCGCCTCAACTTCGGCCGCCACCTGACGTGCGTGCTCCAGCAACTGATGGCCGAATTCGGTGAGCGTCAGACGGCGGGTGGTGCGCAGTATCAGGCGCTCCCCCAGGCGCTCTTCCAGCAGGGAGATGCGGCGCGATACCGTGGATTTGGGCAAACCCATCCGTTCGGCCGCACGGCTGAAACTGCCGGCCTCGGCCACGCGGGCGAAAATCAGAAGGTCGTTGGGTTCGTATTGTTCCATGTAAGGAACAATGTTAGCCGATTTGCCGGCTTATCATCCATGGGAAGAGTCAATATAGTGCTTCCCATGCACTGAACAACCCCAAGGAGAAACCGATGAACATCCTGCAAGTCAATGCCAGCGCCCGCCGCGAAGGCGCCAACTCCACCCGCATCGCGCAAACCATCGTCGCTCGACTGCAATCGGCCAGGCCCGGCGCGGCCCTGACGGTTCGCGATCTTGCCCTCACCCCCCATCCGCTTCTGGATGAAGCGGTGCTCGGCGCGTTGTTCACTCCGGCCGGTGAGCGCAGTGCCGAACAGGCGGCGCGCGTGGCGCTGGACGACGCGCTCATCGCCGAAGTCCAGGCTGCCGACGTGATCGTCCTCGGGGTGCCCATGTACAACTTCGGCATTCCCGCGCAACTCAAGAACTGGATTGATGCCATCGCGCGCAACGGCGTCACCTTCCGCTACACCGAGAAGGGGCCCGAAGGCCTGGTCAAGGGCAAGAAGGTCTATGTCGGCCTGGCGCGGGGCGGCCGCTACCGCGGCACCGAGGCGGACAGCCAGGTGCCCTACCTGAAGACCGTCCTGGCCTTCCTGGGCATCACCGACGTGCATTTCATCTACGCGGAAGGGCTGAACATGGGACCGGAGGCGGCACGGCAGGGGTTTGCCCAGGCCGATGCGGACCTGGCCGCGGCCCTCGCCCCGACCTGAGTATTCTCCAATTCGCAAAGGACATGACCATGACGAATCCCCTTACCCACCCGGAACAAGTCCGCCAGTCGCGTCGCGTCGAGCGGCTGGTCGTCGGCAAGGAAACCTCCGACGGCGCCGGCGTGAAGCTGACCCGCGTGCTGACCCAGCCGTTGCAACGCCGGCTCGATCCCTTCCTGATGCTCGATGCCTTCGGCAGCGATGACCCGGACGACTACATCGCCGGCTTCCCGGATCATCCCCACCGGGGCTTCGAGACGGTGACCTACATGATCGCCGGCCGGATGCGGCACAGGGACAGTGCCGGCCACGAAGGCTTGCTGGAAAACGGGGGTGTGCAGTGGATGACGGCGGGGCGAGGGGTGATCCACTCCGAAATTCCGCAGCAGGAGGAGGGCGTCATGGAGGGCTTCCAGCTCTGGCTGAATCTGCCGAGCGGGGACAAGATGGCCGCACCCTGGTACCGGGATTTTCCCGCCGCCGCCCTGCCCCGTTTCGTTACCGACGAGGGGGTTGCGGTGACGGTGATCGCGGGGGAGAGCCATGGCATCGCGGGGGCGGTCACTCGTGCCGCCACGGCGCCGCTTTACCTGGACCTGCATCTGCCCGCTGGCGGCCGCTTTACCCAGTCCCTGCCGCCGGGGCATAACGCCTTCGTCTATGTCTACCGCGGCGAAGTCGGCATTGCCGGGGACGCGGTGCCCGTGCAACGCATGGCCATACTCGCCAACGAGCCGGCGGCCGATGGCGTGGTGATCGAAGCCGGGGAGGACGCGCGGGTATTGCTGATTGCGGGCCAGCCGCTGAACGAGCCCATTGCCCAATACGGCCCCTTCGTCATGAACACCGACCGGGAAATCTACCAGGCGGTGAGCGATTTTCGCAACGGCTGCCTGTTGGGCTGACGAGGCTTTAGGCCGGCGCCGGTCCTTGCCGCGTGCGCTCAGTTCCGTCCGCCCTGGCCGGCGAGGCCGATCATGAGGCGCACCAGGCCGTAGGCCAGCCAGGTGAAGGCCCGGCGGTGCCAGGGGCGGTGTTCCCAGTCCTCGGGCTTCAGTTCCCGGGCACCCGTTTCCATGGCCCGCCGCAGGCTGGCGCGCAGGCGGCCGGCAAAGGCGGCGTCCCGCACCACCACGTTCGCCTCCCGCGCCAGGAGCAGGCTGAAGGGGTCAATGTTGCTGGAACCGACGGTGGCCCAGCGGCCGTCCACCACGGCCACCTTCGCATGCAGGAAGCTCCTGTGATATTCGAAGATGCGCACGCCGGAGGCCAGGAAGTGGCCATAGAGGGCGCGGGTGGCGAAGTGGAGCAGCAGGTATTCCACCCGCCCCTGGAGCAGGAGCGTCACCTTGACCCCGCGCGCCGCGGCGGCGAGGACCGCATGGCGAAAGCGCAGGCCGGGCAGGAAATAGGCGTTGGCCAGGATGATCTCTTCCCGCGCCGAGGCGATGGCTTCCAGGTAGGCCTCCTCGATGTCGCGCCGGTGCCGGATATTGTCCCGCACCACGTAACGGGCCTCCATGTCGCCCACGGGCCGGATGTCCGCCAGCACGGGCACCGGCATGCGCTGCCGCCTTCGCAGGCTTGCCCAGTTCACCAAGGCCCAGAGGCGGCGGCAGGAGTGCAGCACGTCCCCCACCATCGGGCCGCACACCGCCACGGCGTAGTCGTAGCGGGGGGGCGTCTGCCCCGGATTAGGTATGTCGTCAATGATGTTGATGCCGCCGACGAAGGCCAGCGCGCCATCCACGATCACCACCTTGCGGTGCAGGCGGCGCAGGCGGTGGCGCCGCAGGGTGAACGGGGAAATATGGGGCCTGAACACCCGGACCTCCACGCCCGCTCCGATCAGCCCGGGCGCCAGGGTGCGCGGGAAGCGGCTGGCGCCGAAGCCATCCACCAGCACGTGAACCTTCACGCCGCGCCGGGCGGCGCGGGACAGGGCGTCGGCCACCCGGTGGCCGGTCTCGTCGTCCTCGAAGATGTAGCTTTCCAGGTGGACTTCCAGCCTTGCCGCGTCAATCGCGCGGCACAGGGCGGGGAAGTATTCGCTCCCGGTTTCCAGCAGTTCCACCCTGTTGCCCGGGGTGAAATGGTAGTGGTCGCCGCGCATGGATCGAGGCGTTCAGGGGGTCAGGGCCAGCCGGGCCGAAAGGGCGGCGTGGTCGGAAATCTCCGACCAGGGCGGGCCGAAGTGCACCTGCGCGCTCCGGACAGCCATGCCCCGGACGTAGATGCGGTCCAGCCGGAACAGGGGCAGGGTGCTGGGAAAACTGCGCGCCGGACGCCCCACGGCGCCACCGAACACCTCCACCAGACCGAGGCGTTCGCACAGCAGGTCGTCGGCCCGATTGCGCCAGTCGTTGAAGTCGCCGGCGATGATGAGCGGCGCCTCCGGCGGCACCAGTTGTTCCATGCGCAGGGCCAGCGCCTCCATCTGCCGTTTGCGGCTGCGCCCCAGGAGGCCCAGGTGCACGCACACGCAATGCAGGGGGGAGGCGAGGCCGGGAACGCCCAGTTCGCAATGCAGCAGACCGCGCTTTTCCAGGCGATGGTCGGAGATGTCCTGGTTGGCGGAGACGAGAATGGGAAAGGCGCTGAGGATGGCATTGCCGTGGTGCCCGTGGTCGTAGAGGGCGTTGCCGCCGTAGGCGGTGTCGCGCCACGTGTCTTCGGCCAGGAACTCGTGCTGCGGCTGGTCCGGCCAGTCGTCGTGCTTCTCGGCATGCCCCAGGTGCAGCCCCTGCACCTCCTGCAGGAAAACGATGTCCGGACCCAGGCTGCGCAGGCGTTCCCGCAGTTCGTGCACGACCATGCGCCGGTTGAACTGGGAAAATCCCTTGTGGATGTTGTAGGTCGCGACGTGCAGCGTATGGTCCTTCATGATGCCCTGCCTGGTTCGGTCGTGGTAAGTTCGGCGTTCCAATAAAACAAGGATAAACCCATGAACCCCCAAGCCCTGATCCTGTTTGCCCACGTCCTGGCCGTCGTCGTCTGGGTCGGCGGCATGTTCTTCGCCCACATGGTGCTGCGGCCGACGGCCATCGAAGTGCTGGAGCCGCCCCTGAGGCTCAAGCTTTGGCGGGGTATTTTCGCGCGTTTCTTTCCCTGGGTGTGGGCGGCTGTGCTGCTCATCCTGGCCACGGGCTTCCTGGGGTTCGCCGGCACCGGCATGAAGGGTGCGCCCGTGAGCTGGCACCTGATGCTGGCCACGGGCTGCGCGATGGTGGCGATCTATCTCTACCTGTTCACGGTTCCTTACGGCGCCTTCAAGCGCGCGGTGGATGCCGGCATGTGGCCGGACGCGGCGGCGGCTCTGAACCGCATGCGCCGCCTAGTGGCGACCAACCTGATCCTGGGCCTCGCCACGATCGCCATCGCCACCCTGGGGCGGGGGCTGTAGATTTGTAGGTCGGGATTTATCCCGACATGTCGGCCTGATGGCCGACCTACCACCATCAGACGGAGAACGGGTTGAGCACGGGGATGCCGCAGCCGGCGAAATCGCTGGTGTTGCGCGTCACCAAGGTCAAGGCATGGACTTGCGCGGTGGCGGCGATGAGCATGTCGGGCTGGCTGCGGGTGATGCCACGCGCGGCAAAGGCGCCGCGCAGTTCGCCGGCACGGCGGGCAATCTCAAGCGTCACCGGCAACACGGGATGGCGCGACAGGTAGGCATCGAACCACGTGGCGACACGTCCGTTGGAACGCCAGGTGAGGCCGAACATGATTTCGTCCACCGTCACGGCGGAAATGGCATGGGCCGATTCCCGCGCCGCCCAGGCCGTCACACCCACATCGGGGCGCGGACGGCACAGTTCGCTGATGATGTTGGTATCAAGCAGGACGCGCATCGCCGTCTGCCTCCTCCAGCATCGCTATGAAAGCATTCGGGCGCCCGACCTCCGGGCGCGGCCGGGTCGGCAGTTCGTAACTTTCCTCGCTGGCAATTTGACGCAACTCGGCGAATTCCTCGCCCAGGGTCTTCTTCGAGGCCTCCTTGCGCCATTCCTCGAAGGCCTTGAAGGTGGCGGCATCAATCACCGAGGCCACGCAACGGTCGCGGTTATAGATCATCTGCGGCTCCTCGGCGGACAGCCGCAGGACTTCAGAGAGCTGTTGCTTGGCTTGAGCGATGTTCCAGGACATGGTGGGCTCCTTCATGTCTATGTTTGATGGCCATTATAGACATAATTCACCCGCGAAGGTGTAGGGCGGTGGGTGGGCAAAGGCCGGAGGCCGTGCCCACCTATTCCGGGACAACGGTGGATGCGCCTTTGGCTTGTCCATCCTGCGCGCCGAAGGCCCTTGTAGGTCGGGCTTCAGCCCGACATTTCGGAGAACCGGCGATATTGTCGGGCTGAAGCCCGACCTACGGAGCCCTATGCCGGCTCAGGAAACTTCCAGCATGCGCTCCAGGGCCAGCTTGGCGAGCACGGCTTCGTGGGGCGGCACCGTGATGCGGTTCACTACCTTGCCCTCCGCCAGGTTCTCCAGGGTCCAGGCCAGGTGCTGGGGGTCTATGCGCTGCATGGTGGAGCACATGCACACGGTGGGCGCCATGAACTGCACGATCTTGCCCTCTGCCTTCACTTCCTCGGCCAAGCGCTGCACCAGGTTCAATTCCGTACCCACCAGCCAGCGGGTGCCGGGGGCGGATTCCTTCACGACCTTGATGATGTGCTCCGTGGAGCCGACGTAATCCGACTGGCGGCACACCTCGAAGGAGGATTCCGGGTGGGAAACCACCAGGCCGTCCGGGTGTTCGTTCCGGAAGCGCAGGATGTGGCCGGGCTGGAACATCTGGTGCACCGAGCAGTGGCCCTTCCACAGGAAGAGTTTCGCCTTCTTGATTTCCGCGGGGGAGAGGCCGCCCATCTCCAGGTCCGGATCCCAGACCATCATCTCGTCCATGGGGATGTCGCGCTTGTAGCCGCTCCAGCGCCCCAGGTGTTGGTCGGGGAAGAACAGCACCTTTTCCCGCCGGGCCAGGGACCACTCCAGGATCTTGGGCGCGTTGCTGGAGGTGCACACGATGCCCCCGTGCTCGCCGCAGAAGGCCTTCAGGTCGGCGCTGGAATTGATGTAGGTGACGGGCGTGACCACCTCGTCCGGGTCCAGCACCTCGGACAACTCGCGCCAGCAGCGTTCCACCTTGGCCAAGGAAGCCATGTCGGCCATGGAGCAGCCGGCGGCCATGTCCGGCAGGATGGAAATCTGCTCGGGCCGGGACATGATGTCCGCCACCTCGGCCATGAAATGCACGCCACAGAACACGATCCATTCCGCATCCGTCTGGCTGGCGTTGCGCGAGAGCTTCAAGGAGTCGCCCGTGAGATCGGCGTGCTGATACACGTCGGCCCGCTGGTAATGGTGGCAGAGGATGACCGCCTTTTTGCCCAGGCGTTCCCGCGCGGCCCGGATGCGCTCATGGGCGTCGGCGTCGGAGAGGGTGTTGAAACGATCGAAATGTATGGCGGCGGTCTGCATGGTTCCGGTTCCGGGTATGCTTCGCCCGGCTGTTGTATCGTTGAGGCTGGAAATTCTACCATCCGGCGATGGCACCGAAGGTTTTGCCACGGCCAGGCCATCGGCTTGCCTGATCTATTGAGAACCGTTATCATTTGTGAGCGATCTCCTGCTCACCGCTCACCGCTCACCGCTCACCGCTTCCCACCATGTCCCTGGCCCTCCATACGTTTCCGTTGCGCGGTCCCATCCGCCGCGGCGGACAGGCGCCACGCATCGCCCTCGTGGGCCGGCCCGGCACGGGCAAGACCACCCTGTTCGAGGCCGTGGCCAGCACGGAGGTGCGTGGGCGCAGCGCCTTCGATGGCCTCCTGGCCTGGCGCGAGTCCCTGGTGGAAATCGGCGTCGAGCAGGCCTGGCTCTCGGATCTGCCCTCCCTGGATTCCCTCATGGCGCGGGATGCCGGGGAACAGGCGCTGGCCGACCATCTGTTGCGCGGTGTGCCGGGACTGGGGGGCGTCAGCCAGCCGGACGTGTTGATCCAGGTGCTGGATGCCACGGCGCTGGAACGGGAACTGGAACTGAGCCAGGAGCTGGCCATGCTCGGGCGGCCCCTGGTGATCGCCCTGAATCGGCTGGACGAGGCGGGCGCCAAGGGCCTGCGCATCAACGTCGAGGAATTGTCAAAGCGGCTGGGTGCGCCGGTGGTGCCCACCATCGCCCACATGGGCAAGGGCATCAGCGCCCTGTTCCAGGCCGCGCTGGACGCGGCCCGCAAGAAGCTTTGCCCCCTGCCGCAGCCGGCCAGTCCCCACATCGTCGCCAGCCTGGAGGCGCTCTGTCCGCTCCTGGCACGGCCCGAGATTGACGACGGCCTGCAATTGCCCCGGCCCCTCTTGCTCATGCGCATCGCCGCGGGCGACAAGGCTACCCTGGAACTGATCGAGCGGCTGGTGCCGGGACTGCCCGAGCGGCTGGCCTCGGTGGTGGCCGACATTTCCCGGCGCCTGCCGCGGCCCCTGGCGGAGGAGCTGCACGCCGATCGCCACCACCGGGCCGCCGTGCTCTACGAGGCGGTGACCCGGCAGGGGCACCGGGAGGGGCGTTTCAACTGGCGCCACGCCCTGGACGAACTCTTTCTTCATCCCCACTGGGGCCTCCTGGGCAGCCTGGCGGTCTTCGGCCTGGTGCTGTTCATGGTGTTCGAGGTGAGCACGGCCATAGACCGGGTGTCCTCCGCGCCCCTGGGCGCCTGGGTCGCCACCTGGCAGCCGGCTTCCACCGCGGGGGTCATAGGCCGGGCCGTGGCGGACGGCATGGTGGGCCTGGCGGGCATCGTCCTGCCCTACATGCTGCCCCTGGTCATGCTGCTCGTCGCCCTGGAGGAATCCGGGGTCATGCACCGGGTCGCCTTCGTGGTGGACCGGGGTTTCCACCATATCGGCCTGCACGGCGGCGTGGCCGTGCCCTTCCTCCTGGGCCTGGGCTGCAATGTGCCCGCCATCACGGCGGCCACCCAGTCCTCCTCGGGGCGGGAGCGGGTGGTGGCGGCGCTGCTCATCACCTTCGTGCCCTGTTCGGCACGCTCCGCCATCATGCTGGCGGTGGGCGGCAAATACCTGGGGGTGGGCGGCGTGCTGGGTCTCTTCGCGCTCAACCTGCTGGTGATCGCCCTGGCCGGGCGCCTCCTGGCCCGGCGCTATGGCGCCGCCGGCCCGGGCGTGGTGCAGACCATTCCGCCCTATGCCCTGCCCAAGTGGCGGCCCCTGCTCGCCACCACCTGGGAGCGCACCAGCGACATCGTGACCATCGTCACTCCGCTCCTGGTGGCCGGCAGCATCGTGCTCGCCCTGCTGGAACACTGGCACGCCGATGCCACGGTGAACGCCCTCCTGGAGCCCGTGACCCACTGGTGGCTGGGCCTGCCGCCCTCCCTGGGCGTACCCATCCTGTTCGGCGTGCTGCGGAAGGAATTGTCCCTGGCCATGGTGCAGCAGGCCCTGGGCACGCCCGAGATCGGTGATCTGCTGGACTCCGTGCAGATCGCCACCTTCCTCATCTTCCTCACCTTCTACGTGCCCTGCGTGTCCACCTTCGCGGTCATGCTGCGCACCCTGGGGAAGAAACGCGCCTTCGCCTCCGTGGGCCTGTCGGTGGCCGTGGCCCTGGTCCTGTCCGGCGCCGCCCGGCTGCTCCTGGGCGCGGTGCGGATGTTGGCAGGGTAGAATTCGTCTTTCTCTGTTATCTGGTGGACACGCTACGCTTTGCCCACCCTAGGCACTGAAATGGACTTCTCTTCCCTGCTCAACGCCCTGAACCAGGCCTCCGGCTTCGAGCTTTACCGCTTGCGGGCGGCGATTGACCGGGTGCTGGACGAACCCCGGTGGATCGTCGCCATCGCCCAGCGCCTGCACGCCGGGCAGAGGATCGAGTATTTTGATCCGCGTGCCAACGCCAGCCGGCACGGCAAGGTGATCGAACTGCGCCGCAAGCAGGTGTTGATCCTGGATGAGGACGATGGCAAGCGTTGGCTCGTCGCCTACGCGGCCATCAACCTGGATGGCGCCGACGTGCGCATCCGGGAGAGAAAGGACGTCGGCCTGGGCCGCCACGAACTGGCCGAAGGCGACACCGTGGGCTTCCTGGATCACGAGAAGCGGGAACGCAGCGGCACCGTTCAGCGTCTGAACGACAAGACCGTCACCGTAATTTCCCAGGGCCAGAAATGGCGCGTCGCCCATGCGCTCCTGCACCGGGTGGTGGAAATTCCGGCCGAGGAAATCCGCCAGGCAGGCGTGATCGGGTCCTGACGCGGGGATCAGCGTCCCGCCGAGCGTTTGAGTTTCTTCAGGAGTCCGGGGAAATCCAGGCCCAGGCGTTGTTGCAGGTCGCGGGCGGGTTTCTCCAGGGAGGACCAGGGAGGGGGGAAGTCCGGATCTCCGGAGGCGAAGACGATATGGTTGTCCTGGCCTCCCACCCTTACCACCAGCACGCGTTCATCGAAGGCCGCGTTGAGCATGTCCAGATGGGGCTGCCAGTCGTCTTTCGATCCGGCCAGGTTAGCCACCAAGACGCCCCGGGGCCGCAGTCGGCGCCGGGCCGCCTCATAAAAGGCGGGCCGGTTGAGGCGGGAGGAAATGCCCTCGGCGTCGAAGCCGTCCAGCATCAGCACGTCCGTGTCCGCCTCCGCCCGGGGCAGGTATTCGCCGGCGTCCGCCTCGACGATGGCGAGCCGCTCGTCGCTCGGGATGCAGAACTGGCTGGCCATGGCGATCACGGTGGGGTCAATTTCCACCGCGGTGATCCGGGTGCGGGACAGGTGCCGGTGGCAGAACTTGGCCAGAGACCCTCCCCCCAGGCCCACGATCAGGAGGCGCTTGGGCTTGGGATGAAAGAGCAGGAAGCCCATCATCTTGCGCGTGTAGGCCAGTTCCAGCGCCGTGGGGGCATTCAGGCGCATGGCGCTTTGCAGGTAGCGCAGGGTGAAGTAAAGCTGGCGGACCTTGCCGTCGTCCAGGATGAAGGGCTTGCCGTAACGCCCGGTGAGGATTTCGGTCTGGAGCAGCAGGGGGTTGCTGTCCGCCGGTTCCAGCACCCGTAGCACCCCCGTCTCGCACATGATGCCGGCAGGCAGTTCGAACCAAGTGGTCATGTAATGGAGTAAGGAGGACGCCGGGGCCGGGATTATCCCCGAAACCGCCCTTGAATGTCTCCGGCAGCAGGTATAATCCGCCCCTTCCCGCACGCTATGGCACTGAATTTTTTATGAATGTCCTGTTCGAAGAGGACGGCGGCTTCAAGGCCGGAACGGTCTTCGCCGACAATGTAAGCTCGCTCCAGGTGGAGATGGCTTCCGGCAAGCGCGTCAAGATCAAGGCCGCCAGCGTGCTGTTGCGCTTTGCCGAGCCGGGGCCGACGGCGCTCCTGGAGCGCGGCGAGCAGGAGAGCCAGGATCTGGAGGTGGATTTCCTCTGGGAGATGTGCGGCGACGAGGAATTCGGCTTTGCCGACTTTGCCAGGGAGTACTTCGGCCATGCCCCGTCGTCGGTGGAGGCGAGCGCCGTGCTGCTGCGGCTCTTTTCCGCGCCCATGTATTTTCACCGCAAGGGCAAGGGGCGCTTCCGCAAGGCGCCCGAGGACATCCTCAAGGCGGCGCTGGCCGGACAGGAGAGGAAGCGCCTCCAGGCGGAGGCCCAGGCGCGCATGGCCGGCGACCTCGCGGCCGGCCGGCTGCCGGCGGAATTCCCGCCGCTCCTCAAGCAGATTCTGTACAAACCCGACCGCAATACCCTGGAGGTGAAGGCCCTGGAGGCCGCTTGCGGCGAGACGGGGCTTTCCGCCGCCCATCTGCTGGAGAAGTGCGGCGCCATTCCCTCCAGCCACGAATTCCATTTCAACCGCTTCCTGTTCGAATACTTTCCCCAGGGAACGGACTTCGGCAGCTTCGATTTCCCGGCCATGCCGGAAGACCTGCCCAGGGCAGGCGTGGCGGCCTTCAGCGTGGACGACGCCACCACCACGGAGATTGACGACGCCTTCTCCGTCACGCCCTTGCCCGGAGGCGGCTGGCACATCGGCATCCATATCGCCGCGCCGGGTCTGGGCGTGACGCCCGATTCAGCCCTGGACCGCATCGCCCGCAGCCGGCTGTCCACGGTCTATATGCCGGGGCGCAAGATCACCATGCTGCCGGACGAGGCGGTGGAGCGTTTCACCCTGTCCGCCGGCCGGGACTGCCCTGCCCTCTCCCTCTACCTGACGGTGACGCCGGACCTGGTGATCACGGCCCGGGACAGCCGTGTCGAACAGGTGCCGGTGGTCGCCAACCTGCGCCACCACGACATCGAGCCGGTGTTCAATGAAACGACGCTGGCCGAGGGCGGGCCGGACTTCCCCTACAAGGAAGAGCTGACCCTGCTCTGGCGCCTGGCGGAAGTGCTGGAGGCGGGCCGGGGCAAGCCCTCGGCCAACCAGAATTTCCTTGATTTCAATTACTACGTGGACTGGAGCGAGCCCGAGGGGCGCATCAGTATCGGTCAGCGCCAACGGGGTTCGCCCCTGGACAAGCTGGTGGCGGAGCTCATGATCGTGGCCAACAGCAGCTGGGGCCGGTTGCTGGCGGACGCCAAGGTGGCCGCCATCTACCGGGCGCAGGCCGCGGGCAAGGTGCGCATGACCACCGCGGCCCTGCCCCACGAGGGCCTGGGCGTGGATTGTTACGCCTGGTCCAGTTCGCCCCTGCGGCGTTACGTGGATCTCATGAACCAGTGGCAGTTGCTCGCCCACCTCAAGGGCGAGACGCCGCCCTTCGGCGCCCGCTCCGAGGGGTTGCATTCCGCGCTGCGCGACTTCGAGCTGACCTATGCCGCCTACAACGAATTCCAGCGCGGCATGGAGCGCTACTGGTGCCTGCGCTGGCTGCGCCAGGAGGGCGTGAAGAGGCCCGCGGCCAAGGTGGTGCGCGAAAACCTGGTGCGCCTGGAAGACATACCCTTCTTCCTCAAGGTGCCGTCACTGCCGGCCTGTCATCCGGGAACCCGGGTTCTCCTGGAGGTGGAACACATGGACTTCCTGGAAGTTGAGGCCCGTTGCCGCTTCGTCGAGGTCCTGGCGGCGGATGCGCAGGCGGACTTGGATCAGGATATCCAGGAAGAGTAGAATTTGCCCGCATGGCTAAGTCACGGATGGTTCAAGGTCTGAGCGCCCTGGTGTCCAGGGTGTCGGCCGTGCCTTTTCCGGCGATAAACCAAGCGCAGCACACGCTGGCCTGGGCGCTGGCCGTTTCCATCGTTCTGCACGCCATCCTCCTGATGGCCCATTTCTCCTCGCCGCACCGTTCCGCCCTGCGCCGCGACTCCAACCTGGAGGTGGTGCTGGTCAACGCCAAGAGCGCCAACCGGCCCAAGGACGCCCAGGTCCTGGCCCAGGCCAACCTGGATGCGGGCGGCAACACGGACGACAACCGCGTCGCCAGTTCGCCTCTGCCGCCCACGGCCCAGGAAAAGACCGGTGACACCCTCATGCAGCGCCGCCGCCGGGTGCAGGAACTGGAGGCGCGGCAGCGCGAACTGCTGGCCCAGGTTAAGCAGGTGGCCACGCCCCTGCCTCCGCGCCAGACGCAAAAGGTGACCCAGACCGAGCCGGCGGTACCTACGAGTGGCGTAGACCTGGCCGAGTCGGCCCTGGCCATGGCGCGCCTGGAGGCCAAGATTTCCAGGGACGTGAACGACTACAACAAGAAGCCCAGGGTGAATCATTTCGGCACCCGTGCCGCCACTGCCGTGGAAGCCCAGTACGTGGAGGACTGGCGGCTCAAGGTGCAGCGGGTGGGCAACCTGAACTATCCGGAGGAGGCGCGGGGCAAGTTGTACGGCAACCTTTTGCTGTCTGTGGAGATCAACAGCGACGGCAGCCTGCATTCCGTCGAGGTGAGCCGTTCCTCGGGGCACAAGCTGCTGGATGAGGCGGCCAAGCGCATCGTGCGCCTGGCCTCGCCCTATGGCCCCTTTCCCGCCGAGCTGAAGCAGAGCAGCGACATCCTCTCCATCACCCGCACCTGGACTTTCTCCGGCGCGGACAAGCTCCAGTCGGATTGAGGTGCTGGAAGCCCACCAAAGCGGCCGTCCATCCAATATGGGTGAATTTGGCGATTTGGCGTATCGTTGTCCGACGAACGAAGAGAAAAAACGCGAGACCTGCCCCTGATTCCTTGCTGATTCCCTCTTGCCCCAGGGTGGGTGTTAAGTGATACTACACACATGATCAAGAGTTTCCGCCACCGAGGCATACAATCACTTTTCGAGACGGGCTCGAAAGCGGGGATTCAAGCTCATCATGCGCCCCGGCTGGCGCGCCAACTGAAGCATCTGGATCGGGCAAAATGTCCCGACGACATGAATGTTCCGGGGTGGAAATTGCATCCACTTACGCACGGCCTGGCCGGCCACTGGTCTGTTTGGGTGAATGGAAACTGGCGGCTGACCTTCGCGTTCGAGGGCAACGATGCCGTTTTGGTGGACTATCAGGATTATCACTAGGAGAGGCACATGGGACGCATGTTTGAGCCGCCGCATCCCGGCGAAACCCTCAAGGAAGATGTCTTGCCGGCGTTGGGGCTGACGATTACCGAGGCGGCGCAGCAGTTGGGGGTCACGCGCACGGCCTTGTCCAGGGTATTGAACGGCCACGCCGGTATTTCGCCGGAGATGGCGCGGCGCATCGAGGCCTGGCTGGGGCCTGAGCGCGGCGGGCGCGCGGAACTGTGGTTGGGGTTGCAACTCGATTATGACCTTTGGCGCGCCCAGCAGAATCCCGCCCCAATAGTCACCCGCGCCCCGGAACTATTGGCGGCCTGAAACGTTGGAGTTTTGAAGGTGTCGTTCCGACGAACGGCGGTAGCCGGCCAGGCGCTGCCGCTCAATGGTAAGCTCGGAAGCAGCCATCCAGTCAGGACTCCGTCCGATTTGCGCGAGCCATTTCCAGGAGCCGATCAGGATGATTAAGCTGCTCAAAGCCAAATGCCTGGACAATTTCCAGGTTGCGCTGGTTTTCTCCGACGGGCAGGAGGGACTCTTTGACGGCCATTCCCTTCTGCAACGCTCCGGCCCCTTGCTCGAACCCTTGCGCACCGAATCCTATTTCCGCCGATTGTTCGTTGACGCCGGCGCGCTCTGTTGGCCAAATGGACTGGAACTCTCCCCGGCCCGACTCCATGACGCTTGCCGCAAGAGCAATCGGGGTCAGATTCGAATTTGATGCTCAATCAATCATTTCACTGGGCCTCGCGCATGAAGCCGCAGAAATCTCAGGGGCAGACCACGATTTATCGGAACTACGGCGGAAATCATGAAGCGCAAAATCTACGTCGAAACCTCGGTCATCAGCTATTTGACGGCGCGCCCCAGTAAAACCATTATTGGTGCTGCCCATCAGCAAATCACTCTGGCTTGGTGGGAGTTACGCTCGGGCTATGAACTTCTTGTTTCTCAGGCGGTCTGGCAAGAGTGCGCCGCGGGCGATCCGATGGCCGCCGAGAAAAGGCTTGCGGCACTTGAGGGGATGCCCGTCCTCGCGATAACGCAAGACATGATTCGCTTGGCCGAATCGCTTATTGAACAAGCCATCATTCCCGCCAAGGCGATTGAGGATGCACTTCATATTGCTGTTTCGACACTGCATCACGTTGATTTTCTACTGACCTGGAATTGCCGTCACATTGCCAATCCAGTGATTCAGGAGAAGATTGCCGTGTATCTTGAGCAACTCGGATTGTTCCTCCCGATCATATGCACTCCCGAGGAACTTCTTGGAGAAAATAACGATGACTGACGAAATCATGATGGAAGTCCATGCCATCAAGGACGCGATTGGTGCCAAGTATGGCAAAAATCTGGACGCACTGTTCAAAGAGATACAACTTGGCGAGGCCAAGCTGAAGGCGGCCGGCGTCCAGGTTTTGGCACCCCCCGTCAATGCAACAAATTTGTCTAACACTGCATTGCAGCGTACTCGCTTCGCTCAACGCTGAACGTACGCTTTCCCCATCAGGCTACCTCGCCTCGGGGTCGGAACCCGTCATTCAGTACACCACGTTAATTGCAAGACAACGCCTTTGACTGCTTTTTCTGTTCCACTGCACCCCAGCCTCCAGCCCATGTCCGACTCCTACGCCGTCTTCGGCAATCCCATCGCCCACAGCAAGTCGCCCCTGATTCACGCCGAGTTCGCCCGGCAGACGGGGCAGGACATGCGTTACGAGGCCATCCTCGCGCCCCTGGACGGGTTTCCGGCGGCGGTGGTGGCTTTCTGCGCCGCCGGCGGCAGGGGCGCGAACGTCACCGTGCCCTTCAAGCTGGAGGCCTACGCCCTGTGTGGGGGCCGCCTGTCGGAGCGCGCGCGCGCCGCCGGGGCGGTGAATACCCTCTCGATCGGCCCGGAGGGCATTTCCGGCGACAACACGGACGGCGTGGGGCTGGTGGCCGACATCCGGGACAACCTGGCTTTTCCCATCCAGGGTCGGCGCATCCTGCTCCTGGGCGCGGGCGGCGCGGCCCGGGGCGTGATCCTGCCCCTGCTGTCCCAGGCTCCGGAGAGCCTGACCATCGCCAACCGCACGGCGGAGAAGGCCGTGGAACTGGCCCGGCTGTTTTCCGGCGCGGGGGCGGGCGTCACGGCCTGCGCCCTGGCCGAACTGGCGGGGCGGCATTTCGATCTGGTGATCAACGCCACCGCCGCCAGCCTGTCGGATCAGGCGCCCGAGTTGCCGGACGGGCTCTACGCCGAGGGCAGCATGGCCTATGACATGGTCTATGGCAAGGGACTCACACCTTTTCTCACGCGGGCCGGGGAGCAGGGTGCGGCGCATCTTGCCGACGGCCTGGGCATGTTGATCGAGCAGGCGGCGGAAGCCTTCTTCGTCTGGCGCGGCGTGCGCCCGCCCACCGCCTCCGTCTTCGACATGCTGCGTCTGAAATGAAGACCCTGGGGCGCTGGCTCAAGCGCATCCTGGCGGCCCTCGTGCTGCTGTTCATCCTCTATCAGCTCTGGTTCCTGGGCTGCCTCCTGTGGTGGACGCGCTATAACCCGGGCAATACCCGCTTCATGGACATCCGCCTGGCCGAACTGAAGCAGAAGAAGCCGGACGCCTACCTGCAACAGCAATGGCTGCCGTACGCCCGCATCTCCCGCAATCTCAAGGCCGCGCTCATCGCCGCCGAGGACGCCAAGTTCGTCGACCACGAAGGCTTCGACTGGGAGGGCATCCAGAAGGCCATGGAGAAGGACCAGAAGAAGGGCAAGCTGGTGGCGGGCGGCTCCACCATCTCTCAGCAGCTGGCCAAGAACCTGTTTCTTACCCCGACCCGGAGCTTCGTGCGCAAGGGC
This sequence comes from Rhodocyclaceae bacterium, assembly GCA_028714035.1. Classification (GTDB taxonomy): domain Bacteria; phylum Pseudomonadota; class Gammaproteobacteria; order Burkholderiales; family Rhodocyclaceae; genus JAQTNA01. Next base: position 89,023 of record JAQTNA010000006.1, read on the forward strand.
GAGGAGGCGCTCATCACGCTCATGATGGAAAACGTGATGGACAAGGAGCGCATCTTCGAGATCTATCTCAACGTGATCGAGTGGGGTAACGGCATCTTCGGCGCCGAGGCGGCGGCGCGCCATTATTTCGGCATCTCCGCCGCCCAGCTCTCGCCGGAACAGGCGGCCCGGCTCGCCGCCATGGTGCCCAACCCGCGCTACTACGACACCCACCGCGCCGCCCCCGGCCTCCTGAGCAAGACCGCCATCATCCTGTCCCGCATGCCCGCGGCGGAAGTGCCCTGATTCGATGTGGCAACGGCCGCCCGGAGAACCCGCGCGGCCGGCCCGCTCCCGGGCGTCCTCAGCCCGGGGTCACGGAGATGAAGAGCTTGTCGTCTTCCCGCTGGATGAGGAGGGCGACGCGCTTGCCGGACTTGGCCACCAGCGAGCGCAACTGCTCCACGCTCGTGACCGACTCGCCGTTCACCGCCAGGATCACGTCTCCCTGGCGTATGCCGGCGCGGGCGGCCGGGCCGGTGCTGTCTTCCACCATCAGCCCGCCGAAGAGCCCCGAATCCCGCTTTTCGTCGGCGGAGAGGGGGCGCACGGACAGCCCGAGTTTGCCGTGGGCCACGGCCTTTTCCGCCGCCTTGGCCTGAACCTCCTTGGCTTCGCCCACCGTGATGCTCAGATCCCGGCTCTTGCCCTGGCGCCAGATTTCCAGCTTGGCCGCGGTGCCCGGTACCACGTCCGCCACCAGGGGCGGCAGATCGCGGGAAGCGGCGATGTCCTTGCCGTTGAACTTGAGGATCACGTCCCCCGGTTTCACGCCCGCCTTTTCCGCCGCGCTGCCGGGGGTCACCTCCGCCACCAGGGCGCCCTGGGCCTTGGGCAAGCCGAAGGACTCGGCCAGCCCCTGATCCACGCCCTGGATGAGCACGCCCAGCTGGCCCCGGCTCACCTTGCCGTGGTCTACGATCTGGCGCTCCACCTTCATGGCCACGTCAATCGGGATGGAGAAGGACAGGCCCTGGTAGCCGCCGGAGCGGGAATAGATCTGGGAATTGACGCCGATCACCTCGCCGTTCAGGTTGAACAGCGGCCCGCCGGAATTGCCGGGGTTGATGGCCACGTCGGTCTGGAGGAAGGGCACGTAGTTCTCGTCCGGCAGGGAGCGGGACTTGGCGGAAATGATGCCCGCGGTCGCGCTGTTCTCGAAGCCGAAGGGCGAGCCGATGGCCAGCACCCATTCGCCGACCTTGGCCTTCTGCGGGTCGCCGATGCGCACCGTGGGCAGGCCCTTGGCCGCGATCCGCAGCACCGCCACGTCCGTGGCCTTGTCCACGCCCAGCACCTTGGCCTTGAATTCCCGCTTGTCCGTGAGCTTGACCGTCACTTCATCCGCGTCATCCACCACGTGGGCGTTGGTCAGGACGATGCCGTCGCTGCTGACGATGAAGCCCGAACCCGTGGCGTGCGTGGGAATATCCGGGTGCGGCATCTGGGGCAGCTTGGGAATGCCGAAACGGCGGAAGAAGGGCGAGAAGGGATCGTCCGGGTCCATGCCCGGGATCCGGGGGTGCTCCTTCATGGGCTTGCCCGTGATGCTGATATTCACCACGGCCGGACCCTCGGCGGCGACGATGGCGGAAAAGTCGGGCAGGGCATGCCCCGCCACCGGAACCTGGGCCGCCGATGTCGCGGCGGCAGGCGTGCCCGCCTGGGGCGCACCTGCCGTGTAGCCGGCCCAGGCGCCGGCGGCCAGGGTGGTCGCGACGGCCGTCGCCATCAGGCTTCGTGTCAGAAATTGGGATCGAGAATTTGTCATGTTTCCTTCCTCGCGTTATGTCCGATGCCGCCCCGGAAAAGGGCAGTCACGGCGATAGACAAGACAGATGCGTTTCCGGTTCCGCAAGCGGATGCGTGCCGGAGTATCGTGATCGAAAAATATTTCGCTAACGTCGCCGGCTTCCTGCCAGGGCGAGCATGGCCGCCAGGATCAGGGCACCGAAGCCGGCCGCGGAGAGGGTGACGGGCAGGCCCGCCCCTTCCGCCGCGGAATAGGCGCCCACCAGGAGCAGCATGGCGAGGTTCTCGGCGAAGTTCTGTACCGCCAGCGCCTGGCCGGCGCCGACCGTGCGGTGGCCCCGTTCCTGGAGCAGGGCGTTCAGGGGCACCACGAAGAAGCCGCCGCAGGCGCCCACGGCGGCCATTAGGGCGTAGGCGGCTCCCAGGTTGTGCAGCAGGGCCAGGGCCAGGATCAGGGGACCGAGGGCGAGGCCGCCGATCAGGGCGCGGTTGACCCGTTCCAGGGAAACCCAGGCGCCCGCCGCCCCGGCGCCCAGGACGATGCCCACGGACAAGGCACCCATGAGCTGGGCCGGGGTACCGTTGTCCATGATGCCCAGCACGGCCGGCACCCAGGCGAAGAGCATGAGGCGCAGGGTCGAGCCGCTGCCCCAGAACAGGCTGGTGCCCAGGAGGCTGAAACGGACGTCGGCATGGGCAAACAGGGTGCGCGTGGTGGCGCTGAAGCGGCGCAGCTGCCCGGCCAGGTCCATTTTTACCGGATGTTCGGGCGCCAGGCGCGGAATCAGCAGGTTGGCCAGGGCCGCGAGACCGTAGCAGGCGATCACGGCGCCGAAGGCCAGGGTCAGGGAACGATCCGAGAGCCATCCGCCCAGGAGCACGCCCAGCAGGATGGCGACGATGGTGGAACCTTCCATGAGTCCGTTGGCCTTCACCAGGTGGGCGGGTGTGAACATCTGGGACAGGATGCCGTACTTGGCCGGGGAGTAGCCCGCCGCGCCCAGGCCGATGACGGCGTAGGCGAGGAGGGGCGGTGCCCCGGCCACCATCATGCCGGCGCCCAGGAGCTTGACGCCGTTGGCCGCCAGCATCACCCGTCCCTTGGGGTGGCTGTCCGCCAGGGGCCCCAGGAAGGGGGCGAGCAGGATGAAGGCCAGCACGAAGGAAGCCTGGAGCAGGGGCACCTGCCCCGGGTGGCCGGCGGCCTTGGACAGGGCGATGGCGGCCACCAGCACGGTATTGTCCGCCAGGGCCGAGAGGAACTGGGCCAGGAGCAGGGCCATCATGGCCAGGGAGGTCAGCCGATAATCGCCGGCCACGAACTGTCGAGAATTCATCGGATCTGGCCTCACCCTTCCCCGAATACCCGCCGCCATAGTTCCAGCACGGCCTTTCTCTCTTCGGCCACTTCCTCGGGCGGGACGCGGGCGTAGTGGGCGTCGTTCAGGCGCAGGTTGTGCTGGAGATGGCGGAATTCCCGGTAGGCGTCCGCAACTTCCCGGGCCAGGGGTTCCGGGACGAGGCCCAGTTTTCCCGCGATGCCGAGCAGGGCGATGTTGCCCAGGTTGCGGGTGAGCTCCGGATGATGGCAGGCGTGGGCCAGGATCAGGTACTGGACCGCGAATTCCACGTCAATGAGGCCGCCCCGATCGTGCTTGAGATCGAAGCGCGCGCTCTTGTTGCCATGGGCGTCGTACATTTTCTGGCGCATGGCCAGGATCTCGGCCTTCAGCGCGCCCGGTTCACGTTCGCGGCACAGGACTTCCTGGCGGATGGCCTCGAACTTCGTGCCGATTTCCGGGTCACCGGCGGCGAAACGGGCGCGGGTGAGGGCCTGGTGTTCCCAGGGCCAGGCGGATTCCAGCTGGTACTGGCGGAAGGTCTCCAGGTTGACCACGATGAGGCCGGAATCCCCGTGGGGGCGCAGGCGCAGGTCGGTCTCGAACAGGAGGCCCGCGGGGGTGCGGCTGGAGAGCCAGGTGGAGAGCCTCTGGGCCAGGCGCGAGTACTGCATGCCCGCGTCGGGCGCCTCGTCGTCGTAGACATAGACGATATCCAGGTCGGAGGCGTAGCCCAACTCCTTTCCCCCCAGCTTGCCGTAGGCGATGATGGCGAAGGCCGGCGTTTCCCGGTGGCGCGTGGGCAGCTTCCGCCATACCCGCTCCATGGTTTCCTCCAGCATCAGGTCGGCCAGATCCGACAAATGGTCGGCCAGCTTCTCCACGGTAAGGAGGCCATACAGATCCTTGGCCAGCAGACGGAAGACCTGGGCGTGGTGGGCTTCCCGCAGGATGTCCATCTGCCGCTCCGTGTCCGGCTCCACCTGGTCCAGGGCCTGGCGCAGCTGGTCGCGGAAGGCGGGCAGGTCCGGCGCGGACTCCAGGAGCCGTCCGTCCAGCAGTTCGTCCAGCAGGATGGGGTGATGGGTGAGGAAGCTCGCGGCCCAACTGGAGGCGGCGGCGAAGTGGGCGACCCGCTCCAGCGCCTGGGGGTATTGCTGCATCAGGGCGAGGTAGGCGGCCCGCCGGCTCACGGCATCCAGGAGATCCAGCATGCGCGAGAGCGCGGCGTCCGGCTCCGGGGTGGCGGCGGCCGCCTCGATCACCCGGGGCGCCAGGGCGTCGAAACGGCTCTTGATGGCGGCGGGCATCTGCTGGTAGCGCCCGCCCTTCTTCGTTGCCGCCAGGCGTTCGGCGCTGGCCTGGGGTTCCCGGTAGCCGAGCCGGGCCAGGGACGAAGCCGATTGCTCGCTGCCGTCCGCCCCCTGCCAGATGCCTTCCAGGCTGTGCCCCTTGCGGTTGGGGTCACTGAACACCTCCTCGAAATGTCGGGCCACGGTGGCCCGGTGGTCGTCCAGCTCCGCGAGCAGGCCTTCGTAGTCGGAAAAGCCCATGCCGCGGGCGATCAGGGCCTGGTCTGCCGGGTTGGACGGAAGATTGTGGGTCTGGGCATCTTCCAGATATTGCAGCCGGTGTTCCACGCGCCGCAGGAAATCATAGGCGGAGCTCAGTTCCCGCACCTTGCGTGCGTCCAGGAAGCCCCGCTCCGCCAGGAGTTGCAAGACCGGCACGGTGGGTTTGATCTGTAGCGCCAGGTCGCGCCCGCCCCGGATGAGCTGAAAGACCTGGGCGATGAATTCGATTTCCCGGATGCCGCCTGGGCCGAGCTTGACGTTGTTCGCCATCTCCCGTCGGGCAACCTCGCGCCGGATCTGGGCATGCAGGTCGCGCATGGCGGCGATGGAGCCGAAGTCCAGGTACTTGCGGAAGATGAAGGGTCGGGAAATGCGCGCCAGTTCCTCGTGCCGGTCCCCGGTCATGGGCCGGGCCTTGATCCAGGCATAGCGCTCCCATTCCCGGCCCTGGGTGATGAAATAGTTTTCCAGCATGTCGAAGGAGCACACCAGGGGCCCGGAGTCGCCGTTGGGCCGCAGCCGCATGTCCACGCGGAAAACCCAGCCGTCGCCGGTGGGGTCCGCCAGGGCGTCAATCAGCTGCCGCCCGAGCCGGGTGAAGAACTCGAAGTTGCCGATGCGTGCGGGGCCGTCGGTGTCGCCGTCCTCCGGATAGACGAAGATGAAGTCCACATCCGACGATACGTTCAGCTCGCGCCCGCCCAGCTTGCCCATGCCGATGACGATGAATTCCTGAACGCGGCCCTGGCTGTCCCGCGGTTCGCCGTGGCGTGCCACGAGGGGCGGGCGCAGGACGGCGAGGGCCTCGGCCACGGTTACGTCCGCCAGGCTGGTCATCGTCTCGGTGACCTCAGCGAGATCGGCCAGGCCGGCGAGATCGCGGCCGGCGATGTGAGCCATGACCCGTGCCCGCAGGCGGCGCAACGTGGGCTTGAGGCTTCGTTCATCGGGAGCCTGCGCCGCGAGCCAGGCGCGCATGTCTTCGGCGCTGAATGGGCGGTCCAGGGTTTCGGACACTTCCCGGCGCAGTTCCGGCCGGGTGTCCAGCAGGCGGGAGAGGAAACGGCTGAGGGAGGTGGCGCGATCGAGGGCGGACATGATGGAGAGGGGGCGTGGGGAGTGGGCGCGGTGTTCAATTTCCGGCGCGGGTGCCATCCATGGACGTTAGAATGGGCGCCCTGGCCGGAACTTTGGCGTTGCGGTATTCGAATTCTAGCGCGCCTTCCCCGGCCCCGTTCCAGATCGTCGCCGATTCATGCAAGATAACTGTCAGCCGGATACTCCTGTCAAGCTAGAGGCCCTGGGCTGGCGCCGCCGGGCCGGCGTGTTGGCTGAGCGTGTCAGGAGCCCGGCGGCGAGGCGTGTGTGGCGGATCGCAGCCTGGACGCTGGCGGCGGCCTGGTTCGCCTTCGCCATTCTGGTGCTTTCACTGCGCTACATTGTCCTGCCCCACATCCAGGACTATCGGCAGGATGTGGCCGCCCTGCTGTCCGATTCCCTGGGACTGAAGGTGGATATCTCCGGCATCTCCGCCGGCTGGCGCGGTCTCCAGCCGGACCTGCGCCTCGCCGGCATGCAGATCTACGACCGCCAGGGGCGCCCGGCCCTGGCTTTCGATTCGGTGGAAGCGGAACTCTCCTGGTCCTCCCTGTGGCATGCCAATCTGGTATTGGCCCGGCTGGAGATCGCCGCGCCCAGCCTGTCGGTGCGGCGAGAGGCGGACGGGCGCCTCTACATCGCGGGTATTCTCCTCAATACCGAGGCAGAGGGCACCGGTTTTTCGGACTGGCTGCTGGCGCAGCAACGCATCGTCATCCGGGACGCGCGCATCGCCTGGAGTGACGCCCGGAGGGGGGCGCCGACCCTGGATCTGAGCCACGTGAATCTGCTCCTGGAGAATTCCGGCCGCCATCACCGTTTCGGCTTCACCGCCGAACCGCCGCCCGGCATGGCCGCGCGCCTGGACATCCGGGGCGATCTGCGCGGCCGGGACATGACCCGCCTCACCGAGTGGCAGGGCCAGGTCTATGCGGCGACGGCGTTTGCCGACCTGGCGGTCTGGCGCCAGTGGCTGGATTATCCTCTGCAACTGCCTCAGGGCAGCGGCGCCATGCGCCTCTGGCTGGATGTGGGCCAGGGAAGGCTGGTCTCGGTGGGCGGCGATCTCGCCCTGAGCAATGTGCGCCTGCGCCTGGCCCGCGACCTGCCCGAGTTGAACCTGCTGCGCCTGGCCGGCCGCCTCTCCGTGGCGCTGCCGGAGGCGGGCTTCGAGGCGGTGGCGAAGGGGCTGTCCCTGGAAACGAAGGAGGGCATCACCCTGGCGCCGACGGATTTCACCGTGCGCTTCACGCCGCCCAGCCAGGGCCTGATCCGAAGCAATCCGGGCCAGGGCGAGATCAGCGCCAACGTGCTGGACCTGGATGCCTTGCGCGGCCTGGCGTCCTACCTGCCCCTGGACGCGGTGAGCGCGAAGCGGCTCAATGATTATGCGCCGCGCGGGCGCCTGGCCGATCTCAGGGTCGCCTGGCAGGGGGACAAGAATGGCGTGGCCTCGTATAAGCTCAGCAGCCGCTTCGAACGCCTGGGCATGGCCGCGCTGGAGGGGATTCCCGGCTTCGAAGGGTTTACCGGCAGCGTGGATGGTACCGACAAGGACGGCACGGTCCTCCTGGACAGCCGGGACGCGGCCCTGGATTTGCCGGCCGTGTTCCCGGAGCGGCGCCTGGCGCTGAATCATGTCAAGGCAAAGCTGGGCTGGAAGGCAGAGGGCAAGGGTCTGCTTCTGGACCTGAAGAACCTCTCCTTCCAGAACCACGACGCGGAGGGTTTCGCTTCCGGCACCTATCGCCACACCCCCGGGGCGGCGGGCAGCATAGACCTGTCCGCCCAACTGACCCGGGGTGAGGGCAAGGCGGTCTGGCGTTACATGCCCCTGGCGGTGAACAAGGACACCCACGACTGGCTGCGCGAGGGCATCCTGGGCGGCGGCTCCCGGGAAACCAAGCTGCGCCTGAAGGGCGACCTCAAGGATTTCCCCTTCGTGGACGGCAAGTCCGGCATCTTCCGGGTCACGGTGAAGTTCTCCGGCGCCACCCTGCATTACGCCCCGGCCTGGCCGGACTTCCAGGACATCAGCGGCGACCTGCTGTTCGAGGGCAAGCGCATGCTCATACATGCGGATCGGGCGAAGCTCTATGGCGTCACCCTGTCCAACGTGGTGGCCGAACTGCCCGACCTCATGGCGGGCAACGAGGTGATGCGCATCAGCGGTCGGGCGGCCGGGCCGACCAAGGACTTCCTGCGCTTCATCGAGGAAAGCCCGGTTTCGGATCGCATCGAGCACTTCACGGAGGGCATGGCGGCGGACGGCGGCGGCAACCTGCAACTCTCTCTGGTTTTGCCCCTGCGCCATCTGCAAGACAGCACGGTGCGCGGCGACTACCAGTTCGTAAACAATCGGCTCACTCCCGACCCGGATCTGCCGCCCATCACGGAGATCAATGGCCGTCTGCAATTCACCGGCGACGCGGTGACGGTGAAGAATGCCACCGGCCACATCCTGGGCGGTCCGCTCTCTCTCTCCGCCGGTACTCGCAGCGATGGCGCCGTGGCGGTCACGGCCCAGGGCAGCCTGTCCGTGGCCCAGCTTCGGCATACCCTGGACTGGCCGCTCCTGGAAAACCTCTCCGGCACGGCCAACTGGCGCGGCAACATCGCCATCCGCCACCGGAACGCCGACCTGGTGCTGGAGTCCTCGCTGGTGGGTATCGCCTCGTCCCTGCCCGAGCCCTTCAATAAATCCGCCGCGGAAGCCCAGCCTCTGCGCCTGGAGCGGCAACAGGTGCCCGTCACCGCCCGGGACGGCGCAAAGCGCGACACCCTGCGCGCCTCCTACGGCCGGGCGCTGTCCCTGCAACTGCAAAGGCGGCAGGAGGGCGGGAAATCGGTGGTGGAAAATGGCGCGGTGGCGCTGCAATCGCCGCCGCGCGGCGCCAAGACGGCGCCCGTCCTGCCGATCCCGGCAAAAAGTGGGGTGGCCGTGGTGGCGAGCCTGGACAAGCTGAATCTGGATTTCTGGCGCCATGCCCTGACATCTGGCAATGGCAATGGCAACGGCAACGGCGCGGGCGAGAGCGGATTTTCCCTCTCCACCCTGGACCTGAAGACGGGCGAGCTGACCGCCTTCGGGCGCAATTTCCCCGAACTGGAACTGCATGCCTCGGGGCAGGACGGAAGCTGGCAGGCCAAGCTCCTGAGCCGGGACGTGGCGGGCGATTTGTCCTGGAACAGCCGGGGCAAGGGGCGCCTACAGGCACGCCTGCGTCAGCTTGCCCTGGGCGAAGCCAGGGAGGGCGCGTTGCAGGCGGCGCAGGAGCCCCTGCAGCAACTGCCTGCCCTGGACGTGCAGGTGGAAAATTTCAGTCTGCGCGGCCTGGAGCTGGGCAAGCTGGAACTGGACGCGGTCAACCGGGGCGGCATCTGGCAGATGCGACGCATCGCGCTCACCAACCCGGAGGCCAAGTTGACGGGCAGCGGCGAGTGGCGCACCCAGTCGTCGAGTGGCCCGGCCCTGCATGCCGCCGGCACCAATACCCAGCTGGCTTTCAAGCTCGAGACCGGCAACGTCGGCAAGCTGCTGGAACGCCTCGGTTACCCCGGCACGGTGAAGAACGGCAGCGCCAAGCTGGAGGGCGACCTGGCCTGGACTGGTCCCCCCACCAACGTGGATTACCCCAGCCTTCAGGGCAAACTGACGGTGGATGCCTCCCGGGGACAGTTCGCCAAGCTGAATCCGGGCGCCGGGCGGCTCCTGGGCATCCTCAGTCTGCAATCCCTGCCGCGCCGTATCGGCCTGGATTTCGGCGACATCTTCAGCCAGGGCTTCGCCTTCGATTCCATCGCGGGCGACGTCCAGGTCGGGCATGGGGTCTTCGCCAGCCAGAATCTGCGCATCCAGGGGCCCGCCGCCGACATATTGATGAGCGGTGATGCGGACGTCCTCCGGGAAACCCAGAACCTCCTGGTCAGGGTGCGCCCGGCCGTGGGCGAGAGCCTGTCCGTGGGCGCCATGTTCATCAACCCGGCGGTGGGGGTGGCCACCTACCTGGCGCAGAAACTGCTGAAGGATCCCCTGGGCCAGGTCCTGGAATTCGATTACCGCGTCACCGGCGCCTGGGGCGATCCGAAGGTGGAAAAGGTGGCGCGCGCCCCGGCGGCCGCCAAGCCCGAGCAGCCGAAACCGGCCGAAAAAGGAGGGGATGCGCCATGACCGGAGTGAGTTTTCGCATGGCCGCGGTGCAGATGGTGTCCGGGGCGGATGTGGCGGAAAACCTGCGGCAGGCCGCACGCCTCCTGGCCGAGGCGGCCGACCGGGGCGCGCGCCTGGCGGTTCTTCCGGAGTATTTTCCCCTGGTGAGCGGCGACGAGTTCGCCAAGCTTTCCGTCTGCGAGTCGGAAGGCGAGGGGCCGATCCAGGATTTCCTGCGGGAGCAGGCGGCGAGGCATCGCCTCTGGCTGGTGGGCGGTTCCATCCCGCTGAAGGCCGAGGCGCCGGGCAAGGTGAGGAATGCCTGCCTGGTCCTCGATGACCGGGGACAACAGGTGGCGCGCTACGACAAGGTGCACCTGTTCGGCTTCCGGAAGGGCGACGAGTCCTACGACGAGAGCCGCAGCATCGAGGCCGGATCAAAGGTGGTGGTCTGCGACACGCCTTTTGGCCGGCTGGGCCTTGCCATCTGTTACGACCTGCGTTTCCCCGAGTTTTTCCGCGCTTTTGGCGAGGTGGACCTGATCGTGCTGCCCGCCGCCTTCACCTACACCACGGGCCAGGCCCACTGGGAGTTGTTGTTAAGAGCGCGTGCGGTGGAAAACCAGTGCTATGTCCTGGCGAGCGCCCAGGGCGGCACCCATCCCAGCGGCCGCGTCACCTGGGGCCACAGCATGGCGATTGACCCCTGGGGCAAGGTGCTGGATGTGTGTCCCACCGGCCCGGGCCTGGCCATGGCCGACTTCGACCGCAGCCACCTGGATGCCATCCGCGAGAGCCTGCCGGCGCTGAAACACCGCAGGCGCGACGTGGCGGGAAGCTGAAGTCGAAGCTCGGTTCATCAAGGCGGCGTTGTTCCGGCTCCGGCTTGTGGGGCGACTATCCGCACAGAAAGCGGGGCTCCTGTAGTAAAACTCGCTTAAATGGTATATTTTCCATACCATGTTTACCTTCGAATTCGACGAGGCGAAGAGCCTGACCAATCTTGCCAAGCACGGCATTGACTTTGTTGATGCGCAGCTTCTCTGGAATGACCCTCGGCTCCTGGAAATTCCGGCGAAAACCGAAGATGAGCCGCGCTATCTGGTAGTCGGTCTTGTCAGGGGCAAGCACTGGTCGGCAGTCCTGACTTACCGAGGCACGAATATCCGACTCATTTCTGTTCGCCGCTCACGCACCGAGGAGGTGTCGCTCTATGAAAGCTGAAGCGTTCGACCAACAATTTGACGATGGCGGCGACATTACTGGCGCTCTGGATTTATCCAAGGCGAAGCGGCCATTGTTGGCACAAAGGCGCGTCAATGTGGATTTCCCCGCGTGGATGGTTGACTCCCTGGACAGGGAAGCGACGAAACTCGGCATTACCCGCCAATCCATTATCAAGGTATGGCTCGCCGAGCGCCTCGAAAATTCCGTTCCCAAGGGGCTGCACGGGTAAACACTGCCCGGTCGGGAGTGATCGCGCCTTCCGCAGCATCAGACGTCCGGAAACCGGAGTGGCCAGCCAGGCTCTCTCTGCGCCTCTGCGGTTCAATCCCGGGTTTCCCGGCTCAAGTGGCTGTTCCTCTCTGTCCTGAGTAGTCCTTGGCGAACTGCCAGGCGGCGCGGCCGCTGCGGGAGCCGCGGGACAGGGCCCAGACCAGGGCTGGGCTGCGGGCGGCCTCGATCTCCGATGGCGAGAGGCCGAAACCGGCCAGCCAGCCGGCGACGATGCGCAGAAAGGCTTCCTGATCGAAGGGGTAGAAGGACAGCCACAGCCCGAAGCGGTCGGACAGGGAAATCTTTTCCTCCACCGCCTCGCCGGGATGGATTTCGCCGTCTACGTGCCGCGCATCCCGGTTTTCATCGAAGTATTCCGGCATGAGATGCCGCCGGTTGGAGGTGGCGTAGAGCAGCACGTTGTCCGGCACGGCGGCGACGGAACCGTCGAGCACGCTTTTGAGCGCCTTGTAGCCTGCCTCGGAAGCCTCGAAAGACAGGTCGTCGCAGAACAGGATGAAGCGCTCCGGCCGTCCGGCGATTTTCTCGATGATGTCCGGCAGGTCGGTCAGGTCACCCTTGTCCACCTCGATCAGGCGCAGGCCTTCGGCCGCGTAGCGGTTGAGCAGGGCCTTCACCAGGGAAGACTTGCCGGTGCCGCGTGCGCCGGTGAGCAGCACGTTGTTGGCGCCCCGGCCGCGCAGGAACTGGCGGGTGTTGCGCTCCACCTGTGCCTTCTGCGCCTCGATGTCGTGCAGGTCTTCCAGGCGGATGGCGTGGGGCCGGGCCACGGCCTGCAAGCCGCCGCGCCCCTGATGGTTGCGCCAGCGAAAGGCCACCGCATTCCAGTCGGTTGCCGGAACGGGGGCCGGCAAGAGGGGCTCGATGCGGGCCAGCAGCGCCTCGGCGCGGGCGAGGAATCTTTCCAACTCGGTCATTTCGGTTCGTCGTCCTTCTCGTCGCGAGGTCTATGCAATGCCCACAGGACCGGCACCAATAGTGCGAGGACGATGAAGATTTCGATGCCCGCCATCCACATGAGTGCTGTTCTCCGGGGTAAACGAAAAAACCAGCCCGAAAGCTGGTTTTCTGCCGAATGGCGAATACTTACTTGGCGCCGGCCAGGATCCAGTCCACCAGCTTCTTGACGTTGGCCTCGCTGACATTGGCGTTCGGGGGCATGGGGATCTGGCCCCAGACGCCGGTACCGCCAGCCTTGACCTTGGCCACCAGCTTGGCGGCGTCAGCCTTGGTGTACTTCTTGGCGACGTCCTGGTAGGCCGGGCCGACGATCTTCTTGTCCACCGCGTGGCAGGCCAGGCAACCGGAAGCCTTGGCCAGGTCGGAACCTTCGGAGGCCTGGGCGGAAACGGAAACGAGCAGACCGGCGGCGACGACGGCGGAGATGAACAAAGACTTCATGGTTTTCCTTTCATTATCGGGAGGTTGCTGCTTTGGTGCGGGTTGGATTACTGCTAGGGTGCGGAGTCTAAACGAATTCCGGATGTTTGTTAACCGGACGACTTCCGTTATTCGCAAGGAAATAACGCTCGAAGGCGCAAGATCGTTGACAGAGAAATTACTTTGCGGCCTCGTCCATGGCGCGGGGACAATGCTAAAGTTCCACTTTCGTGCGGCGGGCTGCTCCGCCCTTCCCGGATCATTGTTCAGGCTCTCATCTCCATGAAGATCGCCACCTGGAACGTCAATTCACTCAAGGTGCGCCTGCCCCAGGTGCTGGACTGGCTCGCTGTCCAGGCGCCCGACGTGTTGTGCCTCCAGGAAACCAAGATGGAGGACAAGGTCTTTCCCCGGGAGGCGATCGAGGCCGCGGGTTACCAGGTGCTGTTTTCCGGCCAGAAGACCTACAACGGCGTGGCGATACTCTCCCGGGAGCCGGCGATCCTGGTGGCCGATGGCATCCCGGGATTCGGCGACGAACAGAAGCGGCTGCTTGCAGCCGATGTGGCTGGTTTGCGGGTGGTGTGCGGCTATTTTCCCAACGGCCAGAGCCTGGATTCGGACAAGTATCCCTACAAGCTTGCCTGGCTGGCGGCCCTCGCCTCCTGGCTGAAGACGGCGCTGCTTGAGCAGCCGCGTCTCGCCTTGCTGGGGGACTTCAACATCGCCCCCGAGGACCGGGATGCCGATCCGGCGGCCGGTGATTGCGCCACCCTGGTGTCAGAAGAAGTTCGGGCCGCCTTCCGCGGCCTCCTGGATTTGGGTTTGGTGGACAGCTTCCGGCTGTTCGAGCAGCCCGCGAAGACCTGGTCCTGGTGGGATTACCGCATGATGGCCTTTCGCCGCAACATGGGTTTGCGCATTGACCACATCCTGCTTTCCCGGGAACTGGTCCCGGCCTGCACGGCTTGCGCGGTGGACAAGGCACCGCGCAAGCTGGAGCGTCCTTCCGACCATGCTCCCGTCGTGGCGGAATTGGACATCGGGCCATGAGCGCCCTGGACGCCGGGCAGCAGGCCCAACTCCTGGCCCTGTATCCCATCCTGACCAGCCTCGCGGTGGCGGCCCGGTCGCGCCTCCTGGAGTCCATCCAACTCATGCGCTTGCCGGCGGGCACCGTGCTTTTCGATGAGCGTCAGGCCTGCCAGGGCTTCCCCCTGATTCTGGAAGGGGCGGTGCGCGTGGTGAAGGCCTCCTCCAGCGGCCGGGAACTGCCCCTTTACCGGGTGACACCGGGCGAAACCTGCGTCATCACCACTTCCTGCCTGGTGGGCAAGGCGGACTATACGGCACGGGGCATGGCGGAAAGCGATCTCGTCCTGGTCTTCCTGCCGGCGCCGGTATTCTCCTCCTTGCTGGTGGAGCCGGCCTTCCGGGATTTCGTCTTTCATCTCTTCTCCGCGCGCATCGCCGAGTTGATGCAGCTGGTGGAGGAGGTGGCCTTCAAGAAACTGGACCAGCGCCTGGCCGCCCTGCTCCTGGGCAAAGGGCGCATCGTCCATGCCACGCACCAGCAGCTGGCGGACGAACTGGGCAGCGTGCGCGAAATCGTCAGCCGCCTGCTCAAGGGCTTCGCGACCCAGGGGCTGGTATCCCTGGGCCGGGAACAGATCGAAATCCTGGAGGCCGCCGGCCTGCGCCAGATCGCCGGGCGATAAGCGGGCCTTCAAAAACCTCACCGCAGGCGCAGAGAGAACCCGGTGAGGCAGTAAGCGGTCAGCGGTGGGCGCGAAGCAGAAGCGTGGATTGGAGACGCTAACCGCTCTCCGCTTACCGCTTGCCGGTAAAGCATCCCTCTGCGCCTCCGCGCCTCTGCGGTTCAAATGGCTTTTCCGGAAGTTTTGTCCGGCTATTCTCACCCTTGCCCCGCAAAGTCCTTGATGCAGGGGGCGTTTGAAGGTATATTTCCGCGGTTTTAGAGGTCTTTCCTGAAGCTGGAGTTGCCCCGTGCACTCCGGCTTTTTTGCCGGCTGCTGCTCAAGGCGCCGCACGTATAGAGGATCGAGCAAGATGGCTTTGCCACAAGAACAAGGTCTTTACGACCCAGCGAACGAGCGGGACGCCTGTGGCGTCGGCTTCGTCGCCAACATCAAGGGTGCCAAGAGCCACTCCATCGTGGGGCAAGGCCTGGAAATTCTGAAGAACCTGGATCACCGGGGCGCCACGGGTGCCGATCCGCTGGCCGGCGACGGCGCGGGCATCCTGATCCAGATTCCGGACGCCTTCTATCGGGACGAGCTGGCCAGGCAGGGCGTGAATCTGCCGCCCGCCGGAGAATACGGCGTGGGCATGATCTTCCTGCCCCAGGAGAATGCCAGCCGTCTGGCCTATCAGCGCGAGATCGAGCGCGCCATCACCGGCGAAGGCCAGGTGGTGCTGGGCTGGCGCGACGTGCCGCGGGACAACGCGGGCCTGGGCGAGGGCGTGAAGAAGATCGAGCCGGTGATCCGCATGGTCTTCGTCGGCCGCGGCCCGGACGTGATGGTCACCGATGCCCTGGAGAGGAAGCTCTACATCATCCGGAAGCGCTTCGGCCACGCCATCCGCGCCCTGAACCTCAAGTACGGCAAGGAATTCTATTGCCCCTCCATGTCCGCCCGGACCGTGGTGTACAAGGGCATGCTGCTGGCCCATCAGGTGGGTGACTACTACCTGGATCTCCAGGACGCCCGGGTGGTTTCCGCCCTGGCCCTGGTGCACCAGCGCTTCTCCACCAACACCTTCCCCACCTGGGATCTGGCGCACCCCTTCCGCATGATCGCCCACAACGGCGAGATCAACACCCTGCGCGGCAACGTGAACTGGATGCGGGCGCGGGAAAAGGGCGTGTGCTCCTCCGTGCTGGGCGCCGACCTGGACAAGGTCTGGCCGCTGATCTACCCGGGGCAGTCGGATTCCGCGTCGTTTGATAACGCCCTGGAACTCCTGGTCATGGGCGGCTACTCCATGGCCCACGCCATGATGCTGCTCATCCCCGAGGCCTGGGAATCCCACGCCCTCATGGACGAGAACCGGCGCGCCTTCTACGAATACCACGCCGCCATGATGGAGCCCTGGGATGGCCCCGCCGCGGTGGCCTTCACCGACGGCCGCCAGATCGGCGCCACCCTGGACCGGAACGGCCTGCGTCCCGCCCGTTACCTGGTGACGGACGACGACATGGTGGTCATGGCCTCCGAGTCGGGCGTGCTGCCCATCCCGGACGAGAAGATCACCAAGAAGTGGCGTCTCCAGCCGGGCAAGATGTTCCTGATTGACCTGGAAGCCGGCCGCATCATTGACGACAAGGAGTTGAAGGACTCCCTGGCCGCCGCCAAGCCCTACAAGGAGTGGATGAGCAAGATCCGCATCAAGCTGGACGACCTGAACGCGGAGGCCGAAAACACCCACACCTCTTCCGCTTCCCTGTTGGACCTGCAACAGGCCTTCGGCTTCACGCAGGAAGACGTCAAGTTCATCCTGCAACCCATGGCCGCCACCGGCGAGGAAGCCACCGGCTCCATGGGCAACGACTCGCCCCTGGCCGTGCTCTCCGACCGCCAGAAGCCGCTCTACAATTACTTCCGCCAGTTGTTCGCCCAGGTCACGAACCCGCCCATTGACCCGATCCGGGAACAACTGGTGATGTCGCTCGTGTCCTTCATCGGGCCGAGGCCGAACCTTTTGGGCATCGCCGAGATCAACCCGCCCATCCGCCTGGAAGTGACCCAGCCCGTGCTGACCTTCGAGGACATGGCGAAGATTCGCAGCATCGCCCGCTATACCGACGACAAGTTCCGTTCCGAGGAACTGGACCTGTGCTACCCGGTGGCCTGGGGCGCCGAGGGCGTGGAGGCGCGCATCGCGTCCTTGTGCGCCGAAGCCGAGGATGCCGTGCATCAGGGCTACAACATCCTGGTCATCTCCGACCGCAAGGTGGACAAGGATCACATGGCCATCCCGGCGCTCCTGGCCACGTCCGCCGTGCATCAGCACCTGGTGAACAAGGGCCTGCGCACCCGCGCCGGCCTGGTGGTGGAAACCGGTTCCGCCCGGGAGACCCACCATTTCGCCCTGCTCGCCGGTTACGGCGCCGAGGCGGTGCATCCCTACCTGACCCTGGAAACCCTGGTGGATCTGGCCGGCAGTGCCGAAGCCGGCGCCAAGGCCATCAAGCATTTCGTCAAGGGCGTGGGCAAGGGCCTGATGAAGGTCATGTCCAAGATGGGCATCTCCACCTACATGTCCTACACTGGCGCGCAGATCTTCGAGGCCGTGGGCTTGCAGAAGGCCTTCGTGGACAAGTACTTCACCGGCACTTCCACCAAGGTGGAAGGCATAGGTGTGTTCGAGGTGGCCGAGGAAGCCCTGAAGCGCCATCAGGAAGCCTTCGGTGGCGATCCGGTGCTGGCGGATGCCCTGGATGCCGGCGGCGAGTACGCCTACCGCATCCGCGGCGAAGAACACATGTGGACGCCGGACGCCATCGCCAAGCTACAGAACTCGACGCGCACCGGCAAGTTCGACACCTACAAGGAATACGCCCACATCATCAACGACCAGACGAAGCGCCACATGACCCTGCGCGGCCTGTTCGAAATCCTGCCGGCCGGCCCCAAGCTGCCGCTGGAGGAAGTCGAGTCGGCCAAGGAGATCGTCAAGCGCTTCGTCACCGGTGCCATGTCCCTGGGCTCCATCTCCACCGAGGCCCACTCCACCCTGGCCATCGCCATGAACCGCATCGGCGGTCGGTCCAATACGGGCGAGGGCGGCGAAGACCCGGCGCGCTTCAAGCCGGTCACCGGCGGCCAGATGCTCTCCGACGTGATCGGCAAGAGCCGGGTCGAGCGGGACATCATGCTGAAGGACGGCGATTCCCTGCGTTCCTCCATCAAGCAGGTGGCCTCCGGCCGCTTCGGCGTGACCGTGGAATACCTGGCGAATTCCGATCAGATCCAGATCAAGATGGCCCAGGGTGCCAAGCCCGGTGAGGGCGGCCAGTTGCCGGGCCACAAGGTGTCCGAGTACATCGGCTTCCTGCGCCATTCCGTGCCGGGCGTCGGCCTCATCTCCCCGCCGCCGCACCACGACATCTATTCCATCGAGGATCTGGCTCAGCTCATCCATGACCTGAAGAACGCCAACCCGAACGCCTCCATCTCGGTGAAGCTGGTGTCGGAATCCGGCGTGGGCACGGTGGCCGCGGGCGTCTCCAAGGCCAAGGCCGACCACCTGGTGATCTCCGGCCATGACGGCGGCACGGGGGCCTCCCCCTGGTCCTCCATCAAGCATGCCGGTTCCGCCTGGGAGCTGGGCCTGTCCGAGACCCAGCAGACCCTGGTGCTGAACCGCCTGCGCGGCCGCACAAGGGTGCAGGTGGACGGCCAGATGAAGACCGGCCGGGACGTGCTGATCGGTGCTCTGCTCGGCGCGGACGAATTCGGCTTCTCCACCGCGCCGCTGGTGGTGGAAGGCTGCGTCATGATGCGCAAGTGCCACCTGAACACCTGCCCGGTGGGCGTGGCGACCCAGGATCCGGTGCTGCGCGCCCGCTTCTCCGGCCAGCCCGAGCATGTGGTGAACTATTTCTTCTTCGTCGCCGAGGAAGTGCGGGAGCTGATGGCGGACATGGGCATCGCCCGCTTCGAGGATCTCATCGGCCGTTCCGACCTCCTGGACATGAAGAAGGGCATCACCCACTGGAAGGCCAAGGGCCTGGACTTCAGCAAGGTCTTCTACCGTCCCCAGGTGCCGGACAGCGTGGCCCGCGTGCATTGCGAGGAGCAGGACCATGGCCTCGTCAAGGCACTGGACCACAAGCTGATCGAGGGCGCACGAGCGGCCCTGGATGCCGGCCAGACGGTGAACATCCAGTCTGCCGTGAAGAACGTGAACCGCACCGTGGGCGCCATGCTCTCCGGCGAGGTGGCCAAGAAGTACGGCCATGCCGGCCTGCCCGACGGCACGATCAACATCACCCTCAACGGCACCGCCGGCCAGAGCTTCGGCGCCTTCCTGGCCCGGGGCGTGACCCTGGACCTGGTGGGTGAAGGCAACGACTACGTGGGCAAGGGCCTCTCCGGCGGGCGCATCATCATCCGTCCCCAGGCGGCTTTCCGCGGCGTGACCACGGAAAATATCATCGCCGGCAACACCGTGCTTTACGGCGCGGTGGAGGGCGAGGCCTTCTTCGCCGGGGTGGGCGGCGAGCGTTTCGCCGTGCGCAACTCAGGCGCAACGACCGTCGTTGAGGGTACCGGCGATCACGGCTGCGAATACATGACCGGCGGTACCGTGGTCGTGCTGGGCCAGACCGGCCGCAACTTCGCCGCAGGCATGAGCGGTGGCGTGGCCTACGTGCTGGACCTGGCGGGGGACTTCGACAAGCGCTGCAACATGGCCCAGGTGGCCCTGGAAGCGGTGGAGGAAGAGATCGCCGCCAGCCGTGACAGCGAGGGTGGCGAACTGGAGCCGAGCGCCAAGGTGGATCTTAACCACCTGGGACAGGCCGACGAGACCCTGCTCAAGTCCCTGATCGAGAAGCACCTGAAGTACACCGGAAGCCCCCGCGCCAAGTCCATCCTGGACGACTGGGCCGCCTATCGTGGCAAGTTCGTCAAGGTCTTCCCCCACGAATATCGCCGTGCCCTGAAGGAACTGGCGGAACAGAAGCAGAAGGAGGCCGCATGAACCGCGCCGCCTTCACCCTCACCCCTAGCTCCTCTCTCGTAAAGGGCGAGGGGAACATCGTGTGCGCCTCCGGCGCAAAGCTTGAATGGGAGGCCGCATAAAATGGGTAAGCCAACCGGATTCCTCGAATTCCAGCGCCTGGAAGAGGCGTACCCGCCCGCAGAGGAGCGGGTGAAGAACTACGCCGAGTTCGTTGTCCGCCTTAACGACGAGCAGGCGGCCGTCCAGGGAGCTCGCTGCATGGACTGCGGCATCCCCTTCTGCAACAACGGCTGCCCGGTGAATAACATCATCCCGGACTGGAACGACCTGGTGTTTCGCGGCAAGTGGCGTCAGGCACTGGACGTGCTGCACTCCACCAACAACTTCCCGGAGTTCACCGGCCGCATCTGTCCCGCTCCCTGCGAGGCCGCGTGTACGCTGAACATCAACTCCGACGCCGTGGGCATCAAGTCCATAGAGCACGCCATCATTGACAAGGCCTGGGAGATGGGCTGGGTCCAGCCGCAACCGGCAAGCAGGAAGACCGGCAAGAAGGTGGCCATCATCGGTTCCGGACCGGCGGGCCTGGCGGCGGCCCAGCAACTGGCCCGCGCCGGCCATGACGTGACGGTGTTCGAGAAGAACAGCCGCATCGGTGGTCTGCTCCGTTACGGCATCCCCGATTTCAAGCTGGACAAGAACGTCATCGCCCGGCGCGTGGCGCAGATGGAAGCGGAAGGCGTCACCTTCCGCACCAACGTCTGTGTCGGCGCCGCCCCGGTTCAGGGCGTGGTGAACGATGCCAAGGAAGTTCTCTCCGCCGAGAGCATCAAGGCCGAGTTCGACGCCGTGATCCTGGCGGCCGGCTCCGAGACTCCCCGCGACCTGCCCGTTCCCGGCCGGGATCTGGAGGGTGTGTATTTCGCCCTGGAATACCTCATCCCGCAAAACAAGGCCGTGGCCGGCGACGGCGCCAACCCCATCTCCTCCACCGGCAAGGACGTGGTGGTGATCGGCGGCGGCGACACGGGCTCCGACTGCGTGGGCACCAGCTACCGGCACGGCGCAGCCTCCGTGACCCAGTTCGAGCTTCTGCCCGAGCCCCCCGCCCAGGAAAACAAGGCGCTGACCTGGCCCAACTGGCCGATCAAGCTGCGCACCTCCTCCTCCCACAAGGAAGGGGAAACGAGGCGCGAGTTCTCCATCGGTACCAAGGAGTTCATCGGCGAGAATGGCAAGCTCAAGGCCGTGAAGACGGTGCGCCTGGAGTGGAACAACGGTCGCATGTCCGAGGTGGCCGGCAGCGAGGAAGTCTTCCCCGCCGAACGCGCCTTCCTGGCCATGGGCTTCACCCAGCCCACCGGCGCCCTGCTGGATGCCTTCGGCGTGGCGCGAGACAACCGCGGCAATGCCCAGGCCACCACGGAAGGCCCCCACAGCTACGCCACCGGCGCGGACAAGATCTTCGCCGCCGGGGACGTGCGTCGGGGGCAGTCTCTCGTGGTTTGGGCAATCCGGGAAGGTAGGCAGTGCGCACGCGCCGTCGACCAATTCCTGATGGGCAGTTCCGACTTGCCGCGCTGATCCTTCCCTGATCGCCCGTTGCGGCTGCTCACGCAGCCGCTGGGCGAGTAGTGGAACGCGGGCGACCGCCCGCGTTGGCGAAGATCGCCAGTGCGCCCACGCCCTTGGCTTCGTAACCCTATCGGTTACACTGCGCCATGATCAAGTCCTTCGCGCACAAAGGCCTGGAGCTATTCCACCGCACCGGCAAGACAGCCGGCATACAGGCCATGCACGCGGGACGGCTGCGGCTGATTCTGACCTTGCTTGAATCCGCGAAGACGGCCACGGACATGGATGCCCGGGCCTGAAGCTTCACCCGCTCAAGGGAGATCGCAAGGGTATTTGGGCGGTCACGGTGCAGGCAAACTGGCGGGTCACATTTCAGTTCCCGGATGGTGACGCGGAGATCGTCAATTATGAGGATTATCACTAGGAGGCGAACATGAGCCGGATGCACAACCCCGCCCACCCCGGCGAAATCCTGCGTGACCTATGGCTGGCGCCGCTGAACATCAGCGTCACCACTGCCGCGGAGAAACTGGCGGTGAGCCGCAAGACCCTGTCCAAGATCGTCAATGGCAGCGCCGGGATTTCGGCGGACATGGCGCTACGCTTGGCCGCATGGCTGGGCACGACCGCCGATCTTTGGCTCGGAATGCAACTCCAGTGGGAACTCTGGCAGGCCAGTCAGCAGCCCCGGCCGGAAATCCGCCAGTTGGAGCGGCTGGCTGCCTGACGCATCAGGGCCAGCTCATTCCTTCAGCCCCTTGCCTTGAATGGCAGCAACTCCTGCTCCAGGGGGAGCGGCTGAAATTCCGGGTCTTTGTGGATCAGGACGGCGCCGGATTCCTGGGCGGAGGCGGCGATCCAGGCGTCCGCCAGGGAAAGGGGATAACGGGCTTTGATCTCGGCGGCACGCAGCAAAAGCGCGGGGGATTCGTGCAACCATTGCATGGGCAGGGCGAGGCATTGCTCATAGGCCAGACGACCGGCTGCCTCTCCCTCGTCGCGCCATACCCGGTAGAGCACTTCCATCAGGCTGATGAAGCAGCCCAGGCATTTCTGCTTGCCTTGCCGGGAGAGGTCGAGAAGCTCCGCCACCCGATCCGCGCCGGGTTCGTCGTCCCGAAGGGTGAGCAGTGCCGAAGTATCCAGCAAGCAAGACTTCATTCCCTTGTCCGGTCGTCCCTGCGATCCTGCATCAGACGCGCCGTGGCGCCGCCCTTGCCCCGGCCGCGGAAGGCGGCTACCGGGTCGTTATGCACCGGGACGACATGGATGCCTTCGCTATCCACCACCCACTCCAGCCGGTCTGCCGGACTCAAGTGGAACAAGCGACGAATCTCGGCCGGAATGACGGTCTGGCCGCGTTCGGTGATGGTGCTGCGCATGATGGAGCCTCAGGACGATGTTTGAATTACTATAGCACGATGATGGTAATTCAATCCATCCCCGCTCCCCATGGGAAGCGGCGCAACAAGGGGCTTCTCCACGGGCTACATCACTTTGAAGGGCTAGGATACTTGCTCTTGCAGGCGGCGGCTGCCAGTCCCGCCAGGCCGCCTGCCAGCAGGAGCAGACTAGCCGGTTCAGGGGCCTGGGCCGGCCCGGCATCCCGGGTCAGGATAAACGGAATGTAGTTATTGGTGATGCCGACGATGTAGTTGCCGTTTTCGCTGATGCCATAGGCTTCCGTCAGGAAGGTCTGCCCGCCGGGAAGGCCGCCGACCACGTTGGGATCATTCAGGTCCACGATACTGTTCTGATACAGGAAGGCGTGGGCTTGTCCATTGGATGCGATGGAAGAACCGACCACCATGTTCAGGTCGTTTATGGCGTAGGCGCCCCGGTTGGTCTGGCCGCCGATGAAGCCGAAACCGATCTGAGTCATTCCGCCCCCAGGTGTCCACAGGAAGGGGGCAACATTAAGGACGGGGTCCGAGGACCAGCCCACGATCCAGCCGTTGTTGTTGATGTCGTAGGCTCCGCTGTGGCCGTAGTCGGCGACCAAAGTCCCCAGGTTGTGCCAGGTGCCGTCGTAATAGGAAGCCGTGGTGGTGGCGAGGCCCACCAAGGATTTGCCTGCCACCGTTCCCGCGTTGTTGATGCCGTAGCCGTAGCCCGTGTTCTGGTAGCCGGCATCCAGGGCGCCCAGGTCGTTCCAGGCGCCGTTATAGGTGGCCGCATGGGTATAGCCACTGCCGTTGGTGCTCCAACCGGCAATGACGCCATTGTCGTTGATGGCATACCCCTGGCTGTTGGCGCCGCCGGAGGTGCCCAGGTTGGTCATCACGCCGCCGGCGGGCGCGCTGAACGCCCGGTAATAACCCTGGGCGTTCCAGGACCAGCCGGCGATGTCGCCGTTGTTGTTGATAGCATGGGCCTCGGCTCGCGCGCCATCGTTGTTTCCGGCCAGGCTGCCCAGGTCCACGACGTTCGTCAGCGAGGTCCACTCTGCCGCATGCACGTAATTGTTCGTGCCCACATAACTCCAGCCCACGGCCACGCCGCTGTCATTGACACCATAGGCGCCGCCCGAGTAGGTGCTACCGCCAATGAGAGGCAGTGCATGGTATTGGTAAGTGACGGCTTGGGCGCCGGAGGAGACGGTCAGGAGGGTGCCCAGGGCCAGAAGAAAACAGGCAGTTTTGTTCGGTTTCATTTGCATTTCCTTTCCATTTGCGCGCCGCTGTCCGGTTTTGTGCCGGCTTCACAAGCCATTTCATGCAATTAGGAAAACGGTACAAATTACTACTGCGGTGGCCAGGCATTTCCCGCCATCCTGACCATGGAAATTCCGTTGCAGGCGGGATAGGAGTTTCTTGGAGGCCGATCGCCGCGAGGATGAACCCTTCTCTCTCTGTGGCCGGGGTTGGCACAGTTTCGACCAGTCTAGTATTCGACATATGGGAAGTCAAAGTCATTTCTTCTTCGACGATTCCTTCCCGGGAATGTCTGGCAGAAATCCATTACCAGCTGATAATAATCAGAAAAATGTCAGGATGCGCCATGACGAGTGTCAAATGGCGCGCCAGGGTACGGAAAAATGCGGCGTGCCTTTGCGCTCGTGGTTTCGCCCATATACACTGCCTCGAAGGCCTTACCTCATACCGTGCGGCACGATCTCGGAATACATCATGAGTGACACAGCATCTGCCTACGTCATCGGCCACATCAAGATAAAGGATGCGGCCAAGTGGGACGAGTACCGTAGCCGGGTACCGGCGACGCTCGCGCCCTGGGGCGCGGAACTGGTGCTGCGGGGCAAATTGGCCTCGGTGCTGGCCGGGGACCATCCCTATTCCGACACGGTGGTCATCCGCTTTCCCGACCTGCGGGCGGTCAACGGCTGGTACGCCTCGCCGGCCTACCAGGCATTGATTCCGCTGCGAGCCGAGGCGGCCGATCTGGTCTTGCTCGGCTACGAGGCTTAAAACCGCTGCGACAGCAGCGCCGGACTTCTCAACCGCTGTCCGGTCGCTCAACCAGGATTGGCGCCCCGTTTCTGACGTAAATCTCTTTCCCCACCCGGTCAATATGGGCGGTCAGATCAGGATTCCCAATCTGGCAGTATTGGGACAAATCCACACAATAGGGCAGGAGCAGGTCGTCAATCTGGTCCTGTATCTGCATGAACTCGGCGAACGGCATCTCGTCGCCCTTGGTGGTCAGGTCTATGTCCGAGCCGGGACGGTAGTTGCCCTTGGCGCGGGAGCCGTAGATCAGCACGCAGGTAATGGCGGCGTGTCGAGCGAACACACTCCTGAGCTTCTCCAGCGTTGCCGGTGGCAAGCCGAAGGGCTGTTCGCCACTCATGGCAGGTATTTTTCCATTTCCGCCTTCAGTGCGACAAAGAGCGGAAAGTAGTGTTGGAAGATCGCCTGCACCAATTGTTCGGCCGTGGCCTCATCATAGGTGTGGGAGGAGATATTCCGGCTCTGGATCATGGCCATCCATTGTTCGCCGTCGGTGATGAGTTGCACCTTGAAGGCTTCGCGGGTGGCATCCTTCGAGCCCTTGATGTCCTGATTGCCCTGGTCTTGCAGGTAGTCCTTCAGCACGTTCCAGGCGAGTTCATGGGTAAATTCGAAGGCCTGGATCACGCCCTGTTTCTCCAGGGGAGTCAGCGGCCGCTGACGGCTCAACGCCGCCGCGTCCTCCAGGCGCGCCAGAGCCTTCCCGTAGCTGGAAAAACGTTGTTGCCAGCGAAGGTCGTTCATCCCCAGCCCCTAGTCCCTAACCGCTGTTTCACTTCACCCGCATCCCCGGTTGCGCGCCTTCGTCTGGAGAGAGGATGAAGAGGCCAGGGCCTTCGCCCGAGGCGGCGAGCACCATGCCCTCAGACATGCCGAACTTCATCTTGCGCGGCGCGAGGTTGGCCACCATGACCGTCAGGCGTCCCACCAGGGTGGCGGGATCGTAGGCGGACTTGATGCCGGCGAATACCTGGCGCGGCTTCTCCTCGCCGATGTCGAGGGTCAGTTTCAGGAGCTTGGCGGCGCCTTCCACATGCTCCGCGTTCACGATGCGCGCGATGCGCAGGTCCAGCTTTGAAAAATCGTCAATCCCGATTTCCGGGCTGAGCGGCCCGCCGCTCAGCCCGCACGACGCTCCCTCTCCCATTCCGGGAGAGGGCCGGGGAGAGGGCGGCTCCCCGGCTGCCTGGGCAACGTGTTGCTGATGCTCGGCGTGGCGTTGTTGACTCTCTGCCGCCTTGGGAGGCACGACGGCCGGCGCAGTGGGGGCAAGCGACTCCCGGTTGGCTTCCACGAGAGCCTCCACCTGCTTGGGGTCGAGACGGGTCATGAGGTGTTTGTAGTCGTTGATGCGGTGGCCTTCGGGCAGGGGCGTGGCGACATCGCTCCAGGAGAGCGGCGGCACGGCCAGGAAGGTCTCCACCTCGGCGGCAAGCTTGGGCAGCACGGGCTTGAGATACAGGGTGAGCAGGCGGAACATCTCCAGGGCCTCGGTGCACACGGCATGCAGCTCGGCTTCCCGGCCTTCCTGCTTGGCCATGACCCAGGGTGCGGCGTTGGCAATGTAGCCGTTGGCCTGGTCGGCCAGGAGCATCACTTCCCGTAGCGCCCGGGCGAAATCCCGCTGTTCGAAGCACTCCTGGATCAAGGTTGCCGCGCCGCGCAGGGCCATAACCACCTCGTTGGTACCCACGGCCGCCAGCTTGCCTTCAAAGCGCTTGCTCACGAATCCCGCACAGCGGCTGGCGATATTGATGTACTTGCCCACCAGGTCGGAATTCACCCGCGCCACGAAATCCGTGAGGTTCAGGTCCAGGTCTTCCATGCTGCCGTTCAACTTCGCCGCATAGTAGTAGCGCAGCCATTCCGGGTTGAGATTCTGCTTCAGGTAGCTCTCGGCGGTGATGAAGGTGCCGCGGCTCTTGGACATCTTGGCGCCGTCCACGGTGAGGAAACCGTGGGCGAAGATCTTGGTCGGCACCCGGTAGCCGGCGTGTTCCAGCATGGCGGGCCAGAACAGGGCGTGGAAGTAGAGGATGTCCTTGCCGATGAAGTGGTACATCTCCGCGTCCGACCCCGGCCGGGTGTAGGTGTTCTCATCCAGGCCGGGGGTGCGGGCGGCGAGATTGCGCAGGCTGCCGAAATAGCCGATGGGGGCATCCAGCCAGACGTAGAAGAACTTGCCCGGGGCTCCCGGAATCTGGAAGCCGAAGTAGGGTGAATCCCGGGAGATGTCCCAGTCGGAGAGCTTGTCCTCACCCTCGGCGCCCAACCATTCCTGCATCTTGTTCGCGGCTTCCGGCTGAAGCACGCCCTCGCGGCGGGTGAATTCGCGCAGGAAGGCCTGGCAGCGGGCATCGGACAGGCGGAAGAAATGGTGCTCGGAAGCGCGCATGACCGGCTTGGCCCCGGATACGGCGGAATAGGGATCCTTCAGGTCGGACGGCGTGTAGGCCGCGCCGCAGGATTCGCAGTTGTCGCCGTACTGATCCTTGGCGCCGCACTTGGGGCACTCGCCCTTGATGAAGCGGTCGGGCAGGAACATCTCCTTCACCGGGTCGTAGTACTGCTCGATGGAGCGCACCTCGATCAGGCCGGCAGCCTTCAGTTGGGTGTAGATGTCCTCGCAGAACCAGCGGTTCTCGTCCGAGTGGGTGGTGTAATAATTGTCGAAGTTCACCAGAAAACCGGCGAAGTCCCGGCTATGCTCGCCATGTACCCGGTTGATTAGCTCTTCCGGGGTAATGCCTTCCTTCTCGGCGCGCAGCATGATGGGCGTGCCGTGGGTGTCGTCGGCGCAGACATATTGGCAGTCGTGCCCTTGCATTTTCTGGAAGCGCACCCAGATGTCGGTCTGTATGTATTCCACCAGATGACCCAGGTGGATGGCGCCATTGGCGTAAGGCAGGGCGCTGGTGACGAGAATCTTGCGGCGGTTCATGAGCTTGGCCGGATATGTGCGGGAAAACCGGCATTCTAGCAGTGGCGACGCTCCGGGAAGCCAAAAGACCGACTTCGAACCACTGGATTCACTATTTCCGGGCGGCAGAAGACCTGCCCGATCTATCAACCCCAAAGTAAAGCAGGAGACAGCATGAGCATTACGGAAGCCCAGGTCCAGGCAGCCCTGAAGGACGTGATTGACCCCAATACCGGCAAGGATTTCATCAGCACCCGTTCCGCGAAGAACATCCGCGTCAATGGCCCGGATGTGTCCGTGGATATCGAACTGGGCTACCCGGCCAAGAGCCAGGTGGAAAAGCTCGGCGGCCTGCTGGCGGCGCGCCTCTCTCAGATTCCCGGCATCGGCGAAGTCAGCCTGAACATCTATTCCAAGATCGTTTCTCACGCGGTGCAGCAGGGCGTGAAGCTGGTTCCCGGCGTGAAGAACATCATCGCCGTCGCCAGCGGCAAGGGCGGCGTGGGCAAGAGCACGACCGCCGTGAACCTGGCCCTGGCGCTCGCCGCCGAAGGCGCCACGGTCGGCATGCTGGACGCGGACATTTACGGCCCCTCGCTACCCCACATGCTGGGCATCACCGAGCAGCCGGAATCGGCCGACGGCCAGAGCCTGGAGCCCATGGAGGCCTACGGCCTGCAAGCCATGTCCATCGGCTTCCTGGTGGATGTGGAGACGCCCATGGTCTGGCGTGGCCCCATGGTGACCCAGGCCCTGGAGCAGCTCCTGGCCGACACGCGCTGGAAGGATCTGGACTATCTGGTGGTGGATATGCCCCCCGGCACGGGCGACGTGCAACTGACCCTGGCGCAGAAGGTGCCCGTCACCGGTGCCGTGATCGTCACCACGCCCCAGGACATCGCCCTGATTGACGCCCGTAAGGGCTTGAAGATGTTCGAGAAGGTGGGCATCCCCATCCTGGGCATCGTGGAGAACATGAGCATCCACATCTGTTCCAAGTGCGGCCACGAAGAACACATCTTCGGCAGCGGCGGCGCCGCCCGCATGGCTTCCGACTACTCCGTGGAACAACTGGGCGAGCTGCCCCTGGACATGGCCATCCGCCAGGAGACCGATTCCGGCAAGCCCACGGTGGTGGCCAATCCGGATGGCCGGGTCGCGGAAATCTATCGTGACATCGCCCGCCGCGTGGCCGTGAAGATCGCCGAGAAGGCCCGCGACATGACCTCCAAGTTCCCCAACATCGTGGTGCAGAACACCTGATGCGATGATCGGCGCGCTGCCCAAGCGCCAGTCCCTGAAGGCCCGCTCCTGGCGGGCCTTTTTGCGTCCGCCTTGACCTTATCCATACAATAAAAACATCTGACTGGCGCTTATGGTTGCCCGCCGTTACATTGCGGTCATCGAGCAATCAATATTCAGGGAGCGGGACATGAGCGACGGACGCAAGACTTTGGCGCGGTACACCATCGAGGAAGAACACAAGCATCCGGGCGCCAGCGGCGATTTTTCCGGACTGCTGGACTCTGTGGCCACCTCGGTCAAGATCATTTCCCATCAACTCACCAAGGGTGCCCTGGTGGGTGCGTTGGGCAACGCCGGTTCGGGCGCCGATGTCAATGTTCAGGGCGAGGTGCAGAAGAAGCTGGACGTCGTCAGCAACGACGTGATGCTGAAGGAGAACGAGTGGACCGGCTACCTGGCGGGCATGGCGTCCGAGGAAATGGACGACGTGTACCATCTTCCGGCCCAGGTGCGCCGCGGCAAGTACCTGCTGGTGTTCGATCCCCTGGACGGCAGCTCCAACATTGACGTGAACCTGACCGTCGGCACCATCTTCTCCATCCTGAAGAGCCCCCGGCCGGGCGAAGATGCCACGGCCGAGGACTTCCTGCAGCCGGGCACGGAACAGGTGGCGGCGGGCCTGGCGCTCTACGGCCCTTCCACCATGCTGATCCTGACCACCGGCGACGGCGTGGATGGCTTCACCCTGGACCGGGACATCGGCGACTTCGTCCTGACCCACCCGAAGTTGCGCATCCCGGAAGACACCAAGGAATTCGCCATCAACGCGTCCAACGAGCGTTTCTGGGAGCCCCCGGTGAAGCGCTATGTGTCCGAGTGCCTGGCCGGCAAGACCGGCCCCCGGGAGAAGGACTTCAACATGCGCTGGATCGCGTCCCTGGTGGCCGAGACCTTCCGCATCCTGACCCGCGGCGGCATCTTCATGTATCCCAAGGACAACAAGGATCCGAGCAAGGCGGGCCGTCTGCGCCTGATGTACGAGGCCAACCCCATCTCCTTCATGATCGAGCAGGCGGGCGGTCAGGCCAGTACCGGCCGGCAACGCATCATGGACGTGGCGGCCACGGACCTGCACCAGCGTGTGCCCTTCATCTTCGGCTCGAAGAACGAGGTGGAACGCATCGTCCGCTACCACGAGGAAAGCGACCAGGGCGGGGACAAGGTCTTCAGTTCGCCCCTGTTCAGCTCGCGCTCGCTGTTCAAGGACTGATCGCCCCGGCCTCCCGCCCCTCCCGCGGGGTGGCGGGTTTCTTCGCCCGGAGAGAGCGTGACCTAAGATTAGCCGGCGCTTATTTATATGATAAAAATAATTGACTGGTGCTTATGGGTGGGGGGCATTACATTTCCCCCTCTATAGGAGGCGAACTCCGATCAGCCCGAGGCCACAAGGCCACCAGGTTTCCCCAGGGAAAACCTCATGATGACGGGCGACGGGGTTCGATAATAATTAAACCAAAGGCGGAGCGAGACAATATGCAGGACGGTGCCATCACCCTGACGCAATTCATTGCCGAGGAGCAACGCCGCGTCCCCGGCGCGACCGGCGAGCTGTCCAGCTTGCTCAACAGTATTGCCACCGCCTGCAAGGTAATCGGCAATGCCGTCGCCAAGGGCGGGCTTTCCAGTTCCGACGAGGATGTCTGCAAGCACCTGGAGTCGGTGGCCAACGGCGTCATGGTCCACTCCAGCCTGTGGGCGGGTCAGATCGCGGGCCTGGCCTCCGAGGATGAGGAAGGCATCACGCCTATCCCCAGCCACCTGCCCCGTGGCCGTTACCTGCTGGTGTTCGATCCCCTGAACGGTTCCGGGAATCTGGACATCAACTTCATGGCCGGCACCATTTTCTCCATCCTGCGCGCTCCCGACTCCGCCCGGGAGGCGGTCATGGAGGATTTCCTCCAGCCGGGCGCCGAGCAGGTCTGTGCCGGCATGGTGCAGTACGGCGCTTCCACGCGCATGGTGCTCACGCTGGGCAACGGCGTGAATGGTTTCACCCTGGACCGCGACATCGGTGAGTTCATCCTCACCCAGCGCAGCATCACGGTGCCCGCTGAAGCTTCCACCTTCGCCATCAACGCTTCCAACGAGCGCTTCTGGGAACCCCCGGTCAAGCGCTATGTGGAAGAGTGCCTGGCGGGCAAGACCGGACCCCGCGGTCGCGACTTCGGCATGCGTTGGGTGGCCTCCCTCGTGGCCGAGACCTACCGCGTGCTGATGCGCGGCGGCCTGTTCCTGTATCCCCTGGACGAAAAGACCCGCGACCAGGGCGGTCGCCTGGGTCTGCTGTACGAGGCCAACCCCATTTCCTTCATCATCGAGCAGGCGGGCGGCGCGGCCACCACCGGCCGCCAGAGGGTGATGGATGTGAAGCCCAAGGAATTGCATCAGCCCGTGCCCTTCATCTTCGGCTCCAAGGTCGAAGTGGAGCGCATCGCGCGTTACCACCAGGAATACCGGGACGGCACCGAACCCGAAGCGTTCGCCCAGCCCCTGTTCTCCTCCCGCTCCCTTTTCCGCTAATCTCTTTCGGAGGCACCATGTCGGTCAAGCACCCCGTTATTGCCATCACCGGGTCCTCCGGTGCCGGTACGTCCACGGTTACCAAGTCCTTCGCGCACATCTTCCGGCGCGAGAACCTTTCCGCCGCCGTCATCGAGGGCGACTCCTACCATCGTTATGACCGCAAGGCCATGAAGGTGGCGGTTGCCGAGAAGTTGAAGACCGGCAACCAGAATTTCAGCCACTTCGGCCCCGATGCCAACCTGCTGGACGAACTGGAGAACCTGTTCAAGACCTATGGCGAAACCGGCATGGGCAAGCGCCGCTACTACCTGCACAACGACGAGGAAGCCGCGCCGTACAAGCAGGAATCCGGCACCTTCACGCCCTGGCTGGATCTGCCGCCCAACACCGACCTGCTGTTCTACGAAGGCCTGCATGGCGCCGCCGTGACCGACACGGTGAATGTGGCCCAGTACGCCGACCTGCTGGTGGGCGTGGTGCCCATCATCAACCTGGAATGGACCCAGAAACTGCACCGTGATCGCAAGGCCCGCGGCTATTCCACGGAAGCCGTGGTGGATACCATCCTGCGCCGCATGCCGGACTACATCAACCACATCTGCCCGCAGTTCTCCCGCACCCACGTGAACTTCCAGCGGGTGCCGACGGTGGATACCTCCAACCCCTTCGTGACCCGGGACATCCCGACGGCGGACGAGAGCTTCGTCATCATCCGTTTCGCCGATTCCAAGGGCATTGATTTCCCCTACCTGCTGTCCATGGTCCATGATTCCTTCATGACGCGCCCGAACAGCATCGTGGTGCCGGGCGGCAAGATGGAGCTGGCGATGCAGTTGATTTTCACGCCGCTCATCATGCGCCTGCTGGAAAACAAGAAGCGCGCCTGATAAATGCCTGATCGGGGCGGCTCCGGATCGTACGGAACGCCCCGATTGGCTACACAGAGTGTCATTACCCCGCAAAACCCCATAGCGCCCAGATTTGGAAGATAATCACCGGCTTGCCGGCAGGGTGTCACCGATTCAAAGGAAAACGCATGTCCACCTTCAGCGATTTCGAGCCTCCCGTGTTCAACAACCTGACCAGTGCCATTCGCGCCCTCGCGATGGATGCGGTGCAAAAGGCCAATTCCGGCCACCCCGGTGCCCCCATGGGCATGGCGGAAATCGCCGAGGTGCTGTGGAACCACCACATGCGCCACAATCCCACGAATCCCAAGTGGGCCAACCGCGACCGTTTCGTTCTCAGCAACGGCCACGGCTCCATGCTGATCTATGCCCTGCTGCACCTGACGGGCTACGATGTCTCCATTGACGACATCAAGTCGTTCCGCCAGCTGCATTCCAAGACCCCGGGCCACCCCGAGTACGGCTACACCCCCGGCGTGGAAACCACCACCGGTCCCCTGGGTCAGGGCATCACCAACGCCGTCGGCATGGCCATGGCCGAGAAGCTCCTGGCCGACCAGTTCAACAAGCCTGGCCACGACATCGTGGATCACCGCACCTGGACCTTCCTGGGCGACGGCTGCCTGATGGAAGGCATCTCCCACGAAGCCTGCGCCCTGGCCGGCACCTGGGGCCTGGGCAAGCTGACCGCCTTCTGGGACGACAACGGCATTTCCATTGACGGTCACGTCGAGGGCTGGTTCACCGACGACACGCCCGGCCGTTTCGAAGCCTACGGCTGGCATGTGGTGAGGAACGTGAACGGCCACGATCCCGAGGCCCTGCACGCCGCCATCGAGGCCGCCAAGGCAGTCACCGACAAGCCCTCGCTCATCTGCTGCAAGACCGTGATCGGCGCCGGCTCCCCGTCCAAGGCCGGCACCCACGACGTGCACGGTGCGCCTCTGGGCGATG
Organism: Rhodocyclaceae bacterium; assembly: GCA_028714035.1. Lineage (GTDB taxonomy): Bacteria > Pseudomonadota > Gammaproteobacteria > Burkholderiales > Rhodocyclaceae > JAQTNA01. The sequence goes on from JAQTNA010000006.1 coordinate 122,237, forward strand.
CCGAAATCGCCCTGGCCCGTCCGCACATCGGCTGGCACTTCGGCCCCTTCGAAATCCCGACGGAAGTGTACGAAGCCTGGGACGCCAAGAAGAAGGGTTCCGAGTGGGAAGCTTCCTGGAACCAGAAGTTCGAGCACTACGCCAAGGCCTATCCCGCCGAGGCCGCCGAATTCACGCGCCGCATCAATGGTGATCTGCCCGCCAACTGGGCCGAGCACGCCAAGGCTGCCATCGAGGCCGCCAACACCAAGGGCGAGACCATCGCCACGCGCAAGGCTTCCCAGAACTCCATCAATGCCCTGGCCCCGGCCCTGCCCGAGTTCCTGGGCGGCTCCGCCGACCTGACCGGCTCCAACCTGACCAACTGGGTCGGTTGCAAGCATGTCTCCGGCAAGACCCCGGGCAACTACATCTCCTACGGCGTGCGCGAGTTCGGTATGGCCCACATCATGAACGGCATGGCGCTGCACGGCGGCCTCCTGCCCTTCGGTGGCACCTTCCTCATGTTCTCCGAGTATTGCCGGAACGCCCTGCGCATGTCGGCCCTGATGAAGCAGCGAGTGATCTACGTGTTCACCCACGACTCCATCGGCCTGGGCGAGGACGGCCCGACGCACCAGCCGGTCGAGCAGATCCCCACGCTGCGCATGATCCCCAACATGAACGTGTGGCGTCCCTGCGACACCGTGGAAACCATGGTGGCCTGGGTCAACTCCGTCGAGCGCAAGGATGGCCCCTCCAGCCTGTGCCTGTCCCGCCAGAACCTGCCCTTCGTGGCCCGGGATGCCGGCACGCTGGGCAGCATCAGTCGCGGCGGCTACATCCTGTCGGAAGCCAAGGACGTGTGCAAGGCGGTCCTGATCGCCACCGGTTCCGAAGTGGAGTTGGCGCTGAAGGCCCAGGCGACCCTGGCCCAGGAAGGCATCCATGTGCGCGTGGTTTCCATGCCCTGCACCAACATCTTCGATCGCCAGGACGCCGCCTACAAGGAAAGCGTGCTGGGCAAGGGCGTGCCGCGCATCGCCATCGAGGCGGCGGTGACGGATGGCTGGTACAAGTACGTGGGCCTGGAAGGCAAGGTCATCGGCCTGGATCGCTTCGGCGAATCCGCCCCGGCCGGCACGCTGTTCAAGGAGTTCGGCTTCACCGTGGCCAACGTCGTGAACGCCGTCGAGAGCCTGCTGTAATAAAATAATCAGGTTCCGGCGGAGGCTTTGCCCCTCCGCCGGACAAACTTTTACCTTTAGGAGAACAGTATGACTATCAAGGTTGGCATCAACGGCTTCGGCCGCATCGGCCGTATGGCATTCCGCGCTATCGCCAAGGATTTCCCCGAAATCGAAGTCGTCGCCATCAACGACCTGCTCGAACCCGGCTACCTGGCCTACATGCTGAAGTACGACTCCGTGCATGGCCGTTTCAACGGCGACGTGACGGTTGAAGGCAGCAACCTGGTGGTGAATGGCAAGACCATCCGCCTGACCGCCGAGAAGGATCCCGCCAACCTGAAGTGGGGCGAAGTGGGCGCCGACATCGTCATCGAGTCCACCGGCTTCTTCCTGACCAAGGATACCTGCCAGAAGCACCTGGACGCCGGCGCCAAGAAGGTGGTGCAGTCCGCCCCCTCCAAGGACGACACCCCCATGTTCGTCTATGGCGTGAACCACCTGAAGTATGCCGGCGAGACCATCGTCTCCGCCGCTTCCTGCACCACCAACTGCCTGGCTCCCGTGGCCAAGGTGCTGAACGACAACTGGGGCATCAAGCGCGGCCTGATGACCACGGTGCACGCCGCCACCGCCACCCAGAAGACCGTTGATGGTCCTTCCTCCAAGGACTGGCGCGGTGGCCGCGGCATCCTGGAAAACATCATCCCCTCCTCCACCGGTGCCGCCAAGGCCGTGGGTGTGGTGCTGCCCGAGCTGAACAAGAAGCTGACCGGCATGGCCTTCCGCGTCCCGACCTCCGATGTGTCCGTGGTGGACCTGACGGTGGAACTGGAAAAGGAAGCCGCCTACGCCGACATCTGCGCCGCCATGAAGGCCGCCTCCGAAGGTGCCCTGAAGGGTGTCCTGGGCTACACCGACGAGAAGGTGGTTTCCACCGATTTCGTGGGCAACACCGCCCCCTCCACCTTTGACGCCGAAGCCGGCATCGCCCTGGACAAGACCTTCGTCAAGGTCGTGGCCTGGTACGACAACGAGTACGGCTACACCTGCAACATGCTTCGCTTCGTGAAGCACGTCGCCGGTTAATCAGTTGTCGGTTGTCAGTTGTCGGTTGTCAGTTGTCGGTTGTCAGCGCTTTTTGCGCGGCCAGCGGCCGCGGAGATGTGGCTGGTGCTGGCAACTGCCAACTGCCAACTGGCAACTGAGTCGTAAGGCTTGGGCTTATTTGCCAATACGCCCAGCCCTTAACGCTTAGTACTTCCCTCCATCCCGGTTGGGGTTTGACATCGAACCCGACAGCCACCGACATCTCCCAGGAGAAATCCATGCCCAAGTTCATCCGCATGACCGATCTGGACCTCGCCGGAAAGCGCGTGTTCATCCGCGCCGACCTGAACGTGCCCGTCAAGGACGGCAAGGTCACGTCCGACGCCCGCATCACCGCGTCCATGCCCACCATAGAGCACGCCATGAAGGCGGGCGCCAAGGTCATGGTCACTTCCCACCTGGGCCGGCCCACCGAAGGCGAGTGGTCTGCCGAGGTTTCCCTGCAACCCGTGGCCGACGTTATGTCCGCCAAGCTGGGCAAGCCGGTGCGCCTGATCAAGGACTGGGTGGACGGTGGCTTTGAAGTCGCCGCCGGCGAAGTCGTGCTGCTGGAAAACTGCCGGGTCAACAAGGGTGAGAAGAAGAACGTCGAGGCGACCGCACGCAAGTACGCCGCCCTGTGCGACGTGTTCGTCATGGATGCCTTCGGCACCGCCCACCGCGCCGAGGCTTCCACCTACGGCATCGCCCAGTATGCGCCGACCGCCTGCGCCGGCAAGCTGGTGACGGAAGAGCTGGAAGCCCTGGACAAGGCGCTGGCGAAGCCCGCCCGGCCCATGGTCGCCATCGTCGGCGGCTCCAAGGTGTCCACCAAGCTGACCGTGCTGGAAGCCCTGTCGGAGAAGTGCGAGCAGTTGGTGGTGGGCGGCGGCATTGCCAACACCTTCCTGGCCGCCACCGGCAAGAACGTCGGCAAGTCCCTGTGCGAGCACGACCTGGTGCCGACCGCCCAGGCCCTGATCACCAAGATGACCGCCCGTGGCGCCACCATCCCGATCGCGGTGGATGTGGTCTGCGGCAAGAAGTTCGATGCCGCCGAGCCGGCCGTGGCGAAGGACGCCGGTGCCGTCGCCGACGACGACATGATCTTCGACATCGGCCCGAAATCGGCCCAGGAACTCGTGGACATCATCATGAAGGCCGGCACCGTGGTCTGGAACGGCCCCGTAGGCGTGTTCGAATTCGATCAGTTCGGCGAAGGCACCAAGGCCATCGCCATGGCCATTGCCAATACCAAGGCCTTCACCCTGGCCGGGGGCGGCGACACCATCGCCGCCATCCAGAAGTATGACATCTATGACAAGGTGTCCTACATCTCCACCGCCGGCGGCGCCTTCCTGGAATACCTGGAGGGCAAGGTACTGCCCGCCGTGGATATTTTGGAGAAGCGCGCGGCTGGCTGAATCACGCTTGGGGAAGAGGGGCGACCCGGTCCTGTAACCTGGCGCGGGTAAGCTCCACGCCATGTCCGGGCTGGCCGCCAGCCTCCTTCCCACGCTACTCAACCTTCTCGCCTCCCATGGACCGATCCACAAAAATCGTCGCCACCCTCGGGCCGGCGTCGTCTGACCCGACGACGCTGACTCAACTGGTGGAAGCGGGCGTAAACGTCGTCCGCCTGAATTTCTCCCACGGCACAGCAGAAGACCACCGCAAAAGGGTGGAGTTGCTGCGCCAGATCATGCAGCAGACCGGCCGCACCGTGGGTGTGCTCGCTGATCTGCAAGGCCCCAAGATCCGTATCGGCAAGATCGCCGGATCCAAGGTGGAACTCAAGCCCGGTTCGCCCTACATTCTTGCCGCCGACTGCCCGCTGGGCAACGGCGAGCGGGTGGGCCTGGATTATCCCGAACTGGTGGATGAGGTCGAGGCCGGGGCCATACTGCTCCTGGACGATGGCCGCATCATCCTGGACGTGGAGCAGGTGGTGGATCGCGAGATCCACTGCCGGGTGCGCATCGGCGGCTTGCTGTCCAATAACAAGGGCATCAATCGCCAGGGCGGTGGCCTTTCCGCGCCGGCGCTCACGGCCAAGGATATCGAGGACATCCGGACGGCGGCCGAATTGAAGGTGGACTTCATCGCCGTTTCCTTCCCCAAGTCGGGCGCCGACATGCTCATGGCCCGGAATCTGGCGCGGGTGGCCGGATCCAAGGCCATGCTCATCGCCAAGATCGAGCGCGCCGAGGCCATTCCCGCCCTGGAAGAGATCATGGATGCCTGCGACGGCATCATGGTGGCGCGGGGCGACCTGGCGGTGGAAGTGGGGGATGCCTCCGTGCCGGCGCTGCAAAAGCGCATGATCCGTATGGCCCGGGAGCGGAACAAGCTCACCATCACGGCCACGCAGATGATGGAATCCATGATCACCAGCCCCATTCCGACGCGGGCGGAGGTCTCCGACGTGGCCAACGCCGTGCTGGATGGCACGGATGCGGTCATGCTCTCCGCGGAGACGGCGGCCGGCAGGTACCCGGTGGAAACCGTGGAGGCCATGCACCGCGTCTGTGTCGAGGCGGAGAAGTCCATGGAGGTCTCCCTCGACCGCCACTTCCTGGATCGGGTGTTCAAGCGCATTGACCAGTCCATCGCCATGGCGGCCCTGTTCGCCGCCTATCACCTGAAGGTCAAGGCCATCGCTTCCCTCACCCAGTCCGGTTCGACGGCACTCTGGATGAGCCGCCTGAACTGCGGCGTGCCCATCTACGCCCTGACGCCGGAACAGTCCACCCGCTTCAAGACCAGCCTGTACCGGGGTGTCTATCCCATCATGCTGGATCAGGGCGGCAAGGACCGGGACGAGGTGTTGCTGGAGGCGGAAAATCTTCTGATCGCCCAGGGCGCCGTTCAGCCGGGTGATACCATTGTCCTGACCATCGGTGAGCCCATAGGTTCGGCCGGTGGCACGAATACCATGAAACTCGTCAGGGTTGGCGACCACCCTGAGCGTGCGTCGGCTAAAAAACATGAGCCGGCGCGATCTGAAACCCTGCCGTCGTAGAACCTGAATCTGAAAAAGAGGAGATAGCAATGCCACTCGTATCCCTACGCCAACTGCTGGACCACGCCGCGGAACACGGCTACGGCCTGCCCGCCTTCAACGTGAACAACCTGGAACAGATCCAGGCCATCATGGAAGCGGCTGCCGAAACCGACAGCCCGGTCATCATGCAGGGTTCCGCCGGTGCCCGGAAGTATGCCGGCGAGGCCTACCTGCGCCACCTGATCGAAGCCGCGATCGAAAGCCATCCGGAGGTGCCCATCGTCATGCACCAGGACCACGGCGCGAGTCCCGCCATCTGTATCCAGGCCATGCGCTCCGGTTTCTCCAGCGTCATGATGGACGGTTCCCTGATGGAAGATGCCAAGACGCCTTCCTCCTTCCAGTACAACGTGGACACCACGCGCAAGGTCGTGGAAATGTCCCACGCCATCGGCGTGTCCGTGGAAGGTGAATTGGGCTGCCTGGGCTCGCTCGAATCCGGTATGGGCGAGAAGGAAGACGGTCACGGCGCCGAAGGCGTCCTGTCCCACGACCAGCTTCTGACCGACGCGAACGAGGCCGCCGAGTTCGTCAAGGCCACCGGCGTGGATGCCCTGGCGATTGCCATCGGTACCTCCCATGGCGCCTACAAGTTCACCCGTCCGCCCACCGGCGCCGTGCTGCGCATTGACCGCATCAAGGAAATCCACGAACGCATCCCCAACACCCATCTGGTGATGCATGGTTCCTCCAGCGTGCCCCAGGAATGGCTGAAGATCATCAACGAGAACGGCGGTGCCATGGGCGAGACCTACGGCGTGCCGGTCGAGGAGATCGTCGAGGGCATCAAGAACGGCGTGCGCAAGATCAACATTGATACCGACCTGCGCATGGCCTCCACGGGTGCGATTCGCCGCTACCTGGCGCAAAACCCCAAGGACTTCGATCCCCGCAAGTACCTGGCTGCCGCCAGGAAGGCCATGAAGGAGATCTGTGTGGCCCGCTACCAGGCCTTCGGCTGCGCCGGCCAGGCCTCCAAGATCAAGGCCATGAGCCTGGAAAAGATGTCCGACCGCTACAAGAAGGGCGAGCTGAACGCCGTCGTCAAGTAACACCCGCGGTCTGAATGAAGGCCGTCGGCGCAAGCCGGCGGCCTTGTTTTTTGCGGCGCAAAATATATTGATTGACCTTTGGAAACCGCTCTGTATAATGCGCGGCTCTTCACCGGGGAAACGCGGTGTGGGGCGGGATGAGGAGCAGGGGTTGAGCGGGTTTTTTGGAATGTGCTTGACGGTCTGAAACGAGTCTGTATAATGCGCCCCTCTGCT
>JAQTNA010000007.1 GCA_028714035.1 Rhodocyclaceae bacterium
GGCGGGGCGGCCCTTGGCCGTGAATACCTTGGCCACCGCCGCCGGGTTGGAAGCATCGGCCCCCAGGCCGTACACGGTCTCGGTGGGGAAGGCAACCAGTTCTCCGGCAGCCAGCAGCGCGGCAGCCCGGTCGACGGTTGAATCGCTCACGTCAGGGCAGGTCTGAGAGCGTCTTGCCCAGCACCTTTTCCGTTTGCTTGGCGCGGAAATCCTTGAGCTTCTTGTCCATGTCCGGGTCGGACAGGGCCAGCATGGAGATCGCGAACAGGGCGGCGTTAGTGGCGCCGGCTTCACCGATGGCGAAGGTGGCGACGGGGATGCCGGCGGGCATCTGCACCATGGCCAGGAGCGAATCCAGGCCTTGCAGGTGCTTGGAGGGCATGGGCACGGCCAGCACCGGCAGGGTGGTCTTGGCGGCCAGCACGCCGGCCAGGTGGGCTGCGCCGCCGGCGGCACCGATCAGCACCTTCATGCCGCGCCCGGCGGCGCCGCTGGCGTAGTCCAGGGCTTCATCCGGGGTACGGTGGGCCGACAACACCTTCGCTTCGTAGGGTACGCCGAATTGCTTGAGGGTGACGGCGGCGGCGCGCAGCAGGGGCCAGTCGCTGTCCGAGCCCATGACGATGCCGACGAGGGGAGCAGACATGGAGATTCCTTTTCATGTAGGTCGGGCTTCAGCCCGACACGGACGAGAATTGTCGGGCTGAAGCCCGACCTACGAGTTGTACGAATTCAGCGTACGCAGCGTTCCGCCGACTCCAGGGTGTTGGTGAGCAGCATGGTGATGGTCATGGGGCCGACGCCGCCGGGGACGGGGGTGAGGAGCGAGGCGACTTCCTTCACCGAGTCCATGTCCACGTCGCCGCAGAGCTTGCCGCCCTGATCGGCGGGCAGGCGGTTGATGCCCACGTCAATGACCACGGCACCGGGCTTGACCATGTCGCCGGTGATCATGCGGGGCCGGCCCACGGCGGCCACCAGGATGTCGGCGCGCTTCGTGTGGAAGGCCAGATCCCGGCTCCGGGAGTGGCAGACGGTGACGGTGCAGCTCTGGGCCAGGAGCAGCATGGCCATGGGCTTGCCCACGATGTTGCTGCGACCGACGATCACCGCCTCGGCGCCGGCGAGTTTCACCCCTTCGGATTCCAGCATCTTCATGACGCCGTAGGGCGTGCAGGGAATGAAGCGGGGCTTGCCCTGCATCAGTGCTCCCACGTTCTCGGCGTGGAAGCCGTCCACATCCTTCTCCGGAGAGATGGCCTCCAGCACGGCGTCCTCGTCGAACTGGGGCGGCAGGGGCAGTTGCACCAGGATGCCGTGTACATCCGGGTCGGCATTCAGTTCGGCGATGCGCGCCAGGACCACGATGGGCTCGACGTCCGCCGGGTAGACGTCCTTGATGGAGCGGATGCCGGTCTTCTCGCAACCGGCCACCTTGTTCCTGACATAGACGGCGCTGGCGGGGTCTTCGCCCACGAGGATCACGGCCAAGCAGGGCGTGATGCCTTTCGCCTTCAGGACCGCGGCCCGGTCGGCCAGCTGGCCGCGCAGGGTGGAGGAGAGGGCGTTGCCGTCTATGAGTTTGGCTGTCATGGTGTCGGGTGGCTGCGCAAAAGTCGCATTTTACCCCAGGGGCGAGGCCCTCGTAACTGCGGTTTCCTGCGGGCCAGACATAAAAAAAGCGGGCCGGAGCCCGCTTTTTTCGTACCGGCAAGAAAAATTACTTCTTGGAGGCGGCAGCGGAGGCAGCAGCGGAAGCCTTGGCGGAAGCGGAGGCCGGAGCGGAAGCAGCGGCGGAAGCGGAAGCCGGGGCGGAAGCAGCAGCGGAGGCGGAAGCAGAAGCCTTGGCCTTCTTGGCCTTCTTGGCCTTGGGGGCGGACGCCTCGCCGGAAGCCATGGCGGCAGCGGAAGCCGGAGCGGAAGCAGCGGCGGAAGCCTTGGCCGGGGCGGAAGCAGCGGCGGAAGCGGAAGCGGCGGGCTTGTCGGCGGCGAAGGAAACGGAAGCGGCGAACAGGGAGGCGATCAGGGCGGCGAACAGCTTGGACATGTAAAACTCCTAAATGAATTCGTTATTTGGTGTAAGCAGTTTTGGCTGCTAAGTGACGATAACGCACGAAACTTACGGAAAGTTGACGCGCCTCAAACAAATTTTTACTTTTCTAGGCGAGTTGTCGGTAGAGGGCAAGATAAGACTGAGCCGCCCTCGTCCAACTGAAGTCGCGGGCCATGCCGTTTCTTTGCAGGGCACGCCAGCCGTCCTTGTCGCGCCAGCGGGCGACGGCCCGGTAGACGGTGGACAACAGCGCTTCGGCGTCGGCGCCGGGCATGACGAAGCCGGTGGCCGAGCCGTTCGCCAGGGTGGCGTCGTTGCAGTCGGTCACGGTATCGGCCAGGCCGCCGGTGGGGCGGACCAGTGGGGGCGTGCCGTAGCGCAGGCTGTACATCTGGTTCAGGCCGCAGGGCTCGAAGCGTGAGGGCATGAGAAAAATGTCCGCCCCCGCCTCGATCTGGTGGGACAAGCCCTCGTCGTAGCCGATGCGCACGCCGACGCTGTCGGGATAACGTTGCGCCAGGTCCGAGAACGCTCCCTGGAGCCCCTTGTCGCCGGAGCCGAGCACCGCCAGCTGCATGCCGGCCTGCACCAGCTGCTCGCCCACCGCCGCCACCCAGTCCAGGCCCTTCTGGTGGGTGAGCCGGCTCACCACTCCCAGGAGCGGCTTTTCCGGCGTTACCGCCAGGCCCATGAGGCGCTGCAATTCCGCCTTGTTGGCGGCCTTGCCTTCGAGATGTTCGCCGTCATAGGCCGCGGCCAGGGAAGAATCGTCGGCCGGATTCCATACGGCGTCGTCTATGCCGTTCAAGATGCCGGAGAGCACGGGGGCGCGATGCTGGAGCAGGCCGGCCATGCCGAAACCCAATTCGTCGCTGCATATCTCCCGGGCGTAAGTGGGGCTGACGGTGGTGATGCGGTCGCAGTAGTAGAGGCCCGCCTTGAGGAAGGAGAGGTAGCCGTGAAATTCGGCGCCTTCCAGATGCCAGGCATCCCAGGGCAGACCCAGATCGGAAAGCCATTGCTGGGGAAAATTCCCCTGGAAAGCCAGGTTGTGGATGGTCATGACCGTCCTTGGCCGCCGGCCCGGCATGAAATGCAGGTAGGCCGGGATGAGTCCGGTCTGCCAGTCGTTGCCATGGACGATCTGGGGACGCCATTCCAGGGGGCTGGCATCGGAGGAGAGGATGGCGGCGACCCGGGAGAGCAGGGCGAAGCGCAGGGGATTGTCCGGCCAGTCCGGTCCGTCGGGGGTCTGGTAGGGGCCGCCGGGGCGGATGAAGAGTTCGGGGCAGTCCAGCAGCCAGATCGTGAGACCCGAGGGCGCGGAGGCTTCCAGGATGCGGCAGGGCGGCAAGAGGCCACCCGGGGCGGCGATTCCCACCAGCGTGTGGGCCAGGGGAAAGGCGGCCTTCATGGCCGGATAGGCCGGAACCAGCACGCGCACGTCCATGCCCGAGCGGTGTAGGGCCTCCGGCAGCGCGGCCGCCACGTCTCCCAAGCCGCCGGTCTTGACCCAGGGAGCGATTTCGGAAGTGGCGAACAGGAGGCGGAGGGGAGCGGAGGTAGGCATGGCGGGTTCTGAGGACTGAGGACTGAGGACTGAGTGGTCAGCGCGCCAAGGGCGCGGAAAAAATTACTGACAACTGGCAACTGCCACCTGACAACTGATTAAAGCCAGATCATCATCCCCATTTCAAAGGGATGGGTCAGGAGGCGGTGGCTCGGGTAGAGGCGTACCCGGTATTCCACCTGGCCGCACAACTCGGGGGTGAGGTCTATGCTGTAGAGGGCTTCGCCATCGCCGATGTCCCGTTCGCGGTGCAGCGCATAGGATTGGGCGCGGGCCGGCCGGTTGCCCTCGCCGGGGCGGCCGAACAGCAGTTCCACCTTGACGTCATCCGCCGTGAGACCGTTCAGCTTGACGGCCAGTTCCAGCCGCAGGTTTTCGCCGAAACTCATGCGCCGCCGGGGCGGGTCCAGGCGCGCCAGGGTGACGCCCGCCCAGGCGTGCCGGACCTTGGCCTTCCACGAGGCGAGATCCCGGGCGCCGGCGTACTGGTCCGAGTAGAAGCGGCTCCACTGGCTGGAGGCGGGACGGTAGAACTTGTCCACGTACTCCGTGACCATGCGGTGGGAATTGAAGGCCGGCATGATGGAAGCGATGGAGCGCTTGGCCATGGCCACCCAGCCGGGCGAATAGCCCATGGGCCCCCGGTCGTAGAACAGGGGAATCACCTGGTCCTGGAGGACTTCATAGAGGGTGCGTGATTCTTCCTGGTCGCGCCGGCCCGGGTCCAGGGTCTCGGAGGCCGGCTTGATGGCCCAGCCGTTGCCGCCGTCGTAGCCCTCGTCCCACCAGCCGTCCAGCACGGAGAGGTTGAGCACGCCGTTCATGGCGGCCTTCATGCCCGAGGTGCCGGACGCTTCCAGGGGATAGATGGGGTTGTTGAGCCAGACGTCCACACCCGATACCAGGCGCCTTGCCATGCGCAAGTCATAGCCTTCCACCAGCAGGATCTTGCCCTCGAACTCCGGCGTGCGTGCGGCGCTGGAGAGCCAGCGGATCAGGTCCTGCCCCGGCTTGTCCGCCGGGTGGGCCTTGCCGGCGAAGATGAACAGCACGGGACGATCCGGGTCGGAGACGATTTCCTTCAACCAGTCCGTGTTCTGCAGCAGCAGGGCGGCACGCTTGTAGGTGGCGAAGCGCCGGGCGAAACCGATGGTGAGCACGTTGGGGTTTTTCGGATCGGCCAGTTTCAGCACCCGGTCCAGGTGGGCCTGGGAGCCGTGGTTGCGCGCGTGCTGCGCCGCGATGCGATTCCTGACCAGGTGCAGCATCTGGGACTTCAGCGACTGGCGGATGCTCCAGAACTGGTGGTCGGGGATGGAATGAACGCCGTTCCAGCAGCCGTGATCCATGAGCCGCTGGGGCCAGCCGTGCCCCAGGGTGTTGTCGAAGGCTTCGTTCCAGCCCTCGGACAGGAAGGTGGCGGCATGTACGCCGTTGGTGATGTAGTCAATCGGGTTCTCTTCCGGCTCGATCTGGGGCCAGAGATTGGCGCAGATGTGGCTGGACACGCCGCCGTGGATGCGGGAGACGCCGTTGTGGAAGCGGGAACCGTGGATGGCCAGGGCGGTCATGTTGAATTCGTTGCCGTCCGGCGTGCGGCCCAGGGCCAGTAGATCGCCCAGGGGGATATGCAGTTCGTCGCACCAGTGCTCGAAATACATGCGCACCATGTCGTCGGCGAAATAATCGTGTCCGGCAGGCACCGGAGTGTGGGTCGTGAACACGGTATTGGCCGCTACCGCTTCCAGGGCCGTGGCGAAGTCCAGGCCGCCCACGGTCAGATTTCGGATGCGCTCCAGGATCTGGAACGCCGCGTGGCCTTCGTTGATGTGCCAGGTGGTGGGGGCGAGGCCCATGGCGAAGAGGGCGCGCACGCCCGCCACGCCCAGAATGATTTCCTGCTCGATGCGGGTGGTGCGGTCGCCGCCGTACAGGCGGTGGGCGATGTAGCGGTCGTGGCTGGAGTTCTCGTCCAGGTCCGTGTCCAGCAGGTAGAGCGTGACGTGGCCGACGCGGGCCTGCCAGACCTTGACCGCGACGTTGCGGCCGGGGAAGGCGACATATACCTTCAGGTCGTGGCCGTCCTCCTTCTGTACCGGCGAGACCGGCAGATCGTCGAAATCCGACTCCCGGTACAGGGGATGCTGGTTGCCCTCGTTGTCTATGGTCTGCTGGAAATAGCCCTGGCGGTAAAGCAGGCCCATGCCCACGAAGGGCAGGGAGAGATCGGAGGCCGCCTTGCAGTGGTCGCCGGCCAGGATGCCCAGGCCGCCGGAATAGATGGGCAGGCTCTCGTGGAAGCCGAATTCGGCGCAGAAATAGGCGACCAGGGTGCCTTCCGGCAGCTTGTCGTCGTTCCGGGCCGGGACGTCGTGATAGGTGTCGTAGGCGGACAACACCTTGTTCAGACTGCCCAGGAAGACGGGATCTTCCGCAGCTTCGTCCAGGCGGTGTTGGGAGATGCGCTTGAGGAAGGACTTTGGGCTGTGGCCCACTTCCTGCCACAGGGTGGGGTGGAGGCGGGCGAAGAGGGTGCGGGTGGGGCGGTCCCAACTGTACCAGAGGTTGTTCGCCAGTTCGTTCAGGCGCTTCAGACGCTCCGGAAGATGGGGCGTGATTTCCAGTTGAAAGGCAGTTCCCGGCATGGTGCATCCCTGACTATTTGCCGCAATATCCGGCTCTTGTCGTGAAACGGAAGGGGTTCGTCGTTCGGTCAATAGTCATAGGGTACCAAAAATCCCGGGGCGGGCCTTGCCGCGGCGCAGCAGCCGCAAGGCCCGCTCCGGGATTCAGGCCTGGTCGGGCACCAGCTCCAGCCTCACGGAAACCGTGCCGGCCGCCACGGGCCAGGTCAGCCTGAGCGTCACGGCCTGCATGACCTTCTCGAAGCCGGCCTCCGACTGGGAGACGGTGAAGTGGGGCGAGCACTGGAAGTTCATGGGGCGGCTGGTGGACAGCACCAGCTTGCCCTTCAATATTCCGTCTTGCAGCGTCAGGTGCGAGAGGGCATTCCGGGTCAGTTCCTGGCCGAAACCGCAGGGCATGCTGCCATCTTCCAGTACATAGCATCCCAGGAAGCCGTCGCAGCTGGGCATGGCCAGGTTGATCTCGGTGCTGAAGGTGCCGGCCGCCGCCCTGGGGAATTGCCAACTGGCCTCCAGGGCGGGTCCGTCCAGGTGGAAACGTTTCTTGACCACCACCAGGCCGTCCTGCCCGCCCGTGAGGGTCACGGTGGATAGCGGCGCCTGGATCCTGTCCAGGGTATAGGGCGAAAATGGCCGTGGCGTACCGCCCGTCGGCGTGTAACTGTCCTGGAACATGCCCCGGGCGCGGGTGTCGGGCACGATGTCCCCGGCGTGGATGTCGTGTTTGAAATCCACCCGGTCGTGGGCCGAGGCGATGCCTTCTGTGGCTTGGGTGTCGCCGGGGCGGTGATCGCTGATCTTCTTGTAATAATGTTCTTCGCCGCGGCGCAGGGTGTCGCCAAAGTTGTGGCAGAGAGGATAGCTGTCCAGTTCCACCAGGGCACCGTCGCCTTCGGGCCGCAGGACCGCCTGCAAGTGCACGTTGTGCACGGAGATTTCCTCCGCGCCGTCGTGATCCAGGTCGCCCCGGGCGATGGGCGAACGGGGGGCGGCACCGTCCAGGGCCGATTCCAGGGCCAGGAGGTTGTTCCAGATGGCGCGGCGCAGGTGGGGCAGGTAGAGGCCGCCGAAAAGGCCGTGCCAATAGGCGTCGTTGGCCTGGGCCCGGTACAGGGCATCGGTCATGGCCTGGGTGTGCGGGCCGTGGGGCAGGGCGGCCAGGCGCTCCGAGAGCCCGAGCATGCGCTTGTGCATCCAGTTGGCCTCCGGATAGCGGGCCAGGAAGTTGCGCCAGATGCCGCCGCGGATGAAGGCCTTGCTCTCCTCGCCCCGGCCGGCTTCCTTCTCCCGGTGCATCAGGTCGCTGAAGGTGCGGGCCGCCCTGGCCGGCAGGGTCCACTCGTTCATCTCGATGTAGGACGCGGTGGGCAGGTACACGATGCCCCGGGTGGGCCGGCCCGCGTGGTAGTCGGAATAGGTGGACGTGAGAATCTTGTCGGAGGCCAGGACGCCGGAAAGGAATTGCTCCAGCCAGCCTTTCTCGTATACCCAGGCATAGGTTTCCGGCCAGATGCCGAACTTCTCGATGTCGTCAAAGTAGATGGCCGCGCTCTGGCCCTGGTCTGCCAGGGATTCCAGATAACGCACCACGTCCTGCGCGGGAGAGAAGGGCAGGCGGTAGCGCAACTGCTCGGAAATGGGGAAGAGATCCAGCACCCGGCCGTCTTCTTCCGTGGTGTAGAAACTGTCCAGTTCATTGGAACTGCGCCCGGTGCATAGGAAGTGGTAGTCGTCCACGGCCACGTAGCGTATGCCGGAATCGGAGAGCGCCGGCACCACCGTGCCCTCCCACACCCGCTCCGTCAGCCAGGCACCCCGGGGGCGCTCGCCAAAGTGGTGCTCGATGCGTTCGGACAGGGCATGTATCTGGCCCAGGCGATCCCGGTTGGGAATGGCGGCCAGTACCGGCTCGCAGTCGCCGGAGCCGAACATTTCCACCTGGCCGCGGGCAGCCATTTCCTGCAACAGGGCCATGTCTTCGGGAAAGTTCTGTAGCAGGTAATCCAGCAGCCAGCCCGAGAAATGGGCGGCAAACCGGAATTCCGGGAAGCGGTACAGGGTGCGCAGGAAGGGGCGGTAGCAACGCTCGTGGGCGTCGTTGATCACCTCCGGGAAATTGCCGACAGGCTGGTGGGCGTGGACGCCGAGAAGAAGGGTGATGGGCATTTCGGTTGTCAGTTGTCAGTTGTCAGGTATCAGTTGTCAGGTTGCCCGGCGCATGGTGCCGCCGCCTTCGGCGTGGCCGCCGCCGTGGCTGATGGGCTTGTCCAGTTCCGCAGGAGGCGGCAGTCCGATGATTTCGTAGAGGCGGGCGATGTTGAGTCGGAACAGCTGATCGAAGCTGGCCACGGCCTGGGACGGGTTGTAATCGCCGAACCACCAGAACCAGTCCGAGCTTTCGCAGACCGCCAACTGGGTCAAGGCGGCCTGCTGCTGCTCGTCGCTCAGTCGGCCGCTGCCCATCATGCGATCGAAACTGTCCTTGGCCGCGCAGAGTACATCCCAGGCCCGGTTCTTCTCCGTGTCGCCGATCCAGGTGGAGAAGGTGCCATACACCCAGCTTCCGGCCGTGAGGCGGGGCAGATTGGCCGGCGCCACATTCTGGCGGGACAGGTACTCGGCGAAGGTGGTGGTATGAATGCGCGGGCTTTCCTGCAACAAGGAATAGAGATCCTCGAAGAAGTAATAGCCGTTGTAGGGATAGTGTTCCCAGGCGTTCTCTCCATCCAGCATGACGCAGATCAGGGGCGGCGGGGAGCCTTGCGGCGCCTGGTCCAGGATACCCTCGAGCTGGGAAACGAAGTGCAGGGCCGCGTCCCGCCCGTGCCACTTGGAGTACTCGAAGCCGATGAAGTCGGACAGCCGCTCGTCGCGGAAAAACAGGGACAGGCCGGGTGCGCCTTCGCTCTGCCAGGGATGGTACAGATAGGCCGGCCGGTTGGAAAGATCACCGCCCGAGGCGCGCAGGCTGTTGGCCAGCACGCTCTCGCTGCTGGCGGTCCAGCGGCAGCCCTGTTCCGCCAGGAGCTCCAGCATCTTCTGGGACAGGGCGCCTTCCGCCGGCCACATACCCACGGGCGGTTTGCCGAACCGAGTCTCGTGCGTTTCCATCGCCAGGGCGATCTGGGCCTGGACCCGATTGCGTCCGCCGGCATAGCCGCTGGCCTGGGGCAGCGGCGCTTCCGGCAGACTTTCCCGGGCGGAGCGCAGGTCCAGCAGCAGGGGTGCCAGGGGGTGGCTGTAGGGCGTGGCGGAAATCTCGATCTGCCCCGATTCCGCCAGAACGCGATAGCGCGGCACGATGCCGGCCATGATCTCGCCCATCAGTTCCAGGAGTTTCTGCCGCTCGTCGAAACTGAAACCCGCACCCTTGGCCATCATCTCCGCCAGGAGCGGTTGCCTCCTGCGCTCGGATTCACCCATCCAGACCAGGTGGTACCAGCAGAGGAGATCGCTGTAGTAGCTTCCGGACAGATAGGACAGCGAGTCGTCGCAGCACTGGACGAGGTGCTGGTGGATGTCGTACAGCCGCCGAAAGCGCGGGAACGGCATGAGCATGGTGCTGTGATTGCAGCGGAAGCAGGCGTCGAGTACGGTGTGGCGCTCGTCCGTGCTGATCCGGTCCAGGTCTTCCGTGGCCATGAGGCGCAGAATCGGATCGCGGAACTGCCCGGTGGCGAACTGATCCACGTAGTCCTCGATCTGCTCCAGGAGTACGGGCACGAAATTCACCACGGCATGGACCTGGGGATGGCGCTCGAGGTGCGCCACCATGTCGGTGTAATCCTTGATGGCGTGAAGATAGGTCCACGGCAGAATGAATTCGCCGTGCAGGCGATCTCGGTAATCCGGCTGGTGCATGTGCCAGAGGAATACCAGATCCAGATGGTCGGGATGGGTCATTTCGAGTAGTGCGGTTTGAACCGCAGAGGCGCAGAGGCGCGGAGAAAATCCCATATGCCTCGGCCAAATCCCGGCCCTGGGGCCATCGGCCTGCCTTCAAGGATTTCTCTGCGCTTCTGCGCCTCTGCGGTGAATCAATAACTTGCCTCAGCGAACGCCGTGCACGGGTTGGCCGAGCATTTCCGGGGTGATGAGGGTCACGCCCTTCTCGCTCACGTGGAAACGGCGCCGATCCTCGTCCGGATTCATGCCGACCACGAGACCTGGGGGAATGCGGCAGCCTTTATCCACCACGCACTTCCTCAGAACCGCATGGCGGCCGATATCCACGTTGGGCAGCACCACCGTATCCTCGATCGTGGCCCAGCTATGGACGATGACGTTGGAGAACAGGAGCGAGCGGCGCACCGAGGCGCCGCTAATGATGCAGCCGCCGGAGACCATGGAGTCAATGGCCTTACCTCGGCGATCCTTGTCATCGAACACGAACTTGGCCGGCGGCAACTGTTCCTGATGGGTCCAGATGGGCCAGTCGTGGTCGTACATGTTCAGTTCCGGCGAAATCTTGGTCAGCTCCATGTTGGCTTCCCAGTAGGCGTCAATGGTGCCCACGTCGCGCCAATAGGGAACGCCGCTCTCGGTCATGCCGACGCAGGAATCCCCGAAGCGGTGGCTGAAGACCCGGAACTTGGAAATGATGTGCGGGATGATGTCCTTGCCGAAGTCGTGGCTGGAGCGGGGATCGTCCGCGTCCCGGATGAGCTGCTCGTAGAGGAACTTGGCGTTGAAGACATAGATGCCCATGCTCGCCAGGGCCTTCGTCGGGTCACCCGGCACGCTCATGGGGTTGGGGGCCTTCTCCTGGAACTGGACCACCCGCCCTTCCGCATTGACGCCCATGACGCCGAACTCCCGGGCCTCGGAAATGGGCACCTCCAGGCAGCCGACGGTCATGTCCGCCCGGTTGTTCACGTGCTGGGCCAGCATGCGCCCGTAGTCCATCTTGTAGATGTGGTCGCCGGACAGGATCAGGACATATTCGGGGGCGATGTTGCGGATGATGCCCAGGTTCTGGAACACGGCATCCGCCGTGCCCTGGTACCAGGATTCCTGAATCTGCTGCTGGGCCGGCAGCAATTCCACGAACTCATCGAAGCGGCCGTCCAGGAAACTCCAGCCTCGCTGGACGTGCTGGATCAGGCTGTGGGCCTTGTATTGGGTCGCAACGCCGATGCGGCGTATGCCGGAATTTACACAATTGGACAAGGTAAAGTCTATGATGCGAAACTTGCCGGCAAAGGGAACGGCCGGTTTTGCGCGCCAGTCCGTCAGTTGCTTCAGACGGCTGCCGCGGCCGCCGGCGAGGATCATGGCATAGGTGTTCTTCGTGATCTGGCTGACAAAACGGCCTTCGGCCGGCTGGGTGGTGGTGACCACGCCGGATGGTTGATCGAGTTGCATATTCTCCACTCCTTCTATTTTTTATCACTACGCCGCTAATGATACAGGTAACACGATGATAGTTAATGACAGATTTGTCGCACTGAAGGAAGCCCGGGAGCATGATCCCTTCCGCCTGCTTGGCCTGCACCCGACGGATGGTGGCTGGTGCCTGACGGCCTATCTGCCTTACGCCCAGGATGTGGCCCTGGTGCAGGATGGCGAGGCGTTGCCCATGGAGCGCCTGGGCGGCGGTCTGTTCCAATGGCAAGGCGCCGAGGCGCCGGCGCGCCCCTGGCGCCTGGCGGCGCGGGAGGGCGGGGTCTCGCGGGAGATTTGCGACCCTTACGCTTTTCCGCCCCAGTCTTCGGACCTGGATCTGCATCTCTTCGCCGAGGGGAGGCATCATCAGGCCTGGCGTTTCCTGGGGGCCAACATGGAAACGCGCATGGGCGTGGCGGGTGTGGTCTTTCGCACCTGGGCGCCCAACGCGGAACGCATTTCCGTCGTGGGCGATTTCAACCGCTGGGATGGGCGCTGCCACCCCATGTGTTCCCTGGGTGCTTCCGGCATCTGGGAACTGTTCATTCCTGAACTGGACGGCGGTACCTTCTACAAGTTTGAAATCCGCAGTCGCCATACGGGCGCGGTGATCGTGAAGAGCGATCCCTATGCCCGCTGGTGCCAGAACCGGCCGGACACCGCCGGCCGCGTCTGTCCACCCACCGCGCATCCGTGGGGCGATGGCGAGTGGCTGGACGCCCGCAGCCGCTGGGACTGGCTGTCTGCCCCGATCAACGTCTACGAGATGCATGCCGGTTCGTGGATGCGTCATCCGGACGAGAGCTTCTACACCTGGCGCGAACTGGCGGAGAAACTCGTGCCGTACGTGCAGGAAATGGGCTTCACCCATATCGAGTTGATGCCCATCACCGAGCATCCCCTGGACCAGTCCTGGGGCTACCAGACCACCGGCTATTTTGCGCCCACCAGCCGTTTCGGTACCCCGGACGACCTGCGCTATTTCATTGATTGCTGCCACTCCGCGGGAATCGGGGTGTTCCTCGACTGGGTGCCCGGACACTTTCCGGCGGATGCCTGGGCGCTCGCCCATTACGACGGTTCGGCCCTCTACGAGCACGAAGACCCGCGCCTGAAGACCCACCCCGACTGGGGCACCCACATCTTCAACTACGGCCGGAACGAGGTGAAGAGTTTCCTGCTCTCCAGCGCCCATTACTGGCTGTCGGAGTTTCATTTTGATGGCCTGCGGGTGGATGCGGTCGCCTCCATGCTCTACCTGGATTATTCGCGCAAGCACGGCGAGTGGATACCCAACCGCTTCGGCGGCCGGGAGAACCTGGAGGCCATAGAATTCCTGAAAGAATTCAACGTGATGGTGCACCAGGATTTCCCCGGTGCGCTGACCGTGGCGGAAGAGTCCACCGCCTGGCCCATGGTGTCGCGCCCGGTGTACCTGGGCGGCCTCGGTTTCTCCCTCAAGTGGAACATGGGCTGGATGAACGATACCCTGTCCTACATGGAAACCGATCCGGTCTATCGCAGTTATCGCCACGACAAGCTCACCTTTGGCCAGATCTACGCCTATTCCGAAAACTTCATGCTGCCCCTGTCCCACGACGAGGTGGTTCATGGCAAGGGCTCGCTCCTGGGCAAGATGCCGGGGGACGAGTGGCAGAAGCGGGCCAATCTGCGCCTGTTGTTTGCCTACCAGATGACCACGCCGGGCAAGAAGCTCAACTTCATGGGCAACGAACTGGGACAGCCGGGCGAGTGGGCGGACGGCAAGGAGTTGAGCTGGGGGCTCCTCGCGGACGAGCGCCATGCCGGCATGCGGCGCCTGGTCTCCGATGTGAGCCGCCTGTACCGGGATACGCCGGCCCTGCACGAACAGGATGTCTCCCACGAGGGATTCTCCTGGCTGGACTGCAACGATCACGCCCAGTCCGTGCTGGCCTACATCCGGCGTGCCAAGGATGGCCGCACCGTGCTGGTGATCCTGAACTTCACCCCGGTGCCGCGGCAGGGCTACCGCGTCGGCGTTCCCTCGCTCGGCCGATACAGGGAAATCCTGAACAGCGATTCCGCCTTCTACGGCGGCAGCAACATGGGCAACGGCCTGGGGCTGGAAGCCATTGCCGAGCCCTGGCTGGATTACCCCGCCCACGTCCAGCTCACCCTGCCGCCCCTGGCGGCGGTGATCCTGGCGCTGGACGAGTGAGGATTGGAAAGGCTGGTTTGAACCGCAGAGGCGCGGAGGCGCAGAGGAAAGGCAAGCCTTTCTGGCTGGAAATGGTGTGATCCAGTCGGTAACGCCGAGATATCCAGGAAGCTCAGGTTTTCTCAGCGTCTCTGCGCCTCTGCGGTTGGCTCGTTTTTTCGTTTAATCCGTCAGCCCCTCGAACAGTGCCGTGCTCAGGTAGCGCTCGCCGAAGGACGGAATGATGACGACGATGCGCTTGCCCGCGTTTTCCGGGCGGCGGGCGATTTCCAGGGCCGCCCAGACGGCGGCACCCGAGGAGATGCCCACCAGCAAACCTTCTTCCCGGGCCATGCGCCGGGCGGTGGCGAAGGCATCGTCCCCTGTTACACGCACGATCTCGTCAATGACCGAGACATCCAGCGCCTCCGGCACGAAACCCGCGCCTATGCCCTGGAGAGGATGCGGTCCCCGCTGTCCGCCGGACAGTACCGGCGAGGCGTCGGGTTCGACCGCGACGCATTTGAGGCCGGGACGGCGAGCCTTGAGGGCGGAACCGATGCCGGTCAGGGTGCCGCCGGTGCCCACGCCCGAGACGACGAAATCCACCTGGCCGTCCGTGTCGCGCCAGATCTCCTCGGCGGTGGTCCTGCGGTGCACCTCCGGGTTCGCGGGATTGCTGAACTGCTGGGGCATGAAGGCCTTGGGCGTCGCGGCCACCAGTTCCTCGGCCTTCCTGATGGCTCCGGGCATGCCTTGTGCGCCCGGGGTGAGCACCACTTCCGCGCCGAAGCCGCGCAGGAGCGCCCGGCGCTCCTTGCTCATGGTGTCGGGCATGGTCAGGATGAGGCGGTAGCCCCGGGCGGCGCACACCATGCCCAGGGCGATGCCCGTGTTGCCGCTGGTGGGCTCGATGATGACCGTGTCCGGCCCGATCAGGCCCGCCTGTTCCGCCGCGGTAATCATCGCGGCGCCGATGCGGTCCTTGACCGAGTGGGCCGGATTGAAGAACTCAAGCTTGGCCACCACTTCGGCCGCGCAGCCCTGGGTGACCCGGTTCAGCCGTACCAGGGGCGTGTTGCCTATGAGTTCCGTGACATTGCCGGCGATTTTCATGCCTTCTCCTTGTGGGTGGGATGGGTGAAGCGAGAAGTGTAGGATATCTGGCCGCCGAAAAATATTCGCGTCGTGTCAACTTTGTGTAATCTCCAGGCGTTATGGCTTCTAGCAGCGAGTGCTGCGCAAACCACACAACGAATTCATTAGGAGTATTTACATGTCCAAGCTGTTCGCCGCCCTGATCGCCTCCCTGTTCGCCGTTTCCGTTTCCTTCGCCGCTGACAAGGCTGCTTCCGCTTCCGCCGCCGCCTCCGCTGCTTCCGCTCCCGCTGCTGCGTCCGCCGACGCTTCCGCCAAGCCCGCCAAGGCCAAGAAGGCCAAGAAGGCCAAGAAGGCTGCTGCTTCCGCCTCCGCTTCTGCTTCCGCCGCTTCCGCCAAGTAATTCTTCTTGGTGGCATGAAAAAGCGGGCTTCGGCCCGCTTTTTTTCTTTTCCTGAATACGCTCCCGGCCGAATGCGGGGGCAGGTATTGCTCGGATAGGAATACGGAAAGATGGAAAGTCCACACAAAGGCAAGACCGGCCTGCGCCGGCTGTGGAATGCACTGAATTATTCCGCGGACGGGCTGAAGGCGGCCTATGCCTCCGAAGCCGCGTTTCGGCAAGAGCTCGTATTGGCCGCGGTCCTGATGCCCCTGGCCTTCCTGATGGACGTGGCGCCCGTCGAGCGCGCCGTGTTGATCGCGAGCATTTTTTTCGTGATGATCGTCGAGTTGCTGAACTCGGCCCTGGAAGCGGTGGTTGACCGGGTATCCCTTGAAAATCATCACCTTTCCAAGCGGGCGAAGGACATAGGCAGTGCCGCGGTCCTGTTGGCGCTGATGACGCTGGCCGTGGTCTGGGCATGTATCCTCCTGCCCCGGTTCGGCCTCATTTGACGGTGTTCATCTCATTCATGCGTTCCTTGTTGCGCCCCGCGAATCTGGTCATTCTGGCAACCTATCTCCTGCTGTCGGCCGTTCCCTTCGCGCCGCTCCTGCTCGGGAAAACGATAGACCACCCGTTCCGTGTCGTCGGTATCGAGTTTGCGGCCTGGCTGGCCGCGTGGGCCGTGTTCAAGCGCCCCGCATACTTTCACTGGGCTCTGATCCCGGCCTTCATCGCCTTGCCGGTGGAACTGTACCTCAACGTAAATTTCGGGCAGGGCATCTCCACCCATCACCTGGGCATCATCGTCGAGACCAGTCCCAAGGAAGCGGCGGAGTTTCTGGGCGACAAGATCTGGCTGCTGCTGGGTGTGGTACTCACGATTTCCCTCTGGTGGGCGCTGGTCTGGCGGGTGGCGCGCGGGACACGTGACCTGGACTTGCGAGGCAAGCCGCGCTGGGCCGCCTTCGGCCTGGTGGCAATCGGCCTGAGCGTCTGGCTCTACGGCAACGAGGTCGGAATTCAGCGCCTGAAAAAGGCGGTGGAGAGTTCGGCAAGCTCTGACGCGGTGTCCGGCGCGGGCAGCGGGGCGGCCGGTGATGCGGCATCCGGCGAGGACGAGGAAGAGGACGACGAGGACGAGCCGGCCAGCGCCTCGGCTGCCGGGAGCGCGGCGGACGGCGCCGACACCGGGCTCAGGCGGCTCTGGGCAAATTTCCCCAAGCTGCCTTCCTGGGCCGCGCTGGACGTGGGCAAGGAGCAGTTCGGGGAGACTTGGCCCTTCGGTCTGGGCGTGGTCGTCTACGACTTCTGGCAGGAGCGGGCCTACCTGGCCGAACTTTCCAAGAAGAGCATCCAGTTCAAGTTCGGCGCCCACCAGGATCCCCGGAATACCGGGCCGCAGGTCGTGGTGCTGGTGATCGGCGAGTCGTCCCGTTACGACCGCTGGAGTCTCAACGGCTATAAGCGCGAGACCAACCCGCTGTTGAAGTCCGAAGCCAACCTGGTGACCATGAGCAATGTCGTGACCGCGGTGTCCGCGACGCGTCTGGCCGTGCCCCTGCTTCTGACCCGCAAGCCGGCCACCCATAGCCTGAAGCCGGGCTTCTCGGAAAAGTCCGTCCTTTCCGCCTTCAAGGAGGCGGGCTTCAAGACCTACTGGCTATCCAATCAGATGTCCTATGGGGAGTTCGATACCCCGGTGTCGGTGTTCGCCAGCGAGGCGGACGTGACCCAGTTCCTGAACCTGGGCGGTTTCACGAACAATTCCAACTTCGATCAGGTATTGCTCGATCCCTTGAAGAACGCCCTCGCCGACCCGGCGCAGAAAAAGCTCATCGTCATTCATACCCTGGGCAACCACTGGAATTACAGCCACCGCCATCCCCCCGAGTTCGACAAGTGGAAGCCGTCCCTGGCCGGCGTGCAGAATCCCGATTTTGCCGATCCGAAGCTGCGCCAGGGTCTGAGCAACAGCTACGACAACTCAATTCTCTATGTGGACTGGTTCCTGTCCCAGGTGATCGGCTCGCTCAAGACCTCCGCGCCGAGTATCAGCTCGCTGATATACGTGTCCGATCATGGCGAAACCATCTATGACGGGAAGTGCAACCTGGCGTTCCATGGCCACAACACGGAATACGATTTCCATGTTCCGGCGCTGGTCTGGTATTCCAGTGCGTACGGGGCCGCCTATCCGGCCAAGATCCGGCAACTGATGAAGAACAGGAGCTCCGCGCTGTCTTCTGAAAACATATTCCACTCCCTGGTGGACATGGGCAATGTTCATTACCCCAGCGAGCGGCTCGAATGGAGTTTCTTCAGCAAGAACTTCAAGCGCCATATTCGGTACGTGGATAGCTACGGCTGGACCAACTATGACCACGCATCGCTCAAGGGCGATTGCCAGGAAGTGATAGACAAGGGCACACCCCTGGTCCAGGAAAAATAGCCGGCCGGTGGGCGCTTATTCCCGGTCGCGAAAGGATTGCCATGCGTCAAGTGGTCCGGTCTTGGGCAAGTCTGTGGCGGTGCGCAACGGCGTTCTTCTGTCTGTTCGTGCTGCCGGGTGGCGCGGCGCTTGCCGCTGAACCCAGGGTAAGCGTCGCCGTAGGGCAAAGCGGCATGGTCTTCAGCATTGATGCGGTCGTGGATGTCCAGGTGCCATTGGCGACGGCGTGGGAAGTCATGACCGATTACGACCACATGACCACCCTGCTCGGAAATTTGACCGCCAGCAAGGTGAGTTCACGCAACGGAAATACCCTGGTTGTCCGGCAGGAGGGCGTCGCACGGTATGGCCTCTTCTCCTTTGCCTTCGAGTCGGAGCGGGAAATACGTCTGGAACCGATGAAGAGAATCCTCTCGAGAAACCTCTCCGGCTCCTTGAAGCGGATGGACAGCGAATCAGACTTTCTTCCTCTGGGCCAGGGGCTCCAGATCAAGTACCACGCCGAATTCGTGGCGGACTCGATGCTCGTGCGTCTGTTCGGCGCATCCTTTGTCCGGCATGAAGTGGAAGAGCAGTTTCAACTGCTGGCCAGGGAGATGGCGCGGCGCCATGCGCCAAGTCCAGCAGGGTTCTCGCCGCCGTCGGAATAGGGGGAATCCCCGGGGCGGGAATTTCGACAGGAATCCCCGCACTCCGCGTCAGCGGAAACATGAAAGCGGAAGAGCAAAAAGCCTTGATCGCCCATGGTATTTCGCGCATCGTCCGGCATGAATCTCTTTACGAGGCGCTAGCTGAACGGTTCGTACGAAAATTGTCGCTAGGTGCTACGCGGTGGATAAGCTGCCCGCTGGATCAGCGATTCCTCAGGTTTTTACTTGCATAACAGTGATAATGGAACCTGATTATCAAGATGACTCAGTGTGCCGTGAAATCCCCTCGCCCCGCGTGCGGGGAGAGGGTTAGGGTGAGGGGGAATTGACCTTCGAGCGCCCCTCACCCCGGCCCTCTCTCCCCTTCCGGGGGGCGAGGGAGGTAATACTGAGCATTCTTTATAATCAGGTAATGGAATAATGATGAGTCAAATACCAAGCCCGTTGCAGGTGCGTTACAACGACAAAGAAGCCGTTGGAAACTGCCAGGTTGAATTCTATACAACGGGCAGCGCTGTTTTCAAAGGACTAACAGTGTTTGTACTGACGCTGGTGGCAGCGATTCTTTCCATTCTGCTCCCAGGGCTGCACTTCATCACTGTTCCACTGGGAGTGGTGGCATCCCCATTCATCGGGGGTTACGTCTTTTTCACCAGCAGAGATGCGGTTAAGCGGATAGATGGGGAATTCCTCTGTCCAAAATGTCTGGCGGCTAATCATGTGACCTTCCGAGGCCGCCCCCCCTACCACTACAATTGTGTTCAATGCCAGAGCGGCCTTCAGATCACACCGTTGCTCCAGGAGTCTGCGCGGTAGATAGAGGTGGCCCCGGGAAATCGGACTGATGACACGCTGACCGCCGTGTGCGCACGGAGCTGCCGTGCCCAACTGGGATGACCGTTTCTTCAGCCGGTTGGGTCGGAAGGTTGTGTAGGCGCGCCCGGGTATTCGGGCATCCAGATTGTGGCGGTAGTGCCTTGGCCCAGGGCGCTTTGAATCTCGATCCGGCCAAAATGGAGATCCACAATTTCCTTCACAATACTCATGCCCAGCCCGGTGCCGGGAATCTTGCCGGAGGTGTCCGCGCGGTAGAAACGCTCGAACACCCTGGCCAGCTGGTCGGGACTCATGCCCATACCTGCGTCCTGGATCGTCAGTGCCACCATGGGGGCGTCCTGATGCGCGCCCCGGCGATACCCGATGCTGACTGGCCCGCCCTGGGGTGAGTATTTGTAGGCATTGGAAATAAGGTTGGTGATCGCCTGCAGCATCTTCTTCTTGTCGGCATAGATACGCATGGGAGTGGCCGGCGGCATTACGTGGGGATGGTCGCGCCCCGCCGGAGGCATGTACCCGGCCAGCGCGGCCTTGACCACATCCTCGAAGTTCAGGGGGGCGAATACGAAATCCTTGCCCCGCCGGGACTCGATGCGGGACAGATCCAGCAATTCGTTGATGATGGATGTCAGAAGGCCGGATTGGTTGTATATGGTTTGCAACAGTTCCTTCTGGGTGTGCGGGTCAAACGCCTGAGTGAGAAGAAGCTCCGAGAATCCGTAGATGCTGGCCATGGGTGTTCGCAATTCATGGGCCGCCGTGGATAGAAACTCGCTCTTCATCCGGTCTACTTCAGCCTCGTGCGTGACGTCCCGGAAGTACAGAATCTGGGACACGGTTTCGGTATTGCTGAGGCACACGCCGACTTCCAGAATCGGGTGGCCGGGCGTCACCATCTCGACCAAGAGCCTGTGGGGACTGTCCCGTTGCTCGCCGGTATCGTCGGCCTGAGTGCTCAATTCGGTGCGCAGCATCGCGACGCTGGGAAAGCCCGCCTTGTTGGCGCAGGCGGCCGTGAGCTTCGTCACCAACGTACTCTCATCCAGGCCAATGATCGCGTCTTCACTCAGGCCGGTCATGAGTGTGAAGGCTGGACTGGCGTACTTGACTCGGCGGGCAGAATTAAAAGACACGAAACCGTCGGGACTGAGGGCGAGAATCTCGTGCAGTTGCTGCTTGGCTTCTTCGGCCGTGGAGAGGGAGCGCAGGAGCAGGAAGAAGAGCGCCGAGGCGAGGAGCGATGCGGCCGTTGCCGCCGAAAGGATTATCTTGCGATTTACCTCGTAGGGTTCGAGGATGTCGCTCAGGGCTTCACCGATGATAAAAGTCATGCCGTATTCCGGCATCCGGCGATAGCCCCAGATACGTTCCGTTCCATCCACCGTGGCTACCGAACGATAATTGCCGGAGACGGGCGCTTTCTCGCCCAGAAAAGGGCGATCCTTGATGACGACGCCAATGGCGCCACCGGTGATGGGGTAGCGCGCCATGATTTCACCCGTACTTCTTACTACCGTCAGGGCGCTTCCTTTGCGAATGCGCAGGTTCTCCGCAAAGTAGGCGAACTGGTCCGGGTTGACTGAAACCACCTCCACGCCATCGAACTGGCCATTTTTTAGTATGGGCCGGGTCACCTGGATGGACCACTTGTTTGAAATCTTGCCCAGGACGGGCCGACTGATGAACAGGCGGTCGGCGTTGCCGCTTTCCTCGTGAATCCGGAAATGCTCACGCTTGCTCAGGTCCACACGATCAGTAGGCCTGGCCAGATTGGAAAACGCCAGAAGGCCATTCCGATCAATGACGGATACCTGGAAGGTCAGGTCGTCTATGTTTTCCTGGGAACGCTTGACGATGGTCGAGAAAGCGTGCCAGTCGCCCGTCCAATGGGTGCGTGTGTCGAGAATGAATTCGTTAATGCGTTTGAACGCTGACCGGGAATACTCCGCGAAAACATGGGCCTGGACGGCGGTGCGAACTTCGGCCTCGCGCAGGGCGGTGTTGCGGCTGCGGTATAACTCGTAGGCGGCGACGCTCCAGATGCCGATCAGGCTTAGCACGAGAACGGCGACGATCTGAAGTGTGAGCTTCCGTCCGGGCTGTTTCAGGAGGTGCAAGTCGGGGCGTTTCACAAGGATCTCCGGGCGGTCGGGTCGCCTAGCGCGGGCCCCACCCGTCAGGCGAGGGAAAGTTCAGCGCGCCGGGCCAGCATGGACTCGATAATCTGCTTGAGTTCGTTGAAGGGAACAGGCTTGGGAAGAAGCCGGACGCTCTGTGGCAGGCCGCCACGGTCGGCCACTTCGGCCGGCGACATGCCTGACACTATCACGATCTCCATCCCTTCCCGGAAGGACGAAGCCGTGAGGGTGCGTACCATCTGAAGCCCATCCATTCCGGGCATACGCAAATCCGAAATCATCAGATCAGGTTGCTCCCGACCGATGAGAATCAAGGCGTCATAGCCGTTTGACGCGGTGGTGACCCGGACCGGAAGATTCCATGCCGCGATACGCATGCGATAGAGCTTCAGCAGGATGTTGTCATCCTCCACCACCAGTATCCGCAGTTCGTTCTGTTCATCCAGGAGCGGACTATCCGATATACGCGGCGCGGGAGCGTCCTTGCTGTTTGCCAGCTTCTCCACTGATGCCAGGCTGATGCGACGATGCCCCCCCTCGGTCTTCCATGCCTCCAGAATGCCGCTGTCCACCCAGAGCTGCGCGGTCCGCAGGGCGATGCCCAACCTGTTTGCCGCTTCGCGGGTCGTACAGAATTGCCGAGAATGGGACGATCCATCGCCGTACTCTTCCATGGAATTTCCGCCTTTAGCCAAATTAAAATTCGATGAATATTATCATTTCGGCGCGCATGTTTGTATCTGTTTCGTTCACATTGTCGTGTTTTTGCAGCGATTTCCGGTTGCCGCCCCGCCTGGCGTGGCCCCGGTCGGGGATTCAGACCGCATGAGATACCCCGCGGTCACGGCGTTTTTTCTCGGCTGGGCGGGTGCCGGAGAGAAAAGTGATGAAAGTGTACTAAAGTGATAAAAATGTGTATATTTATCACATCGAGAGGGCGCGGGACCAATCGGTCGGAAATATCAATCGGGTCGACAACCCGATTCAACTCCCATATCTGTGTTGAAGGAGAAAAAGCATGGGCCAGAAAGTTCTGATTGTGGATGATCACGCGGACATTCGCCGCCTGGTGCGTCTGACCTTGGGCAAGAGCTATGAAGTCTTCGAGGCGGAGGATGGTGTCACGGCGCTTGAAACCGCTCAGCGCGAACGGCCTGCGGTAGTGGTTCTGGACGTGATGATGCCGGGTGCCCTGGATGGATTCCAGGTACTCAAGGCAATCAAGAGCGACCCCGATCTGAAGAGCACGAAAGTGATCATGGCCACGGCGCGAGGCCAATTCGAGGACTACAAGACCGGAAAATCCATGGGGGCGGATGAATACGTCATCAAGCCATTCAGCCCCATACGTCTCGCCGGCATGATAAAGGAATTTGTTGGCTGATCAACGTTCTGCGTACGGCGGCTCCATGCACCTCCGTACGCAACCAGGCCGCTACGAATGAGCCGAATGATCCACCCTTTGCGCTTCACCGCCTGCATGCGCGCGCTGTTGCTGCCGCTATCCATCGTCGCTGCCTTTGTCTTCACGGGAAAAGTCGGCCTGATGTTCGCTCACGGCGAAGGCTATGATGCCAGCGGCCTGTTCCCGCCGGCCGGTATCGCTCTGGCCTGTGCCCTGGTCTATGGGAAACGTGCCTGGCCCTGGATATTCCTTGGCTCCTTACTCCTCAATATTTCGACGGGGTTTTCGTCCCTCTCGGTCACGATCCTGGGGCTGGCAGTCGCTCTGGGCTTGGCCGGCGCATCCTTGCTACAGGCTACGATCGGCGCCTGGATTTTCCGGAATACCATCGGCTACCCTCTGGTGCTGACATCCGGCTGGCTGGTGAGCCGCTTCATATTTTCGACTCTAGCCGCCTGTCTGGTGAGCGCATCCCTCTCCCTCGGCATCCTGATGGCTGCTGGCCGTGCGTCACTGGAGACATTACCCTTTTCGTGGCTCACCTGGTATGTGGGGGACAGCCTGGGTGTCATTCTGGCACTGCCGCTGACCATGACCCTCATCGGCGAACCGCGAATACTCTGGCGCTCATCGCGACTAAAGCTTTGGGCGTTGATCGGTTTCGGCCTGATCGTTCTGGGTGCCCTGACTCACCGCGTCAATGTCTGGGAGAAGGAACAGGCATTGGCTGAGTTCCGGGTGCAATCCCAGCAAATCGGCGACCTGCTCCTGTACCGTCTGACAGAACAGGAATTCCTCGTGAGCCAGTTGGCGGCCTTGATGGCGGGCACGACCCCGATTTCCCGCCAGGAGTTTTCCCGCATCGCCAGCAATGCGCGCGCCCATTTCAAGGCATCCATCCAGGCCATCGAATGGGCACCCAGGATTGAGAATTCGGGGCGAACCGCCTTTGAACTCCGTCAGCAGCAGGATTTCCCGAAATTTGTCATCCAGGAGCGTAACGCCACCGGCAATCCTGTCGTGGCGGCGAGCCGATCGGACTACCTGCCCGTAAGCTACGTGGAGCCCGTCTCCGGTAACGAAGTGGCTGTCGGTTTCGATCTTGCTTCCAACTCATCCCGTAGAATCACCATAGAGGCGGCGCGCCGGACGGCTGCTCCGGTAGCTACGCCGCCCTTGAAATTGGTGCAGGAGCGCGGAAGTCAGCAAGGCTTGCTGCTGGTGAATTGGGTTCCGGGAGGCGCGAACGGCCCCGGCCTGACGCTGGTGGTACTCAGACTGTCGGATTTCATAAACGGGGTCGTCGCCGACAGCGACCCGCATTCCATGGTGCGTTTGGTGGATGCCGATGCGGGCAATGCCGTTCTCCACGACGGTTTTCGGGGCACCCGGCCCGGAATGTGGACGGAGCGCCAATTCAACTTCGGTGGCCGACACTACACCCTTCAGATCGCGCCCACCACCACGTACCTGACGGTACATCGCGCTTGGCAAAGCTGGTGGCTGTTGGCCGGTGGTTTGAGTTTGCTGGGCATGCTATCCATCTCTTTCCTCTTGCTCTCTGCCCACGCCGTCCGAATGGAAGAGATGGTCACGGAACGCACCCTGGACCTGGATTCGGCGCGTCGCTCTGCGGAACAGGCAAGCAATCTGCTACGGGAAGCGGTGGAAAGCATCGCCCAGGGGTTTTCCATCTACGACCCCGATGACAGGCTGGTCTTGTGCAACGACGCCTACCTGGATTTCCACGGCACCAACCGGGATGAAATGCGCTTCGGCATCACCTTCGAGGAGTTCTCCCGTTGTACTGCCCAGTCGGGTCAGTACGAAGCCGCGAAGGGGCGCGTGGAAGAATGGGTCGCCGAGCGGGTTGAACAGCATCGGCGCGCCGGCGGTGAGGTCATCCAGCAACAACTGGCCAATGGCCACTGGCTCATGATCCTGGAGTATCGGACACCGAGCGGCTATATCGCGGCAAATCACATTGATATCACGGCCCTGAAGATGGTGACCGAGGAACTGCGTCAGCGAGAACTGTACCTGCGCGCCGTAATAGATAACCTCCCTTTCATGTTCTGGCTCAAGGATACCGATAGCCGCTTTCTGGCGGTCAATACCCATTTCTCCGATGCGTGCGGGCTGAGCGCGCCGGAACAGATGATTGGCCGTACCGACCTGGATATCTGGCCCCGGGCCCTTGCCGAGCAATACCGGGCGGACGACCGGAAGGTCATGGAGGGCCGGAGCGAGAAGTCTTTGGAGGAACCCATCGAAACAAATGGCCGTCGGCACTGGATTGAAACCTTCAAGAAGCCGGTGGTGGCGGATGACGGGAAGATGCTCGGCATCGTGGGCTTCGCCCGGGACATTACTGAACGCAAGGAAATGGAAGAGGCCCTCGCCGAGAGCCGGGAGCGCTGGGAACTGGCGGTGGCGGGCGCCAATGACGGCATCTGGGACTGGAACCCGGTGACGGGAGAAGCCTATTTCTCGCCGCGCTGGAAGGCCATGCTCGGCTATGCGGATGACGAAATATCCGCCCATTTCGATGAATGGAAGAGCCGGATTCATCCGGAAGATGCTGCTCGCGTCATGCTTGATCTACGCGGCCACATGACGGGTGAAACTGGCAATTTCCAGTGCGAGTTCCGCATGCGTTGCCGGGACGGGCGATACAAGTGGATCCTGTCTAGAGGCCGCGCCCTGCTGGACGGCCAGGGCAAGCCCGTGCGGGTGACCGGCTCCAGCACCGATACCACCGCCAGGCATGACGCGGAGGCGCGCATCAGTGATCGGAACGAACAACTGAATGCCATCTTTTCCGTGAGTCCCGACGGCTTCGTGTCCTTTGACCGGAATCATCGGGTCAAGTATGTCAGTCCAGCTTTCCTGCGCCTGACGGCCCTGAACGAGGCCTCGGTGGTCGGCCTGGGCGAGGAAGAGTTCTCCAAACGCTTGCGACGGATTTGCCTTCCCCACGCAAGTTTCCGGGGTATAGAACATCTGCGCCATGCCGGGGATCAACAGGTCGGCCGGGAATTGATAGAGCTTTCCGCACCCTGCCACCGAGTGCTGGAGATCGGCTTGCGACAAAGCGACGCGGAAACCGTTTCCCAGATCCTCTATTTCCGTGATGTCACCCACGAAACGGAGGTGGATCGAATGAAAAGCGAGTTCCTGGCCACGGCGGCCCACGAGCTGCGTACACCGATGGCGAGCATCTTCGGGTTTTCGGAACTGCTCCTGTGCCAGGAATTCGACGAGGAAACGCGGAGGGAGCTGGTGGAGACCATTCACCGCCAGTCGGGCCTGATCACGGCCATCGTGAACGAGCTCCTGGATTTGGCACGCATCGAGGCCAGGCGCGGCAAGGATTTCATGTTTGAACCCTTGTCCCTTGGAAACCTGGTGGAAGTGGCTGCGGGGCTTTACAAGGTGCCGCCGGGCCGCAATCCTCCCCTGATCCACGCGCCGGATGTTTCCCTGCACATCATGGCGGACAGCATCAAGACCCAGCAGGCAGTCACCAATCTGATTTCCAATGCTTACAAGTATTCCCCCGCGGGCGGTGACGTGAGCATTCGCTTCGTGACGCGGCAGGAGGGGGCGCGAGCCCTGGCGGGCATCGAGATCAGCGATCAGGGCATCGGCATGACTCCGGCTCAGGTCGCCCACGTCTTCGAGCGCTTCTACAGGGCGGACACCTCCGGAAAGATTCCCGGGACCGGCCTGGGCATGAGTATCGTCAAGGAAATCGTGGAGATCCAGAACGGCCACGTGGACGTTCAAAGTACCCTGGGGCAAGGGACGACGGTCACGATCTGGCTGCCTCTCGGCACTTTGACGGACGACATCTCAAACCCGGAGCAGGCATCATGAGCCGATCGCGCTTCCGTACTCGCTACCTGCCTCTCCATGAGGCTGCTCCAGGAATGATCCTGGCCGAACCCGTTCAGAGCGTCAAGAACCGCCTCCTGGTCTACAGCGTGGCTGCCGGACTGGTACTCACGGAGGAGAGCATCGCCCAGTTTGAGGTTCATGGCATCCAGTTCATTGCGGTACAGGAGGAAGATTTTCGCAAGGACGAGGAAGTGGCTGTCGAGGTCGCACTGGCCGCTCGCCGGGCCATCCAGATATTTGCCGATGCCGACCTCACCGACCCGGTCATGGCCAGCTTTTTTGACCAGATTCTTTTGTATCGGACATTGTGATGGCCTCCATGATTACTCAAGACATGGTCCTTTCCAGGAGTAGGGACCTGCCGGTTTTTCCCAATGTGATGTCCGACATCATCGCCTGCATAGACGACCCCAATGCCAGCGTTCGCGTCCTGGCGGATCATCTGAAATATGAACCTGTCGTGTGCGCGAAAGTCATGGCCATGGCCAATATCGCAGCCATCGCCCGTCGCCGCAACGGCACGGTGCGGGACGTCTATACCGCGACCGCCATGATCGGACTGAAGCGTGTGCGGGATGTGGCCGTGGTTCTGAGTTTCGCGGACATGATAGACGGTATGCTGGGGCACAAGGACGCCAAGGGGTATTGGCAGTACAGCGTGGCGGTGGGGATATGCTGTGAGGAACTGGCCTACCACGTCGCCCTGCCTATAAACCTCGACCATGCCCTGATGGCCGGAATGTTGCACAACGTGGGGCAACTCTGGTTGCTGCGGTTTGAGCGAATCGCCTTTGCTGCCGTAGTGCAGGAAGCCATGAACGGTCGGGAGCGCATTGAGAGCGTAGAGACGCGGACCTTCGGTGTGGATCATGCGGCGATCGGCGGCTGGTTAGCGGAGCATTGGAAGCTTCCGGCCGGGGTGGTGGACGCGGTGCGCTACCACCATGAGCCGGAGACCCATGACCGTTCCCTGTTCGTGCCTTTGACCCATGTGGCCGAAGTCATCTGCAATGCCCTGGATCTGGGGCCGCAGCATGAAAGCAGCGTGACCCGGCTTTCGGCCGGCGCATGCACCGCCCTGGGGCTTGAATGGAACGAGTCCAGCCGGCGAATGTTCGGTCGGATCGAGGGGCGCAGCCGTTTCGTGACTTCCCTCTACAACACGGTGCCCCGTGGCCATTGACCGGCGAGTGTTCCTGCGCCCTCGCGCGTCACTTTGGGGTGTGCGGGAAGCGAGGGGGACGAAGTGCCGAGAAAACTATTGGAGAAACGGCCGATAAATTCTTCAAATAGCTGCCGGTACAATATAAATTAGCCGAGCCAATAATGTTCAAGCCAGCCCGACCGAGGCGGTGGCTTCCTGGAATACTCGACTACCCGGGGTAGCCCCAAAACACGCAGGGAGTGTGAAATTTGTCACACAATAGCCACAATAACATCGTGGATAATCCCTGGCTCGGCGTTCGCAGCGCTGATCCCTTGCCGGGGTCTGTCGTGCCCTGGTATTTTCCTTGACGCATAAGGTCATTGCCCGTCTGCCTGAGCACCCGATCCAACAATTTTCATGGCCCCAGAAAACCGCATAGAAGTCGGGACGGGAAACGCTCCGGGGCCAGATCCCCGCGGAGCCGGAAGAACTGCTGCATCGAGCGCCATGGCGGCCATCCGCCTCCATGCGCCCTCGCTTGCTTTGGTCTATGCGTCATCGCTTCTCGACCTTGGAGAAGTCCTGGCGGGCGTACGAGAAATCCTCGGAGAAACGACGCTTCTCGGTGCCACGACAGCCGGTGAAATTGCGGACGGAATCCGCCATCAGACGGCCGTCGTCGTTGTGCTGGCCTCCCCGCATCTCAGGGTGCGGGCCGCTGTCGGGAAGCATGTGTCCGCGGATTGGGAAGGGGCTCTTGAAGAAGCGCTGGCCACCCCGGCCCTGCGGGAAGTACTGGAGTCCTCTCTGGAACGGGCACGGGAAAACGTGCGCCGGGGGACGAAACAATTCGCCATCATCCTTTCCCCGGGCAACACGCGAGAGGCGAACTCCAAGGGCTATCAGATTCTCGAGGCTTTCAAGGCCCGAACCCTGGGCATGATCCCGGTGTTCGCCGGCTGTACGGCGGATGACTGGCGCATGGAGGGCAACGCCGTCGGGCTGGGCGATGAAGCCTGGGAAGACGGCCTCCTGGTTGCCCTCTGCGAGACCGAATTGAGCTTTGGCATGGCATTGGGTCACGGCTTTGAACCGACCCCGGAGTCGTTCATGGTTACGGCCGTGGAAGGCGACGAGGTGCTCGCGCTGGAAGGCCGTCCTGCCATTGATGTCCTCCCGGAGGGCGTGGGCTGTGAGCCATCCGATTTAAGAGAGCATCACGTGACCCTGGCGAGCGGCCGTGTCTTTGGCGCGGCCGTGCCCATGGGACAGTATGCGGTCAATGCCGCCTCCTATTTCACGTCGCGCGGCGGTGTCCGGCTGACGCAACCCGTCCCGGCCGGCACCAGGCTGACCGTCATGAAGCCACCGGCGCCGGATAAGGTCACATCGGCGGCGGAGACCCTGCGCAAGGCAATGTTGCGGGCGGCCAGCAGTTCCCCCGCCCTGATCCTCTGTCACTACTGCGCCCTTCGCCCGCGCCTGATGGGAGGGGAGAACTCCAAACGCGAGATGACCGCGCTGGTTTCCCTTGCCGGCGGTACGCCGGTAGCCGGCTTCTGCAGTTTCGGGGAAGGCGGCATGCAGGACGATGGCGTCAGCCGGCACAACAATGCCTCCATCGCGACGCTCGTCATAGGGAGCGATCTCTCCGAAGTTGCCCAGATCGCGCTGGAGAATGAGGGATTGCGCCTGGAACAGAAACATCAGGGCGAGCTGCATTTCCTTGCCGAGGCGCTCAAGCAGACCGAAGAGGCCTTCCTGGTCGAAGGGCCGGACCGGCGTATCCGCTATGCGAATCCTGCTTTCGTCCGGCTTTTCGGGTATTCGCCGGAAGAAGTCGTTGGCAGGCCGATCGCGCGAATATCCCCAGCGCTTGATCCAGGCAATCCCGCTTTCGGCGGCGCCCCGGTCGGCGTAGCCCTGCCGCGGGTTGCCGTCGAGACCGTCTGCCCCGCGAAGGATGGCCAGAACATTCCGGTTCTGCTCACGAAGTCCTCCGTGATCGGTGAGTCGGGTCAGGTTGAAGGCTACGTGACCGTATTCACCGATATCAGGCAGCGCAAGGCCAGGGAGCGGGAATTGTCGTCGGCGAAAGATTTTGCCGAGACGGTGCTGAGTACGAGCGGCGCCGTCATAGTGGTTCTGGATCGTGAGGGGCGAATCGTCCGCTTCAACCAGGCCGCGGAGGAAATCACCGGCTTCACTTTTGCGGAGTTGGCGAACCAGCCGATCTGGGATTGGCTCATCCCGGCGGAAGTGCAACAGGCTGTCAAGGAAGTCTTCGACAAACTGCTTCATCACAAGTTGGCGGGACGCTTCGAGAACCGGTGGCTCCTGAAAAATGGTGGTCAGCGATTGTTCAGTTGGCGCAATAGTGTCATGACGGGGGAGGACGGACAGGTTTATTACCTGGTGGCCGTCGGCGAGGACATCACCGAGCGCAGGAAGATGGAGGAAGACCTGCTGCGCTACCGCGACAACCTCGAGTTTCTGGTGGAGGCCCGTACGCAGGAATTGCGGGAAGTTCATCAGCGCTTGCTGGACACCCAGTTCGCCATGGACCGCGCGGGGATAGGCATCGTCTGGACGGATGCCGAGACTGGGCAGGTTTCCTATACCAATGACCATATGGCGGAGATGTTTGGCTACACGCCCGCCGAGATGCTTCGACTTCGTATCAGCGACATTGACCGCAATTTCACCCCCAAGATGCTTGCCGAATTGGACAGCCAAGTCCAGGCCGCGGGCCAGATGACCTTTGAAACGACCGGCACCAGGAAGGATGGGACCCTCGTCCCCTGCGAGGTGAGTCTTTATCACCACCAGCCCAACCCTGAGCTCCCCGCCCGAAACATCGCTTTCGTGCGGGATATCTCCGATCGCATGCGGGTACAAACCGCGTTGCGTCAGGCCAAGGAAACGGCCGAGGCCGCCGCCATGGCCAAGAGTTTGTTTCTCTCGAACATGAGCCACGAAATCCGCACGCCGATGAACGCCATCCTGGGGCTCAGTCACCTCATGAAGCGCGGTACGCATCAATACGCCCAGGCAGATCGGGTTCGACTGGACAAGATTGAGAGTTCTGCCCGCCACCTCCTTAGTGTAATCAATGACATACTTGACTTCTCCAAGATCGAGGCGGGGCATCTGGAGCTGGAGGAGCGCGACTTCTCCATTTCTTCGGTGCTGGACGATGTGAGCGCCCTGATCGGCAACCTGGCGGAAGAGAAGGGGCTGGAAGTTGCCGTGGAGGAGCTGGGCATGCCGGCCTGGCTGAAAGGGGACGCGACCCGCCTGCGCCAAGCCCTTCTCAACTATGCGAGTAACGCTGTCAAGTTCACCCGGAAGGGGCGCATCGTTCTGCGGGCACGGCTTCAGGAGGAACGCGGTGAAGCCTTGCTCGTGCGTTTCGAGGTGCAGGATACCGGTGCGGGCATCAACCAGGCCGGCCTGAAGCGCCTGTTTTCGGTCTTCCAGCAGGCCGATATCAGCACGACGCGCAAATACGGTGGCACCGGCCTTGGCTTGGCCATCACTCGTCGCCTGGCCGAGGCCATGGGTGGCAAAGCCGGCGCGGAGAGCGAGGAAGGCAAGGGCAGCACGTTCTGGTTCACCGCCTGGTTGAAGCACGGTCGTCCGGTGCGTGCGGACCTTACTGCCGAGATCATTGCTGACTTCGAAATGCTGCGAAACCACGCGGGAGCCCGGGTGTTGCTGGTCGAGGACAATGCCATCAACCGCGAAGTTGCGGCCGACCTGCTGCACGATACCGGCCTGGTGTTGGAGGAGGCCGAGAACGGGCGCGTGGCGTTGGAAAAGGTCCGGTCCGGCAATTACGACCTGATCCTGATGGACGTGCAAATGCCCGAGATGAACGGCCTGGACGCCACTCGCGCCATAAGGGCGCTGCCGGGATGGCAGGATGTGCCCATCCTGGCCATGACGGCCAATGCCTTTGCCAGCGACCGCCTGGTTTGCGAAGAGGCTGGCATGAACGACTTTGTGGCCAAGCCCGTGGAACCTGCGCTACTGTACGGCAAGCTGAACAAGTGGCTGCCCCTCCGCCACGAGGACGAGGCCTCGCTCTCCCCAGGTGTATCCATTTCGGGACAGAATTATGTCCAAGGCCCGGGGCGGGTCATTGACCTGCTTTCCAGGGACGGACATGTGGACCTCGAGCGCGGTCTGTCCGTCCTGCGAGGCAACGAACAAAAATACCTGGGGTTCCTGAGGCGCCTGGTGGAGAGCCATGGACAGGATATGGTCAAGTTGATGGCTTTCCTGGAGCATGGAGAACATAAACTGGCCCACAACATCGCGCACAACCTCAAGGGGGTGAGCGCCAATCTTTCGGCGACAGGCCTTGCTAGGGCGGCCAAGGCCTTGGATGACGTGGTGCGCGACGACTCATGCATGGCCGAGCCAGGGCTGCTGGCCCGGCTGGTGTCCGACGTGGAGCAGGAATTGGCCCACCTCAGGACGCTGCTATCCGATGACGGAGATGCCCAGCCAGAGACCTGGCTTGCGAGAGACGGCTATAGCTGATCTCGTGAACTCCAACTTCAACTCCATCTTTCGGGCCGAAGTGGCCTGTTTCCCGGAGCTACCGGCTGATTGTTACGACCGTATTTAGGGAAGACGCCGGGTAATTTCCGTCGCGAGCAAGCTTTGCCCCCCGGAGGGCGCCCGTCAGGGCATACCCTGCCATGGCGTGGCCGATACAAGATTGGCTGGTGCGATCCCCGGATTTGTGGATGACTCCTCATGGGGAAGACATGGTTGATCGTCAGGTCAATCTTGCCAGTAGAGGATCCACCACCTGTTGCAAACCGGCGGCCGTCCATACCGGATCCTCGGCTTCCCAGCCGTTGTAGGCCAGGAAACCAGCCCGGTCGATCACGAAACTCACCGGGATGCGCCAGATCCGGCCATACCCCCCGGCCCAGGAATTTCCGAGAAGCCCCACCGGAAAACGCAGGGTTTCTGCCACCGATCGCACCTTGGGTAGATCATCCAGGCCATCGAGGCTGAATGCCAACACCTTTAAACCTCGTGCCGCATGGTGCTCAGCGTAAGCCGAGAGGAGTGGCAGTTCCTTGCGGCAGGGAACGCACCAGGTTGCCCAGAAGGTCAAGATGACTACCTGCCCGTGAAGATCGCCGGTCGCAATGCGCACTCCATCCAGAGTTTGCAGCACGAGCGGCGGCGCGGGCTTCCCCACCTTAAGGTCGTTGCTTTGCGCCGGGGTACTGTGCAGCCCGCCGGATGCCGCCAAGAGCAGGGCGCCCATCGCCCGCAGAAGATTCCGGCGCGAATGGCCGACCGGGGCGTCAGCCGGGGACGAAACACGGTTCGATGGGGGGAGTTCGTTTGGCATTGCTGTATTCCAAGACATGATGTCGGCAGACCCGTCCGGACCAACTTGCCTGCGCATGATCGTTCCCGCTCAGTAGGCGTGGGTCACCCCAACCGTGGCCATCCAGTGCGGAAACAGCTGATAGCCTTCAAGGTTGCTGTGGACGGGCAACTGGACGAAACCGTATACGAGCGTATTCTTGGCCAGGCTCGCCGTCACGCCGGGGCTCAAGTAAGCAACCGTACCGGCGCTGTCCAGAACATCAGCCAGCGCGCCCTGGTCGGCGCTCTTGCGGGTGACATTGATCTGCACCTGAGGCACGATGTCCGGATTGGCCTCGTAGCGCAGGCCGAAGCTCAGGGTGGTCAAATTGCCAGGGCGATAGTTTGCGCCTACTTGCTTCAGTTCCTGCTTCACCGCTGCCTGGAATTGGCCGCTGATGAAGGCATCGAAGTTCTGGCTCATCGCCTGATAGTAGTAGGCGCCGAGGATGAGGTCGGTGCTGCCCGTTCCGGCCTGTAGGCTGGTATCCAGGAGATTGGCAGGCGACGCATTCTGCGAATTCGGTCCCGAGTTGAAGATTGCGGGATTGCGTCCGACGATTCCGGTGCCGGTGGCATTCGGCCCGCCATAGTTACCGGTGGGCAGCTTCACGCCCAACTGAAGACCGAAGTTGTGAGTCGGCAGAAAGCCCTGATAGCTGGCGATGAACTTCATGTCGCCCAAGGTGGAAATATTCGCTCCGCTTACCTGGTCGGGGGTGAGCGGATTTCCGGACAGGCCGTAAGTCGTGTGACTGCGGTCAATGTAGGGCAGCGACGCCCTGACGCTCCAGTCGGCGCTGGGCGCGTAGCTGACGCTCAGGGTGAGATAGTGGTTGGTGGTATTTTTCTCCACCTCCTGCATGCCACCTGCGTCATTGATCGCCGCCACCCGGGCAGGAGAAACGGCACTACTGCCCGAGCGCAACTGGCCCTGGTTGATATAAGTGTATTCCAGACCGACCTGCCAGCCGGTCGTCGACGAATAGCCCATAGCGGCATCGGAAGACAGTGAGCAGCCGCAGGTGGCGCAGGCGAATGCGGCACCGGCGGGAAAGACTGCCAACAGTGCCAGAAGGGTGAAGGAGCGAATCCGCACGGGTTTCTCCAAAAAGTAGCAGGAGGTTACACACCCGGCGATTGTATTCACGACCGTGCACAGGGACTATGTGGCAAATCGCCGCACCCGCCCGGCACCGGAGCCTCCCCACCCCGTAGCGGCGCAGTGGTTTTTCGAGGTTCCCCAATGTTGTCGCGGTTGGGCGCAACTTATGCGCAAGCCCAGCCAGGTACCCGCTACCCGCCTTCCACCTGGAATGGTCGTGTTACGGCTTACTTCAGCCCGAGCACGAACTGCACCAGGGTCTTGACGTCAGCCTCCTTGACGGTGGCGTTCGGCGGCATGGGCACCTCGCCCCAGACGCCCTTGCCTCCTTTCTTGACCTTCACCAGAAGCGTGGCTTCCGCGCCGGCATCGCCTGCATATTTCTTGCCGACCTCGCGCCAGGCCGGCCCGACCTTCTTCCCGTCCAGTTGGTGGCACGCCAGGCAGCCGTTCTTCTGGGCCAGCGCCAGGGCCTCCGCCTCCGTGGCGGCAGAGGCCCATCCGGCGGCGGCCAACAGGGCGCTGCCCACGATCAACGAAATCACTTTCATCGGTATTCCTTTCCTGTTCAAACGATGG
Source organism: Rhodocyclaceae bacterium (assembly GCA_028714035.1). Classification (GTDB taxonomy): domain Bacteria; phylum Pseudomonadota; class Gammaproteobacteria; order Burkholderiales; family Rhodocyclaceae; genus JAQTNA01. Next base: position 34,929 of record JAQTNA010000007.1, read on the forward strand.
GGCGGGGCTTCAGGCTCATGCGGGTCAGGTCGGTCTTGTACTCCGACTCGCCCACCTTCCTGAGCACACCCCGGCCGAGCTTGTAGCGGTAATTGTTGGTCATGGGATCGGGTACCGCCGAGACCACCGCGTTGGCCATGGACCTGGGCGTGTTGAAATTGGACTTGGCCACGCCCTCCTTGATTTCGTCGGACACGATGGCCACGGCCTTGAATCGCCCCACGGTGGTCTTGATGTGGCCGTCCTTCATCAACTGGTTGAAAGTCAGGTCGGCGTCCAGCACGCCCTGGGGCTGCCCGGTCTGGACATACACCGCGTCGTTGGTGATTTCCACCCAGTCGCCCGACTCGATGCCGGCCCTCTTCGCGTCGTTCGGATGCACGATGATGAAGTTGTCGGGCCAGCGCTGCGCCAGGTAGGGCTTCCTGCGATCATCGAAGCCCGACTGCCAGGTCTCGTTCACCCGACCGTTCGTGACCCAGATTTCGCCCTTCTCGGGCCGGGGCTTCACCGCCTCAAAGAACTGGTACCAGCCGGCGAATTTCCACGGGCTCTTGAGCAGGATGGCCTTGCCGGACTGGGTGCCGAAGGCGTACAGGACTTGCAACTGCACCTCCGCCCCTTCCATGTCGCCCCAGTTGTTGCTGGGGTCGTGCAGGCGCTGGGTTCCCACCAGTTTGCCGTCCCGCACCCGGATGGGCGTCTGGATGCCCGTGGTGCCGTAGCCGCGCAGCAGTTCGTGACCTTTGGCACCCAATTCCTTCGCCTTGGCCACCAGGGGTTGGTAATTGAGCACGCCGCCGCGGCCGAAACGGGCCGCTTCCTCGAAGATGTCGTTCGAGTCCTGCCACTGGTAGCTGCCGTCCGCCGTGTAGCCCATCTTGTCGGCGAACTTGGCCACGGCCCACCAGTCCGGCTTGGCCTCACCCGGCGCGTCGTAGAACTTGCTGTACAGGCGCAGACGCCGTTCGGAATTGCAGCGGGTGAAGTTCTCCTCGCCCCAGGTGGCGGCGGGCAGGACGAAATCGGCAAACTCCGTGCCCACCGGCTGGCAGGGATAGATGTCCGAATCCACCATCACCATGCCGCCCGAATCCACGCGCTTCTTCAGGGTCTCGAAGATCGCCGCCCGGTCCAGGCGGGTGATCTGGTGCGGGTTGCCGTTGGTCAATTCCTTCATGCGCGCCCCCAGGGCATCCGAGGCCATCATGGCCGCCACCCAGGTGGTGCCGAACACCCAGGCGAACTTGATTTCCCCGGCCATGAGCCAGCGGTCCAGGTTGAAATCCTTCTTGCGCCGGCCGGGGAACTTCTCCGGGGAGAGCCACCAGGAGCCGCCGCCCGCGCTCATCATGCCGCGCTGGTGGCCGCCGCCGCGGGAGATCATGCGTCCCGGCCGGTTGCCGGCGCCGCAGATCAGCCCAAGGCTGGCAAGCGAGGCGGTGTTCATGTAGTTGTTCGACCAGTAGTTGCCCTTCTCCAGCATGAAGGAGGTCTTCGGGCGCGAGCCGTCGGCCTTGGGCTTGGCGATCCATTCCGCGGCTTTCCGGATGTCGTCGGGGGAGATGCCGGTGATCCTGGCGGCCACCTCCAGCTTGGACTCCTCCTGGCTCAGGATGAATTTCTTGTAGTCGGGCCAGTCGCTTTGCCAGTTGCCCCAGGTGGTGCGCCACTGCCAGCCGGTGTTGCGGGTGCCCCGGCCATAACCGGCATCCACTTCCCAGGTATTGGCGATCCAGCGTTCGATGAATTCCTGGTCCTGCCAGTTGTTCTCGATGACGATGCGCGCCAGGGCCATGTGCAGCACGGTGTCGGTGCCGAGATTGACCGGCAGCCACAGGCCGCGCCCCTCGCGCAAGGCCCAGGCCACGCCCATGGTCTTGTGCGGGGTGACGAAGATCATCTTCTTGTCGCCCGGCATCAGCCATTGGGTGAACAGGGTGGTCTTGGTCTCGTAGGGATCCACGCCCGACAGGAAGGCCACCTCGCAGTCGGCCCAGTCCTGGTAGCTCGCGGCGAAGGAGTCAATGCCGGCATCGTCCAGCCCGGTGGCGTCGTTGGTGTTGGCGCACTTGTCGTGGGGCGCGATGCTGGGCGTGCCGACCGACGTCATGCCCAGCTTGGTGATGGCGTAGGTATTCTCGAAATACTGGTAGGAGTACATCTTGATCGCCCAGGCGTGCTCGCCATGCTTGGCCAGGATGTACTTCGAGATGTCCGCCATGGCCTCGGTCGCCAAGTCCCAACTCACGGCGGTGAGCTTGCCATTCACCCGGATCATGGGATGGAGCAGACGCTCCCGGGTGGGGGTATTCGGGTTGTAGCACTTCTGGCCCAGGGTGCCGCCACGGATGGAGTGGTTGCCGCCCACGTTCACCACCGTGGCGTCCTTGTCCGGCACCACCACCACGTGATGCGGCTTGCCCTGGTGGCTGACCACGTTGTGCTGGGCGGGACTGACCCAGGCGGTCATCATCGCCTGGTGCGGGAAATCCGTCTTCAGCGCATTCTGTTTCGCCTGCGGGCCGCCTTCCTTGCCCACGGGCCAGCGGTAAACCTTGTAGCCGCAGGCGATGGTGCAGTAGTCGCAGGCGGTGGTGAACACCTCGGCATCCCTGGGCGGCAGGGGAGTGTGATCGGCGGGAATATAACGTTCGCTCATGTCTGTCTCCTCAGGCGCGTTGGGCGGTCATGGCGCCGTAGCCGTACACCAGCCCCTGCACCCCGACGGCGTGGATGTCGTCTCCCTCCAGGGCGAGGAGGATCTGCGGCAGGCTTTCCGTGCCGTGGCCGGAAATGACCATGCCGTAGCGGGTCAGATCGAAGGTCGTCAGGTGCAAGGGGCAGGGCCCCAACGCCTGGTATTTGTTCTTGAACGTGCCCTCCAGAGGTCCGCCCATGTGGGTGCATTGCTGGTTGAAGGCCACTACGTCCTGATCGGGGCCAATGCCGCCGCCCGCCCTAGTGCCCAGCCTGACCAGGATGTTCCTCACATCCGGGTAGGGGTAGGCGAACGTCAGCGGCTCGCCGGTCTTGAGCGCCGACAGGCGGCCGATCTTCAGCTTCGGGTACTTGGCGAGCAGGGCATGGAGCGGGGCCGCCTCGGCTTGTGAAGAAACGCCAAGCGCGGAAAGGGTGACCAGGGCCCCGCCCGCGAGCAGGAACTGGCGGCGGCTCATGCAGAGATGGCCGGGCTGCTCTTCCCGGTGGCCGTTCCGCAGGGGAATCAGGGTGTTCGTCATGTCGCTACTCCTCATTGGGCCGCGGACAGGGGCCGGTATTCGCCGGGCAGTTTGGGCTCGTCATGCACCAGCGGCTGGTCCATGGACAGCGCCTCCAGGAAGGCCACCAGATCCTTCTTCTCCGCCGGCGAGAGCTTGAGCGGCTTCAGGAGGGGCGTCTTGTTCGGGCCGGCGCCGCCGCCCTTGTCGTAGAAGTCCACCACCTCGTCCAGGGTGGCCAGCAGCCCGTTGTGCATGTAGGGCGCCGTGTATTTCAGTTCGCGCAGGGAAGGCACGCGCCACTTGCCGATGTCCTTGGGGTTCTTGGTGACGTAGTAAAGCCCGGCGTCGTCGGTCGCGCCCCGGTAGTCCTTCTCCGGGATGCCCTTCTGGTACCACTCCCAGCGGTGGGTGATCTGGCCCAGGGCGTCGTCCTTGAACTGGGGATGATCGGGAACGCCGGTGGCGTAGAACTGCTGGTTCGAGACCAGCGGCCCGTTGTGGCAGGCGATGCAGTTGGCCTTGCCCTGGAACAGGGCCAGGCCCCGCTTCTGGGTGTCGCTCAAGGCCTTCTTGTCGCCCATGGCGTAGCGATCGAAGGGCACCTGCTTGGCATCGGAGACGATGGTGCGCTCGTAGGCGGCGATGGCGCGGTAGGCATCGTTCATGCGCGGCCATTCGCTGCCGAACACTTTCCTGAATTCGGCCACGTACTCCGGCAGAAAGCGTAGGCGCATTTCCATCATGGCCGGGTCGCCGTTGCCCGCCACGGCGCCCTCGGCCGCCGACGGCGCCTGGGCTTCCAGGCTGGTGACGCTGCCCTCCCAGAACAGCTTGTTGTAGTAGGCCGAATTCAAGACCGTCTGGGAGTTGCGCCAGTGCTTGGTGCCGGGATAGCCGCGGGAAATCTGGCCGCCGTCGCCCCAGCCCAGGGTGGGCAGGTGGCAGGAGACGCAGGGCATGGAACCGTCGCCGGAAAGCCGGTTGTCCCAGAACAGTTTCTTGCCCAGGGCCACTTTCTCCGGGGTGTTGGGGTTGTCCTTGGGAATGGGCGGCGTCGGCAGGGGGCCGAGCGCGGGATACTTGTTGGCCGAGTTGCCGGCGGCGACGGCCGTGAGGGCCAGGGCCATCATGCCGGCCAGCAGGGTGATGCGGTGAGCGTGTCTCATGTCGCCTCCTCAGTTCTTGCCGTAGGCCGGACGGACTTGCAAGTCGGGCTGGCCCGGATCCTTGACCAGCACCGGGTCGCCGGACAGCGACAGCAGGAAGGCCGTGAGCGCCTTCTTCTCGGCCGCGGTCAATCCCAGCGGCTTGAGCTCCGACCCGGCGCCGCCGCCCCGGTCGTAGAAGGCAATGACCTCCTCCAGGGTGGCGAACACGCCGTTGTGCATGTAGGGCGCGGTGTATTTCAGGTCGCGCAGCTGGGCGGTGTTGAACTTGCCCAGGTCGCGCTTGTCCTTGCTGATGGCGTAGTGGCCGACATCCGTGCGGGCATTCATGTAGTTGGGCATGCCGGAGGTGGCGTAATGGCGCAGCATCGTGATGGTGCGCAGGGGGTTCTTTAGCACGTCGGGATTTTCAGGCACGCCGGTCCGGTGCAACTTGCCGTCGGCGCCGATGGGGCCGTTGTGGCAGGAGGCGCAGTTGGCCTTGCCCTTGAACAAGGCATAGCCTTCCTTCTGCTCCGCCGTCAGGGCCGTTTCGTCCCCTTTCTTGAAGCGGTCGAACGGCGCGTTGTTGGTTTCCAGGCTGCGGATGAACTCGCCCACGGCGTTGAACATGCGCGGGCTGTAGGGGTCCGGGTTGCTGGCGAACGCCTTCTGCCACAGCGCCAGGTATTCGGGAATCTGCTTCAGGCGTTCCTGCACGATGCGGCCGTCGGCGTTCATGGTGTGGGCCTCGGTGACCATGTCCCGCACCAGGGTGCCGGCATCCGTTCCGTCCAGGCGCCCGTCCCAGAGGAAGCGGATGCGGTGCCGGGCATTGAGTACGGTCGGCGCATTGCGGAAGTATTCGGTGGAGGGATAGCCGGTGGACAAGGGCTGCCCGTCGCCCCAACCCTTTTGCGGATCGTGGCAGGTGGCGCAGGACACGCCCCAGTCGCCGGAGAGGCGGGTGTCGAAGAACAGGAACTTGCCCAGTTCGATCATGGCGGCGTTGCCCGGCTTGGTTTCCGGCATGGGCGCGATATCGGGCGGCGTGCCTTGAGCCAGGACACCCGAAACGCCGATGGCCAGGCAGAAGGCCATCAGTGGCTTGCGAATGTTTTGCATGGTCTCCCCTCTTTGAGGATGGAATGGCCGGCGCGGGCGTATCCCGCGGCGACGAGAGGGGCTTACGCACGCTTCGTGCCATGGGCCGGCGCGGGGACGGAAGCTTGGAAAGACAGCGGGTGTCGGGGGCAATCCGGCTCGGTGAAGGCCTGACGGGTGATCAGAAATTGACCGGCGGTCAGGAAATGGCCGGTCAGGAATTGACCGGCCGGCACCTCATTCGTCGTCGAGACGAAGTTCCTTCAGCTTGTTGCGCAAGGTCAGGCGGGCGATGCCGAGCAACTCGGCGGCACGCGTCTTGTTGCCCTTGCAGTGCGCCAGCACGGTCCGGATATGGGCGGCTTCCACTTCCGCCAGGGTGGCGACCGGGCCGCCGCCGGGTGCGACGGCGACAGGGGAGGAGGTACCGGCCATTTCCGGCGGCAGCAGGCGGGTGCTTAAGCGGCCGTCCTCGCTCAGAATGACGGCCCGCTCCAGCACGTTGCGCAGTTCGCGGACGTTGCCGGGCCAGGCGTAGGTGCTTAACTGCTGTTCCACTTCGGCAGGCAGGAGGGGAAGAGGCGAGCCGATGGCCAGGGCCGCTTCCCGCAGGAAGTGGCGCGCCAAAGCCACGATGTCTTCCCGCCGAGCCCGTAGCGGCGGCACCTGGATCGCGCCCACGTTGAGCCGGTAGTAGAGGTCTTCCCGGAAGCGGCCGGCTTTCACCATCTCCGGCAGGTCGCGATGGGTGGCGGCCACGAAGCGCACATCCACCTCGATCTCCCGGCTGCCACCGAGTCGGCGGAAGGAGTGGGTTTCCAGCACGCGCAAGAGCTTGGGCTGCAATGTCAGGGACAGGTCGCCGATCTCGTCCAGGAACAAGGTACCGCCGTCGGCCAGTTCCAGGAGCCCGCGCTTTTGCTGCTTGGCATCGGTGAAGGCGCCTTTCTCGTGGCCGAACATTTCCGATTCCATCAAGCCTTCCGGGAGCGCCGAGCAGTTGAGCGTGACCCAGGGGCCTCCGGCCCGGGGCGACTGGCAATGAATGGCGCGGGCCACCCGTTCCTTGCCGGAGCCGGATTCGCCGTGGATCAGGACCGGAACCTTTGATGCCGCGATCTTCTGGGTAATGGCCACGAGTTCCCGGAAGGCCGGACTGTCACCGATCAGGCCTTCGAGCTCGCACACCTGGGACTGGGCACGCCGCCACGCCACCTCGCGGCGCAGGCGCCGGGTTTCCAGCGCCCGACCGATCAAGCTCGCCAGATCCTCCAGATCGAAGGGCTTGTTGATGTAGTCGTAGGCGCCGGCCTTGAGCGCCGCCACCGCCGTGCGCACCTCCGGGTAGGCGGTCATGGTGACCACGAGCGCTTCCTCATCGTGTTCCTTGAGGCGCGGGATCACGTCCAGTCCCTGGATGTCCGGGAGCCGCAGGTCAAGCAGCACCAGGTCGTGGCGGCGTTCTCGGGCCAGGCCGAGCCCTTCCTCGCCGCAGGCCGCCTCGTCCGTGGCAAAACCCAGGCGGCGCAGGAAACCTCCCAGCGTCAGCCGCAGGGTTTCGTCGTCTTCGATGATGAGGATGGAGTTCGCCATGGTTCAAGCCGAGAGGGGCCAGGCCAGCGTGATGCAGGTTCCGTGCCGTTCTTCCGAGCTTACCTGAATCGTGGCGTCGTGTTCGCGCACGATCTTTGCCGTGATGGCCAGGCCCAGGCCGCTGCCGCCCGGGCGGGTAGTGAAGAACGCGTCGAAGATGCGCGGCAGCACGTCGGGAGGAATACCGCTGCCGGTATCGCGCACCTCGATTCTCAGCGTCTTCCCTTCCCTCGCGGCTGACAGGGTGATCCGCCCGCCGTCCGGCATGGCATGGAGGGCGTTGACCACCAGGTTGAGGAAAACCTGCTTCAGTTGCGCCGGGTCTGCCTTCAAGGGGGGCAGGTCGGTGGGGACGTCCGTTTCGATATCCACCCCGAGGCTCTTGGCTTCCTTGCGCGTCCAGAACAGGACGTCCTGCACCGCGTCTCTCAGGGAAACGGGCTGGAGATTCAGGACGGTGGGGGCGGCAAAGCCGTGGAAGCTGCGCAGGAAATCCGAGAGCCGGTCCACTTCCCGCTCGAAGCGGCGCAGGGCTTCCAACATGCCCGGCGGCAGATCCTCCTCGTACTGCATGGCCTGGGCCACCGCCTTCATGCCGGCCAGCGGGTTGCCCATTTCATGGGCGATGCCCATGGCCAGTTCGCCCATGGTCGCCATCTTGTCCATCTGAAACACCTGGCGGTCCAGTTCCCGGCGCTCGTCCTGCTCCTTTTCCAGTTCGGCGGTACGCAGCCGCACCTCCTCTTCCAGGCGGTCGCGGTGCGCCGCGAGCGAACCGACCAGTTGCTCGATCTGCCCAGCCATGGCATTGAACTTCTCGCCCAATCCGGCGATTTCGTCCCGCCCCCTGACCTCGACCCGATGGGAGAAGTCTCCCGCGGCGATGGCCTCGGTTTCACGGGTGAGCGCTTCCAGCGGCCCGAGCAGATGCCGGGACAGGGCATAGCCGCCCAGGGCGGTGGCCAGGAGGCAGATGGCGAGCACGGCGTAAAGGGCGTACAGGTTGAAGACCGACATGAACAAGGCCCGTTCCGGGAAACCCAGGGCGATGACCCACTGGGAGCCTTCGGTCGCCGAATACGTGGAACCGAACCGAATGGCGGCATGGGCGATGATCTGGTCGGCTGCCGACAGGGTGCCTTCCGGGCTGCCCAGGATGCGACCGACGGTGTCCTGGCCGAGCCGCTCGTTCAGTTTCTCGATGGGCTGCATGGCGAATCCCGTCTCGGCGTTACCCGTGCGCACGAGGTAATGGCCGGAGCGATCAAAAAGGTAGGCGGTGCCGGCCCGCGCCTGGGCCATCTGCTGGATCTGTTCCAGCAGGAAATCGGCGTAGAGGTTAATGATGAGGATGCCTTCGTTCCCGCCCACCCCGGTGCCGATGGGCGTCGCCACCCGAATCACCGGCCGTTCGGGCTTTTCCACCGCGCCGAATTCGACGTTGAGATCCAGGGGCGAGACATAGATTTCCCCTGGCCTGCGGCGCATGGCCTCGACGAAATAGTAGCGATCCGATTTGTCTTGCAGGCGTTCGGCAGGTGTGGCGAAGACCTTGCCGTCCTTCTTGTCCACCCGCACCACCTCGCGGCCGTCGGCGCCCAGGTAGCGAATCTGGTAGACGTGGGGATAGGCTCGGGCCAGGGTGAGGTAATCCCGTTCCAGGCGGCTGGTAGCGGCGCGCAGGCGACTGGCGTTGCCGTCCCCCCGTGCGCTCCGCAGCGCCTCAAGTGCCGGCGCGTCCGCCAGGTAAAGCAGCTCGGCCGCCAACTGGTCGAAGAAGCGCCCGACGCCCTGGGCGCGGACGGCAACCTCCTGCTGGAGATGGCCGAGGGTTTCCGTGCGCAGGGTGTGCAGGGAGACGTAGACACCGATGGCACCGGCGATCGCGGTCGGAATGACCGCAGCCAGCAGAAACGCGAAGTAGATGCGCCGGGAGAGCCCTCGGGGTGGTTTGTTGCTTTCCATGGGTGCCGCTCAAGCTGTTGCACCGGCCGATGATAGGGGAAAGCGGGCTCCAGCCGAAGATTTTCTGTGCCGCCTACGGTTCAAGAGGGCGCGTGCGGGAGCTTTGGGGCAACCGGAGCAATCCCTGGAAGACGCCCAGTTCTGGCGCGTGTTGCAGGCCTGCCTCGATCACCGGCCGTCGAACACGGCGCGGGTGTTCATGATGCGGGAGTTTCTCGGTTTCGATACTGGTGGTGGTCATCCTTTCTGAGCCTCACAGTGAACCAGAACGTGCTGCCTTTCCCGAGTTGGCTCTCGCAGCCGGCATCCCCGCCCATGATCTGGGCCATCTTCTTCGTCATGGACAGCCCGACACCCAAGCCGCTATATCTGCGTGAATAACTGCTATCTACCTGTTCAAAGATGGAGAACAGCCGGCCCTGGTCCTCCGGTGCGATGCCAATTCCGGAATCCTGAACCGAGAACCGCAGCAGCACACTCTCCTCGTCCTCGTCCACCTGTTCGGATCGTAGGACCACATGTCCGACTTCCGTGAAGCGAACAGCATTGGTCGCGTAATTGTTCAGCGCGTGCCGGATATATTCCTTGTCGCCAAGCAGATTGGAAGGAAGATTCCCTACCTCCACGGAGAGTTGCAGATGTTTGTCCGCCACCTGCTGTGCCAGGCTGGCGCCTACTTCGCGCAACAGATCCTCCGGGCTGAAGGGGTCTTCCTTGAGGTCAAACTTACCGGCTTCGATCCTGGTCAACTCGAGTATCGTTTCGATGATGCCGGACAACCTTTGACAGGACAGATTCAGCTTGTCCATCCACTCGTTCTGTTTCGCCGTCAGGGGATCGCGGCGCACCAGCCCCGCCAGACTGACGAGCTGGTGCAGGGGAGTCCGCATCTCATGGCTCACCATGGTCAGGAAGGCGCTCTTGGCGACGTTGGCGGCATCCGCGGCATCCCGTGCCTTCACAAGCTCCTGCGTGCGCTCGGCGACACGTTTCTCCAGTGCGTACTCAATGTTCTTCTGCTCCGTCTGGTCGTAATTGATGCCGACCATGCGCAGGGGTGTGCCGTGAGCATCGAATGTAGTACGCGATCTGGCCTTGATGTGGTGGACCGAGCCGTCCGGCCAGATCACGCGGAATTCCGGCGCGTATTCCCGTTCACCCCGTAACGCAGCCTGTATCTCACCCTCCACATAGACCTTGTCGTCCGGGTGGACAACCTTGGCCCAGGCGTCGTAGGCTGCCTTGAAGTCCTCCTGCCGGACACCATACAACCGGTACATCACCTCGTCCCAGATTACCCGATCGTTGGCGACGTCCCAGTCCCAAACACCGACGATACCGGCGGAAGCCGCGGCCTCCAGGCGTTCCCTGGATTCCCGGAGATCCACTTCGGCTTTCTTGCGCTCCGTAATGTCCCTGAATACGTTAACCGCACCGATGATCACGTCGTCGTCGTGGAGGGGCGCAACGGTGACTTCCACCGGCAACGATGAGCCGTCCTTTTTCCAGAACAGGTCTTCCTGGATATGCCTCACCTTCCCATCGGTCAGTGTGGCGGCGGTGGGGCAGTCTTCCTGGGGGTAGAGGGTTCCATCCATGTGGTGATGGTGAACGCAGGAATGGAAATTCCGGCCAGAACATACGCTGCCGTCCCAACCAAGTATCTGTCGCGCCGCCGGATTGGCGAACATCAAATCGCCATGGATATTGACTCCGCAGATGCCTTCTCCCACGGAGTTCAGGAGTAGTTCAAAATGTTTCCTGGCCCGCTCGGCTTCTCCTCGGGATCGCTCAAGCTCGCGGGTGTAAGTCTTCTCATGCATGAGCCACTCATCGTGTTCCGCCGTGCGTCGTCTCCACGCGTTTAGGGCCACCAATGCTCCTGCAAGGCTGGCAAGCACGAATACTCCGGCAACCATTGCAATCTTGATGCTGATCGCCCGCCAATCGGCCAGGAAGTCCCGTTCGGACTCACCGACCACGGTAAAGAGTGGGTAGTTGCCTACCTGTCGGAATGCATAGATTCTCAGGACGCCATCAATGCCGGAGCGCGCCTCGTAGAACGCCTCCCTTACACCTGAGTGAAGAAGCGTATGCAACTGCTCCGACGGTGTCGTGGCACCAACCGTCTTTCCTTCACGATCTTGGGGCGTATACCGGGCAAGCAAGGTGTCACGGTCCCATAGCCCAATGTTACCGTTCGGCCCCAGGTTGAGCCTGGAAAACAGATCGATGAAGCTCGATACCGCAACGGCGGAATGTACGTCGCCGGCAAAGGATCCGTTTGGGTTTTCCAGCCGGCGCGCAAGCACGACGATCGGTGTGTTGGCGATGCGCCCAACCATGGGCTTTGAAATCACCAGGCCTGCATCCCGAGAATCGCGAAGACGCAGAAAGTAGGGGCGGTCTCCATTCTTCGCGTTTTTCACCGTGGCATTGGCAACGTAGCGCACGTTGCCCTCGGCGTCGGCCACCCTCAGACCGACCGTTTCCGGCAATCTGGCTTCATGGCGCGCCAGGAAGTTGTTCAGCTTTTCCTCGTTGATTCCTCCATGGGCGAGCTGGGCCTGGGTTTCATCTTGTGTGTCCAGAAGCGCCAGATCAATTTTTCCGATCAACCCAACCAGGCCCGCCTCAAGTACCTGCGAATAGTTGTGAAGCTGGATCTTTGTCTGTGCGATCTCTTCGTTACGGTTCCGCACGATCTCAACGGCCGCCATGCCGACGACGAAGAGGTCGACCAGCGCCACGGTCGTCCAGACGAACCGGCTAAGGCGGCGAAACCGGAAGAAGGGATGTGGGATGTTCGTAAACATGGCCTGTGCGCGTCTTGCAAAACCCCACTACCAGAGCAAACTGGATGATCAAAAAGGTGCGGCTCCGTCGTAACGCTGGCATGGTCAGCGCAAGCTTCACCGACGATCATCTACCGCTCCGGCCGGCACCCGCTCATTGCTCAGTGCAGACGGGCCTATATTATCAGCCTGAGTTGGGCTCGGCCTTGATATTGCGATGTGGGTCGCGGCTCCGAACCGCTCCTCCCGGCCACATCCGGACGGTCAACTCCATTCTCGGGCATGTCCTACGGTTTGTGGAACGACCGCTTTGGTGAGACGCGTCCGGCAGGAAAGGGGCGATAGGGTGAGTTCGCCAACTTGGACAGCTGCTGTTCAGCCCGGTTTTCCGGGAAACGGCGATTGCATACCTGATTTTAGGTCACCAATCGTGAGATCCAGGCAGCCAAATATTAGACGCTGTCCAATATTCTGTCCGAAAAAGCACTTAGCCCAGCTTTTTGGGCTGGGCTAAGTGCTTGAATATAGTGGCTCCCCGACCTGGACTCGAACCAGGGACCTGCGGATTAACAGTCCGTCGCTCTACCGACTGAGCTATCAGGGAACAGAAGAGGTGCGCATTATAAGAATGGCCTTCCGCTTCGTCAAGCTGTCGGAACAAAATTCCTGACGAGGCATGTGGCGGTGCGCATTGACGGGGGAGGGGGCCTTGTAGATCATGCTCCCTTTTGCCAGGCGGGCGCAGGGGAAGGAAACCTCGCCGCCCTGGTCTGGCTCGACCCCAAGGAATCGCACATGAACAAAGCACTGGACGCCCATGCCCTGGACCAGGCCTTCCGCACGGCCCGGACCTTCCCCCATTACTCGGCCCGGCCCGTGGCGGATGAAACGCTGAGGGAACTCTATGAACTGGCGAAGTGGGGGCCGACGGCACTCAACTCTCAGCCGGCCCGCTTCGTCTTCCTGCGCACGCCCGAGGCCAAGGTGCGGTTGGTGCCGTCGCTGATGGAAGGCAACGTGGCCAAGGTGCAGTCGGCGCCCGTGACGGTGATCGTGGCCACGGACACCCGGTTCTTCGATCGTCTGCCGACCCTGTTCCCGGCCTATGATGCCCGCCCGGAGTTCCTGGCGGACCAGGCCCTGGCCGACGGCACCCGCTTCCGCAACGGTTGCCTGCAAGGCGGGTACCTGATCGTCGCGGCGCGCATGCTGGGCCTGGATTGCGGCCCCATGTCGGGCTTCGATCCGGCGAAGGTGGACGCGGAGTTCTTCCCGGACGGGGCCTGGAAATCCAATTTCCTGGTGAACCTGGGTTACGGTGATCCCGCTTCCACGTTCCCGCGCGGCCCGCGCCTTGAGTTGGAAGTGGCGACGCAATTTCTTTAGCGCGCTCCCGTCGTCGACTCGGCGCCGGCTGTACCTTCATGACTTCGCCGGGCGTATGATGCGAAGTTTCGTGCGCTGAAATGGCCGCCCGGGGTGCGGTAGTGCGGCGCGCAGACAATTAAAAGGGAAAACGCTCATGGAGAATCTGGACAAGGAACTCGGCGAGGCCGCTCTGGAATATCACCGCCTGCCCACGCCGGGAAAGATTTCGGTGGTGCCGACCAAGGGCCTCACCAACCAGCGGGATCTGGCCCTGGCGTACTCGCCCGGCGTGGCCGCCGCGTGCAATGCCATCGTGGCCGATCCGAGCCAGGTGTCGAAACTCACCTCCCGGGGCAACCTGGTCGCGGTGGTGACCAACGGTACGGCGGTGTTGGGGCTGGGTAACATCGGTCCCTTGGCCGCCAAGCCGGTCATGGAAGGCAAGGGTTGCCTGTTCAAGAAGTTCGCCGGCATTGATGTGTTCGATATCGAGCTGGCGGAGAACGACCCCGACAAGCTCATCGAGATGATCGCCGCCCTGGAACCGACCCTGGGGGGCGTGAACCTGGAGGACATCAAGGCGCCGGAGTGCTTCTACATCGAGCAGGAGTTGCGCAAGCGGATGAAGATCCCGGTATTTCATGACGACCAGCATGGCACCGCCATCATCTCCACCGCGGCCGTGATGAATGGCCTCACGGTGCTGGGCAAGGATATCGGCTCGGTCAAGTTGGTCTGCTCCGGTGCCGGCGCGGCGGCCATCGCCTGCCTGGACCTCATGGTCCGGGTGGGGGTGAAGCGGGAAAACATCTACGTCTGTGACTCCAAGGGCGTGATCTTCACGGGGCGTGAGACGCCCATGGAGCCGAACAAGGCGCGCTATGCGCAGGATACCGCCTGCCGCAGCCTCTCCGACGTGATCGAGGGCGCGGACGTCTTCCTGGGCCTGTCCACGGGCGGCGTGCTCAAGCAGGAAATGGTGCAGAAGATGGCGGACCGGCCGCTGATTCTGGCCCTGGCCAACCCGGAGCCGGAAATCCGCCCGGAGCTGGCCAGGGAGGTTCGTCCGGACTGCATCATCGCCACCGGTCGTTCCGATTACCCGAACCAGGTGAACAACGTCCTGTGCTTCCCCTTCATCTTCCGGGGCGCCCTGGACGTGGGCGCCACGACCATCACGGAAGAGATGAAGCTGGCCTGCGTCCATGCCATCGCCGACCTGGCCAAGGCCGAGCAGTCCGACGTGGTGGCCATGGCCTATGGCGGCGCCGATTTGTCCTTTGGCCCGGAGTACCTGATACCCAAGCCCTTCGATCCGCGCCTGATCGTGAAGATCGCGCCGGCCGTGGCCCAGGCGGCCATGGACTCCGGGGTCGCCAGCCACCCGATCACGGATTTCGACGCCTACCGTGCCCAGCTCACCAGCTTCGTGTATCACTCGGGCATCGTCATGAAGCCGGTGTTCGCCGCGGCGAAGCTGGCGCCCGCCGACAAGAAACGCATCCTGTACGCGGAGGGCGAGGAGGAGCGGGTGCTGCGGGCGGTCCGGGTCATCCTGGACGAGGGCCTGGCCCGGCCCATGCTGATCGGCCGGCCGAACGTGATTCAGATGCGCATCGAAAAGTTCGGACTGAACCTGGAGATAGGGCGGGACTTCGAGGTGGTGAACCCGGAGTCTGATTCCCGTTATCGCGAACTATGGCGCGAGTACCACCGCCTCATGGGGCGGGAAGGGGTCACGCCGGAGATCGCCAAGGCGGAGTTGCGCCGGGACAATACGCTCATCGGCGCCATGCTGCTCAGGAAGGGTGATGCGGATGGCATGGTGTGCGGCATCCAGGGGCCCTACGAGAGCCACCTGGCGCGTATCCAGGAGGTCATCGGCCACCGGCCCGGCGCCCACATCATGGCGTCCATGAGCGTGCTGCTGCTCCACGGCCGGACGCTATTCATCACCGATCCCTACGTGAACGAGAACCCCAGTGCGGAAGAACTGGCGGAGATCGCCCTCATGGCGGCGGACGAGGTGCAGCGTTTCGGCGTCACGCCCAAGCTGGCACTGTTGTCCCATTCCAGCTTCGGCAGCGTTCGTTCCGCCTCCGCCCTGAAGATGCGGGAGGCGCGGCTGCTCATACGCCAGAGGGCGCAGCATCTGGAGGTGGACGGGGAGATGCACGCGGACGCCGCGCTGTCGCCGGAAATCCGCCAGCGGGTCTGCATGGATTCCTCCCTCAAGGGCGAAGCCAATCTGTTGGTCATGCCCAACCTGGATGCGGCGAACATCGCGGTCAATCTGCTGAAGATGACCGCGGACGGCATCACCGTCGGCCCCATCCTGCTGGGCGCGGCCCGGCCGGTGCATATCCTCACCGCCTCGGCCACCGTGCGTCGCCTGGTGAACATGACCGCCCTGGCGGTGGTGGATGCGGCCCACGGCCGGGCTTGAGGCTGAAAGGCAGGGACTGGAGGCTAGGAGCTTTGAGGGACTAGGGTAGGGAGTCAGCGCGCGCGAAGCGCGCGGAAGATGGCCCCTAGCCCCTAGTTGTAGGTCGGGCTTCAGCCCGACAAGGGTATGTCCAGGCGCCCATGTCGGGCTGAAGCCCGACCTACGGAATTCGGTCGTAGGTCAGGTATTTCCTTCTGCTACTGCGGAGAAATGCCGCACAGGCCCAGTACCTGGGCCATGCCGCGGCTGATGTGCTTTTCCGGGTGGATCACCACGTGGAAGGTGCGGGTCATGTCGAGGAAAGGGGTGTCCACCGGCGCCAGCCAGCCGGCCTGAAAGGCGTCGGCCAGGTCCAGGTCCGACAAGCAGCCCAGGCCCATGCCGGCACGCACGGCCTGGCGGATGGTCTCCGGATGTTCCAGTTCCAGGGCGATATCCGGCGCGGCCGCCATGCCGCCCATGGCGCGATCGAAGACCTCCCGCGTGCCCGAACCCCGCTCCCGTACCACCCAGTGGCTGCTGGTCAGATCCTGGACGGTGGCGGTGCGGTTGGCCAGCGGATGGTCCGGGTGGGCGAAGATGCACAGCCTGTCCTGGTGCCAGGCGAAATGGCGCAGCCGGTCGTTGGGCGTGAAGCCCTCGATGAAGCCCACGTCAATGCGGAAGGCCGCCAGGTCTTCCTGCACCTGCTCCGTGTTGCGCAGGGACAGTTTGATGCGCGCCGAGGGGTTGCTGGTCTTCAATTCCGCCAGGAGCGGCGGCAGCAGGTGGTTGCCTATGGTGAGGCTGGTGCCCAGGCGCAGGTTGAGCTGGGGCAGGGTGCCGCGCACGCCTGCCTCTATTTCCTGCACCCGGTCCAGTACCTCCAGGGCCCGCGGCAGGATCTGCTGGCCGTTCTCGTTGAGGTAAAGGTGGCGGCCGGTGCGATCGAAAAGCTTCACTCCCAACTGGCTTTCCAGATCGGCCACGGCCATGCTGGCCGCGGCCTGAGTCAGGGAAATCGCGTCGGCGGCGCGGGTGACATTGCCGCAACTGGCGACGGCGGCGAATACTTCGAGTTGGCGTAGTGTGATTTTCATCAGCTTGGCTGATTAGACTTATAAAAATAATACGTTTTGCTATGTTAACAGCCTCGGATAAGGTGCGTCAAAATTGCTGCCAGGCAGGGGTCAGGGGTGGTCCATTGCAATATCCGGCCCGAGGATGGCATGGGCAGGGTAACATTGCCACAGGCGGCATCACCACCGGCATCGGCCGGCCGTATTCCATACCGAAAGTTTCGCACCGCACAACGGATGAAAGTCTGCATCGTTTCCGATAGCCATGACCGGGGCCCCATGCTGGCCGCTGCCGTCGTGGAGGCCATTCATCTCGGTGCGGAGGCTGTCATTCATTGCGGCGACGTGATCGGCGCCAATACCCTGAAGTCCTCCGTTCGCCTGGGCCTGCCCATGCATGTGGTGCATGGCAACAACCTGGGCGACCCGGTGGTCATCGCCAAGATGGCCTGCAATTCCGATGGACTGCTGCATTATCACGGCAACGACGCCACGCTGAGTCTGGGCGGGCGCCGGGTGTTCGTCACCCACTATCCCCATTACGGCCACGCCTTCGCGTGTACCGGCGACTGGGATGTCGTCTGCTGCGGCCACAGCCACGAGGCGCTGGTGACCAAGCAGGAAAATGTGAAGGGTGGCGAGACCTGGCTGATCAATCCGGGTACAGTGGCGGGTCTGGGCGCCGCAGCGGCGACCTGGATACTGGGCGACCTGGAAAAGATGACTTTTGAAATACGTGCCACGCCAGCCTGACCGGTGGGCACGGGCAGTACCTACTCCGTTTGGTCGGAGACGGATCGAGGCAGCCTTGGCGGTTGTCCGATGTTTTAGTAGTGCAATGAACGAACCGGAGGCTCGATGACGGCTTCAATCGCAACCAGCCAGACCATCCTGGTCGTCGGCGGCGGCATCTCGGGGATGACCGCTGCTGTCGAGGCCGCAGAATGCGGCAAGCAGGTGATCCTGGCAGAAAAAACCGCGACACTCGGCGGACGTACCGCCCAGCTCTATCGCTACTTCCCCAAGATGTGCCACCCCACCTGCGGGATGGAAATCAACCTGAAGCGCATCAAGGGCAATCGCAACGTCAAGGTCATGACCATGACCGAAGTGGTGGCCGTGAGCGGCACCAGCGGCGACTACAGCGTGACGCTCAAGGTTTCCCCGCGCTACGTGACCGATGACTGCACGGCCTGTGGCAAGTGCGGCGACGCGGTCAGCTCCGAAGTGCCGGACGCCTACAACTACAACCTGGGCAAGGTCAAGGCGGCACATCTGCCGCACGCCATGGCCTACCCGCAGCGTTACGTGGTGGATGCTTCCATCGTCGGCACCCCGGAAGGCGAGGCCGCCAAGGCCGCCTGCCCGGTGGGCGCGGTGGACCTGGCCATGACCGAGCAGACCATCGAGATCAAGGTCGGCGCGGTGATCTGGGCCACCGGCTGGCGTCCCTATGACGCGGCCAAGATCCAGCCCTATGGCTATGGCCGCTTCAAGAACGTCATCACCAGCGTGGAATTCGAGCGCCTGGCCGACCCGCATGGTCCGACCGGCGGCAAGATCCTGCGTCCGGGCGACGGCAAGGAAGCCAAGAACATCGCCTTCATCCAGTGCGCCGGCTCCCGGGACGAGAACCACCTGCGCCACTGCTCCCGCATCTGCTGCATGGCCTCCTTGAAGCAGACCCAGTATGTGCGCGAGGCTTACGGCGAGGAAGGCAAGTCCACCCTCTACTACATTGACATTCGGGCCATTGACCGCTTCGAGGACTTCTACGCCATGGTCTGGAATGACCCGACGGTGAGCTTCGTCAAGTCCAAGGTGGCGCGCATCGCCGAGAACGAGGGCAACGGCAATCCCATCCTGCACGGCGTGAACACCGAAGGCTACAAGCGTTACGCCATCGAGCACGATCTGGTGGTGCTGGCCGTGGGCATGGAGCCCGAGGTCACGGGCGTGAAGCTGCCCGACGACATCATCCAGGACTCCTCCGGCTTCATCGAGGGTTCGAAGGACGGCGGCATGTTCGGTGCCGGCGCCGCTTCCAGTCCCCTGGATGTGAACCGCGCGGTGCAGAGCGCCACGGCGGCCAGCCTGCGCGCCATCCAGGTCATCCACAAAACTGCATCCACGGAGGCCTCCTGACATGGCCGATAATAAATTCGCAGCATATATCTGCTCCGGCTGCGGCATCGGCGACGTGCTTGATGTCAAGGCCCTGGAGAAAGTAGCCCAGAAGGAAGGCAAGATGGCGGTGGTGAAGAACCACGCCTTCCTGTGCAATTCCGAAGGCGTGCAGATGATTCGTGACGACATCGCCAACGACGGCGTCACCCACATCTGCATCGCGGCCTGCTCCCGCCGTGCCAAGGCGGAAGCCTTCAGCTTCCCCGAAGTCGCCCTGTCCCGCGCCAACCTGCGGGAAGGCGTGATGTGGGTGGTGGCTCAGGGCTCCGACCACGACGAGGTGCGCCAGGAGATGGCGGAAGACTACGTGCGCATGGGCTGCGCCGAAGTCAAGAAGATGAAGGTGCCCGCCGGCAGCCCGACGAAGGCCGAGAGCAAGCGCATCCTGGTGGTGGGCGGCGGCATGAGCGGCATGACCGCGGCCGTGGCGGCGGCGGAGACCGGCTACGACGTGGTGCTGGTGGAAAAGACCGGCGCCCTGGGCGGCTACGCTGCCAAGATGATGAAGCGCGTGCCCTTCGTCGGCAGCTATGCCGAGGCCCAGCCCACGGGCGCCGCGGAGCTGGCGGCCAAGGTCATGGCCAATTCCCGCATCACGGTGCATCTGAATTCCACCCTGGCCGAGACCGCCGGTTCCCCCGGCCGCTTCACCGCCAAGATCGCCCAGGAGTCCGGTGCGGTGGTGGAGGAAGCCGCGGGTGCCATCATCCAGGCCACGGGTTTCACGCCTTACGACCTGAACAAGCTGCCCGAACTGGGCGGCGGCCAGGCCAACGTGGTGGATCAGACCGGCCTCGAAGCTTTTGCCCGGGCGGCCAACGGCGGCGCCATCAAGCGCGCCGACGGCAAGGAAGTCAAGTCCGTGGTGTTCGTGCAGTGCGCCGGCCAACGCGGTGCCGGCGGCAACGGCAGTGGCAAGCACCTGGAGTATTGCTCCGGCCACTGCTGCGGCACCAGCATCAAGCAGGCGATGTATTTCAAGGATCAGAACCCCGACATTGACACGGTGGTCATGTACCAGGACCTGCGCGTGCCGGGCATGGGCGAGGACTTCTACCGCAGCGCCCAGCAGAAGGGCGTGATCTTCACCAAGTCCAAGGTGAACGGCGTGACCGGCGGCAACAGCTGCAAGGTTTCCGCCCGTGACCTGATCCTGGACGAAGACGTGACGGTGGATGCCGATCTGGTGGTGCTGGCCACCGGCCAGGTGCCCAACGCCGGTGTGAATCTCGACGAGTGGACGGCCATCAATACCGTGGCCGAAGGCGGCGACGAGGCGGCCAAGCAGCAGCGCTCCGAGCTGGAGTCCACCTCGGTGCTCAAGCTCAAGTACCGTCAGGGGCCGGACATGCCCCAGTTCAAGTACGGCTTCGCGGATTCCCATTTCATCTGCTTCCCCTACGAGACGCGCCGTACCGGCATCTATGCCGCCGGCCCCGTGCGTCGTCCGATGGACATGTACCAGGCCCAGGAGGACGCCACCGGCGCCGCCCTGAAGGCGATCCAGGCGGTGGAGAACGCTTCCGCCGGCCGGGCCGCCCATCCCCGAGCCTGGGATCTTTCCTTCCCGCAGGCGCGCCTGGAAGGCTGTACCCAGTGCAAGCGCTGTACGGTGGAATGTCCCTTCGGTGCCATTGACGAGGACGAGCGCCGTTTCCCGGTGTTCAACGAGTCCCGCTGCCGCCGTTGCGGCACCTGCATGGGCGCCTGCCCGGTGCGCGTCATCTCCTTCGAGAACTACTCGGTGGATACGGTGGGCAGCCAGGTCAAGGCGGTCAATGTTCCGGACGAGTTCGAGGAGAAGCCCCGCGTCCTGATCCTGGCCTGCGAGAACGACGCCTACCCGGCGCTCGACATGGCCGGCGTGCAGCGGCTCACCTACTCGGCTTTCGTGCGGGCCATCCCCGTGCGCTGCCTGGGTTCGGTGAACACCATCTGGATCACCGACGCGCTGAACTCCGGCTACGACGGCATCATCCTCATGGGCTGCAAGAAGGGCGACGACTACCAGTGCCACTTCGTCAAGGGTTCCGAGATGGCTCACTATCGCATGAGCAAGATCGGCGACACGCTGAAGCAGATGAGCCTGGAGCCGGAGCGGGTGGTGACCCATGAAGTGGCCATCACGGATCATGCGGTGGTCGCCAAGATCATCAACGAATACGTGGCCCAGCTTGAAGCACTCGGCCCATCGCCCATGAAGGGCTTCGGTTAAGGGAGACAGGAATGAGCCAAGCTTACAAGAACGACTTCCTCAAGGAAGTCGAGGCCAACGTGGAAGATGGCCACATGGTGAAGATGTGCATGCAGTGTGGCGTCTGCGCGGGCTCCTGCCCGCTCGGCCCGCACTGGGAGCATTCGCCCCAGAAGATCTTCATGATGATCCGGGCCGGCAAGCGGGAAGAGGTGCTGAAGTCCGACTCCATGTGGATGTGTACCTCCTGCTACAACTGTATCGTGCGTTGCCCCCGGAAGCTGCCGATCACCCACATCATGCACGGGCTGGCGAACTACTCGCACCGCCTGGGCCTGGCGCCGGATAAGCAGCCGACGCGGGAGATCGCCAAGCTGTTCTGGAACAACATCGTGAAGACCGGCCGGGTGAACGAACTCACGTTCTCGCTCGCCATGTACTTCAAGGATGGTTTCGGGCAGGGCGTGAAGAACGCCATGGCGATGCAGGGTATCGGCCTGGGTCTGGTCAAGGCCAAGCGCCTGAATCCGATGGAGATCCTGGGCGGCCACAGCTGCAAGGACAAGAGCGGCATCCAGAAAATGGTGGCGAAGGCGCGGGAAATCGAAGACCGTCGTCGCGGCCTGGCCAAATAGGAGCGAATATCCCATGGCAAAGAAAGAATACGCCTATTACCCCGGCTGTTCGTCGCAGAAGAAGGCTTCCGGCGACAACTTCATGCGTTCGATTGACGTGGTCTGCCAGAAGCTGGACGTTCAGTTGAACGAGATCCCGGACTGGAACTGCTGCGGCGCCTCCATCGGCTATGGGGAGGGTGGCGAGCTGCCGCGCCTGGTCCTCTCCGCGCGCAACCTGGCCCTGGCCGAGAAGAACCTGCCCGGTCAGGACATGGTTTCCGTCTGCCCCGCCTGCTGGCTGGGCAGCCGCGAGGCCGCCGAGCGCCTGCACGAAATCCCCGGCCTCATGGCGGAAGCCAACGAGGCGCTGAAGGAAGCGGGCCTGAAGCTGGATGGCAAGGTCAAGGCCCGCCATTTCGTGGAAGTCCTGATCGAGGACGTGGGCTTCGAGGCCATGAAGAAGCCGGTGGTCAAGTCCCTGGAAGGCCTGAAGATGGCGGGCTATGTCGGCTGCCAGACCAACCGGCCCTTCGGCATCGCCGGCGAGTCCTTCGAGAACCCCATGTACCTGGACAAGATGGTGGAGATGGTAGGCGCCGAGCCGGTCAAGTATGACCAGAAGGTGACCTGCTGCGGCGGCGCCCTGGCGTTCTCCGAGCCGGACAAGGCCCAGAACCAGATCCGCCAGATCGTGGAATCCGCCTATGACCACGGCGCCGAGATGATCGTCACGCCCTGTCAGCTGTGTCAGGCCAACGTGGAAATCTATCAGTCCGAGATCAACAAGAAGCAGGGCACCAAGTTCAACATGCCTGTCGTCTATTACTCGCAACTGATGACCATCGCCTACGGCGGCTCCGCCAAGGACGCCGGCCTGGACGGTCAGCTCATCCGCGCCGAGAAGCTGGAAGCCATCGCCGGCAAGTAACCAGCCTGGTTTTGGCTTCACCCAGAAACGGCCGTCATTGACGGCCGTTTCTACTGGTGCGGCGGTGTCAGCGTGCCAGTAAGGGTCTTCTCGTGTCTGCTGCCTGCGAAGACCCCGCGCCCCGCAGCTTGAACATGCTCAGTGCCTGGACCAGGCCCTCGACCTGGTCACCCAGGCTTTCGGCGGCCGCCGCCGCCTGTTCCACGAGGGCCGCATTCTGCTGGGTGACTTCGTCCATCTGGCTGATGGCCTGGGTCACCTGCTGGATGCCGTTGCTCTGATCCCGGCTGGCCTTGCTGATGTCGGTCACCAGGGCGGCGACCTTCTTGAATCCGTCGACCACGTCGGTCATGGTGTTGCCGGCCTCCTGCGCCAGCCGGACGCCGTCTTCCACCTCGGCGACGGAACTGGCGATGAGCGCCTTGATTTCCCTGGCCGCCGTGGCGCTGCGGTGGGCCAGGCTCCTGACCTCGTTGGCGACCACCGCGAATCCACGCCCCTGCTCGCCGGCACGAGCCGCCTCGACGGCGGCGTTAAGCGCCAGGATATTGGTCTGGAAGGCGATGGAATCTATGACCCCGGTGATGTCGGCGATTCTCTGGGAGCTGGTCTGGATATGGCCCATGGTGGTGACCACCTGCTTCACGATGTCGCCGCCCTTGCTGACGGCCACCAGGGAACCGTTCGCCAGGTCGTTCGCTTCCCGGGCGTGCTCGGCGTTCTGGCGCACGGTGCTGTTCAGGTCATCCACGCTGGCGGACGTCTGTTCCAGGCTGCTGGCCTGGGCCTCGGTGCGGCGCGAGAGGTCCTGGTTGCCGCTGGCGATCTCGTGGGCCGCGGTATTGATGGCGTCGGTCGCCTCCCGTATCAGCCCGATCATGTCCTGGAGACGCCCGACCGTGCTGTTGATGGCGTCGGTCAATTGGCCGAACAGGCCGGGATAGTTGGTGCTGATGGTCTGGGTCAGATCCCCCTGGGCGATGGCCGTGGACACGCGGATGACGTCGGTCAGGCCGGTCTCCGTGACGTCCGACAGGCGGTTGAGCAGGTCGGTCAGGGTCTTCGAGTAACCCGCCTTGTTCGCGACATCCAGCTTGTGGCTGAAATCGCCCTCGGCCCCGGAGTTGACCATTTCCCTCACCTCGGCGATGACTCCCTTCAGGTTGTCCTGCATGCGCGCCATGGCCGCCAGGATGCTCTGGTTGTCGCCTGGCCTGACCGGTACCGTATTGCCCAGGTGGCCTTCCGCGACCCGGGAGGCCACCTGCACGGCGTCCGCCGGATTGCCGCCGATCTGGCGCAGCAGATCGGCATTCAGGGTGTTCAGGGAGCGCCCGATATCCAGGCCGAAACCCTGTTTGCCGGCGAGATCGGCCTGTCGGGTAAAGTCGCCCCTGACCGCCGCTTCCACCGCCGACTGGATGTCGGTGACCACGTTCTTCAAATCCGACTGCATCTGTTTGGTGGAAGCCAGCAGGCTGTCCTGGTCATTGGCGAGGGTGACGATCTGGCCCGAGAGATTGCCCCGGGCGATTTGTCGGATGACCTCGATGACGTCCTTCGGCTCCCCGCCGAGTTGCAGCACCAGCCGGCGGACGATGGCGCGTATGGCGAAAAACAGCAGGATCTGTAGCGCGCCCTGGCCCAGCCATATCCAGAGGTTGATTTTCCTGAGCGTGACCAGGTCTTCCTTCACGTCGGTGACGATGCTGGCGGCGCCGACCACCGCCCCCTCGTCCACCGCATGGCAGAACAGGCAGTCAATGCTGCGGAAATTCTTTCGGGCGATGTAGGGAATGACGGTGCGCAGGCTGGCCTGATCGCCCTTGACGACCAGGTGCGATTCCGTCTTGCCGGTGGCCAGGACGTGGCGATCTATGTCGTCCATGGGCCGCTCCTCCGGTAGACCGGCATCGAACTCGTCGTCTATGCCCTTGCCCCGGACGACGCGCAGCTCCTTCACGCCTTCGGAAGCCGCCATCTTCTGGATGAACAGGCTGCGGCTCTTCTTGTCGCTGATGACCTCGTCCTTGCCGTTCTTGATGATCATCAGGATGTTCAGGCCATTCACCACGCCATCGGCCAGCGCGGCGGCCCGCTCCTTGGCCGTGTTCATGACCTGGTTCTCGAACTGCACCATGATCCATTGCTGGGCGGCGACGAGAATGACGATCAGCGTGCCCTGCAGGAGTATCTGCAATTTCAGTTGCAGGCCGATTCTGTTCCAGGAGTCGCTGATGTAGCGCTTCATCTCGTTCCCCGATGCAAACCATGTCAAAGGCAGCCATGGCGGATAGGCCGGGGCGTGGCCGCATCCAGGATGGACCTGCGGCCGCCCGACCACCCACCGTCGCAGCAAGTGAACTTAACGGAACCGGCGGGGGTTCCTGAAGGGTATCCAGTCCGGAAAGCCGCGGCGGATGGCCGTTTCGGCCTGGCGGGGCGCGCTCAGCCCGCGGCTTTCGCCTTCCGCCGTTGCCGCAGGAGGACGAGTGTTATGGCGCCGATGAGGAGGACGGCGGGCAGGGCGTGCAGGTTCAGGGTGGCCCAGCCCTGGCCGAGCACCAGGGCGCCGGCGGAGATGGAGGAGAGCGCCTGGACGCCGAAGACCACGAAGTCGTTGCTACCCTGCACCTTCGCCCGCTCCGAGGGGCGATAGGTCTCGGTCAGCAGCGTGGTGCCGCCGATATAGAGGAAATTCCAGCCCACGCCCAGCAGCACCAGCGCCCACCAGAAGTCCATGAGGCCGGTGCCGGAGAGTCCGAGGGCGATGCAGGCCAGCATCAGGACGGCACCCACCAGCAGAACCGGCAACACGCCGAACCGGCGGATCAGGTTGCCGGTGAAAAAGGAGGGGACGTACATGCCCAGCACATGCCATTGCAACACGAAGGCCACGTCGCCGAAAGGAAAGCCGCAGACATCCATGGCCAAGGGTGTGGCGGCCATCAAGAGGTTCATGGTGCCGTAGCCCACGGCCGCTGCCAGCACGGCGACGATGAAGGCTGGTCGCCGGGCGATCTCGATCCAGGGTCGCCCCTGGTCCCCGGTTCTGGCAGCCACGGCCGGGGCCGGGATGTGCAGGCGGCTGGCAATCGCCAGCGCCACCAGCGCGAAGCCGGAAAGGGACAGGTAAGTGGCGAGAAACTCCGTACCCCAGGCATTTTTCGTCAGGTTGCTCAGGGCCGGACCGATGAATCCGCCCAGTATGCCGCCTGCCAGCGTGAAGGAGATGGCCTTGGGCTTCCAGTCCATGGGCGCCATGTCGGCGGCGGCGAAACGGTATTGCAGGCCGAAGGCGTTGTAGCTGCCGGCCACCAGGGTGCCCAGGCAAAGCAGCCAGAAACTCCCGATGTGGGTGGCGAGGGCGCACAGGAGGCCGCCGCCCACGCCCAGCAGGGCGCCGAACATGAAGCCCGCGCGCCGGCCTAAACGTTTCATGAAGTGGGCGGCGGGCAGGGTGAGCAGTGCCGTGCCGATCACATATCCGGTAATGGTCAGGGTGGCGAGGGTGGGCGAAGGCGCCAGGCGCCGTCCGACCAGGCCGTTCACCGCGATCAGGGTGACGCCATTGCACAGGAGCATGCCCTGGCAGGCGGCCAGGAGCCAAATGTTTCGCAGAAGGTGTCGGTCGGTCATGGCGGCGGAGGGGGAGGAGGCCAGGCGCGATGGTACGCGACGGACGCCGGGATGGCAGCTTTTTCCTCCCTTGCGTGATCCGGCCTGGATGTGAGGGCGGCTATTCGGGATTTGGACGGGGAAATGCCCGCATCCGGCGGGAATGTTGCGCCGAAGGCAAAAAATCGCTCAGGCGACCGTTCCAGACCGCCGCTTTTTTTCGTACTATCCGGTCATGGATAGTCGCGCCAGCGACTCTCGACGCTCCCCTCGTCCGTTTCCGGGAGAGGGGTTGGGAGCGAGGGAAAACGGGCGTGGAGGCCATTCTTGTCATTCGGGCTGGATACACCGCTACGCCCGTTTGAGCCAAACCTAGAGGAGAGATTCGAGCATGGAACGCAACTACAAGGCCCTTGCCGCGCACAAGGCACCCAAGACCATCGGCTACCATCAGCCCAGCACCTTCACCAGCGTGACGGTGGATTCCCCCGCCTTGTGCGTCATGACCGACCTGCGCCAGGTCAGCGCCGCCACCATCACCCCGGAAGTCACGTTGAACGAAGCCACGAAGACCATGATCTCCCGCGGCGTGCGTCTCTTGCTGGTGGTGGACGCGAACGACGACGTGGTGGGGCTCATCACCGCCCGCGACACCCAGGGCGACCGCCCGATCAAGCTGGTGCAGGAACGGGGCTGCAAGTATTCCGACCTGCATGTGGCGGACCTCATGGTGCACAAGGAGGACATTGACGTGCTGAGCGTGTCCGACGTGCTTCACTCCAAGGTGGGCCACGTCATCGCCACCCTCAAGGCCTGGGGGCGCCAACATGCGCTGGTAGCGGAAAAGGATGCGGTCACCCACGCCGTGCGTGTCCGGGGTATCTTCTCCGCCACCCAGATCGGCCGTCAGTTGGGCATTGCCCTCCAGACCTTCGAGGTGGCCAACACCTTTGCCGACATCGAAAAGGCCCTGGGCGGCAAGGCTCTGTAAGAATACGAGCGGCGGCGCCCAGGCGCCGCCTGTTCGCAAGGCGCCGGCGGCAGGTCGCGGGTCGGGCAGGGGGGATGGCGGAAGCGGTGAGATTCGAACTCACGATGGGTTGCCCCACGCCGGTTTTCAAGACCGGTGCATTCAACCGCTCTGCCACGCTTCCGAGGGCGGAATTCTAGCATGGCGCCGCGTTTCGGGTCCGTATCCGGCGGCGAGCTTTCCCTGTGCCCTTCTCGGCGCATCGGGGCCACTTTCCTTGCCTTTGATCGCTGGTTCTCCGGTATAATGCGCGGCTCCACGCCGTTCGCGGCTGGATTCATTCTGGCGTGCGGCTCTATCAAACCGGGGCGGCGCCTTTTTTCAAAAGCGTTTGAGAGACTCGAATCATGACCATGTCCGCCGCCGACAAGGCGAAAGTTGTTGCCGATTACCAACGTGTCCAGGGTGATACCGGCTCCCCCGAAGTCCAGGTCGCCCTGCTGACCGCCCGCATCAATGGCCTCACGCCCCACTTCAAGGCCAACGTCAAGGACCACCACTCCCGCCGTGGTCTGCTGCGCATGGTGAGCCAGCGCCGCAAACTGCTGGATTACCTGAAGGGCAAGAATGTCGACGGCTATCGGGCGCTGATCGAGCGCCTGGGTCTGCGCAAGTAATACATGACCCCGCAGCAGTTCCGCGGGTTGCCATGAACAATCCGGCGGGGGCCGAGGTGCCCTCGCCGGTTTTTTTTGGGTTGCGCCTTCAGGTTTGCCGCGCGGCCCGTACGTTGATACCGGCACGGATTGCCGCGCCGAGACTGGAAAGGATTCCACCTTGCTAACTGCCATCAAGAAAAGCTTCGCCTACGGCGCCCATACCGTGACCCTGGAAACCGGCGAGATCGGCCGCCAGGCCCACGGCGCCGTCATGGTCAACATGGACGACACCGTGGTGCTGGCCACCGTCGTCGCCAAGCACGAAACCAAGCCCGGCCAGGATTTCTTCCCCCTGACCGTGGATTACGTGGAAAAGGTCTATGCCGCCGGCCGCATTCCCGGCGGTTTCTTCAAGCGCGAAGGCCGCCCCTCCGAGAAGGAGACGCTCACCTCCCGCCTGATTGATCGCCCCATTCGCCCGCTGTTCCCGGAAGGCTTCTTCAATGAAGTCCAGGTCATCGTGCACGTGCTCTCCAGCAATCCGGAAATTGACCCGGACATCCCCGCCATGATCGGCGCGTCCGCCGCCCTGGCCATCTCCGGCATCCCGTTTGCCGAGCCCATCGGCGCCGCCCGCGTCGGCTACATCGGCGGCCAGTACGTCATGTGCCCGACCCTGTCCCAGGTGAAGGAAAGCGCCATGAACCTGGTGGTGGCCGGCACGGCTTCCGCCGTGCTCATGGTGGAATCCGAAGCCCAGGAACTGTCCGAGGAAGTGATGCTGGGCGCCGTGGTGTTCGGCCACGAGCAGTCCCGTGCCGCCATCAACGCCATCAACGAGCTGGTGGAAGAAGCCGGCAAGCCCGAGTGGGACTGGGTTGCCGCGCCGAAGAACGAGGCCCTGGTGGCGCGCATCGCCGAGCTGGCCGAAGCCGAGCTGCGTGCCGCCTACCGCATCACCAGCAAGCAGGACCGCACCCAGAAGTGCCGCGAGGTGACCAAGGCCACCGTCGCCGCCATCTGTGACGGCTCCGAAGGCGCACCCGACGCCATTTCTGTCGGCAACCTGATCTTCGAACTGGAAGCCAAGATCGTGCGCAACCAGATCCTGGACGGCCTGCCCCGCATTGACGGCCGCGACACGCGCACCGTGCGTCCCATCACCATCCGTCACAGCGTGCTGCCCCGCACCCATGGTTCCGCCCTGTTCACCCGCGGCGAGACCCAGGCGCTGGTGATCGCCACCCTGGGCACTGGTCGCGACGAGCAGATCATTGACGCGCTCCAGGGCGAGTACCGCGATCGCTTCATGCTCCATTACAACATGCCCCCCTTCGCCACCGGCGAGACGGGCCGTGTCGGTTCCCCCAAGCGCCGCGAGATCGGCCACGGCCGTCTGGCCAAGCGCGCCATGCTGGCCGTGCTGCCCAAGCCCGAAGATTTCCAGTACGCCATGCGCGTCGTGTCCGAGGTGACGGAATCCAACGGTTCTTCCTCGATGGCTTCCGTGTGCGGCTCTTCCCTGGCCCTGATGGACGCGGGCGTGCCGCTCAAGGCGCACGTGGCGGGTATCGCCATGGGCCTGATCAAGGAAGGCAGCCGCTTCGCCGTGCTGACCGACATCCTGGGCGACGAGGATCACCTGGGCGACATGGACTTCAAGGTGGCCGGTACCGATGCCGGCATCACCGCCCTGCAAATGGACATCAAGATCCAGGGCATCACCAAGGACATCATGCAGGTCGCGCTGGCTCAGGCCAACGAGGCCCGCCTGCACATCCTGGGCATCATGAAGACTTCCCTGGATGCCCACCCCGGCGAGGTGTCCAGCTTCGCGCCGCGCATGATCTCCATGAAGATCAATCCCGAGAAGATCCGCGACGTGATCGGCAAGGGCGGCGCGGTGATCCGTGCCCTGACCGAGGAGACGGGCGCCACCATTGACATCTCCGACGACGGCAGCATCACCATCGCCTCCGTCAGTGCCGAGGCCGGCGAGGCCGCCAAGAAGCGCATCCAGGACATCGTGGCGGAAGTGGAAGTGGGCAAGGTCTATGACGGCACCGTGCTGCGTCTCCTGGACTTCGGCGCCATCGTCCAGGTTCTGCCGGGCAAGGATGGTCTGCTGCACATCTCCCAGATCGCCAACGAGCGGGTCAATGCTGTGACCGATTACCTGAAGGAAGGCCAGCAGGTGAAGGTCAAGGTTCTGGAAGCCGACGAGAAGGGCCGCCTGCGCCTTTCCATGAAGGCCGTGGCCGCGGAAGCCGCCCAGTAACCCGGAGGAACGAAGCGAGTCCGGGAGCATCCGGATTCGCAACGACACCAAAAAAGGACGCCTCGGCGTCCTTTTTTCTGGACTAAAGTGGCCCCCGCCGCTCGGGCGGCTTTCCCTCTTGAATGGGTGATGACAGGGATTTCGATGGGCATGTTCATTATTCCGAGAATGAAAGCTTCACTTTCTCCTTGTTTGTGTGGCAATCTGACGTACAATTCGGCCTAAACACGAGGAACCCCGCCATGTCTGCCGTTGTCGAATCTGCCCGCATTAACCTACGCACCAGCCCCGAGGCGAAAGCCTTGATCGAGCGCGCGGCCGCCCTGATGGGAATCACCGTATCCAGCTTCATGCTGCAAAATGCCTACGAGGCGGCGCGGCGGGTGGTGGCGGACAACGATACCCTGATGCTGTCCCGGGAAGCTTTCGAGGCATTCGTTGCGGCCTGCGAGAACCCTCCAGCGCCGAATGATGCCTTGCGGACCCTGATGGCGCGGCGTTGATGGCGGTTCGGATCGAATTGCTGGGTGCTCAGCATCACCGTGAAGATTTTGAGTGTGGGCAACCGGCCCTGAATGACTTTTTCCGGCACCGGGCTGGACAGCAGCAGCGCCGGGGTTTCGGCAAGACCTACGTGGCGCTGGCGGTGGACCGCGAGGACGTGCTTGGATTCGTTACCGTGAGTGCCGGGCAGGTGGCCGCTGAAACCTTGCCGTCCGATCTGAAGCTTCCCCGTTATCCCATTCCCATGCTGCGAATCGGCCGTCTGGCGGTGGACATCCGCCATCAGAGGCAGGGCATCGGCCAGGATCTGCTGGCATTTGCGTTGCGCTTGGCCCTGGAGTTCTCCGAACGGGTGGGCCTATTTGCCGTACTTGTGGATGCCAAGGACGAAAAGGCCGCCGCGTTCTACCTGCGCCTCGGATTTCAATCCACGCTGGACGACCCCTTGTGCCTGTTCCTGCCGGTCTCCTTGCTACGGTCAGCCGCGGTGCGATAAGTGAGTGGATTACTGCCCTACGTCTCTTGGACTGGCTTGTGTGTCGGAAAATTGAACACACGATCAGCCGACCGCTGCCGGCTGTACGAGCCAACAGGCTGTTGGGCGGTTTTCTCTCGTGAATCGGTGGTGACAGGGCTTTGATGGTCCGGGTGTATTCGGACTAGATTGGGTGACCGACCAGCCTGTTGGTGGTCCGAATACTGTCGGAATTCTTTACACGCCGTAAGGGTTATGCTCGCGGCCCGAACGGCGTTGCGACGCATCCGGCATGGATCCGGGAGAATTCAAAAAGGACGCCTCGGCGTCCTTTTTTCTTGTCCCTCGCGGTGTCGCTTACTTGGCGACCTGTTTCTCGCGCAGTTCTTCCAGGGTCTTGCAGTCTATGCACAGGGTGGCAGTGGGGCGGGCCTCCAGGCGCTTCAGGCCGATCTCGATGCCGCAGCTGTCGCAGTAGCCGTATTCCTCGGCGTCAATGCGGGCGATGGCTTCGTCTATCTTCTTGATGAGCTTCCGCTCCCGGTCCCGGTTCCTGAGTTCCAGCGCGATGTCGGACTCCTGGCTGGCCCGGTCATTGGGATCAGCGAACACCGTGGCCTCGTCCTGCATGGTATGGACGGTGCGCTCGATGTCCCCCGCCAGCTCGCCCTTCAAGGTGGCAAGAATGGTGCGGAAGTGAGCGAGTTGCCTGGCGTTCATGTATTCCTCGCCTTCCTCGGCAATATAGGGCGGGAACTGTTTGTGCAGGAGGTCTTCGGCCATGACGGATCGTCCGTTTGGGAAAAAGGCGATTTAATATCAGAAATGGCGACTGGTAGCAAGATTAATCGTCATTTCCCGGGGAGTGGGATGATTGTAGGATATTTCCAGGCTCTTGTCCCTGGCGGCGACTGAACTATTTGGGAACCGGCTTGTCTTTGTACCAGTCTGTTGGAGTTCATGCGAACTGCGGTGAATAAACTCCGACGGGCGCGTAGTCCGCCACGCCTCCCGGCGGGGCCTCGGGTATACTCAGCGCTTTCCCGGCAACGGGGCGCGGCGCGACATCGGGGCTATCAGGCAGCAAGACATGGGAGATCGTGAGCTGGACCAGGCGTTGGTCGAACGCGTGCAGAGAGGCGACAAGCAGGCGTTCGGGCTACTGGTTTCAAAATATCAGCGCAAGCTGGCGCGGCTCCTGTCGCGCCTGATTCGCGATCCGGCCGAGGTCGAGGACGTGGCCCAGGAAACATTCATCAAGGCCTACCGGGCGTTGCCCAGCTTCCGCGGCGATTCGGCCTTCTATACCTGGCTCTACCGCATCGGCATCAATGCCGCCAAGAATTATCTGGTGTCCCAGGGGCGTCGGGCGCCGACAAGCACGGAATTCGATTCGGAAGAAGCCGAGACCTTCGAGTCGGGTGAGTTGTTGCGCGACATGAATACCCCCGAGCACCTGCTGGCCACGCGTCAGATCGGCGAAACGGTGAATCAGGCCATGGATGCCTTGCCCGAGGAGTTGCGCACGGCCATCATGCTGCGAGAACTGGATGGTCTGAGTTACGAGGAAATCGCCGAAGTCATGGGCTGCCCCATCGGAACGGTGCGTTCGCGCATCTTCCGTGCCCGTGAGGCGGTGGCGGGAAAATTGCGGCCGTTGCTGGATACGGCTTCTGACAAGAGGTGGTGAGTGATGAAAGCGGAACTTTCGGCCCTCATGGATGATGCCCTGGACGAAACCGATGCGGCGTCCACTCTGGATGATTTGTCGCGGGATGCTTCCCTGCGGCAGGACTGGGAAACCTGGCACCGGATCGGAGACAGCCTGCGTCAGGGCTCTGAACCGGTTTCCGGACTTTCCCTGGACTTCACGAACCGGGTCATGGCGGCCCTGGACGACGAGCCCACGGTTCTGGCGCCGAGGGCGCTTCCGCGCCGCGCCTCGCCTCTGCGTTTTGCCCTGCCCCTGGCCGCATCCGTCATGGGTGTGGGCGCCGTGGCCTGGGTGGCAAACGCCCTCCAGTCGCCCCGTACTCCGGGGGCCGTGGTGGCCATGCAGAAGGCGGCGCCCCAGATGACTTCCGCCGGCACGGCGTTGGGGCCGGTGTCCGGTGTCGGCAGCTCGGTGCAGACGGTCTCCTACGCGGGGGCCTCGGTGCGCGTCCAACCCGTGGGGCAGATGCGGGAATACGTGGTGGCGCACGAGGGCTATTCCCCCTGGGTGGCGGTCCAGGGGGCCGCGCGCTACCAGGGCGGCATGTCGGAACCGCGCCAGGATGGCGCCCAATGAGGCGGACTCTGTTGCTGGCCGGGTTGGCGGCCTGTCTGGCTCTGCCCTGTGCCGCACGGGCCGAGCTGCCCGTCGCCGAGGACGCCCTGGGCTGGCTCGGACGCATGGCGTCCGCCGCCCAGAAGCAAAGCTACCAGGGGGTCTTCGTCTATCAGCATGGCCGGCGCAGCGAGACTTCCCGCATCGTCCACGTGGTGGATGGCAGCGGCGAGCGGGAGCGCCTGGAAGTGCTGGATGGCAGTCCGAGGGAGGTTCTGCGCAGCAACGGCGAGGTGAAATGCCTGTTGCCGGACCTGCACATGGTGATCCTGGAGAAGGAAGATCGCCGCAGCTTCCCGGCGACGCTGCCGGCGTCCCCGGGCAGCCTGGCGGACAGCTACACGCTGCAGAAGGGCGGCGTGGTGCGTGTGGCCGGGCACGAAAGCCAGTTGATCGTGCTGGAGCCCAAGGACGAGTTGCGTTACGGCCGCCGTCTGTGGGCCGACCAGGCCACGGGCCTGCTGCTCAAGGCCTCCCTGGTGGATGAGAAGAATCACACCCTGGAGCAGTTCAGCTTCAGCGAGGTCCAGATCGGCGGCAACATCAACCGGGACGCCCTGAAGTCCCCCTTTGAATCCCAGGCGGCGGGCTGGCAGGTGCATGATACCCGTGCCAGCCAGGGGGTGGCCGATGGCGGCGGCTGGCAGTTCAAGACCCTGCTGCCCGGATTTCGCCAGGTGGCCGGCATGAAGCGGCACCTGCATGAGGGGGACGGGGATGTCCTGCACCTGGTCTTTTCTGACGGCATGGCGACGGTCTCGGTGTTCGTCGAGCGCGTTTCCGCCAAGAGGCCCCAGGTGCCTGGCTATTACACGATCGGTACCACCAACGTCTACAAGCGCATCGCCGGTGACATGCTGCTTACCGCCCTGGGCGAGGTGCCGCCCCTGGCGCTGCGGCGGCTGGTGGACGGCATGGAGAGGAATTAGCCGTCATCGCTGGAAGCCATGACGGCTTCCTCACCCCCAGCCTCTCTCCCGGAACGAGCGAGGGGAGCGTTGTGAGTCGCTGCGCGACTATTAAGGAAATGGCATGGAAATGAATGCTGAAGTGCTGGCGGTGGACAAGGACCACGTCTTGGTGAAGGTGTCCGAACATGGCGGCGGTTGCGGCCGATGCAACGAGGCGGGGGGCTGCAATTCCGGCGTGCTGACCCAGGTCTTCGGCCGCAGGGCTGGGCGCGAGTTTCGTCTGGAGAACAGCATAGGCGCCAGGGCGGGTGATCGGGTGGTGGTCAGCCTGGGCGATGGCGTGACGCTCAAGACGGCCCTGGCGGTGTACATGGTCCCCGTGCTCCTGGTCATCCTGGGCGCCGGGCTCGGTACCTGGTTGGGCGCGGGCGATGACCTTCCCGCCGGGCTGGGGGCGGGGCTGGGACTGGTGACGGCCATAGCCTTCGTGGCCTGGTTCCGGGGCCGCATGGCTGCGGATGGTTCTTCCCATCCCGTGCTTGCGCGTCGGGCGGAACCGTCGACTTGCCGGTCCTCCAGGGACTGAGGGGGCGGCCTTGAGGTACGCGGTTCTGCTCTGCTTGTGGCTGCTCGCCCTGCCGTCCTTTGCTTCGTCCCTGCCTGATTTCACGGAACTGGCCGAAAAGCAGGGGCCGGCGGTGGTGAATATCAGCACCGTCGCCCGGGGCGGCCCCGCCGCGCCCTTCGCACCGAACATGGACGAAGATGACCCCATGTTCGAATTCTTCCACCGCTTCTTTCCCCGTCCGCCGGGCGCTCCCCGGGAGTTCGAGAACAAGTCCCTGGGCTCCGGCTTCATCATCAGCGGCGATGGTTATATTCTGACCAACGCCCATGTGGTGGAAGGGGCGGAAGAGATCCTGGTACGCCTGACGGACAAGCGGGAACTCAAGGCCAGATTGATCGGAGCCGACAAGCGCACGGACGTGGCGCTGATCAAGATCGAGGCACAGAAACTGCCCAAGGTGACGCTCGGTGACCCCGGGAAACTCAAGGTCGGCGAGTGGGTCATCGCCATCGGCTCGCCCTTCGGCTTCGAGAACAGCGTGACGGCCGGCATCGTCAGCGCCAAGGGGCGGGAACTGCCCCAGGAAAACCTGGTGCCCTTCATCCAGACGGACGTGGCAATCAATCCGGGCAATTCCGGCGGGCCGCTGTTCAACATGAAGGGACAGGTCGTCGGCATCAACTCCCAGATCTATTCCCGCTCCGGCGGCTACATGGGCCTGTCCTTTTCCATACCGATTGACGTGGCCATGGAGGTTCAGGCCCAGTTGAAGAACGCCGGGCGGGTCAGCCGCGGCCGCATCGGCGTCATCATCCAGGAAGTGAGCAAGGACCTGGCGGATTCCTTCGGCCTGCCGGAAGCGGCCGGCGCCTTGGTGGCCAGCGTGGAGCGGGGCGGCCCTTCCGAGCGGGCCGGCATACAGACCGGCGACATCATCACGCGCTTCGATGGTCGCCCGGTGCGGTCGTCGGCCGACCTGCCGCGTATCGTGACGGCCACCCGGCCCGGTGCCAGGGTGACGGTACAGGTGTGGCGCAAGGGCGGGAGCCGCGATCTCACGGTAACCGTGGCGGAACTGGCGGATGATACGGCGCGCGCGGCCCGGCAACCGGCGGCTGCGCCGGATCCCGCGGCCAATCGTCTGGGCCTGGTGCTGCGG
Organism: Rhodocyclaceae bacterium; assembly: GCA_028714035.1. Lineage (GTDB taxonomy): Bacteria > Pseudomonadota > Gammaproteobacteria > Burkholderiales > Rhodocyclaceae > JAQTNA01. Next base: position 71,024 of record JAQTNA010000007.1, read on the forward strand.
GAGGTGCCTCGGGACAAGCGGCGCGAGTTCGGAATATCGGGCGGCTTGCAGGTGGAAGGCTCGCGGGATGGCAGCTTCCGCGGTGAACTGCGTGCGGGCGACATTCTCCTGGCGGTCATCAGCAAGGGTTCGTCCACGGAATTGAAGACTGTCGAGCAGTTCAACCGGCTGCTGGTTTCGCTGCCGCGCGGTGCGAACCTGACCTTGCTGGTGCGCCGGGGCGATACCCAGACCTTCGTCGCCATCCGGATTCCCGGTGACAAATAGGCCAGTAGTCCGTCAATGTAAAACGCGCCTACCGTGGGGCGGGCTGTAGGGCGGGCTTCAGCCCGCCAATACCGCCATGGCCGGCTGAAGCCGGCCCCACATCCGTGAAAACATGACTGACCTCCTGGACGTCACGCCAGCGCCGGCTCTCAGGGATGGCTTGCCGAGCCTTAGGGATAGTCCCGCGCCAGCCGGAAACCCACGCTCGGGGAGCGCATGGTATTGCCCACCCGACTCCTGGATGCGGAGCGCTGGTTGGATGCGGTGTCGTAGAAATATCCGCCACGACTGACGTGGGCCGCGCCTACGCAATTCGCGGTCCAGGCGACGTTGCCGTTTCGAGGCGCGCCGTCGTAGGAACTGTGCCAGCAATCCTCCACCCATTCCGCCACGTTGCCATACATATCGTATAGCCCGTTCGGGCTGGCTTCGAGTTGCCCGACGAGGTGCGGCTGGCGTTCCGAGTTGCCGGTGTACCAGCCGTGCCGGACCAGCGTATCGGCGTTATCGCCGAAATTGTACCGGGTCGTTGTCCCGGCGCGGGCGGCATATTCCCATTCCGCTTCGGTCAATAGCCGATATTTTTTGCCAGTCTTGGCACGGAGCCAAACCAGGTATTGCTGGATATCGGCCCAGGCGACATTGATGACGGGCTGCTTGCCCCGGCCCTTCCAGCGGAAGATGAGCATGCCGACTTCATCGTCCGGGCGGTAGCTGCAACCACCCTTGTCCGCGACACAGGCATCCCAGTCGTCGAAGGTGACTTCGTGTCGGCCGATGGCAAAGGGATGAACGATGACCACGGGATGGGACGGCTTCTCCGTCTGAGCTTCCTCGGAGCCCATTGCGAACTTTCCGGATGGCAGGGCCACCATCTCGGGGCTCTTGCCGCTACCGTCCGTGAAGGCATCGTAGAAGGGCACCCCCGTGACGGGAATCGGCGCGATCTTCTGCCAAAGGGCGGCGAGCTTCATCATGGCGTCAGCATAGTGCTTGCTCGTCGGGAATTTGTCCAGAAAGGCTTGCAGGGCAGCCGGCTCACCGGTGGCGAGCGCGTCGGACAAGGCTTTTCTTTCCTCGCGCTCGGGTCGGCTGGCCACGAGGGAGTGCTGAAGGATAGTTGCCGCGGTCGCGTGTTGCCCGGCGCTGAAGCGTCGGATAAAGGCATCTGCCAGGCTGTCGCAACGGAAAGGATCCCCGCTTTGGTCATTGGCGTCGCACTGGCGCGCCTCGTCCCAAAGGATGTCCTCCTCCAGGTTCCTGGCTTGGGTACTGAACTTGCCTTGGGGATAGCGTTGCAGGTACAGGTGCGCGAGATCAATGGTGCGGCTGCGCTGCACGTTGTCCCAAACGAGTTGCTCGGTCTTGTCCCGGGCGGAGGCCGCGAAGCGTCCTTGGGGGTAAACCTTGAGGTAGGCGTCGAAGGCGGCTTCGCTGTTGCCCTTCTGCGCCTTGTCCCAGGCGATCTGCTCGATGGTGTCCTTGGCGGTGTCGGCGAAGCGTCCTTGCGGATAGGCCCTCAGGTACTCCTGGAAGGAGGCCTCGTTGTTGCCTTTCTGCGCCTTGTCCCAAACGATTTGCTCGATATTGTCCTTGGCCGATGACGCGAAGCGCCCTTGGGGATAAAGCTTCAGGTAGTTTTCGAGGGCGGCCGAGCTGTTGCCTTTTTGTGCCGTTTCCCAGACGATCTTCTCGATCGTTTCCTTCGCGGAGGCCGCGAAGCGCCCGTCCGGATAGGTCTTCAGGTATTGTTCGAAGGAGGTCGTGGTGGCGCCATTCTGTGCGGCCTTCCAGGCGTCCTCCTCGCGTTTGGCGGCAGCCTCGGCATCGAGTCGGGCGAACAGAGTCTTGGCAGGCTCGATGAATCGGCCTTGCGGATAGCGGTCCAGGTAATCCTTGACCAGAGCCAGGACCGAACCGGCGCGCGCCTTTTCCCAGAGATCCCCTTCATCCAGCAAGGCACGCGCCTTCTGGACGAAGAGTCCATCCGGGTGGGCGCCGATGTATTTCCGCAGGGGCTCCGGGTCGCCGTTCTTGGCCAGTTCCCAGGCGGGGAGGTCATCCAGCCTATCCTTCGCCTTGGCAGCGAAGGCCCCGTCCGGAAAGGCCTTGAGGAAGCGCTTGTAGGCGGCTTCCGTGCGCTGGGCGTCGGTCTTTTCCCAGATCTGCCGCTCTTCCTCCTCGGCCATGCGCTGGCCGGTATCCGGCGCTCCCGCGGGGCGCACCCGGAAGTCGGACGGGGCCTGCCCGAAGAGGGTCGGGACCTGTTCCTGGCCGATGCCCTGGGCCAGTGCCGACACCTTGTCCTGAATGGTTTGCAGCATGGTCGGCAGCGGCACGCCGGGGCGCGCGAGTTCCCGGAGGAACACGCGGGAAAAGAGGCCGCGGATTCGGGGATCATCGTCGCCCAGGCGCTCCAGGGAAGTCTTGCCCGGGGCCGCTGAAAAAATGACCACCTCGCCGGCGGCAGGCTGGGCGGCCGCGAGGCCGGGGTTGGCTGCGGACGTACGGCGGGACGCATCCAGAATGACCAGGAACAGGCGGGGCTTTTGCTGCTGCACGCCTTCCAGGACGGCCTTGAGCGACAGGCCGCCGGCCTTTACCTGGTCCTCATTGTCGGCCCGAACATCCACCGGCAACAGATAACTGTCATCCCCGACCCTGACGCCCTGGCCGGAGAAATACAGGATGGCCTCATCGCCCGGTCCGATGGCGGGCAGGAAGGCATTCTTCCATTTCTTGCGCAATTCGTCGCTGGTGGTGTTGATGCCCCGGACCACCCCGAACTGGCCATCGGTGAGAATGTCCGCCACCGTCTGTGCATCCGCCTTGGCATTGCTCAGGGGCGGAGCACCGATGTAATCCTCGTTACCGATGACCAGTGCGCTACGGTTCGCCTTTTGATCATCGGCCCGGGCCGCGCCGATCAGGCAGCACAGGGCAGCAAGGACGAGAAGGATGCGTGACAAAATGGGGTTGGGCGCCATATTCCTGCCGGAGAAATAATGTGTTCCCTGGTTCGGGTGATCAAGGGTCAAGGTGTCATTTTCCGGTCTTGACGCCCTTTTGCTTGGCACGGTTATACCAGAGTGCCGCCGCATCGGGGTCTTGATCCGGGCCCGCAGCCGAATAGTAGTCTCCCAGTTCCTTGGCCGCCAGGCCGCTACCCTTGTTGTAGGCTTCCGCGTACAACTTGATGGCCTCGCCGGAGTTCTTGGCCTTTCTGGCCTCGCGCGCCTTCTTCAGAATACCGTCCGGGCTGGACTCGAAGGCTTTCCTCGCTTCCTCCTTCTTGGCTTCTTCAGCCTTCCTGGCTTCTTCCTTCTTGCGTGTTTCTTCGGCCTTTCGGGCCTCGTCCTTCTTGCGGGCTTCGTCGGCCCGGCGCGCCTCGTCTTTCCTTCGGGCTTCGTCGGCCTTGCGAGCTTCGTCGGCTCTGCGGGCTTCGTCCGCCTTGGCCTTCGCTTCGGCCCTGGCCTGCTCGGCCTGCGCCTGTTTGCGGGCGTTTTCCTCCGCCTTCTGCCTGGCACCGGCATCCGCCGCCTGGCGCTTGGCTTCCTGGGCTTGCAATTCCGCCTCGGCCGCTCGTTGTTCCTCTGCCTTTTGTGCCGCTTCCTGCTTCTGCTTCAGGCCTGGATCTTGCACCGGGGCGGCGGCGGGGGCGGGGGCATGGACGGCCTCGGCCGCCTTTGGCGTCTCGGGCGGGGGATTCTTGCCGCCGCCCATGAACATGAGGGCGCCGGCTGCGATGACGGCCACGGCGACACCGCCGATGACGATCGGCATCTTGGATTTCTTGCCCGGAAGATCCAACGTGGAATACTGGGGTTGGTCCGTGGCTTCGGCCGCCGCCGCGCGGGCCGCCGGGGCGCCCAAAGGCCCTGCCGTCAGGGGAGACAGGGCAGAATCCGGCAAGTCGGCCGCAACGGGTTGTTCGACCGGTCGGGCCGTGGCAGGTGCCACCGGCGGCCTGGACCTGCCCAGCACGACCGTTCGATCGCTATCTTCGCCGTCCTCCTGAGGAATTTCCAGATTCCGCGCCTTCTCTTCGGCCTTGCGCCGGGCGTCCTCTTCGGCCCTCTGGCGAGCCGCCTCCTGTGTCCGGCGTTGCGCCTCCAGGTCGGCCTTGCGCCGAGCTTCTTCCTCGGCGTGGCGTCGGGCTTCTTCCTCGGCACGCCGCTTGGCTTCGGCCTCCGCCTTGAGGCGGGCGTCTTCCTGGGCGCGGCGTTCGGCCTCCTCGGCGGCGCGTAGCCGCTCCGCTTCCTCGGCTTTGCGTCGGGCCTCCAGTTCCGCTTGCTTCTGCTGCTCCGCCTTGCGCGCCACTTCAGCCTTCAGTCGCCGGTCTTCTTCCTCGGCGCGTTGCCTGGCTTCTTCCTGCCGGTGCGCTTCTCCGTCGTCCCGAAGCTTGTCCGGGCTGGCCTTGCCGCCTTTGGCCGCATCGGCCTCGGCCTTCTTTCGGGCCTCCTGCTCGGCACGTCGACGGGTCTCTTCCTCGACCTGGCGCTGCGCGTCCTTCTGGGCGCGGCGTTGCCGCTCCGATTCGACCTGGCGCTTCGCCTCTTCCTCGGCCTTGATCCGGGCTTCTTCCCGTTCCTTTTTCCGGGTTTCTTCCAGTGCCTTGATCTGGGCTTCGCCCTCGGCGATCTTGAGGGCGGAGGTGTCCACGCCGGTGTTCTGGCCGGACAGCTTGTTGATGCGGATTCTTGCCAGGTTGGCGAATATGCTGTCGGGGAACTGGACGAGGAACTCGCGCAATTCCTCGATGTCGCCGCTGTCCTTGATGCTGTTCCAGAAATCCCGTTCGGCGTCGGAAGTACCGACACGGGTGCCGGTCTGAGCCGCCGTCGTGGAACTGGTGATATGGGTTCGATCCGCGGTGGGCGCGGCGGCACGCGGATCGTATACCAGGCGGGTGGCCTCGTCGTCGAAGGTCTTGCCGGACACGGACAGACGCAATTCGCTCGCCATCACGCCGGCCGAGGGGTAGCGGTCCTTGGGTTCCTTGGCCAGGGCGCGCCGGACCACGGCTTCGAGAGCGGGAGGGATGCCGCCGCGGAACTGGGATAGCGGGGGCGGATCCTCATTGACGATCTTGTGATAGACCTCCCAGTCACTGGTACCGGTGAAGGGCTTTTGCAGGGTCAGGCATTGGTAGAGGAGGACGCCGGTCGCAAAGATATCGGCCTGCGGGCCCACGGAGAGGCCCTTGATCTGCTCCGGAGCCATGTAGCCGGGGGTGCCGACCATGGTGCCGGCCTTGGTGGCTTCGGATCCACCGGAGTCGGATAGCCGGGCCACGCCGAAATCGGTGAGCTTGACCCGCCCGGCCCCATCCAGCATGACGTTGGCCGGCTTGATGTCCCGGTGAATGACGCCGTGTTCGTGCGCATAGTCCAGCGCCTGTAACAGGTCGCCGACAATCTGGACGACCTCGTCGACCCCCAGAAGGCGCTTTTCCTCCAGGTAGCCTTTCAGTTCCTTGCCGCGGATGAACTCCATGACCAGGTAAGTCACGTCCGCTTCGTTGCCGAAGTCGAACACCTGGACGATGTTGGGATGATTGAGCCGGGCGACCGCCTGGGCTTCGCGCATGAAACGGGCGGTGTATTCCGCCGCGAGTCCCGGATCTACGAGTTGGCTCTTGAGGATGGTCTTGACCGCCACCTGGCGATTCAGTTTCGGGTCTATGCCTTCATAGACGACCCCCATGGCGCCGCGACCGAGCACGCGCAGCAACTGGTAGCGACCGAGAGTACCTGGCTGTTCCATCCGATAAACACTACATCAAGGGCTGATCTGGAGCGGTGGTTTCGAGGGGTTGCCCGAGCAATTGTTGGCTGCCTGCTCAGGGGTTCCCTGTTCAAAATTCCGGGAGGAGGGATTATGACACGACTCGGGCTTTTGCGCGGTCAGCGCTTCTGCATCCGCCAGACCTGCTCGGAATAGGCGCTGAGAAAGTCGCTTTCGAACAGTCGGTCCAGGTTGTCGGCCATGTCCTGCTGCATTTTCTCGTACTTCTCGACCTGAAGTTCCCAGAGCCGGGCTTTCTTGTTGAGTACCAGTCCGCCGGCCTTGGCCAGATCCTGTTCCAGGAGGGCCGGATCAAAGCGCTTGATGGCGCCGACCACCGCGGCGCGCATGCCGGCGACCAGAGCCATCTCGTGGGCCATCAATTCATTGCCGGCATCCTCGATGGCGCGAACCGGCGGCAGGAACGCACCCGCGTTGGTGCTCTGGGGATCGAACAGGAAACGCACCGCCTCGTCCACGCCCCCCATGAACTTCAGGGGGTTGTTGTTGTGCGACGCCAGCATGGTGCGGTCGGCCGCCCGGAGCTCCTTCTTCACTTCACTCCGGGCCAGGAGCAGCGTGATGAGCCCCTCCACGGAGGCACGCACGATTTCCCCCGCCTGCTGGAAGAAGGCCTCGGCCTCCGCCGGAGGAATGCTGAAACCCGTTGCACCCAGCCCCTTGAGAAAGGCCGCCAGGTCCACCGTGGTCTGGTTGTCGTCCCGGATGGGCGCAGGCGCGGCTGGCACAGGCGCCTGCGGCACGGCCGGAGTTGCCACAACCGGCGGCGCGGGCGGAGGCACCAAGGGCGGCGAGGCCGGGGCGGCGGGCGCCGCTGGTTCAGGCTGGGCGGCCCAGAAAGGCGGCGCCTCGACATCCGGAGGATGGAATGGCAGGTTGAAGTCGTGCACATGGTCCAGCGCGGACGAGCCCTGATGTTGATGGCCTCCGAAGTCCACCAGATCCCTCTGGGCGGCGGGCGCCGCCGGGCCCAGGGCGAGTCCGAGGAAACTGTCAACGTCGGCCGGTCGGGGGGATGCCGCGGATGGGGTCAGCATGGACGAGGACGAGGAACTGCTTCCGCCCAGGAGCGCCATAGGGTCCAGCGCCGAGGGACCGAGATCCGGGCCGAGGCCTCCGCCGACGCCCAGGTTTCCGCCCAGGCCGAGATTGCCCCCCAGGCCGAGCGAACCCATCTCCGGTAGCGCCGTCGACGCGCCGAGTCCTTGTACCAGGCCGGAGGAGGGTGGGGGCGCGTCACGGCGGAACGGGTCGGACTGGATGGGCGGGGGCGTGCGAGGGGCGGCGGGCGCCACGCTCAGCCCGAAAGGGTCGGCCGTCGCGCCGCCCGGCTTGCCGGCCAGGTCGTCCAGCCAGGCAAAAGGGTCGCTCGAGGCTTGCGGCGGTGACGCGGGGCTGGCGGCGGAAGGCGGCGAAGGCGCGAATGACGGGGCAGGCGGAGAGGCGAACGCCGGAGCCGCGAATGCCGGAGCCGCGAATGCTGGAGCCGCAAACGGCCCCGCGTCAAACATCGGCGCCGGGCCGCCACTGATGTCCACCGACAGATCGAAGGGGTACATGGAGAGCTGGCTGCCATTTTTCAGCGGGACGTAAGCGCCGGGTACACAGGCCTCTCCGTCCACCAGAACCGGATTGACCCGGGAACTGACGACCAGGAAGTAATTGCCGTCCTTGGCCTCGATCGTGGCATGGACTCGGGAAACGTGCTTCTCCGGATCGGGCAGGGAGACGGCGCAGGTGGCCTGCCGCCCAATGGTGGCGATGGGTTCGGGAAGGGTGACTTCCCAGGAACTACCGGGTTCCAGTTGATTCTGTACGCGTACCTTGATCGTCATGGCGGAGCGATGGATGCGGGAGTGCCCTGGGGCAGGGCGGCTAGGTTAACATAGCCCTAAACGCATGGGGGCTTTCAGGGAATATTGACGGTGAACTCCCCGGCCGTGACGAACGTGATCACGCCGCCATAGGCGCACTGGAGCATGCTTATGTTGTCCAGCGCCGGCTGGTTGCCGAGGAGTACGGTGGCTGCGCCCGGTGCCCAGGGGCCGGGGGTATTCGGGATGCAGGGCATGGGCGTCAGCACGCCCATGGCCGCCGACGTGGCGGAAGCCACGGTCGGGTTCCCCAGGGACATGCACATGCCGAAGGGCATGATGTTGACCATGGGCACATGGTCCATGATGTTGGCGTCCGGCATCTGGTTGGTGAAAACCTTGTTGGTGGGCAAGACCACCAGAGAGCTCGGTGCCATGCCGAAAGTGCACATCATCGAGGCCCCCATGCATACTTGCAAGGGCATGGTTTCTTCTCCTTATTTCAGCGTCAGGATTTCCTGAACGAGTTCGCCGTTCGCCACGGACAGGATGTGGGCCTCGTTGGGGTTTTCGCTCTCCAGGATAAAATGCCGCACCGGTCCGAACAGATCCCGCAACTGTTTGCCGTTGCAACTGGAGGCAAAAATCCCCAGCACCCGTGGGTCATAGTAGCGGAATAGCAGGGGACTTCCGTTCGGGCCGTAGACGATGTTCAACTTGCGAAAGTGGCGCCGCACCGCCGCCAGTTCGAGTTTGGCCGGCACCACGGCGAAAACGCCCCAGTTCTGGCCCCACCTGGAAAACAGCCAGTCCAGGAAAAGGCTGCCCGGCTCCAGGCGCACGATATAGGGGGCAACCTCGGCAATATCCGGGGCCAGTTCCCCGGTGTACAGGCATTCGAATTCCGGACCACCCTCGCCATAGAGCTTGTCCAGGAGCTTGGGAATCCCCGCTCCGTCCAGAAGGGCGAAGGCAGCGTTTTCCTCGTCCAGCCAGAGGCGGGTGGTCAGGCGTTCGATCTGCTGCGGGCCGATGGGCATGGTGCGCTTCCCTGTCAGTAGAGGGTCTGCAGGCCACCGTTGACCAGCCTGACCCGCTGCCCGGCCTGCCAGCCAGGGTTGTTGTCATAGTTGAAGACCTGGGTGCGGCCGTCATCGAAACGGACGACGGCCTCATAGACGGTCTTCTTTGCCATCTTCTTTTCCACCTGGCTGCCCACGTAGGCGCCGCCCACCGCTCCGCCTATGGTGGCCAGGTCGCGGCCGCTGCCGCCGCCGATCTGGTTGCCGAGGAGGCCACCGATGAGGCCGCCGCCCACGGCGCCGACCACGCCGCTGGATTCGCCTTCCTTCTGGATCTGGTTGATGCCCTGTACGGTGCCGCAGTCAGCGCACTGTACCGCGGGCGCCTGCGTGGCCTGGGGCAGGGAAAGGGAGGGAAACTGGGCAAGCGCCGGCTGGCAAACGCCCAGGGTGGCCATCACGGCCAGGGTCATCATTTTCTTCATGATTCATGTCCTCCTGAAATAACACCTAAACGTCACCGGCCTGCGCCGGTGATCCTGTTGCCTCGGGCGCCGGGGCCGGCCCCGGTCACTCGTCTGAGGCGGCCGCCGCTGCTGCCGCTGCCGCACACTGGGCGCAGAACGGCGTGCCCGCCTGCCAGGCGAGCTTCAAAGCCTGCGCCTGGGGCGAGTAGTCCTCCGGTTTTGGCGGCGCTTCCGGTTTCATGTCTTCGCCGCCCTTGGAGCCGCGAGCTTCGTCCGGGGCCTTGGGGGCGGTGGGGTTGCAGGCCGTGCCATCCTCGGGGGGGGTACAGCCGCTGCCTGAGCCTGCGGATCCGCCGGAGTTGATCAGCACCGGCGTACCGGAAATGGTGACACCGGCCGGGCCGACGACGATGAAGCCGCCGCCCGCCTTCAGCGTGATGCTCATGCCCGCTTCGATCACCACGTTCATGCCGCCCTTGAGATGGATTTCCTGGGCGGCGTCCACCGCCATGTTCATGCCGACCTTCATTTGCGTGTTCTGGTCGGACTTGAAGCGGATGTGCTCTTCGGCCTTGGAGTCTATGTTCTTGGCGGCCTTGTTGAAGATGCTGGCGGCTGACTTGAGATGAATCTCGGCGCCGGCATCGGCCAGGATCATGCCTCCCATCTTGCCCTGCCAGTGCTGCGCCACGTTCAGGGAGAAACTGCCCTCGTCGAGCTTCACGTTCTCGTCACCCTTGATGGTGACATGGTGATCGGCGTTGGTCTTCTCCCGATAGTCCTTCTCGATGATGCGGTGACTCTCCTCACCCACATATTCCCGGCGCCGGTTTTTGATACGGACGTTCTTGTCCTTCTCGGCGTGGATGTAGATTTCCTCCGAACCCTGCTTGTCATCGAAACTGAGTTCGTTGAAGTTGGAAGCGCTGCCCTTGTAGGTGCGGGTCTTGATGCCGGAGCGGGTCTTCTGGCCGGGCAGATCCCAGGGTGGCATGGATTCGGCGTTATAGACCCGGCCGGTGATGATGGGCCAGTCCGGGTCGCCGTCAATGAACTCGATGATCACTTCGTGGCCGATGCGAGGCAGGAAAATCGCGCCCCACTGCTTGCTGGCCCAGGGTTGGGATACCCGGACCCAGCATGAACTCTTGTCATCCGCCTGGTTGTACCGGTCCCAGTGGAACTGGACCTTGACCCGGCCGTACTTGTCCACGTGGATTTCTTCCCCGGCAGGCCCGACCACGATCGCGGTCTGCGGGCCGGGCACGATGGGCTTTGACGTGGAGCGAACCGGTCTGAACTGGGTCGTGGCTGGAATGGTATTGAAGCTGCAACGGAACTCTGCGTGGGTGTCTCCGGACTCGGGGCCGTTGTTGGTGAAGTCGTAATGGGCCGTCGTCACCAGGAATTCGCTGCCCTCGGCAACTTGGGGATGGTCGGACAGCTTGAAGGTCCGGCCCGTTTCGATGCCGCGGATCGGCCCGCTGGCTGAGACGACCTGAAAATTGCTGTGCAGCTCCTGGATGCGAACCTTGGACAGGCGATCGCCTTCGTCGGTGGTCTCGTATTCCCCCGGATAGTCGTAGTACTCGAAATTGAACATCTCATGATCTTCAGAAATCGAGGACTTGGCGGTCAGGTCAGCCTTGGGTTTCTGGAAATCGAAATCCTTGATCGTGAATCGGCCGGGCTGGATCTCGTGGCTGGCATGCCATTCGGTGATGCACTCCTTCTCCGCCGAGCGGCCCGAGGCGACGTCTGAAAACGGGATGGCCGTATAGCCCGGCCTGGCCGAGTGTTTGCTCAGGTCGTCGCACAGGATCATGGTGTGCTTGCCATCCACGTGCTCGAAGTAGTAATAGATGCCCATCTGCTCCATCAGGCGGCTGATGAAGTTGAAGTCGGTTTCGCGGTACTGGCAGCAGTATTCCCATGGTGTGTAGTTGCCGGTCAGCCGGAGTTCCAGATAGGCGAACGGGTACACGGCGCACACGGCCTGGATGACCTGCGGCACCGTCTTGTCCTGGAATATGCGGAAGTTCGAGGAACGGGTCAGGAACCACAGCCAGGGATGCATGGTGGCCTGGTAAATGAAGGCCTGGCCCTTGCCGCCCTCGACAAACCGGGCGGCCGGGGTGTGGCCCGCGTCCGCGAATTGGGTGACGTAGCCGTTGAAATAGCGCAGCTTCTGCCCGCCCGGCATTTCGATGCCCGCGGTCACGTTCTTGCCCAGGAGGTCGGACGCCTTGACGTCCCCGCGCTTGGTCACGAGCGTCAGGTTGAAACGGGGAAGGCGGCCCAGCTCCTCCTGTCCGGAAAAGTGGGACAGGATGACTTGATCCTTGCCAAGGGGCGTGGCGATTTCGAGTAATCTGGACATGGTATCTCTCGCCGGGTAAGCCGGATGCGGCCGGAAGTCAGGTGGTCTGGGGGAGGGAATGCCGGCGCCGGCGAACCCCCGGCGCGGCAAGGGGGCCTTGCCCGCCGCCTACCGGGGTGTTCGGATTGCCGCAGTTACGGTCGGCCATGGCATGTCCCCACTAAAGCGAGTGACCTCAGTCGTAGGAGTAGGCGAATTCCCCGTCCTTCACGCTGATGGCGACCCGGGTGATGGCCTGGCCTTCCATCATGCGCTTCAGGAACTCTTCCGACAGGGCCGGCAGCACGGTGTTGGTGAGGATGGCGTCAATCATGCGGCCGCCGGACTCCACTTCGGTGCAACGGCTGATGATGAGCTTGACCACCTCGTCATCATATTCGAAGGGCACGCCGTGGTTCTCCTTGACGCGCTTGGCGATGCGACCCAGTTGCAGGCGCACGATGTTGCCCAGCATCTCATCCGACAGCGGGTAGTAGGGAATGACCACCACCCGGCCGAGCAGCGCCGCCGGGAAGATCTTCAGGAGCGCGGGCCGCAGCGACGTGGCCACGGCCTCGGGTTCCGGCATCAGTTCCGGGTCGCGGCACAGGGTCATGATCTCCTCCGAGCCGGCGTTGGAAGTGAGGATGATCACCGTGTTCTTGAAGTCAATGAAGCGGCCCTCGCCATCCTCCATCCAGCCCTTGTCGAATACCTGGAAGAAGATTTCATGCACGTCCGGGTGGGCCTTCTCCACCTCGTCCAGCAGCACCACGCTGTAGGGCTTCCGGCGCACGGCCTCGGTCAGGACGCCGCCTTCGCCGTAACCCACGTATCCGGGCGGTGCGCCCTTCAGGGTGGAAACGGTATGGGCCTCCTGGTACTCGCTCATGTTGATGGTGATGATGTTCTGCTCGCCGCCGTAGAGGGCTTCCGCCAGGGTCAGCGCCGTCTCCGTCTTGCCCACGCCGGACGGGCCGCAGAGCATGAACACGCCGATGGGCTTGTTCGGGTTGTCCAGCTTGGCCCGGGAGGTCTGGATGCGCCGGGCGATCATCTCCAGGCCGTGGCGTTGGCCCATGACCCGTGCGTTCAGGGTGTCGGCCAGGTGCAGGATGGATTCCACCTCGTTCTTCACCATGCGGCCCACCGGGATGCCGGTCCAGTCCTGGACCACGGAAGCCACCGCCTGCTCGTCGCAGGAGGGCAGGATCAGGGGCGTGTAGCCCTGCAGGGTGGCCAGGTCGGACTGGAGGGCCTTCAGTTCGGTCATCATCGCATCCCGTTCCTCGGGGCTGGGTGCGACCGGGGCACCCTCGGGGGCCACGACGGCGCCGGGGGCGGCCTTGGCCGCCTCGGCCTGGGCTTCCAGCTTGCTCTGGGTGCCTTCCACCGGTTCGGCGATGGCGCGCAACTTGGCGCGCAGCTCCAGCACCTTGTCCACCAGGACCTTCTCGTCCTGCCAGCGCTTCTCCAGTTCGGCCAGGGTGGCCTGGGCGCCGGCCAGCTTCTCATGCACGTCGCTGCGGCGCTTGCCGATGTCAATTCCTACCGCTTCCTCGCGGCCGATGATCTGGAGCTCGGTTTCCAGGGCCTCGATGTGGCGCCGGGTGTCCTCCACCTCGGCCGGCGTGGCGTGCTGGCTCACGGCGACCCGGGCGCAGGAGGTGTCCAGCAGGCTCACCGCCTTGTCCGGCAACTGGCGTGCGGGGATGTAGCGGTGGGAGAGGCGCACGGCCGACTCGATGGCCGCATCCAGCACCTGCACCCGGTGATGCTTCTCCAGGACGGAGGCCACGCCGCGCAGCATGAGGATGGCCTTGTGCTCGGAGGGCTCATCCACCTGCACCACCTGGAAGCGGCGGGTGAGCGCGGGATCCTTCTCGAAATACTTCTTGTACTCGGCCCAGGTGGTGGCGGCCACGGTCCTGAGCTTGCCGCGTGCCAGGGCCGGCTTCAGGAGGTTGGCCGCGTCCCCCGTTCCCGCCGCGCCGCCGGCACCGATCAGGGTGTGGGCCTCGTCTATGAACAGGATGATGGGCTTTTCGGACGACTGTACCTCGTCAATCACGGCCCGCAGGCGGTTCTCGAACTCGCCCTTCATGCTGGCGCCGGCCTGCAGGAGGCCGATGTCCAGGGAGTAGAGGCTCACATCCTTGAGCGAGGGCGGCACGTCGCCCTTGACGATGCGCTGGGCGAAGCCTTCCACCACGGCGGTCTTGCCCACGCCGGCTTCACCGGTGAGGATGGGGTTGTTCTGGCGCCGGCGCATGAGGATATCCACGATCTGGCGGATTTCCTCGTCCCGTCCCAGTACCGGGTCCATCTCGCCGGCCCGGGCCTTGGCCGTGAGATCCACGGCGAACTTCTTCAGGGCTTCCATCTTGCCCATCTGGGCCGGGGCCATGGCGCCGCTGGCCTCGCCGGGCACGGCGCCGCCCCCCACCTGGAAGCCATCCTTGGCGGTCTGGCCTTCCTCGGGCGAGCCGGAAACGATCTTGGCGAAGTCCTCGGACAGGGTCTCGACCTTGATTTTCTGGAACTCCTTGGAAATGCCGTACAGCGCGTTCCTCAGCGTGCCGGTCTTGAGGCAGCCCACGATCAGGTGGCCGGAACGCACCGCGCCTTCGCCGAACATCAGGGTGCCATAGACCCAGCCGCGCTCCACCGCGTCGTCAATATGGGAGGACAGGTCGGAAATGGAGGTATGGCCGCGGGGCAGTTGGTCCAGGGAAGCCGTGAAGTCGGCCGCCAGGCGCGAGGCGTCCAGGTTGAAGTGGCGTGCGATATGGTGCAGGTCGCTGTCCTGGTTCTGGAGGATCTGGTGCAGCCAATGCACCAGTTCCACATAGGGATTCCCGCGCAGCTTGCAGAATACGGTGGCGCCTTCGATGGCCTTGTAGGCCAGGGCATCGAGCTTTCCGAACAGTTTGATGCGGCTGATTTCACTCATGATCTCGAATCCTTATGCGTAGGGCTGCGAAGAACGTCTGAAGCAAGTGAGTTTTGAAACAGGTTTGATCGGGTGGAAGTGTTCCGGTGGGAGTCCGAATGATTCTGTAAGCATTGTATGTCCGACTAGGCCTTTCCCGCCAGAACCAGGTCTTCCGCGTCGGTCTGTTCGAGCCGTACTCCCAGCCAGGAAGTCCAGCCCAGGAACACCGAGTTGCCCAGCCAGGACAGGGGCACCTCTTCCTTTTTCAGCACCAGCTGGATGTCCCAATCCAGTTCCACGCCGATGTACAGCCGCACCAGGTCGGAGAGCTTGGGGTGGCTGGGGCCGTTGGGCAGAAAGCGCTGGTAGTCGGCAAAGGAGAGGGGGCCGAGGACGATGCGGAACTTGCTCTGGCAATCCCAGACCTTTTCCCCGGTTACGGCGTCTTCCCCCAGGATGGCAAAGCCCCTCTTGCGGCCCAGGCGGGTTCGCTCGGAATCCGGGATGGCCAGCCAGCGGCCGAGCCATTGCTCCAGGCGCACGGGCACCTGGAAATGGTTGGCCAGGACGACTTGCAGCCCTTCGGCGCATTTCACCTGGCGTCCGAAGATGCCGGCATGGGCGAGCTTTACGAAGTCGCTGACCGAATCCCGGTTGCGCAGGGTCGGCTGTCCCAGGCCGCATAGTGCGCCGATATAGGTGCCGAAATGGTCCTTCTCCGGCCGGTCCAGGCTGACCGCCGGCTGGTTGTTGGCCCAGGCCCGGTAGAACAGGGACAGGATGCGGTGATGAAAGACGTCGGCGAATCGGGTGAAGGTGCTGTCGCCCGCATGCAGGCGCCGCTCCAGGGCGAACTCCGTGAGGTGCAGAGGCAGGGCGCCGTTAGGTCCGAAGAGGCCCAGCACCCGCTGCATCAGGCGCGGGGGGTGCTGGTCCGTGGCCGGTTCCAGGGTATCCACGGCCGAGGCGGGAAAGGCCAGCGCCGCGGTTTGGCCGATGCGGACCGGCTCATCTCTGGGCCGCTTGGCTTCGCCCAGGCGCGGCAGGTCACGGAAGGCGCACTCTATGGCCCGCAGCGCGGCGAACAGGTCATAGCTGCCCGGTGCCTCGGCGATTTCCCGGAAGACTTCCTGAGGATCGCGCGGCACATGCTCGGGCACCACGTTCCGGCCCTGCTGCCGCTCGAGGAGGAGCCTGCCGAGCGTCTCGAAGAAGACCTTGCCGGCAGGCGACCGGGAAAGCCGGGCGACGGCGGCTATAGCACCGGGCGTTGCGCGAATCTCGGTTTCCATCGCATGATCTCCCCGCGCCCGGTGACATGCAGCACCGTCTCGGTAAAGGCATTGATCGAGGTATGGCGGGCAAAGAATTCTTCCAGCACGGCGGCCAGCACGAAGGGCGTGGTGCCTTCGAAGGAACGTTCGTCGCAGGTCAGTTCCACCTCCAGGCCGCGGCCGACGGTGACCGGCCCCTTGGTTGGCATGCGCCGCACGATGGGCGAAACCTTGACCGAGCGTACCCCCTCCAACTGCTTCCTCATGGGGGATTCGGGGGTGATGCCGTACAGTTCCAGCATCTGGCGCAAGGCCATGGCCCCCTCGGTGGGCGAGGTATCGGTCAGGGACAGGTAATTGAGCGACAGGTGGCTCACCAGGCGCCAGATCACTTCCCCTTCCAGCGCGGGCGCCACCGGACGGGACGGACCCCGGATGCAGCGGATGGCCTTCACGGGCAGGGTGACCTCGACATCGAAGTCGCCCCGGGCGAGGCCGGTGGGCATGAGAATGGGCAGATCCCGGTTGGAGCACAGGGTCGCCACGGAGATCTGCTTGAGTTCTGCGCCAACCCCCAGGTCGCCGGAATCCACCAGGCTCACGAACACCTCGGTGCCGATATAGGAAGTGCGGGACCCGGTGCGCTTCTGGGTGGCCGAATACATCCGACCTTCCCGGCGCAGGGAATAGAACCCCTCGCCGGCTCCGGTCGTCTCGTCCAGCGTGGCGTAGAGCGGGCGGAAATGGCGTTCCCCACCCAGCCCCGAGCCGTGGCCCGTCATGCCCGTCACCGAGTGAACCTCGAAGTCCATGGGCCGGGTGCGATCCGCCAGCACGTGGTATTCCACCTGGCGCGAGCCCAGGTGAATGCGGTCCGCCAGCTTGGGAAAGAGGTTGATCGCCGGGGTGGTGTTCAGGCTGAAGTGACCGGCGTCCACCAGGTTTTCCAGTTGAGGGTCGGTCCTCTTCAGAAGTATCAGCAGTTCCACTTCCTGGACATTGCAGCCGGCCAGAGCCTGGCGCAGTCCGGTCAGACGGAAAAACAGGTAGCGCGAGGGAAAGGCGGCATATTCGCGCAGCAGGCGGTAACCCCGGAAAGAGCGCTTGGGCGGCGGCAGCATGGCTTCATCGTCGCCAAAACCCACCCTCTCCAGGTTTTCCGGTTCCAGCCAGCCGTAGGAACGGCCGCCGCGCTTCGGCTGCAGAACGGCCGTGCCCACGCAGCCGGAAAACAGCTGTTCATAGATGCGGGCGGCAATGCTCTCTTCACCGGAGAGATGGCAGACCAGTTGATCCAGGGGAAGGCGGTCGAAGGTCGCGTCGCCATTGATGCGCAGTCGCAGGCGCAAGGCTCCCTTGACGCCGGCGGGAGCCGGTACGTCCCGGGGCATGTCCGGCGGATAGGCATGGAACTTGGCCTCGACGATCTCCAGCGGCCACAGGGTCAGTTCATGAGCGGTGTGAAACACCGGGGCGGTCGGGGTGTCGTCGGTCTGTTTTCCCCGCAGGACGGTGCCGCGCGGAACCTTTACCCCGTTGTTCAGGTCGGCTTCGCTGAAGTCCGGATCGAAACGCACCATGGCCATGGACGGCACGGGCGAAAGATAGTCCGGGAACACCACCTCGGTCAGATGCTGGGTGAAGGTGGGAAACTCGGCATCCAGCTTCAACTGGATGCGTGCCGCGAGGAAGGCAAAACCCTCCAGCAGCCTCTCCACATAGGGATCCGAGCATTCGATGCCGTCCAGGGTCAGGCGGTTTGCGATCTTGGGGAATTCCCGTGCGAATTCCGCCGCGCTCTCCCGGATGTGGGTGAGCTCCTGGTTGTAATAGTCGTAGAACAGCGGGTGCATGGCGCCTCAGCGAGTATTGCCTTGTTCGGATACCTTGCACTGGCCGTTCTCCAGGTCCAGATCGGTGTGCAGGGTGAGTTCCACCGGCGCGGGCTGTGCCCATAACTGGGCCTCGATGCGGAAGGAAACCACGTTGTGTGAATCCAGCTTCCGGGTGTCGCTCTCGGACTTGACCATGACCGAGTCCGGAATCAGGCGCGGCTCGAAGTCAATGATGGCCTGTCGGATGGCCCGCTCCGTCTCCTTGAGGCTGAATCCGGTGGCGACCCGGCCGGACAGGGAGGGCAGCCCGTAATTGAGCACGGAACGCTTGATTTCGGGATAGGGTTCCAGGTCTACCACGGCCTCCAGACGAACGGCATTCAGGAGCCAGGACAGATCCCGCAGCACGCAGTTGCGCAACTGGGAGATGGAGAGCACCCGCGCTTCCCGCAGTTCCGCCTTCTTGTCCGGGGTGTCGTCAATGAGCCGATCCAGGAGGCTGGGGATCAGCCGGTCGCGCAGGGCTTCGGCCATTACGGCAACAGTCGCGCTAGCGACTCACGACGCTCCCCTCGCCCGCTCGCGGGAGAGGGGCTGGGGGTGAGGGAAACAACGGGCATGATTTTCATGTTGCTGCGTATCTCTCAAAATCATGCCCGTTGGGCTCGCCGGTCAGGCTCAGGTTGCAGCCGTCAACTGAATGTTGCGGGTGTCCAGGAGGGAATATTCCCCCTGATCCGTGGTGAACATGCGCTGACCCAGACCCGCCCAGGTGTCGGCTCCCAGGTCTTGCCAGTCAGTGCGGCGAGCCAGTCGGCAGGCCTCGTCGGCCGTCTCGGAGCCCGGGTAACGGGAGGGAATGAAGGCTACCTGTTCGCCACCCGTGCTGAAGGTCAGCTTGGCGGGCAGCCAGACCAGATCGCGCAGGTCGGAGGGGGGCTCCAGGCGGATTGCGCTCAAGCGGTGGAAGGGAATCCAGTAATACTTGCCGTTGACCAGGGCCTCAAGAACCGGACCCAGGCGTGCGTCGCTGTCCGCGATCCAGGCGAAGTCCTGGCCATCCACGCTGCCGGCGGTGGCGGGTGCGGCATCGAAGGCCTCGCCTCTCAACACGGCGGCTTCCTCCGGTTTGCCCAGGGCGTTGACGCGCAGGGCTTCGGCCAGGCGCGCCAGCCATTCCTCGGGCTCGCCCAGGAACAGCGGCATCTTTTCACCCTTGAATACACGGCTGCGGAACACCTCGCAGCGGATGACTTCACGGTAGGCCCGCGCCATCTCTTCCGCCGATTTGTCCAGTTGGGCGGCCGTGGCGAGCTGGTTCACCCCTCGCTCCCAGGCGCCGTTTACACAGAACAACTGGAACAGCAGTATCCGGAGGTCCGGGCGGGAAGGCTCTTTCTTCACTTGGGCCGTAGTGCTGTCGAGCAGGGCCTGCAGCGAAAAATCCTTCTGCAGTTGGGCGGTCAGGGTCAGCATGGCGATGGCGAGAGGCGAAATGAAGTCAACAACGGCGGGAATCCCGCCGTGGGGAGCAGGCGGACATCTCAGGAAAAATAGTCTGAAATGTCCGCCTTGACCGGCTTACCCGCCCTTGGCGGAGGGAAGCTTGGATACCAGTCGCAGGGAAACCGACAGCCCTTCGAGCTGGTAATGGGGACGCAGGAAGAACTTGGAGGTGTAGTAACCCGGGTTGCCCTCGACTTCTTCCACCACCACTTCCGCGGCGGAGAGCGGTTGCTGCGCCTTGGTGGATTCGGAGGAGTGATCGGGATCGCCGTCCACATACTGGAGGATCCAGTTCTGAAGCTCGTACTGCATCGCGGCCGCGGTCTTGAAGGAACCGACCTTGTCGCGCACCATGCACTTCAGATAGTGGGCGAAGCGGGAGACGGCGAACAGGTAGGGCAGGCGAGCTCCCAGATTGGCGTTCGCAGTGGCGTCCGGATCGTCGTATTCCGCCGGCTTGAGCAGGGACTGGGCGCCGATGAAGGCGGCGAAATCGCTGTTCTTGCGGTGTACCAGGGGCATGAAGCCGGCCCGAGCCAGTTCCGCCTCGCGCCGATCGGAGATGGCGATTTCCGTCGGGCACTTCATATCCACGCCGCCGTCGTCCGACGGGAAGGTGTGGGTAGGCAGGCCCTCCACCGCGCCGCCGGATTCCACGCCGCGGATGGCGGAACACCAGCCATAGAGCTTGAAGGAGCGGTTGATGTTGGTGGCCATGGCGTAGGCGGCGTTGGCCCAGCAGTAGCGGTCATGCTCGCCCTGAGCGCATTCTTCCTCGAAATCGAAGGCTTCCACCGGATTGGTCTTGGCGCCGTAAGGCGTGCGCGCCAGGAAGCGGGGCATGGCGAGGCCAATGTAACGGGCGTCGTCCGACTCCCGCAGGGAGCGCCAGCCGGCGTATTCCGGAGTGGAGAAAATCTTGGCCAGATCCCGCGGGTTGGCCAGTTCCTGCCAGGAACCCATCTGGAAGGTGGTGGGGCTGGCGCCGCTGATGAAGGGCGCGTGGGCCGCCGCGGCGTTCTTCGCCAGTTCGGACAGGAGTTCCACGTCCTTCGGGGTGTGATCGAAGTAGTAGTCCCCCACCAGACAGCCATAGGGCTCGCCGCCCAACTGGCCGTACTCGGCTTCGTAGATCTTCTTGAAGACCGGGCTCTGGTCCCACTTGGTGCCCTTGAAGGTCTTCAAGGTGCGGGACAGGTCGTTCTTGGAAATGTTGAAGACGCGGATCTTCAACTGCTCATCGGTCTCGGTGTTGTTCACCAGGTAGTGCAGGCCGCGCCAGGCGGATTCCAGTTTCTGGAAATCCTCGTGATGCAGGATGAGGTTGATCTGTTCGGTGAGCTTCTGGTCAATGGCGGCGATGATGGCCTGGATGGACTCCACTGCATCGTTGGAGATCAGCTTGGTGTCTGCCAGGGCCTGGGCGGCCAGGGTGCGCACGGCGCCCTGTACGGCTTCGCTGGCTGCGCTGGACTGGGGTTTGAACTCCCTTTGCAATAGCGAGGCGAACTCATCCAGTTCTACTGTTCCCTGCGCTTCCGCGGTCTTGAGTTGTTCGAGATCTGCCATGTTCGTATCCGTTATGGTTGGTTTTCAGCAAGTCAGGCTGGAATGCCTGCCGGGTGACTCAGCCTTCCGCAGGCTTGTCGTCCTTGGCGGCCGGCGCGGCGGACAGGGACTGGAGCAGGGCCGGATCCTGCAGCACCTTGCCGATCAGATCCTCGGCGCCGGTCTTGCCATCCATGTAGGACAGGAGGTTGGACAACTCGGTCCTGGCCTGGAGCAGCTTGTTCAGGGAGTCCACCTTCTTGGCAATATTGGCCGGGGAGAAGTCCTCCATGCTTTCGAAGGTGATGTCTACCGCGAGATTGCCTTCCCCGGTGAGGGTGTTGGGCACCGTGAAGGCGACCCGGGGCTTCATGGATTTCAGCCGCTCATCGAAGTTGTCCACGTCTATGTCGAGGAACTTCCGATCCGCGACGGGCGGCAGCGCTTCGGCAGGCTTCCCGGAAAGATCCGACATCACGCCCATGACGAAGGGCAACTGCACCTTTTTCTTGGCACCGAACAGCTCGACATCGTATTCGATCTGCACGCGAGGCGCCCGGTTGCGCGCGATGAACTTCTGGCTACTGACCGCCATTTTTTATTCTCCTCAAGACATCCCAATCATAGTCGACGCGGCTCGCGTCTTCCCTCGAAACCCCCGCTTGTTTGGAGCAGGCTTGCAGATGTCAAGTTGAGCAGTTACACCACTAAAAGTCAATACGACTGATGGCAGGAGCAGGATATTTTGGGAAGACTTGAGATCAGTTTGAATTTATCAAACGTATTTAGCTATGATATGGCGCAAAATCGCACTTGCCTGGACGATTGTCCGGGACGGGTGCGGACAGGATTCAGAGGTGCCAGGGCCATCCGAATCGCCGGATGCCGATACTTTAGGGGGGGTCATGTCCCAAAACAACCGAGTGATCTGGTCTGAAGGACTCTTCCTTCGGCCGCATCATTTCCAGCAACTCGATCGGTATCACGAATACCTCCTGCAAAGGCGGTTCGATTGTTCCCAACCCTATGAATTCGGCTTCACGGAGTTGCGCCTGGACCGGGAACTCCTGAAGTTGGGGAAAGTGGGCCTGGCCACGGCGGCCGGGATCATGCCCGACGGCACGCCCTTCCAGATTCCCGGGGACGCGGCCTTGCCGGCGCCCCTGGACATCCCCGACAACGTGAAGGACGCGGTGGTTTGCCTGACCTTGCCGCTCAAGCGGCCGGGCATGGCGGATTCGTCTCTGGGCGAGGATGGCGGCGGCGACGTCATCCGTTACCGTTCCCGGGATTTCGAGGTGCGCGATGCCGTGGCCGAGCATGACGGCACCGCCATGCTCAAGGTGGGACAGCTCAACTTCCGCATACGCCTGGTGGAGGAGGTCAGTTCGGCCCACTGTTATCTGGCATTCGCCAGGCTGCGGGAAAAGCGCGCCGACGGCATGGTGGTGATGGAGGAGACCCTCATCCCGCCGGTGATGGACACCAGGGTGAATGCCCGCATCAGCGATTACCTGAGCGAGATCGTGGGCCTCCTGCGCCACCGGGCGGCCGCCCTGGCCGAGCGGGTCTCCCAGCCGGGCGCCAAGGGCGTGGCGGATTTTTCCGACTTCCTGCTGTTGCAACTATGCAACCGCTCCGAGCCGGTGTTCGCCCATCTCGCCAGCCGTGCCCTCCTGCATCCGGAGATGTTCTACATCCATGCCCTGGCCCTGGCCGGGGAGTTGGGCACTCACGGGCGCCGCGAGCGGCGCACCATTTCCTTTCCGGCCTACGACCAGGCCGATCTGGACAAGACCTTCCAGCCCGTCATCGAGGAAATTCGCCGCGCCCTGACCGCCGTGCTGGACCAGACCGCCATCGCCATCCCGCTCATAGACAAGGGCCGGGGTGCGTACATCGGCGAGGTGAAGGACGTCAATCTCCTGCGCAGCGCCTCCTTCGTGCTTTCGGTCAATGCCGATCTGCCCTCGGAGCAGTTGCGCACGCTCCTGCCGTCCCAGATGAAGATCGGGCCGGTGGAGAAGCTCCGGGATCTGGTCATGTCCCATCTTCCGGGCGTCAGCATCCGGCCCATGCCCGTGGCGCCGCGGCAGATTCCCTATCATGCCGGCTACACCTATTTCGAACTGGATCGGCACAGCGAGTTCTGGAAGGGCGTGGAAGTTTCGAGAGTGCTGGCCATGCACGTGGCGGGGGACTTCCCCGGCCTGATCATGGAACTCTGGGCAATCCGGGATTGAGCCTGGCTGCGGCTGGCGGCACCGGCAACAGATTAAACGTTTCCTGTGAGGGCGGTACAGCCGGCCTCGGATCGGGGGAGAACAGGATGAAAAGATCATGAACGACCAATTTCCGCAAAATTCGGACAGCGATGCGACGGTGATGGTGATGGCGCCCGGTCGGCGCACTCTGGCCGCGGCGTCCGGCCAGAGTTTTGTGCGGCCGGGGGCGACGGCGACGGAAGCCTCCATGTCGGAATTGCTGCTGGTCGGCGGGCTGAATCCGACGGTGTCCGCGGCTTACCTCCTGCTTTCGGCCGTGCCGCGCATCAGGACGACGGTCGCCCATCCGAATCCGAACGATTTGCGGGAAACCCTGTTGCAGCAGATCGGCCAGTTCGAGGCGGCCGCCCGCAGCCGGGGCGTGTCGCCCGAGTCGGTGCTGGTGGCCCGCTACGCACTGTGTACCCTGATTGATGAGACCGTGGCCGGGACGCCCTGGGGCGGCACCGCCGACTGGATCAAGCAGAGCCTCCTGGTGACCCTGCACCGGGAAACCTGGGGTGGCGAGAAATTCTTCCAGCTTCTCAACAAGATGGCGGAAGACCCGACGCGCAACATTGACCTGCTCGAACTCTTCTATGCCTGCCTGGCCCTGGGTTTCGAGGGGCGCTTCCGGGTCGTGGATGGCGGCAAGGCGCAACTGGAGACCCTGCGGGAAAGGTTGGCCGACATCATCCGCCGCACCCGGGGCGAATATGAGCGGGATCTCTCCGGCAACTGGCACGGCGAACAGACCAACCTGCGCCAGGCCAACAGCTTCGTCACCCTCTGGGCCTCGGCGGCGGTGGCGGCCTTGCTGCTCCTGGGCCTCTTCGTCTGGATGAGCTTTTCCCTGAACGGCGTATCCGACGCCCTGGCCTTCGGCCAGGTGCAGGCGCCCAAGCCGGTGCGGGTGGTGGCGGCGCAACCGGCGCCACCGCGCCTGAAGAAGTTCCTGGAGGCGGAGATCGCCGCGGGCCTGGTGGAAGTCTTTGACGAGGCGGCGGAGAGCCGGGTCATCATCCGGGGCGACGGCCTGTTCGATTCCGGCAGCACCACGGTCAAGGCCAACTACGAGCACACCATCGCCCGCATCGCGGAGGCCATCAACGGCGTCCAGGGCACGGTATTGATCACCGGCCATACGGACAACCAGCCCATACGCAGCCTGCGCTTCCCGTCCAACTGGCACCTCTCCCAGGAGCGCGCCAATTCGGTCATGCAGATGATGGCGACGGTCGTCAAGGAGCCCTCGCGCATGAAGGCTGAGGGCCGGGCGGACCAGGAGCCCCGCGCCGCCAACGACACCCCGGACAACCGGGCCAGGAACCGGCGAGTGGAAGTCATCGTTAGGGTGGCGGCGGCCTGATGGCGCGCAGAGACAGGACTTGATACGGACATGAAAAAAATTCTGACCAACAAGTGGTTCCTCGGGGGGCTGGGCATGCTTGCCCTGGCCCTGCTGATCTGGTTCGTCGGCGATGCGATCGCCGTCTTCGATCACCGTCCCCTGGGCAGTCCCTGGGCGCGCGGCATCCTCATCGCCCTCATTGCCCTCACCTGGGCCGGGATCGAGGTGTGGCACGTGATCAGGGCCAGGAAGGCCAACGAGAAGATGCTGGAGCAGATGGCCGGCGTCACGGACGACCCGTCCGAGGCCCGCTCGCGGGAGGAGGTCGCCCAGCTCAAGTCCCATTTTGAGCAGGCGGTAGGCACCCTGAAGAAGGCGCGCTTCAAGGACAAGAGCGGTGCCCAGGCCTATCTCTACCAGTTGCCCTGGTACGTGTTCATCGGTGCGCCGGGTTCCGGCAAGACCACGGCCCTGACCCGCTCCGGCCTGCGCTTCCTCCTGGCCGACGCCAGCAAGGCGGGCGCCCTCAAGGGCGTGGGCGGCACGCGCAACTGCGACTGGTGGTTCACCGACGAGGCGGTGTTTCTCGATACCGCCGGCCGCTATACCACCCAGGACAGCAACCAGAAGGTGGATTCCGCCGCCTGGCTCGGGTTCCTGGATCTGCTCAGGAAGTTCCGTCCGCGCAGCCCCCTGAACGGTGCCATCGTCACCGTGAGCATCGCCGACCTGCTGTCCCTGGGGGAAGAGGCGCGGGCCGAGTATGCCGCGACCGTGCGTCAGCGGGTGACCGAACTCTACGAGAAGCTGGGCGTGCGTTTCCCCATCTACGTCATGGTGACCAAGTGCGACCTGGTGGCCGGTTTCTCGGAAATGTTCTCCGACATCGGCCAGGAGGAGCGTGGGCAGGTCTGGGGCATCACCTTCCCGCACAAGCTCGCGTCCGTGGAGGGCTTCAATTTCGCCTCCGCCTTCGGCACCGGCTTCACCAACCTGGAGAAGCGGCTCAATGCGCGCCTGGTGGATCGCCTCCAGGTCGAGCGTGATCCCCAGCGGCGCTCCATGATTTTCGGCTTTCCCCAGCAGTTCAGCCTGCTCTCGCCTCTGGTCACCCACTTCCTGGACCAGGCCTTCCAGGGCAACCGCTTCGGCCAGCAGCCGCTGTTGCGCGGCGTCTATTTCACCAGCGGCACCCAGGAGGGCACGCCGCTGGATCGGGTACTCGGCACCCTTTCCCGCACCCTGGGCCTGGAGCGCAAGATCATCCCGCCCCTGGCGGCAAGCGGCAAGAGTTTCTTCCTCACCCGGCTCCTCCGGGAACTGGTGTTCCCGGAGGGCGGCCTGGCCGGCTTCAACGAACGTCGGCAGAAGATGCAGAAGTGGATGTTCTACGGCGGATTCGGGGTGGTGGCGGTGCTGTCCCTGATGCTCGTGATCTTCTGGGGCGTGAGTTATGCCAAGAACAAGACCCTGATCGCGGAAACCGAGACACGCCTGGCGAGCCTCCAGGCCAAGGCGGCCAAGCTGCCGGTGGCCAAGGCGGACGATCTGCCGGTGGTCATGGAGACGCTGAACGAAGCGCGTAACATGCCTTTCGGCTATGCGGAGCAGCAGCGTGGGGCGCCCTTCACCATGCGTTTCGGCCTGTTCCAGGGCGACAAGCTGGGTGAGCAGGCGATCATGACCTACCGGCGCCTGTTGCGCGATGCCCTGGCGGCGCGCATCGTCCTGCGCCTGGAAGACCAGTTGCAGCATTCGGACAATACCCAGCTCCTGTACGAGGCCTTGAAGTCGTATCTGATGCTCTACGACGACAAGCACATGGACCCGGAAGCCCTTCAGGCCTGGGTCGTGGCCGACTGGGCGCCCAGGTTGCCCAGGGTGGAGGGCAAGGATTCCGGTGCGGAACTGGCGGGCCATGTGCGCGCCGCCCTGGAACGGCGGCCGCTGGAATTGTCCGTGCCCATGGACAAGGAACTGGTGAGTACCGTGCGCCGGAAACTCGCCACCAGTTCCCTGCCGGATCGCATCTACATGCGCCTCAAGCTCCTGGGCGTGGGCGAAGGGGTGCCGGCCTTCAATCTGGCGGAAGCCGCCGGGGCGAATGCCATCCAGGTCTTGAAGCGGGCCAGCGGCGAGCCGCTGTCGGCGCCGTTCCCGGGGATGTTCACCAAGGACGGCTATCAGAAGGCCTTCAAGGCCCAGGCCGAGAAGATCGCCGGCCAGATGGCATCGGAAGAGCGCTGGGTTCTGGGTGACATGGCAGCGGCCAGCACGGTTTCCCAGGAGCGCATATTCGCGCAGGTGAAGGATCGTTACCTGGAGGATTATGTCCGGCAATGGACCAACCTGCTCGCCGACATCCAGTTGAAGCCGTCCCAGAGCCTGTCCGACACCATCCTCTATGCGCGCATCCTGAGCGCACCGGATTCTCCGTTGAAGAAGATCGTGGCGGCGGTGGCGAGGGAAACCCATCTGGTGGAAAAGACCGCGGCCGATCAGGCCGCCGGTGCGGCCAAGGAAGCGGCGAAGAGTTCGGTGGTCAACACGGCCACCAACGTGGTGAACCGTATCCTGGGTACCTCCGTGTCCGCGCCGTCGGTGACGGGCCAGGAGGCGGTGGCGCCCGAGTGGCGGGTGGATCACCAGTTCGAGGCGATCCATGATCTGGCGGGGAACGGCACGCCGGCCCAACCGGGGCAGATCGAGGGCGTGATTGCCAAGCTGGCGGATTTCTACCAGGAAATCTCGGCCATGGAGAACGCCCTGCGCAGTGGCACGGCGCAAATGCAGGGCATCCAGTCCGCGGCCAAGCTGAAGGCCGAGGCGGAGCGCCTGCCGCCGCCCCTGGCGGGCATCATCAAGGCCCTGGTGAGCATGAGTTCCGGCCAGGCCGCCGCCGCCAATCAGGCGAACGTGCAGGCCGGGGTGCAGGGGGCATCCGCCTTCTGCGAGCGCGCCACCCGCGGGCGCTATCCCTTCTCCCGCTCGGCACAGGCCGATGTCACGGTGGAGGACTTCGGCGCCGTATTCGCTCCCGGCGGCGATCTGGACAAGTACTTCCAGGCCAACCTGGCCAACCTGGTGGACGTGTCCGCTTCCACCTGGAAGCTCAAGGCCGGCGGCGATGGGGCGGCGACCGTGACGCCGGCCACCTTGACCCAGTTCCAGAATGCCGACACCATTCGCCGGGCGTTCTTCCGGGGCGGCCAGGCGGCGGCCGCGGCGGACCTGGTTCTGGTCTCGTCGGATGCGGGTCCGGTGACCCTGGACTACGACGGCGAGGTCCAGCGACTCAACCCGGGTCAGGGGGCCATACGCATGAAATGGCCGGCCCAACGCCCCGGTACGGTGGCAAAACTTTACGCGGGATCAAGCGTTTCGGCCGTGACGGGGGAAGGCAACTGGGCGCTGTTCCGCTTGCTGGACAAGGCGCAAAAGGACGCCGGCGGGGGCGCGGATCGGGTCAGGCTGAGCTATACCCTGGATGGCAAGAAAGTCGTCATCGAACTGCGCGCCACCAGTGTGCTCAACCCGTTTCGCCTCAAGGAACTGGAGAACTTTCAATGTCCTGGCCGCAAGTGAACGATACGGGTCTCTCCGGGGCCGTCGGTTTTTTCGGCAAGATTCCGGCAGTCGGCGATTTCGTTCACCGTCGCTTGCCGGATGACTTTCTGTCCGCGTGGGATCATTGGCTGCAACACATGGTGGTGTCCAGCCGCGACGCCCTGGGCGAATCCTGGCTCGAGTCCTATGTGGTGGCACCCTTCTGGCGCTTCGTCGTCGTTCCGGGCGTGGTGGGGTCCAAGGGCTGGATGGGCGTGGTGATGCCCAGCGTGGATCGGGTCGGACGTTATTTCCCCTTCACGCTGGCGACGCCCCTGCCGGGCAACGTGAATTTCATCGAGACCTTCATCGCCGCGCACAACTGGTTCGAGTCCCTGGAAGACCTGGGGGCCGCGGCCCTGCATCCCCAGTTGGACATGGCCGACTGGGATGTGCGCCTTTCGTCCATGCCCATGCCGCCCCTGGTCCTGGCGGGCATGGAAGATGATGCGACGGTTCCCCTGTTTACCGGCGCGAGAGGCCCGGTGGCCATTCCGCTGCCCCGGGAGGATGCGGCCATGGCCGTCAGCCTGGTCGGTGCCCTGGCGGGATTCAGGCGGCCCTTCAGCCTGTTTTCCGCCGTTGCCCACGAGCGGGAAGGACGCATTGTGCTGGCGATGGAGGGCCTGCCCGATACGCCGCGTTGTCATGCCCTCCTGGATGGCCGATGGAGCGCCAACGGCTGGGAACTGCAAGGCGGCCCGGAGGCGTCCCATGCGCTCATCCCGCCCCAGGCGGCCGCGCCCGCTGCCGTTGCCGAGCCGGTTGCCGCGCCGGTAGAGGTTGCCGCTCCCGAAACTTCGGCCGAAACGGCGCTTCCTGCGGCGACCACGGCCGCGCCCGATGTCCGTTCTGCCGCACCCGCGCATGCCGACGATACGCTGCCCCTGCCCGCCGAACTGGCGGTTCCGACCGAAAATACCTAAAGGTGAATGCAATGGCCATCATTGATCTGGAAAAGTGCCTGGAGCCGCTGGAGGGGGACAGCCCCACCGGAGAGGATCTGGAGTACGACCAGGAATTCGTGGATCTCGAACTGGCCTCCCAGGGGACGCCGGATCGGGTGGACCGGGTCAAGGATCCGGACGACCCCTATCGGGAAATTGACCGTGTGGTGCCGGGCCGGGAACCCGACTACCGGGCGGTCATGGACGCGGGGATTTCCCTCTTCAAGCGCACCAAGGATTTGCGGGTGGCCATGCACCTCGTGTCGGCGGCCACGCGCCTCCAGGGCCTGCCGGGCCTGGCGGAAGGCACGGACCTGGTGGCCAGCCTGCTGGAACGCTACTGGGACGAGGTGCATCCCCGCCTGAGTCCCGATGACGACTATGATCCGGTGATGCGGGTCAACATCCTCGGCTCGTACGTGGACCCGGACCGGGTCATGCGGGCGTTCAAGAGCGCGCCGCTGGTGGAAGTGCGGGCGATGGGCCGGTTTACCGTGCGCGACATTGATGTCGCCTACGGTGACGCTGCCCCCCTGGAAGGGCAGACGACGGCCACCAAGGAGCTCCTGGCCGCGACCTGCGCCCAGGCCGATCCGGAAGAGATCGCCCAGCGGGCGGCCGGGGTCAGCGCCGCGCTGGCGGGGCTGGCGAAGATTTATGCCATATTCCGGGAGAAGAGTTCCTCATACCCGGAATTCACCCAGCTCAAGAAGACTCTGGAGCGGATAGCCGCCCTGTATGCCCAGTCCGGGGCCGGCCAGGCCGCGGGCGCGGAGGCGCCGGCGGAAGGAGAGGGCGGTGACGGCGGTGCCGTCGTGTCCGGCGGCATGAGTGTGGCGGCCGCCGTGCCCGGACGGATCAGTTCCCGGGCGGACGCCAAGCGCCTGCTGGAGAATGTCTGCGATTATCTGGAAAATGCCGAACCGGCGCACCCCGCGCCCTTGCTCATTCGGCGCGCCGTTCGCCTGCTGGACATGAATTTCCTCGATATCATGAAGGAGTTGACGCCGGATGTGGTCAGCCAGATCGAGAGCCTGGGGGGCTTGAATCGCGAGTGATCCGGTGGTGTCCCGGGCAGCAGGTCCGCCTCCTTCCACGTACTTCGAGGAATACATCATGAGTTCGAATTCCACCGTCCCCTGGAGCGGCGCGGACAGGCGGTCCAGCCCCGAGCTCCGGATCATCTTCGAGCGGGCCTATGTGCTCGTCGAGCCCTTTCTCGACACGGACAGCGCCTGGGGCGGCCAGGCCATGCAGCACCTCGCGCTGCGTACCGTGCGGGACAATTTCCCCGAGCTTTCCATGGATCAGGCGCACATCCTGGTGGTGGCCGCCCTGCGCGTGCGGCGCGAGCGGCGGTAAGCCTGCCTCGCGCCGGTTCGGGCATCCCGGAGCCGGCCGGGCAGCACTCCTTTCTTCCCGAAGTTGGCGTTTCCGGTGAAATTTAACGATTCGCCGCGAGGCCGGTGCCCGGGGGCGGCGTAAAATCGAATCCTCGCGCCAACCTCGAGACTCGCCATGAAAGTCCCTGAATTTCTGAACAGTGCCCGGGTCAGGAAAATTCTGGCCGGGGCCGTGTTGCTGTTTCTCCTGGTGGGGCTGCTGGGCTTCCTGGTGGCGCCCCATTTCCTGCGCCCCTTCCTGGAAAACGCGCTGTCCGAGAAACTGCACCGCCCGGTGAAGGTGGCGGAACTGGCCATCAACCCCTACGCCATGTCGGCTACGATCCGGGGCCTGAGCGTGGGGCAGCGGGAAGGCGGCGGCGAACTGGCCGGCTTCGATGAGCTGTACGTGAACCTGGAGGCGTCCTCCCTCTTCCACTGGGCGCCGGTGGTGAACCAGTTGCGTCTCACGGCGCCGCGCGTGCACCTGGTGCGCAACGGCGACAAGACCTACAACGTCAGCGACCTGATCGAGGACTTCCTCAAAAAGCCGGACGAACCGGCTTCCCACTTCGCCCTGTACAACATCCAGGTGAACGGCGGGCGCTTCCTGTTCGAGGACAGGCCCGAGAAGAAGCGGCATGAGGTCACTGGCCTGGAGCTGGGCATCCCCTTCATCTCCAACCTGCCCTCCCAGGTGGAGATCTTCGTCCAGCCCAGCCTGGCGGCGAAGGTGAACGGTTCCGCCTTCTCCCTGGGCGGCAAGGCCAGGCTGTTCGCCGCCACCCGGGAAGCGAGCGTGGACCTCGCCCTCGGCGACCTGGACCTGACGCCCTACCTGGATTACCTGCCTCTGGCGCTGAACTTCAGCCTGCCTTCGGCCCGTCTGGACACGAAATTGAAGCTGGCCTTCATCCAGCCGGCAGGCAAGCCGGCCGGACTGGTCATTTCCGGCGACGTAACGCTGCGCAAGCTGTTGGTGCAGGGCCGGGACGGCCATCCCATCCTCGATCTTCCGGCGGCGAAACTGGTGCTGAAATCACTCGATGTCATGGCCGGCAAGGCGGACCTGGAGGCGCTGAGCCTAGACTCCCCGACCCTGCGCGTCGTCCGCCAGAAGGATGGCAGCCTGTCCCTCGCCCGGCTCGTCTCGGCCGCACCGGCGGTCGCTGCCGCGAAGTCACCCGGGAAAGCCGTTGGTGCGCCGGCCGGGGGCAATCCGTTCAGCCTCAGCCTGGGCCGCTTCCGGATCAGTAACGGCAGCCTGAGCCTGGGCGACGAATCGGCCGCTCAACCCGCCACGTTGAGCGTTTCCGGCCTGGAAGTGAACGTCGAGCGGCTGGCCCTGGTTGGCGGTGAAATCCGGGGCACCAGCGGCCTGGACCTGGCCCTGAAATCCTTGAGCGTGCAGGCGCGGGGCGAGAAACAGCCCGCCTTCAGCCTGGGCGCCGTGCATGTGGCGGGGCAGGCCGACGGGGACAAGCACGCCCTGATGCTGACGGAGGTCCGGGCCGAGGGCGGACGGCTCGTGGCGGTGCGGGAAGCGGATCGCACGCTCAGCCTGGAGCGGCTGCTGCCCCGCGCCCCGGCGCCCGCCGGAAAACGGGCCGCGCCGGCCGAAGCGAGTTCGCAGGGCTGGAGCGTGACCGTGGCGAAGCTGGCGCTGGACGGCTGGGGCGCCCGGTTCGAGGACAAATCCGTGCCCAATTCGGTGCCGCTCCTGGCGGAACCCATCAAGCTGAGCGCGGAAAACCTGACCACCGCCAGGGGCGGTACTCCCCGCCTGAGCCTCAAGGTCGGCCTGGGCAAGAAGGGGCATCTGGACGTGGGCGGCACCCTGGCGCTGTCGCCCCTTGCCGGCAAGTTCGAGGTGGACGTGAAGGGCCTGGACCTGGTGCCCTTGCAAGGCTATCTGAGCGACGGCTTCAACGTCACGGTGGCCAAGGGCGCGCTGGAAGGGAAGGGCAGCCTGAGCTTCGAACAGCCCGGTACGGCTACGGCCATGAAGGCGGGCTTCAAGGGCAGCCTGGGCCTGGCTGACCTGGGGCTGATTGACAAGGGCAACGCCTCCGACCTGCTGAAATGGAAGATGCTGCGCTTTACCGGGGTCAATGCCGGGCTCGGCGGGCAGGTGCCTTTCGATCTCTCCCTGTCCGAGATTTCCCTGAAGGATTTCTATGCCCGGCTGGTCGTCAATGCGGACGGCACCCTGGCCCTGCGTAACCTGGTAAAGGGCGAGGGCCATCCCGGGGGCGAGTCCGCCCAGCCTTCCACTCCGCCTGCCGTCTCCGCGCCCGCGACGGCGCCCGTGACGGCGGCAATGCCGCCGCCGGCCTCGGCCCAGGCCGCCGCGTCGGCCGCCGGCAAGTCGCCGGCCTATCGCATTCGGGTGAACAAGGTGACCCTGGCCGGCGGCCGGGTCAGGTTCAGCGACCTGTTCATCAAGCCCAACTATACGGCCAATCTCACGGGCCTGTCCGGCTCGGTCACG
Source organism: Rhodocyclaceae bacterium (assembly GCA_028714035.1). Lineage (GTDB taxonomy): Bacteria > Pseudomonadota > Gammaproteobacteria > Burkholderiales > Rhodocyclaceae > JAQTNA01. The sequence continues at coordinate 103,900 of JAQTNA010000007.1, forward strand.
GGCCTTGCCAGCGTGCCCGGCAGCACGGCCGCGGTAGATATTGCCGGCACGGTGGATGACGTGGCGCCGCTGACCATCGTCGGCAAGGTGAACCCCCTGGACAAGGACATCTTCCTCGATCTCACCGCCGATGCAAAGGGCATCGAGATGTCCGGCTTCTCGCCCTACGCGGCGCGCTACGCCGGCTATGACATCGAGAAGGGCAAGCTCTCCGCCAACATCCACTACTTCATCGAGAATCGCCAACTCAGGGCGGACAACCACCTGTTCCTGGACCAGCTCACCTTCGGCAAGCGGGTGGAGAGCCCCCAGGCCACCCATCTTCCCGTGCTGCTGGCGGTGGCCCTGCTCAAGAATGGCCGGGGCGAAATTGACATCAACCTGCCCATTTCCGGTTCCCTGGACGATCCCCAGTTCAGCGTCGGCGGCATCGTCTTCAAGATGTTCATGAACCTGATCGTGAAGGCCGTCACCTCACCCTTCGCCCTCATCGGCTCCCTGTTCGGCGGCGGGGAGGAACTGGCCTGGCTGGAATTCACTTCCGGACAGGCGGTCATTCCGCCCGCGGGGGCGGAAAAGCTGCAAAACCTGGCCAAGGCGCTGAAGGACCGGCCCGGCCTGAAGCTGGAGGTCGCCGGGCGTGCCGACGCCGGCGCGGACACGGAAGGCTACAAGCGCGCCCTCCTGGAGCGCAAGGTGAAGGCCCAGAAGCTCAAGGAGACGGTGAAGAAGGGTGAGGAGAGCGGCTCCGTGGATGAGGTCACGGTGAGCAAGGAGGAGTGGCCCAAATACCTGACCCTGGCCTACAAGGACGAATCCTTCGCCAAGCCCAAGAACATGATCTGGCTGCCCAAGAGCCTGCCGCCGGAAGAGATGGAAAAGCTGATGCTCGCCAATATGGCGGTCTCGGAGGACGCCCTGCGGCGCCTGGCGGAGCGCCGGGGCAAGGCCGTGGAAGAGTGGATGGTCAAGACCGCAGGCATCCCCGCCGAGCGTGTCTTCATGCTCGCACCGAAGCTGGGCGCCGATGTGCCCAAGTCAGGCGATCAATCCGCATCCGCCAAGCCCAAGGCCAGCCTGTCCCGGGTGGATTTCACGCTGAAATAGCACTTGGCCGGGAGACGCGTTCCAATCGAATGCTTTTGGGATGGATCACCCCAGCCTGTCCAGCGGACTCACCACCCCGCGTTCCACGGGCGGCTTTGCACAGCCGCCCGGCTCCGGCGGCACGGAGCGGTGCTCCGCGAAACCCCGCCTGCGCCCACCGCGATTCAGGACGTGGGTGTAGATCATGGTGGTGGAAACGTCGGCGTGGCCCAATAACTCCTGCACGGTGCGAATGTCCAGCTTTACATAGTCGCGCAGCGACTCACAACGCTCCCCTCGCCCGCGCCGGGAGAGGGGTTGGGGGTGAGGACAAGGGGCATGGCTGCTCGGGGCCATGCCCCTTGGACCCGACTCCAGGAGATGGGTGGCGAAAGAATGCCGCAAGGTGTGCGTGGTGGCCGGCTTGGTGATGCCGGCTTTCTTTACCGCTGACTTGATGGCGCGCTGAAGGTTTTGCTCGTAGATGTGGTGGCGGCGCCGAATTCCCGTGCGAGGATCAACGGAAAGCTCGGGCGTCGGGAATACCCAGAACCACCCCCAACTGGTGCCCGCGCTTGGATATTTCCTCTCCAGGGCATCAGGCATCTCCACTCCCGGCAGGTGCCTTTGCCTATCCTCGTCAAACAAGGCGCGCACCTGGGCCAAATGAGCCTGAAGTGGCGCAACCAAACCAACCGGCAGCATGGTTACGCGGTCTTTGCCGCCCTTGCCCTCGCGGACCAGAACTTCATGGCGCTCGAAATCTACATCTTTGATGCGCAAACGAAGGCATTCCATGAGCCTCATGCCCGTCCCGTAAATCAGCCGCGCCATCAGTCCATACATGCCATCCATGCACCCCAGAAGGCGATGTACTTCGCCGATGGACAGCACAGTGGGAATGCGCTGTGAGGGTTTGGCCCGCACCAGCGTATCCATCCAGGGCAGGTCCATGCCAAGAACTTCCCGGTAAAGAAACAACAACGCGGAGAGCGCCTGAGTTTGCGTAGCGGCAGAAACCTTGCCGTTTACCGCCAAGTCGCTCAGGAATGCTTCCACTTCTGCCGACCCCATGTCCCGAGGATGTTTCTTGCCATGGAACACGACGTATCGCATAACCCAATTCGTGTATGATTGCTCCGTTCTTCGGCTGTAGTGCTTGGCCCGGATGCGCTCACGAACCACCTCCAGCAACATTGGCCCATGGGGTGCCTCGTACACAAGATTGGATGCCATACCAAATCTCCTGGATAGATAAATATCAATGGGTTACGGAGTGGCAAATCGAATTATACAGCGGTGCCACCCGGCATACAGGGCGCCGCCCTGTTTTCCCACATACAAGGCGGTGCCATGTCCACCAGCATATCTGGCGCCGCTGTCGACTTCACGTTAGCCATTTGGAGACACCGTGGAAACTCTTCTCGGTATAGTTATCGGCATAATTTCCACCTTTGCGGTTAGCCACTACTACTTCCGGCGATCCGTTAATAAGCGACTGAGCGTTTATGCGTTGATGAGTAGTCGGGTGTTTTCCGGTATAGATGCATCAGTACGGAAGCACTTGAAATTCCTCTTTCACGAAGACGAAATTTCTGAACTTCAGCAAATCGAGTTCATCGTTGCGAATGACGGCGAACGCGCGATAAGTAATTGCATTCAGCCGCTACGCTTTCAACTCCCGGCATCCATAAAGATTCTCGACGCTTCGATACTGCATAAGAGCCCGAGAGAACTCGAGGTCTCAATGATCCAAGGAAACAGTGAAGCCGCGGGCCACTTCTTGGAGTTTGACTTTCCTTTGCTCAACAAAGGAGATTTCTTTCTGGTGAAGCTTCTGGTGGACGGAAAGCTTCCCTTCAGAGAGATGCAATTTCAGGTTCAGGCGGACGACTTGCCTCGCCTTATCAAACCAGAATGGCTGCCGGATGGCGCTACCAAAACCTCGAAAAGGAAGGTTGAATGGGTTGGTGTGGTTTTTGGCGGCATCTTTCTGGTGTCCTCGGCAGTTGTCGCGACCCTTGCACTAGTAGATCGTTCCAGTAATACGTTTACAATATAGGTGATATTTGCCATGATGCCCCCGGAACTATAGGGGGTGATCATGGCGAGGAAAAGTGGGCGGGCGGCGTTGGTGCTGTCAGACGAGAA
>JAQTNA010000008.1 GCA_028714035.1 Rhodocyclaceae bacterium
CAGCCCTCGCGGACTTGCCCTTGCCTTCGGCTAGTGGTTATCATAGAAGCATGACACTTCCATGTCGGTGCTCCCACAGGGGACTTCCACCCCATCACATCGCGCCCATGCTGGGCGCACACCCGGCGGTGCAGGGGACGCTGCGCGATAAAGCCGCGCCGCGCCCCTGACCTTGAACGTTAGGTTTTTCCGGGTCCGTGAATGCTGGTGTCGGCCCACTTGCACGGCGCTAACATATTTGTTATCGTTGCGCCGTGAACTACACGATCACCTACTACAGTGAGGCGGTGGAGGAAGAAATTCTCGAGCTGCCCGATACGTTGGCCGCACGCTACATCGTGCTGACGCGCCGCATGGTTGCTCTCGGCCCCAACCTCGGCGAGCCTCACACCAAGGCATTCGGCGAGGGGCTTTTCGAGTTGCGGCTCAAGGGCGCGGAGGGCATAGCCCGCGTGTTCTTTTGCACACTCATAGGCAAACGCATCGTCATGCTTCACAGCTTCATCAAGAAAACGGACCGCACACCAGCGCGGGACAAGGAAATCGCCGAAAATCGAATGAAGGAGATCAAACGTGCACACGCATGATCAAGTCGTAGAAAAGCTGTTGGCGCGTCCGGGCGTTCGCGCCGAAGTTGAACGCATCGAGCGCGAGGAAGCCAGCCTGCTGGATGCCTTGCTCAAGGCACGGGAAGAGGCTGGCCTCAGCCAGGCACAAGTTGCAGAACGCATGGGCACACAAGCCCCCGCCATCGCGCGCCTGGAACGATCCCTGGCCACCGGCAAGCATTCGCCTTCCATCGCTACGCTTCGCAAGTACGTCAAGGCATGTGGCAAGAGTCTGGTCTTGCGCGTTGCGTGAGCGTGAGAAAACCTGACCAGTCGCTCGGCCGGAAAGGCTTGGCGGGTGCCAGCCGTGTTGACTCGCAGGCTTCGGTTTGCGCCTTCGCGTCCCCGTATCGAGTACGGGGCAGGCTTTTGCGGTGAGGTTTTGAATTTACACCAGTCGCCCGCCCCTGACCCGGTAGCCGGCGGTGGCGATGGCGCCCAGGCCCTGGCCGCCGTGGGCGTGGCAGATGGCGCAGGCCAGGGCGTCGGCGGCATCCGGGCTGGGATCGCCCGTGAGCGCCAAGAGGCGTTTGACCATGTGCTGCACCTGTTCCTTGGCGGCATGCCCGTTGCCCACCACCGCCTGCTTCACCTGGAGCGCCGTGTATTCCGCCACCGGCAGGCCGGCCGCCACGGCGGCGCAGATGGCCGCCCCCCGGGCCTGGCCCAGGAGCAGGGTGGATTGGGGGTTCACGTTCACGAACACTTTTTCGATGGCCACCTGGTCCGGCTTATGCAGGGCCAAGAGTTCGGTGAGCCCCGCGAAGATCGTGCCCAGTCGTGCAGGCAGGTCGGCTGCGGAATCGCTCTTGATGCAGCCGCTGGTGACATAGCTGAGCTTGTTCCCGCTCTTCTCGATGACACCGAAGCCGGTGATGCGCAGGCCGGGGTCTATGCCCAGGATACGGGTGGAGATGCCGGGGTCCGTCATCTCGGAAAAGGCGATTTGAACCGCAGAGGCGCAGAGGCGAGAAGGAAAGTCAAAACCTGATCTGTCAATGCCTTGGCATCTTCCAGGGAGGCGCCAAGACTCTTGAAAATCATGGTTTTCTCAGCGCCTCAGCGCCCCTGCGGTTCATCATTTCTTGCTTACTCCTCGATGACGGCGTTGGAGTACACCTCCTGCACGTCGTCCAGGTTCTCCAGCGCGTCCAGGAGCTTCTGCATCTTGATGGCGTCGTCGCCCGTGAATTCGGTCTCGGTGGAGGCCTTCATGGTGACTTCGCCGAACTCGGCCTTGAAACCGGCCTTCTCCAGGGCTTCCTTGATGCTGACGAACTCGTAGGGCGGCGTCACCACCTCGATGCTGCCGTCCTCGTTGGTGACGATGTCCTCGGCGCCCGCTTCCAGGGCCGCTTCCATGAGGGCATCCTCATCCGTGCCGGGGGCGTACACCAGCTGGCCGCAGTGCTTGAACAGGAAGGCCACGGAGCCGTCGGTGCCCATGTTGCCGCCGTACTTGGCGAAGGCATGGCGCACTTCCGCCACGGTGCGGGTGCGGTTGTCGGTCATGGTATCCACGATGATCGCCGCGCCGCCGATGCCGTAGCCCTCGTAGCGGATTTCCTCGTAGTTCGCGCCTTCCAGTTCACCGGCGCCGCGCTGGGCCGCGCGCATCACCGTGTCCTTGGGCATGTTGTTCTCGGAGGCCTTGTCCATGGCCAGGCGCAGGCGCGGGTTCATGGTCGGGTCGCCGCCGCCCAGGCGGGCCGCCACGGTGATCTCCTTGATCAGGCGGGTGAAGATCTTGCCACGCTTGGCGTCGGTGGCAGCTTTCTTGTGCTTGATGTTCGCCCATTTGGAATGGCCGGCCATAGGTACCTCGAAAAGACGTAAGTGTTGATAGAATCAGCGGGGTGAGATGAGGGAAAGGGGCGAACTTTCGGAGTGTCCGATTTGATCGGCCAGCGAACCGCCAGGGCGATTCGCCCCCTCACCCCCAGCCCCTCTCCCTCAAGGGGCGAGGGGAGCTTCGTGAGTCGCTGAGCGACTATGCGAGAACGGCGCATTATACCCAAGGACAGAACATGATCGAGCCCTTACTCATCGCCCAGACCGGCAGCGGCAAGCAGCGGCGGACGCTGGAACTCTTGCCGGCCATGGCCAACCGCCACGGCCTGATTGCCGGGGCTACCGGCACGGGCAAGACCGTCACCCTGCAAACCCTGGCGGAACGCCTGTCGTCCATAGGCGTGCCGGTGTTCATGGCGGACGTGAAAGGCGACCTCTCGGGCATCGGCGCCCCGGGCCAGATCACGCCCAAGTTCAAACAGCGCCTGGAGTCCCTGGGTCTTGCCAAGGATTTCAATCCCCGCGCCTGTCCGGTGGCGTTCTGGGATGTGTATGGGGAAAACGGGCACCCGGTGCGCGCCACCATCTCGGACATGGGGCCGCTCCTGCTCTCCCGGCTGCTCAACCTGAACGAAACCCAGTCCGGCGTGCTGCAACTGGTGTTCCGCATCGCCGACGACGGAGGGCTGCTGCTGCTGGACATGAAGGATCTGCGGGCCATGGTGCAGCACGTGGGCGAGCATGCCAAGGACTACACCACGGAATACGGCAACATCTCCACCGCCTCCATCGGCGCCATCCAGCGCGGCCTGCTCACCCTGGAGGAACAGGGGGCGGACAAGTTCTTCGGCGAGCCCATGCTGGACATCGCTGACCTGATGCAGACCGACGCCGACGGCCGGGGCGTGGTGAACATCCTGGCCGCAGAGAAGCTCTATCTCTCGCCCCGGCTCTACGGCACCTTCCTTCTCTGGCTGCTCTCGGAATTGTTCGAGCAACTGCCGGAAGCGGGCGACCTGGAGAAGCCCAAGCTGGTGTTCTTCTTCGATGAAGCCCACCTGCTGTTCTCCGATGCCTCCCCGGTGCTGCTGCAGAAGATCGAGCAGGTGGTGCGCCTCATCCGCTCCAAGGGCGTGGGGGTTTGGTTCGTCACGCAAAACCCCCTGGATGTGCCCGAGACCGTGCTGGGGCAACTGGGCAACCGGGTGCAGCATGCCCTGCGCGCCTTCACGCCGCGGGACCAGAAGGCGGTGAAGACGGCGGCCGAGACACTGCGCGCCAACCCGGCTTTTGACGCCGCCGCGGCCATCACGGAACTTGGGGTGGGCGAGGCGCTGCTCTCGTTCCTGGATACCCAGGGCCGCCCCGGCATGGTGGAGCGCTGCCTGGTGCTGCCGCCCGCCTCCCGCATCGGCCCGCTCACGGCGGACGAGCGCAGCACCATCATCCGCTCCTCCCTGATCTACGGCCATTACGAGCAGACCGAGGATCGGGTGTCCGCCTTCGAGAAGCTCAGGGGCGAGGCGGCGCCGGCAAACAATGCGGGGGCCGCCAGCCACCCGGATGACGGCAACGCCTGGGGCAGCGCCGGCGGCTCCCAACCGGCACAGACGTCCAACCAGGGCGGCGGCTTCCTCGGCGGACTGGGCGGCATGCTGGAGGAGGTAATGGGGGGTGGCGGCACCCGGCGCCGGGATTCCGTGGTGGAGACCGCCCTGAGAAGCGCCGCCCGCACCATCGGCTCCCAGGTGGGCAAGGAAATCATCCGCGGCGTGCTCGGTTCCATCCTGGGCGGCCGCAGATAGCAGGTCATCTGGCCGGGGAGACATCCATGTCCTACCAACTGACCGTCATCCAGAAGCCCGGCTATCTGCACGCGATCGTGACCGGCAGCAACAGCAAGGAGAATGTGATCGGCTACCTCCAGGACCTGATGCGGGAGTGCGAACTTCGATCTTCGGACCGGGTGCTGATCGAGGAAAGGCTGGCGGGGCCACGGGTGGGCACCCTGGATGCCTTCTCCATCGCCTCGGAAAACAGCGCCCAGGCCCACGGACGCTTCGAGGCGATCGCCTACGTGGACCGGAACGCCGAGGGCGACCTGATGAAGTTCGCCGAGACCGTGGCGGTCAACCGTGGACTGCCCCTGAGGCTGTTCTCGTCCGTGGCCGAGGCCGAAAAATGGCTGGCGGAAAAGCCGGGCGAAGGGTGACGAACACCCGGTAGCCAGCTCCGAACGGAATTCTCCCCGCATTTTCCGGCACTTGCATGCCCCGGCAGCGTAAAATGCGCGTTTTGCGCAAACCGGATTAAGCATGTCCATTCAATGGTTTCCCGGCCACATGACGGCGGCGAAGAAGAAAGCCGCCGAGACCATGGCCCAGACTGACGTGGTGATCGAGGTGCTCGACGCCCGCCTGCCCATGGCCAGCTGCAATCCCATGATCGAGGAGCTGCGCGTCTTCCGCCAGCGGCCCTGCCTCAAGCTGCTCAACAAGGCCGACCTGGCCGACCCGGTGGTCACCGCCGCCTGGATACGCCACTTCCAGACACAGAAGGGCGTGCACGCCGTCGCCCTGTCGTGCAAGAAGCCCGGCGACGTGGCCAAGGTGGGCCGTCTCTGCCTGGAACTGGCGCCGCACCGCGGCACCAGCCTGAAACCCCTGCGCATGATGATCATGGGCATCCCCAACGTGGGCAAGTCCACGCTGATGAACGCCCTGCTCAAGCGCCGGGTGGCCGCCGTGGGCGACGAACCGGCCATCACCAAGTCCCAGGCCCGTTACGATCTGAACGACCACATGGTCCTGGTGGATACCCCGGGCCTCATGTGGCCCAAGATTCAGCACCCGGACGACGGACTGATGCTGGCCGCCAGCCACGCCATCGGCAAGAACGCCCTGATAGACATGGAAGTGGCCAGTTTCCTGGGCAGCCTCTTGATCCGACGCTATCCGCGCCTGATCGCCGCCCGCTACGGCTGCGCCACCGAGGGCATGGACGGCCCGGCCCTGATCGAGGCCGTGGCCCGCCGCCGTGGCTACCTGATCAAGGGCGGCGCGCCGGACCTGGAAAAAGCGGCCCTGGCCCTGGTCCAGGATTATCGCGACGGCGCCCTGGGGCGCATCAGCCTGGAAACGCCGACCAGCCGGGCCGCCATGCTCGCCGAACATGCGCGCCGTGCCAGCGAGCCGCCCCCCGCTCCTGCGCCCGAAGAGGAGACCTCGGAAATCGAGTCCGTCCCGGCCGACCCGGAGGCGTGACGGCCCCCTCTGGCGACCACCAAAAGAAAACAGGAAAGCCTGTTGCACGCGGCCGGGAATAGGCGTACAAAGGAACTGTAGTTTCGTGTTGCAACCTGGAAGGGAGCGATTATTGAGATTGCAGACTGTGGTTGATATCCGTTGAGTACCCAGACCGGAATCTCCGGAGATCGGTGCGCAATGCACCGAAAACAAACGCCGCGCAATGCGGCGTTTTTGTTGTGTCCTTTTGTTGCGTCCCTTTCCGGGGTGCCTCCCGCAACCCGAAGAAAATGGCCCGCGTGCCCGGGCTACCGATCCCGTTCCCTGGAGAACCACTTCAGCACGGTCGCAAACAGGGCGTCCGGGTCCACGGGTTTGGCGATGAAATCGTTCATACCCGCCGCGAAGCAGCGCGCCCTGTCCTCCACGAAGGCGTTTGCCGTCATGGCGAGGATCGGCACCTTCGCCCCGTTGGGCAACTGGCGTATCCGGCGCGTGGCTTCGAGGCCATCCATGCGCGGCATCTGCATGTCCATCAGGATCAGGTCGTAATCATTCCTGCCGGCGAGCTCCAGCGCCTGAACACCATCCTCGGCGACGTCCATGGTCTGGCCTGCGTCCCCCAGGAGTTCCAGGGTAACTTCCCGGTTGATCGGTTCGTCCTCGGCCAGCAGTATCCGGCGGCCGCGAAAATCCCGGGCCAGCGTGGCCTCGGCCGAGCTTGCCAAGAGGGAGTCTACGGCATCGGCCGCCACCTTGCCCTTCCTGAGCCGTGCCGTGAACCAGAAGGTGCTGCCGACACCGGGGGTGCTGACCACGCCGGTATCGCCTCCCATCAGTTGCGCGAGCTTCCGCGTGATGGAAAGTCCCAGTCCGGTTCCGCCGTACTGCCGAGTAATGGAGTTGTCGGCCTGCTCGAAGGCCGAGAAGAGGCGCTCGGCCACTTCCGGCGTGACGCCGATGCCCGTGTCCTCCACTTCGAAGCGCACCAGGACGCTGTCGTCGCAGTCCTCTTCGGCCAAGGTGCGCAGGGTGACGCGCCCGGACTCGGTGAACTTGATGGCGTTGGTGGCATAGTTCAACATCGCCTGCTGAAGCCGGGTGGGATCACCCCGGAGATCGTGGGGTATCGCCTGGGTCTCGATGGCCAGCTTCAGATTCTTGGCCTGGGCCCGCTCGAAAAGCATGGACACCACATTGGCGGCGAGGCTGCCCACGTTGACGGCGGTGTCCTCCAGGGTGAGCTTGCCCGCCTCTATCTTGGAGAGATCCAGGATCGAATTGATGATTTCCAGCAGGTGCTGGCCGGCGGTATCAATCTTGTCCAACCGTTCGGCCTGCACGGGCGTGACGCCTGAGCGCCGAATCAGGTGCGCCATGCCGGTGATGGCGTTGAGAGGCGTGCGGATTTCATGGCTCATGTTGGACAGGAAACGGGACTTGGCCCGGTTCGCCTGGTCCGCCTTTTCCCTGGCGAGCTCCAGGTCCTGCTCCGCTTTTTTCCGCTTGTTGATTTCACGCGTGAGCTGGACCGTGCGGTTGGCCAGCTTGTCGTACATGGCCATGATCGTGTCTATCAGGACACGCGTGGCGCCGGACATTTCGTCGTCCGCCCGTTTCTTGGCCTGTTCGAGGGATATGCCGCTGGGTAGCGCCAGGACCACCTTGGCCATCCGCTTGTCGGATTCGAGGATGTGCAGCGCCAGCCAGTGGGTCAGGAAGGAGACGATGTCCTCGATGATTTCGTCCAGGCTCCGCAGCCCCTCCTGACTCTTAAGCTCGATCACCTTGCCGATGAAGTCGCTGTGGCTGTTCTTGTGCCAGGACAGCCAGGGGTCGCCTTCGAAACACTTGTTCCAGATGCCCTCTTCGTACTGGAAATGAACGACCGTGTAGTCCTTCAGTTCATCGAAGATGGCGTTGAGCGTGGGGATGTCCGCCTGGTAGGCCAGGTGGCTGACCAGCAGGTTCAACAGTTCTATCAGGCGCCGGTGCTGGCGGTCAATCTCCTCGATGCCCGTCCTGAAGTTGTCGTTCCACGGGAATATCTCGACCCTGCCAGTCATGCCCTTGCTCCTTGCACCGGACCACCTCTTGGCCGACGGGGTTTCCGCGGCCCCACCGGACATCGCACCAGTTCAGGCGTCACGATTTGCCAGATGGGTAGGAAATCATCGTATTTCGAGGAGTGTAATACGAAATATGACGGTTCCGCGAGGGACACGGCATGGACAGGCAGCGAGCCCGGCACGGCGCATCGAGTGTTCGCGATTCTCGAACGATGGCACGCCAATTTTTCAATTGTGCCGATCCGCCGCCTGTGGCGTAATGTGACGCTGCCCCCTCACCCGTGCCCCATGCCCGCGAACACCCCCTCCCCCGCCGACCCTGCCGCCCCCGCCTCGCCGCACGCGGCGGGCTATCGCGCCGGCTTCTGGCTCGCCATCGGCGCCGCCTTCGGCTTTTCCTTCAAGGCCATCTTCGTCAAGCTGGCCTACCTGGTGCCGGGACCGGCCCCGGTGGACGCCGTGACCCTGCTGGCCCTGCGCATGGCCTTTGCCGCGCCGGCCTTCGGCGTCGCGGCCCTCCATACCCGCAGCGGCACGAGCCTGTCGCCGAAGCAGTGGCTGGCGCTGGCGGTGGTGGGTCTGGCGGGGTACTACGGCGCGAGCATCCTGGACTTCTGGGGACTCCAGTACATCACGGCGGGTCTTGAGCGGCTGATCCTGTTCACCTACCCGACCCTGACCGTGCTCATGGGCGTGCTGTTCTTCGGCAAGGCGTTGCACCGCCGGGAGTTGTTCGCCATCCTCCTCACCTACGCCGGCGTGGCGACCGCCTTCGCCCATGACCTGCGTTTCGCGGCGGATGCCGGGACCGTCTGGGTGGGTGCGGGCCTGGTATTCGCCTCAAGCCTTTCCTACGCGATCTATCTTTCGGCGGGAGGCCAGTTCATCCTGCGCCTGGGCAGTACCCGCTTCACGGCCCTGGCCATGGCCGTGGCCACGGGCGGCACGCTGTTGCACTACCTTCTGGCCCGCCCCTGGGACGACGTGCTGCACCAGTCCTGGCCCATCTACGCCCTGGCCCTGGCCATGGCGGTGATCTCCACCGTTTTGCCGGTATTCATGCAGTCGGCGGCCATCAAGGCCATGGGAGCGGGACCGGCCTCCCTGGTGGGCATGGTCGGCCCCCTGGCCACCATCTTCTTCGGCTGGCTGCTGCTGGGAGAGACGATTTCAGGCTGGCAGATCTTCGGCGCCGCGCTGGTGATCGCGGGAGTGTTCCTGGTGGGGAGGCGATGACGGATCAGAGCTTGATCCGGAAGACCGCTCGCGCCGGGTTACCGGTCAGGAGTCCGACAGTTTGCCCACCAGTTCCCGCACCCGATCCGGCTCGTCATGGCGCAAGAGCCGGCCAACCTTGGCGCGCAGCAGGGATACATCGCTCCTCAGCACCTCCTGTTTCACCTCCAGGATCTGGGCCGGGTGCATGGAGAACTGCCTGAGGCCCATGCCCAGGAGCAGCCGGGTCATCGCCGGGTCGCCCGCCAGCTCACCGCAGACGGAAACCGGGATGTCGGCCCGGGCACCGGCCTGGATGGTATCGGCGATGAGCCGCAGCACCGCCGGGTGCAGCGGGTCGTAGAGATGGGCCACCGCCTCGTCCGTGCGGTCAATCGCCAGGGTGTACTGGATCAGGTCGTTGGTGCCGATGGACAGGAAGTCCAGGCGGCGCAGGAAGACGCCCAGGGCCATGGCGGCGGCGGGAATCTCGATCATGCCGCCGACCTCCACTTCCTCATCGAATTTCACTTTCTCGGCGCGCAGTTGGTCCCGGGCGACGCGTATGAGCTGGAGGGTCTGGTCAATCTCGTGGGCGTGGGCCAGCATGGGCACCAGGATGCGCACCTTGCCGAAGGCCGAGGCGCGCAGGATGGCGCGCAATTGCGCCAGGAACATGGGCGGTTCCGCCAGGCAGAAACGGATCGCGCGCAATCCCAGGGCCGGGTTGGGTTCCACCCGCTCCACCTGGCCCGCCCGCTGCAAGGCCTTGTCCGCCCCCACGTCCAGGGTGCGGATGGTGACGGGCTTGCCTTTCAGGGCGGCGGCCACGGTGCGGTAGGACTCGAACTGCTCCTCCTCGCTCGGCAGGTCGTTCCGGTTCAGGAACAGGAACTCCGTGCGGAACAGGCCGATGCCATCCGCTTCCACGGCCTTCACCTGGGTCAGGTCCTGGGGCAATTCGATGTTGGCCTGGAGGGAGATGGGATGGCCGTCCAGGGTATTGGCGCGGGCCGTGGTCAGGCGCTTGAGCTTGGAACGCTCCAGCTCCAGCTGGGTCTTCCGCAGCCGGTATTCCTCGAGAACCCGCTCGTCCGGGTCCACGATCAGCACGCCCCGGCTGCCGTCTATGATGATGAGGTCTTCGTCCCGGATCAGTTGCCGGGCGTGGTGCAGGCCCACCACCGCCGGGATGCCCAGGCTGCGGGCAACGATGGCGGTGTGGGAGGTGGCGCCACCCAGGTCCGTGACAAAGCCACCGATGAGGTTCTGCTTGAAATTGATGGTGTCGGCGGGAGAAAGGTCGTGGGCCACCACGATCATCTGCTCGTCGGAACGGCGCTTGGTCGGCAGCTTTCCGGGGCGGCCGAGCAAGGCCTTGACCACCCGTTCCACCACCTGCACCACGTCCGCCTTCCTCTCCCGCAGGTAGGCGTCCTCGATTTTCTCGAACTGTTCCACCAGCAGATCCATCTGCTGCACCAGCGCCCATTCGGCATTGCAGCGGCGCGTCGCGATCAATTCGCGCGGCACCTGACACAGCAGCGGGTCGTCCAGGATCATGCTGTGCAACTGCACGAACGCGGACACCTCGGAGGGCGCACCGGCCTCAGCCACCTGGCGCAGGGCGATGAGTTCGGCACGCACCACCGCCAGGGCGGCGTCGAAACGGGCGATTTCCTCCGGCACATGGCGCGGCAGCACGACGTAATGGGAAACCTCCAGCGTGGCATGGGAGACCAGGTGGGCATGGCCGATGGCGATGCCTTGGGAAACGGCCAGACCGTGGAGGGCGAAAGTCATTTTCGGGTGAGCGGTAAGCCGTGAGCGGTGAGATGGGGAGTTCGGCCGAAAAAATTGAGCCCGAAAAGTATCGGGCTCCGGCGACAAGCCCGAACAAAAGACTCCGTGGAGTCGCCGACCGCTGACCGCTGACCGCTCGCCATCTTATTCGGATTCCCCGAACTTGTCGGCGATGAGCTGGAGGATGGCGGCCAGGGCGGCGTCGGCATCCGGACCATCAGTCTCGATCATGACCGTGGAACCCTTGCCGGCGGCCAGCATCATGACGCCCATGATGCTCTTGGCGTTGATGCGCCGGCCGTTCCGCTCCATCCAGACCTCGCTCTGGAAACTCGTGGCCATCTGGGTCAGTTTGGCCGAGGCACGGGCATGCAGGCCCAACTTGTTGACGATAAGCGCTTCAGACTTGGGCATCGCGATCCGCCTTCATGTGCAGTATGCCGTCACGGCCGCCGGAGGAGGCGCGCGCCAGCAGGGTTTCCATATCCTTTTCCCGGTAGGTGAGGGCGCGGATGAGCATGGGGACGTTGACCCCGGACAGCCCTTCCACCCGCCCCGGTTTCAGAAGCTTGGCGGCCACGTTGGACGGCGTGGCGCCGAAGAGGTCGGTCAGGATCAGTACGCCCTCGCCGCTGTCTACGAACTGCACCAGCCGCCTGGCCAGTGGCAGGAGATCCGAGGGGTCGTCCTGCGCCGCCACCCCCAACTGCACCAGTTGCGGCGGACGCCGGTTCAGCACGTGCACGGCACACTGGACCAGAGACTCGCCGAGGCCGTAGTGGGTGATGAGAACGATACCGATCATGGAGCTTGAGCATTCTTCCGGAAGAGGCATTGTAACCGAAGGATGGCAGGTGCCGCTCCTCCGATAGAACGCTAGAATGAGGCTTTTGATTCCCCTGGTTTGCCATGCTCGCCGCCCTGACCATCCTGCTGCTCTTTCAACTCCTGGGCGAGATACTCGTCCAGTGGCTGGGGCTGCCGGTGCCCGGCCCCGTGCTGGGCATGATCTTCCTGTTCCTGGCCCTGGCCTGGCGCGGCGGCCCTTCCGAGGAACTGCGCCAGACGTCGAACACCCTGCTACAACACCTGTCCCTGCTGTTCGTGCCGGCCGGCGCCGGCATCACGGTGCACTTCGCCCGCCTGGGCGACGAATGGCTGCCCATCCTGCTCTCGGTGCTGGTAAGTACGGTGCTGACCATCGCCGTCACCAGTCTGGTGCTGCGCTTCCTGCTCAGGCACCGGAAAACGGAGGAGGCATGACCCCGCGCCTGGCCGAGATCTGGGTCTACCTGGCGGCCACGCCGCTCCTGGGCCTGACCCTCACCCTGGTGGCCTACCAGGCCGCCCACTGGCTGTATCGGCGCGCCGGCATGAACCCCTGGGCCAATCCCGTGGCCATCGCCGTGGCCATCATCATTTTTCTGCTCTGGCTGACCAATACCCCCTACCGCCGCTATTTCGAGGGCGCCCAGTTCGTGCATTTCCTGCTGGGCCCGGCCACCGTGGCCCTGGCCCTGCCCCTCTACGCCCAGATGCAGCGGCTCCTGCGCATGGCCGGCCCCCTCTCGCTCGCCCTGCTGGCGGGCTCCCTCACCGCAGTCGGCTCGGCCATGGCCACGGGAGCGCTCTTCGGCGCCTCCAGCGCCACCATCATGTCCCTGGCGCCCAAGTCCGTCACCACGCCCATCGCCATGGGCATCGCCGAGAAGATCGGCGGCTTGCCCTCCCTCACGGCCGTACTGGTGGTGACCACCGGCATACTCGGCGCCGTGATGGGGCGCTCCATCCTGAATCTGCTTCGGGTCGAGGACCCGGCGGTGCGCGGCTTCGCCACCGGTGTCGCGGCCCACGGCATCGGCACGGCCCGCGCCTTCCAGGAGAGCGAGGTGGCCGGCGCCTTCTCCGCCCTGGCCATGGGCCTGAACGGTGTGCTCACCGCCGTGCTCCTGCCCTATCTGGTGCACCTGTTCTCCAGGCTGTGAGCGACGCTTCCGGCATGAGGCCCCACACCGACAGCGCATCCCTGGCACGCAGCCTGGCCCTGGCCTACCTGCTGCTGGTGCTCTACGCGAGCCTCTACCCGGTCGTCACCTGGCGCGACAACGGCGCACCCCTGTTCGAATTCCTCTTTGCCCGCTGGCCGCGTTACTGGACCGGGTTGGACCTGGGCCTGAACGTGGCGGGCTACCTGCCCCTGGGCTTCCTGCTGACCTCGGCCTTGACGGCCCGGTTCAAGCCGGGGCGCGCCGCCCTCCTGGCCCTGCTGTTCTCCAGCGCCCTCAGCCTCGCCATGGAAGTCCTGCAGAACTATCTGCCGAGCCGGGTATCGTCCAACGTGGATCTGGCAACCAATACCCTGGGCGCCTTCCTCGGGGTTCTGATGGGACTGCGCTGGGGCGGGGCGTTGCGGGTGGGCGGCGCGGTGCACCGCTGGCGCATGCGCCGACTGCACCGGGGCAAACTCACGGATTTCGGTCTGGTGCTGCTCCTCCTGTGGCTGCTGACCCAGATCAGCCCGGAGATTCTGCTGTTCGGCACGGGCAGCCTGCGCGGCCTCCTGGGCTTTGCGCCGGCGCTGGATTTCACGGCGGAGCGCTTCCGCACCGTGGAGACCTGGATCGCCGCCAGCGGCGCCCTGGGGGTGGGGCTCCTGGCCTGGCGCCTCATGCGCCGCCCCAGCCGCTGGCTGCTGGCCACCCTGTTTCTCCTGGCCCTCCTGGTGCGCTCCGGCGCCGCCATGGCGCTCATGACGCCGGACGATCTGCTGCGCTGGGCGACGCCCGGCGCGCTGGCCGGTCTCGCCTGGGGACTCATCCTGCTGTACGGCGCCACCTTCCTGCCCCGGGTCTGGCAGCAGTCCCTGGGCGCACTGGCACTGCTCTTCGCCACCATCCTGGTGAACCTGGCGCCCGAGAACCCCTATCTGCTGCATTCCCTGCACATCTGGCGCCAGGGCCACTTCCTCAACTTCAACGGCCTGACTCGCCTGGCGTCCAGCCTCTGGCCACTCTTCGCCCTGTCCTTCCTGGTGGCGGCCGGTCCCGGCCGGGAGTCCAGGGAGACGCCGCCCGTTTAGCTATAATTCGCCGGACGGCGACTTGAAACACCGAGGCGCCAAGTAAAACCTTTGCGAGCTTGCGGCCATCCTGACGCCTCGGTATTTAATTCGCCTTTCACGACGGTTTCTCCCACCGGAGACATACATGAGTTTCTACAAACACCACGTCTTCTTTTGCTGCAACCAGCGCGCCCCTGGCGAGACCTGCTGCAATGCGCACGGCGCTGCCGCATTGCGCGATCACGTCAAGGACCGCATCAAGGCCCTGAAGCTGGATGGCGAGGGCAAGGTGCGCATCAATTCCGCCGGCTGCCTGGGACGCTGCGACTTCGGCCCGGTCCTGGTGGTGTACCCGGAAGAGACCTGGTACACCTACGTGGACAAGAACGACCTGGACGAGATCGTGGACGAGCATCTCGTGCATGGGCGCATCGTCGAGCGCCTGAAGCTATGACCAAATCCGCGGAGCGCATCACCATCGCCGGCGAGGCCGGAGCCCTGGAACTCCTGATCGAGGCGCCGGCGCACATCCTGGGCATAGGCCTGGTGGCCCATCCGCACCCGCTCTTCGGCGGCACCATGGACAACAAGGTGGCCTTCACCCTGGCCCGCGCCCTGCGTGACCTGGGCTACGTCGCCGTGCGCAGCAACTTCCGCGGCGTCGGCCAGTCCGAGGGCGAGCACGACGATGGCCAGGGTGAAACCGAGGACATGCTTCGGGTGCTGGACTACGCACGGAGCCGCTTCGGCGATCTGCCCGTGGCCCTGGCCGGGTTCTCGTTCGGCGCCTACGTGCAGACCCTGGTGGCCAAGCGCCTGAAGGACGAGGGCCGGCCCATCGCCCGCATGGTGCTGGTGGGCACCGCCGCGGGCATGGTCACCGGTGCGCGCCATTACGTAACGGAGGGCGTGCCGCCGGACGCCCTGGTGATTCACGGCGACAAGGACGAGACCGTGCCCCTGGAAAACGTCATCGCCTGGGCCCAGCCCCAGGAACTGCCCATCGTCCTGGTGCCCGGCGCCGACCACTTCTTCCACGGCAAGCTGCACACCCTGAAAGCCATCATCCACCGGGCCTGGGCGCGTTGACCATGCCGCTGTCGGTAAAGGGTTTGTTCAAGGCCTACGGCCAGAAATCCGTGGTGGCCGGGCTCGACTTCGAGTTGGCGCGCGGCGAATGTTTCGGCCTGCTCGGCCCCAACGGCGCGGGAAAGACCACCTCCTTGCGCCTCATCCTCGGGCTGGCCCGGGCCGACGGCGGCGAAATCAGCCTGTGCGGCGAACCGGTGCCGGAGCGCTCGCGGGAGGCGCGCGCCCGGGTGGGCGTGGTACCCCAAGCCGACAACCTGGACCCGGACTTCTCGGCTGCCGAGAACCTGCTGACCTACGGCCGCTATTTCGGCATGAAGGACGCGGATATCCGCGCCCGCATCCCGCGGCTCCTGGCCTTCGCCGGCCTGGAAGACCGGGGAGGGGAAGGCATAAGATCCCTCTCCGGCGGCATGAAGCGCCGGCTGACCCTGGCCCGCGCCCTGGTGAACGACCCGGATCTGCTGATCCTGGACGAACCCACCACGGGCCTCGACCCCCAGGCGCGCCATCTCATCTGGGAGAGACTGAAACTTTTGCTCCAGCGAGGCACCACCATCCTCATCACCACCCACTTCATGGAGGAGGCCGAGCGCCTGTGCAGCCGGGTGGGCATCATGGATGGCGGCCGCTTCATCGCCCAGGGTTCGCCCCGGGAAGTGATCGCCGGCAACATCGAACCCCAGGTGGTGGAGATCTATGGCGAGTGGCAGGGGCAGGGTGTCACGGCTTGGGCCGAGGCTCACGCGGCAGCCCTGTGCAGCCGTTTCGAGACCAGCGGCGAGACGGTGTTCTGCTACGGCGCCGACCTGCGCCCCCTGATGGCCCACCTGGACGGACAACCCGGCCTGCGCACCCTGCACCGGCCCGCCAATCTGGAAGACGTGTTCCTGCGCATCACCGGCCGTGAACTGAGGGATTAAGGGATGTACGTGATAACGGCAATTTACTCACCGCAGAGGCGCAGAGGCGCGGAGAAGAAACTGATTTCTCCAATAGTTCGGCTTGGCGTGGCGCATCAGAATGCCAGAAGGCTCAAGGTGTTGCTTTTCCTCTGCGCCTCTGCGCCTCTGCGGTTCAATATGGGGTTCCTGGCGTGAGCACTTTCGACGCCAGCGCCATCTGCCCACCCCGCCTTGCCGGCATCCTGGCCGTGTGGCGGCGCAACTTCCTGGTGTGGCGGAAGCTCGCCCTGCCCTCCATCCTGGGCAACCTGGCCGACCCCATGATCTACATGTTCGGCCTGGGCTACGGCCTGGGCGGGCTCCTGCCCCAGGTGGGCGGGGTATCCTACATCGCCTTCCTGGCGGCGGGCACCATCTGCTCCAGCACCATGAACGCCGCCACCTTCGAGGCCCTGTACTCGGCCTTCTCCAGAATGCACGTGCAGAAGACCTGGGAAGCGATCATGAACGCGCCGGTTTCCCTGGACGAGATCGTGGGCGGGGAAATCCTCTGGGCCGCAACGAAGAGCCTGCTCTCGGGTTGCGCCATCCTGGTGGTGGCGGCGCTCCTGGGCCTGACTCATTCCTTCCTGGCGCTCTGGCTGGTGCCCCTCGTCTTCCTGGTCGGGCTCGCCTTCTCGGCCCTGGGCATGATCGTGACGCTCCTGGCCAGGAGCTACGACTTCTTCATGTACTACTTCACTTTGGTGGTGACGCCCATGATGCTGGTATCCGGGGTATTCTTCCCCATGAGCCAGTTGCCGCCCCTGGTGCAGACCCTCTCCCACCTCCTGCCCCTGTCCCACGGCGTGGAACTGGCCCGGCCCCTGATGCTGGGCCGGGTGCCGGAAGACATCCTCCTGCACCTCTTCGCCCTCATCCTCTGCGCCCTGGCCGGCTACCTGGCGTCCCTCAGACTGGCGCGGAAGAGGCTGCTGGACTGAGAGCGGATTGAACCGCAGAGACGCGGAGAAATCGGAACATTACCGCAGTGGTTTGACACCTCCCCTACGGCCCAAACCGAAGGCAATGCGATAGACGTCTGGCATTTGGATGCGGCCATCGGTCAATGTCTGTATCAACCCTAACGCCTCCAGATCCTGCGCTATTCCTGCGGAGCCATCGTGAAGATGCAGCGGAGGCAGTTTGACCATGGTTGTAGATCCTGCGGATGCAGCCTTCAGCGTTTCCTGAGTTTCAGACTCCTCCCATATCGCAGCCATGTCTGATAAACCGCATGGTACGCTGAGGCGGCCTTTGAACGGTTCCATTACCGTACCCACCCATGGATAATCTTCTCCAGTAATCTCCTGCACACGAATTTTTGATGCGCGTTGTACCCCTGCTTGAATGCCTTTGTAATCCAGGGGCTTGAGATGGTCATCTGGGGTTTCTTGGGCAGCAGTCTTGAGGGCGGCGAAGAAACTACGCGGACTAACTTGGTTAAGGCCATCCTGAAGATGGTTAACCAGCCAAGTGTAAGGTTTACCCCGCTTGGTCGTTGCCCCCATGGCTTTTCCGGCGAGTTGGATGAAAAGCTTTTCCTGTAACTCCTCATCTGTGCGCAGACGTGGGGGCAGAAGCCAACTTTCATCCGTCTTGCTTCCTTTCATATCCAGTTCTTCACTGATCAACTTTCTGAAAGCTGCCCCTCCAGATAAGGAATTCACCAGGCATTGAAAGAACAGGGCATATAGATCGGCGCGGCGCCAGCTAAGATCAGCCTTGTACGCCAGTAGCTTGGAATAATCTGGGAAAGCGGTTACAGCCTTGTCTTGCAGTATGTCCGGGCGCACGAAGAGCTTGAAGCGTATCCTTCGTGTAGATCTCACATCTAGACCGACTCTGAGCAATGCCTGTGCAAGAGGGTGAATATCGGGCCAAGTGTCGGCTAGGCGATCTAGGGCATCGAAGAGTACGAGAAGTGTCTCGTCTCGTGCTTCAAGCTTGCGATCTGCCTGTTCAAGCAAGAGCGCATATTCTTCCGGGTGCGCTTCTACCCAGGTTACGCGTTCCTCCCAATTGGTCAGACTTGCGAAGAATCCGTCAAACTCGGCGTGGAGTGCCAAAACGGCGCGCCAGATCGAGCGTGATTTGAAACGGGCGACCAAGCTTGCCAGAATTTCAGCATCCGGTGCGTCGCGAACGCTGAGACCATTGCCGAAGCCACGCGCCACTTTAAGCTTGCTGCCAAGGCGAGCCTCGGGATATGCCGTCTTGATGAACTCTCTATGTTTGGGCGAAGCGAGCTGCGCCCACCAGAAGCTCTTCCCGGCACCTCGTATCCCCTCCACCAAGGTCGCATCGGGATGTAGCGCACGGGCATGGCTGGGAGGTACGTAGGTAAAGGCCGGCGGCCGCTCTGGTCTATCGCCCGCTTGGTCGAGCGAATCGGCTGCTTCGATGATGCCCTTGCGTATGCTTTGTGCTGCTTCCACGTTAATCCTCAATTAGTTCAGCGATTCGACCCTTGGCCCATTCGATTGCGGCTCCAAACTTGGCGTCTATCTCTGCGTCGCTAACGCCTCCGTCTTCCGGGCGGAGTCGGGGGTCAAACTCCTGGAAAACCTCATCCCAATCTACTCGGATCGGAAAGTGTGGTGCCGAAGAGTCGTTCAAGTCGGGGGCAAAGTATTCGCTTGGGTCGGAGTCCGATGCAGGAACTTCATCGTAGAGGGTGTCGGCAAAAAGTTCGTAGGCACGCTCCCGGAAGCGCCTGCTTCGTCCTTCTCGGTCAGACTTTGGGGCAAGTGCCTGCACGATGTTTAGCTTCTCGCGTACCTGCTTGCACACACCGGGGCGCCTCTGCCAGAACGAAAATAACTGCCTATATCCCTGCCAGGTCTGCTCGCTGTCAGTAGCGAACAGCAACGCCATATCCGCGAGCCGAGTGATGGCAACGGCCGCAATGTCGTGAAGGCCGGCTCGACTGTCTATCAGCACCACATCAGGCGCTTCGCGTTGTTCAAGCAAGGTTACGATGCGTTCCAAGCGCACGGCAAAACGTTGGGGGCCTTGTTTGGAAGGGATATCGGCATAGGCGCGTGCCAGCTTGCTCAGATAGTCGCTTTCCTCCCTTCCCATTGCGGTCGCGACTCGAATGTTGCCCAGCGTACCTTCAGCTAGGGGACTGTCCGTAACCAAATTCCCGAGCAAGGAATCTCCTTGACCAACAGCATCTTCTACGAACCAGTCAATCAAGCCGTAATCAGCCACGCGCTCACTTGGTAAGAGCAACCCAGATAGCCCAGGTGATTCAAGATCAAGGTCGAGTAGCAACACGCGCTTGCCGTCGCGCGCTAAACCATATGCCACCATAGTCAGCGCCGTGGAGCGCCCCACTCCGCCCTTGAGGCCGTAAAAGACGATGCGGGGTGGATGCGCAGCCTCGGTAACAGCACCAGGCCGCAGCCAATCCTGGCCGACGATCTGGCGATCCATTAGGCGCAGAGGGTGGTTTATCGGTACGCCCTGGGCGTCAGGGCCGAGTTCTATGATCGCGGTATGCCAATCTGCACTGGCAAATACCTGATCGGGGTTGGCAAAGTCGTCACGAAACAGAGGCGGACCTGGCGACGCGTACGCTGTGAGTGGTTCAAAGAGTGTGCCCAGACGTGCTTTCGCCTCGGCTGGATAGGCATCTGCATCGCAGTTGACCACAAGCCGTATGCGGCCAAACACATCCCGTATGACCCCCACTGACCACTGCGCGGGCAACGCCGCATCATGCAGTTGGTGCGCAGCAAGGAGCAGGGCGTCATTGAAGCGCGTCGTATTAGTATTACTCATCAAAGGATACCGTCCAGTTCTGCCCGTTCGATCATGTCGAGCGCTTCGAGCGCGACCAATTCCCAGTTCGCAACCGAGGCCAGCGGCAGGGCTCCTTCCGAATAGTAGCGGTGCTCAATTTTCCAGTCGCTCATCAACCCGACAGAACCGAGCATCGCAAAGTAATTCGCATGACGGCCGTCGGGGATTAAATGGCCATCAACCGCTACGCGGCTGCTCAGCTGGGGTTCGTGAGCGCGAAATCTATGGCCTAACGGAATGTTCCCGTTTGTGTCTGTCAGAACTCCACAGGCCACCAACACCGCCTTCTGACCACATTCAACGGTAAAACCAAACAATAGCCCGGCATTCGCTGTACAACCTTTGGCTTGAAGAATATGACCATCACGCAAATGTCGGCGTGCTGCTTCTTTGTAGTTGACGTTCATTGGCACCTCTTACCACATTTGGGCATTGTCCGGGGCGCGTTATGCGGAAAACCAAGTATGAAAGCCTGCTGGCGGGGTAAGGGCCAACAGCCGGGTTGGAACAGTTCCCTGGCCGACTACGCCCGTAACGCCAGGTGCGCAATGTAGCCCGAGCGGGATTCCTTGGCGGCTTTGGCGGCGGCATCAATACGGCGCAGGATGCGGGCGGGAAGGGTGATATTCACCCGCTCCGCTTTGTCGGACAAATCCGCCAAGTCTATCTCGACCACCGCCCAGACCCAACCGGAAAACTCCAGATTCGCCTGATGCTCGGCGAGGGAGCGCGCTTCCGGCACTTGCCCGCCATCATCAATGACCGTTTCCAGCCACAATTCGATGGCTTCCCGGGCGTTGTCCAAGGCTTCATCCAGGGTGTCGCCCGCCGAAAAACAGCCCGGAAGATCTGGTACCACGACGCCATAAGCGTGCTTCTCGTCGCCCGGTCCAATCGCAATCGGAAATCTCATCGTCCCGTCCCTATCTATCGTTTCAGCCCAGGCTGTTTCAGCAGCTTGTGCGCCAGCCCGACCCCCATGTCCTTCTTCGGATGGGGCACGCTGATATGTCCGCCCCGCTCCGGGTGCGTGTAGATGTGGTGGGAGCCCTTCACCCCCCGTAACACCCAGCCCGCCTGTTCGAGCTTCCTGCTCAAGTCCGCGCTGTTCATAGGCGGACTATACACACCTTACACACCGACGAAAACTCCCCTGGGGTCACGGCATCCGACTTTAGGCGGCTTCGCCATGTCAATTCAGGTTGCGCCTCTTGAACTTCCGTGTGTTGGCACTACTATATTAGAGCCCGCTTATGGGTACATAAATCAACCTGGAAACCTCAGTTTGAACCGCAGAGACGCGGAGGCACATAGGAAAAACAGGGCGTTATAGTGGGTTTCTGTTTCACCCATCTGGTGAGACTGAGATACCTGCCAAGTTCTGGTTTTCTCTGCGCCTCTGCGGTGAATCAAGTGCTTTTTCTAGGATCAAAACACCCACACAGAGAGAGGTACCCCAAATGTCTGCATTCATACCCGGCTTTTCCAGCGACGGTGTCGTCACCGTCAATCGCGTCCTGCTGAAGGACGGCTACACGGTGGAGGACCTGGAGGAACGTGTCGCCATGTTGTGCGAGAACGTCAAGACCTACCATTCCGAGACCGGCTTCGTGGGCGGCATGGTGGTGATGAACAGCGGCCTGATCTCCAACGAAGGCAGCACCGTCGGCCAGGCGCTGGCGAGCCCGATGAAGGATCGGGAGGCCCTGATCATCACCTGCTGGAATGGATTCGAGGAACACGAAGCCTCGCACCGCAGCGTGACCTTCCAGCCCCTGTTCCGCCAGGTGCTGGAACTGTGCGAGAACGGCAACGAGGAAGTCGCCTACCACATGCTGTGGTCCGGTCGCGCCTATTCGGCGGCGGAGGCGAAGGAAGCCCGGGCGGCGAAGGAGCGCTATCTCAAGGCGGCCTAAGGCGGGGGCGGCGGTCGCTCCGCCCGGCTCGCACAGGGGCGAACGAGTTCGCCCCTACAAGCTTTTCCCGGGGCCGGGTTAGAATGCGGCCCCATGGAACCCCAGGATATCTTGCTGGTCTTCACCAACGCGCCGGACGAGGCAGTCGCTCGGTCCCTGGCCCGCGCGCTCGTGGACAACCGGCTGGCGGCCTGCGTAAACATCCTCTCGCCCTGTCGTTCCATCTACCGCTGGCAGGGCAAACGGGAGGAAGCGACCGAGGTGCCGCTGCTCATCAAGACCACGGCAGCCGCTTATCCCGCGCTGGAGGAGGCCATCCGGGCGGGGCATCCCTATGAACTGCCGGAAATCCTGGCCCTGCCGATTCAAGCGGGCCTGCCCGGCTATCTGGCCTGGGTCGGTGCCGAGACCGCCACCCCGGAATAAAGGTAAGAAGACATGTGGAAGAGACTGCTGGCCGGCCTGATG
Organism: Rhodocyclaceae bacterium; assembly: GCA_028714035.1. Taxonomy (GTDB): domain Bacteria; phylum Pseudomonadota; class Gammaproteobacteria; order Burkholderiales; family Rhodocyclaceae; genus JAQTNA01. The sequence continues at coordinate 22,020 of JAQTNA010000008.1, forward strand.
CTGGTGTTTGCCCTAGGCGCCTCGGGCGCGGCCATCGCCGGGAACCAGGAACCGCTGCCGCCGGAAAAGGCCTACCGCCTTTCTGCCCAGGCGCTGGATGCCAAGACGGTGGAGGTGCGCTTCGACATCGTGGACGGCTATTACCTGTACAAGGAAAAGTTCAAGTTCAGAGCCGACCCGGACACCGTCACGTTCGGCAAGCCGGACCTGCCCCCGGGCAAGATGAAGGACGACGAAAACTTCGGCAAGGTGGAAACCTACCGGGGCGAACTGGTGTTCAGGCTGCCGGTACAGGCCCCGACCGGGGTGACCAGATTCAAACTCACCGTGAGCTCCCAGGGCTGTGCGGACATGGGTATCTGCTACCCGCCCACGCCCCAGACCACGGACGTTGACCTGGCGGCGGCCCCCGCAGCAGCCGGCGGCGGCGCCGCGGCGCCTGCCGGTCCGGGCAACGAGACCTCGCGCCTGGCCGGCATGCTGCGCCACGCCAGCCTCTGGCTGTCGCTGGCGAGCTTCTTCGGTTTCGGGCTGCTCCTGGCGCTCACGCCCTGCTGTTTCCCCATGATCCCCATCCTGTCCGGCATCATCGTCGGCCAGGGCCATGAGATCAGCAAGGGGCGCGCCCTGGTGCTGTCCCTGACCTACGTAGTCGCCATGGCCGCCACCTATGCCGTGGCCGGCGTGGCGGCGGGCCTCTCGGGCAACATGCTGTCTTCGGCGCTTCAGAACCCCTGGGTGCTGGGCGGCTTCGCCGGCGTGTTCGTCATCCTGTCCCTCTCGATGTTCGGTTTCTATGAATTGCAGATGCCGGCCTTCATCCAAAGCCGGCTGTCGGAGACGGCCAGCCACCAGAAGGGCGGATCGCTGGCCGGCGTGGCGGCCATGGGCCTGCTCTCGGCCCTGATCGTCGGCCCCTGCGTGGCGGCGCCCCTGGCCGGCGCCCTGCTCTACATCGCCAAGAGCCGGGACGCCCTCCTGGGCGGCGCGGCCCTCTTCGCCCTGGGACTGGGCATGGGCGCCCCCCTGGTACTGGTGGGGGTGTTTGCCCGCGGGCTCCTGCCCCACTCCGGCCCCTGGATGGAGGCGGTGAAGAAGTTCTTCGGCGTGCTGCTCCTGGGTGTGGCCATCTGGCTGGTATCCCCCGTGATCCCGGCCGCCGCCCACATGCTGGCCTGGGCCGCGCTCCTCGTCGTTTCCGCCATCTACCTGCATGCCCTGGACCCCCTGCCGCCCCACGCCGGAGGCTGGCACCGCTTCTGGAAGGGCATAGGCGTATTGGCGCTCCTCCTGGGTGCCTCCCTGGTGCTGGGGGTGCTGGCGGGCAGCCGTGATCCGCTGCAACCCCTGGCCATCCTGCGCGGCGCCTCGGCTGCGGCGCCCCAGTCGGAGGCGAAGTTCGAGCGGGTCGCCTCGCTGGAGGAACTGGATGCGCGCCTCAAGACGGCGGGCAAGCCCGCGCTGTTGGATTTCTACGCCGACTGGTGTGTGTCCTGCAAGGAGATGGATCGCTTCACCTTCTCCGACCCGGCGGTGCAGGCCCGGCTCAAGGGCGTGCTGCTGCTGCGCGCCGATGTCACGGCCAACTCGGACGCGGACCAGGCGCTCCTGAAACGCTTCGATCTCTTCGGGCCGCCGGGGATCATCTTCTACGACAAGATGGGCGCCGAGCAGACCGCCAGCCGACTGGTCGGCTACCAACCGCCGGAAGAGTTCCTGCCCACCCTGGACCGGGCCTTCGGCAAGCCCTGAAGCCCGCCACTCACCGTCGCGGCCTCCGTCCCGAACGCTATCTGGCCGTCACCACTTCCCATTCGGCGATGCCGCCGTCCACGACTCGAAACAGGGGATGGGGTTCGGGGTACCCGATCTCGCCGACTCCGGCCAGCCAGGCGGGGGATCGGACCTCGAGCTTGGCGAGGAGATGCCCCCACTCGTAGGCGATCTGCCCGGCCGTCACCGCCAGCGGCTCCAGTATCCTGGTCGGCCCTATCTTGCCCGCGTCAAACCCATAGCCCCGGCGGGTCGCCTCGGCCTGAACCGCCATGAGATAGGCGGCGACGTAGGCGCCCGGTTCCCGGGACTGCTGAAACCGGATGAGTTGCGGATGATGCCGGTAGCCGCGGGTCAGCCCGGCCAGAACCTTCTGGGCCAGCAATGCCTCGCGCCACAAGGCCACGAGCCCCTTCGGGTCCAGATATTTCGGGTGCAGGGACCAGAGGCGCATCGGGCAAGGTTGGCGGGAGGACAAGGGTCGAATTAGACGCCTCTGCGACTTTCAGGACAAGCCCCCCCGGATACCCCGTTACTGGTTTCCGGGAACAGGCTGTCTGCGGCCGGCAGGGACCGAAAGCAGACAGCCTGCCCCTGCGGATACCCAGCTACCTCATCGGCCGGAAGGCCTCAGCCGTCTTGAGTTGCCCAACGAAAGGCAGCTTGCCTCTGGGCGTCTTCCTGACGTTGGTCTCATAAAGCAGGGTGTAGCCCTGCATCGCTTCCTGCGTCAAATCCGCCTTCGCGGGACGGAAACTCAATATGACGCCTCCCCGATAGGGCGTGAGGTGATGCGCCACTTCATTCCCCAGGCCGTCCACGATCGAGAACTTCCAGGCCGGGTCGTAGCGATCGAGCCAGACCTCCCACCAAGGCGGGCATTTCGGCTTGCAGGTAGCCTCCCATTGCTTGGTGAACTTGCCAAGGTCAATCTTGCCGCAGAAGAACGGCGACTGGGCACACAGGATGCTCGTCTTGGTGACGCGCACTCGCCACACACCTCGCCCTTGAGTACCGACATACAAGGTCAGACCGGGTAGATCGTGGTCGAAGTGGATGTAGCGCGGACGGGGTATGTGCGGATCCTTGGCGCTTGGATTGATCGGGTTCGACACCAGTCGCCAACTTGCTCCACCATTGCGCGAGAGGAACAGCCCCGAGTCGGCGGCACCCGCCACCATGTTCTGGCCTTCGTTGGGATCAATCGCCACCAGGGTGGGCTGCGGATAGCCGTTGAAACCGGTAAAGGCCGTCGCACCGCGCGTGGTGCGATAGCGGAACACACCTCCGGCCGTCATCAGATCATCCAGTTGCGCCAGGGGTGTCCAGGTCGTTCCGCCATCGGTGGTCATGCGCATCACTGGCCCGGCAGCCTCCAGATGGGAAGCGATCATCCGATCCGGAAGGGTGGGGTCCACCGCGTACACGCCCACATTGGCGCTGTTGGGCACCTGGGTCCAGGCGCCAGCCGCACCGGTGCCACTGTGCCGCCAGATGCTTGCGGCAACATCCCCGCTACACCCCCCCCGCTTCACGAACACATGCACGTCGGCGCCGCTACGGGCGATCTGCACACCGCAGGCATCGGCCGGGGAAGCCACGCCCACCAGGGACCAGGCCGGCGCCGCAGCGCCGGCATTCGTCGTCGCGTAAACCCCATTGGTGGTCAGCACGATGAAGCTGTTGGCGCCGAAATTGGCGATGGACGGCAACTGCTGGAAGGCGCGCAGATTTCCCGGAGGCCCGGCGATCTCCGTGGTGGGCGGGTTGAGTCCGGGGCCACTGCGGAACAGGCGCGTCGCGGGCGCCGGGTTGTAACAGCAGATCGTGGTCAATGCCTGCGCGCTGTCAGCCGTGGCCGCGAAACTGTCGCAACAATTATCGTTCTTCCAGGTCGGAGTCGCCGCGCCCGCATTGGTCGTACCGAAGCTGCCGTTGTCCTGGTTGCCATGATAGAGATGCTCCGCATCCTCCCCAGCCGCCGAAACCCCGCTCATGGCCATGTTCCAGAGGGCGGTGGGCGTCACGGTGGGCTGTTCCCATGCAGGCGTGTGGCAGGCCGGGCTGGCGGTTGTGGTGTTGCGGAAGACGCCACCATCGGAGGAGAAGATGCGCGGACAACGGTCATTGGCCATCTGGGTATCGAAAGCGATCGCACCGCTGTCGTCATGGGCACCCGCCGCACGAGTGTAGGGTCCGGACCAGGCCGCCGATGCATTGCAGCGCGCGGCGCCTCCCGGCGCGGCAGCCGCGGGCGTGGTGCAACTGGCACGCCACAGCTTCACGTCGCCGAACCACAGGTCGTAGGCGGCGCCGGTGCGATCATTGACCTCGACGAAGGGGATGCGCCCCTGGGAACTGGGATTGGCGTAGGTGACGGGCCAGCTCTGACCGCCGTTATCGCTCTCATAAATACTGGTACCGACCACCGCGAACAGGACATGCGCTTCGTCCGGGGACGCGGCAATCGAGCAGCGGCCACCGGGTAGCGGTGAGGCGGCTGCCGTGCTCCAGGTCGTGCCGCCATCGGTGGAACGGTAATGGCCGTCATCGCCGCAGATATCCACGGTGCCGCCGTGATGAACCACCACATCCCAGATATTTCTGGCAGCCCCGACGCCCGTCGGGTTGACGTAGTTCCAGGTCACGCCACTGTCCGTACTCCGTGCCAGGCCGCAATTGGTCCCTACGTAGACGTTCGCGGTATTGGCCGGGTTGATGGCGATGCCGAACGCCGAGGGCTCATCCCGACGCGCGGCGCTCTGGCAAAAGCCCACGGGAGGCACGGCGGTGGCGGGTTTGGCCCAGGTCGCCCCGGCATCCAGGCTGACATTGATGCCGGCGATGCTGCTGACCCGGCCATCGTAGAACGACGTCGCATAGACCCGGTCGACGTTGCCCGGATCAACTTTCACGTGCCAGGTAACCGTGGGCACATGGCCCGGCAGGTGTGCCCAGGTCTTGCCCGCATCCTTGCTCTTGAACAGGCCGCCCCACTCGCTGGCCGCATAGTAGGTCTTGTTGTCTCCCGGCACCGAGGCAAGGCCGTTGACCCGCCCGCCGGAGGCGCCATCCGGATCGCTGGCATCCAGAGAGGAGCTGGTCGGGCTGATGTTGGTCGACCATATCTTGGTAGTGGTGAGGAATGGGGGGAGTTGGGCCAGTCCGGTGGCGGGCAGCAGCAGGCCGAACAGTGCGCTCGCGAGCATGCGGTTCATGGTTTCCTCCCTTCCTTCATGTCGGCAGGGCAAACGGGCGCCTCGCAGTCAACCTCCTGATTGTCCAGACCTGCGTCGCGCAAGCGGAAGCGGTAGAGGAGGCCTGGCTCCAGGTTCTCGATTTCCACCTGCTGCCTCGCCTCGCCCCCTGAAGCCGTCGCGACGGCGCGGGTTTTCTCGGGAACGCGCAATTTCAGGTCGTAGGCCCGAGTGGTGCGCCCTTCGGCCTGAATATCCCGAGTCGCACTCGGTTCCGCCTGGGGTGCCCTGCCTTCACCAATCACCCCGAAGGATTGATACAGGCCGCGCGTGAAACCACCATGGAATACGCTGACATCCAGTTGCGGCAGATCCCGCGTGGCGGCAGCGCCCACCGGGCTGGACCAGATCAACTCGGCGATCCCGGTACGCAGCTTTGTGTCACTACACCTTACCTGGCATGTCAGGTTGGACTGCTCCGCGTGGGCCGTGCAAATCAACAACCCTCCAATGGTAATGACGCCCTGCCATTTCAATAAGCGTTGGTGCATGGTCATACCTCCAGTCAATTCAGATCGGGTACATCCTCAAAATGAATGCGGTGCCAAGGGGATTTTTCGCGAGCGCATGTCCGGCCCCCTGACCGGACGCCAACTACCCCGATGGAATAGCGTGAGCGATTAGACGCTACATTTTGTTTCATGGCAAGTACGGCATACGGGACCGGCGGCCCGAATGGCTCAGCCCTGGCCGCCAGGAGGGACAACATGTACCCGGGTCGGAAATCCAGGCAGACGGCGTTCGGCTGCCTGAGCCAGGGGGTTGTTGCCCTGGGCCACCACGCTTCGTTCGGCCCTTGCCCTGCACCACCACGCCTGAGCTTCGTCACAGCCATGCAAAAGGCCCGCCGAGGCGGGCCTTTCTGCTCCGGGCGATGGAGACCCGGCGTCTTATTTGCTCTTGATCAGCGTGCCCACGCCCTGGTCGGTGAGAATCTCCAGGAGCAGGGCGTGCTCCACCCGGCCGTCTATGATGTGCACCGAGCGCACGCCGCTACGGGCCGCGTCCAGGGCGGAGGAAATCTTGGGCAGCATGCCACCGGACAGGGTGCCGTCGGCGAACATCTCGTCAATCTCCCGCGGCGTGAGGCCGGTGAGCAGCACCCCGTCCTTGTCCAGCACACCGGGGGTGTTGGTGAGCAACACCAGCTTTTCTGCCTTGAGGATTTCCGCCAGCTTGCCCGCCACCACGTCGGCGTTGATGTTGTAGGACTCGCCCTCCGTACCCACGCCGATGGGGGCGATCACCGGGATGAAGGCGCCGGAATCCAGGAGGCCGATGAGGCTGGGGTCAATGGCGGTGATGTCGCCCACCTGGCCGATGTCCAGCAGGTCTTCCGGGTTGTCCTTGTGCGGCATCATGAGCTTCTTGGCCCGGATGAAGGAACCATCCTTGCCGGTGAGGCCCACGGCCTTGCCGCCGTGCTGGTTGATCAGGCTCACGATCTCCTTGTTCACCTGGCCGCCCAGCACCATTTCCACCACGCTCATGGTCTCGGCGTCCGTCACGCGCATGCCCTGCACGAACTCGCCCTTCTTGCCGACGCGCTTCAAGAGATCCTCGATCTGGGGACCGCCGCCGTGCACCACCACCACGTTCATGCCCACCAGCTTCAGGAGCACCACGTCCCGGGCGAAGCATTCCTTCAGTTGCGGGTCCGTCATGGCGTTGCCGCCGTACTTCACGACGATGGTCTTGCCGTGGAAACGGCGGATGTAGGGCAGGGCCTCGGCCAGGATGGCGGCGACGGTAGACGGGAGCGGCTTATCGGTCATGGCGGCGGAAAGAAAGTCGGAGGAAAGGCTGGAATTTTAATCCTGAAACGCGCTTGATTCACCGCAGAGACGCAGCTGTAGGTCGGGTTTTAACCCGACAAGCTTTTCCATGCTCGATTTTGTCGGGCTGAAGCCCGACCTACGACTGCCTGTGCGGTTCAGGCTGTTATTTGCCTCAGGCTTTTCTGGGCGAGACGGTCGTCGAACAGCCGCCTTCCATGATCAGGCGCGCGCCTTCCTGGCACAGGAAGGCGTGGAAGGCGGCGGCCGGAGGCAGGAAGTGCTTCTCCGCCCGGCGCACCACGTGCCACTGGCGCATCACCGGCGTGCCCTGGACCCGCAGGCAGATGAGCCGTTCCACGGACATCTCCAGGGCGATGGAGTGGCTGGATATGAAGGAGATGCCCATGCCCGCCATGACCGCCTGCTTGATGGTCTCGTTGCTGCCGATCTCCACGGTGTTGGCCAGGGTCACGCCCCTCTCGGCGAAGAAGCGTTCCATGGCGCCGCGCGTGCCGGAGCCCTGCTCCCGGATGAGGAAGGTCTCCTTGACCAGTTCCTCCGGAGCGATCGAATCCCGGTCGGCCAGGGGATGATCCAGGGGGGCGATGATCACCAGGGGATGTTCGGCGAACACCTCGGACACCGTGTCCAGTTCCCGCGGCGGCAGACCCATGATGGCCATGTCAATCTCGTTGTTGGCCAGCAGTTTCACCACGGTTTCCCGGTTATGCACCCCCAGGCGCAGTTCCACGTCCGGGTGGCGGGAGCGGAAAAGCGTCATGAGGCGTGGGGCGAAATACTTGGCCGTGCTGACCACGCCGATATGGATCTGGCCGCCGCGCACGCCCTTGATGGCCGCCAGGGCCTGGCCCGCCTCCCGCAACTGCTGGGCGATGACCCGGGCGTGGCGCGCCAGTTCGGCGCCGGCGCTGGTGAGGAAGACCTTCTTGCCCACCTGTTCCGTCAGCGGCAGACCGGCCTCGTCCTCCAGGCTCTTCACCTGCATGGAGACGGCGGGCTGAGTCAGGTGCAATTCTTCCGCCGCCCGGGAGAAGGAGAGATGGCGCGCCACGGCCTCGAACACCTTGAGCTGGCGCAGCGTGACATTCTTCATGGAAGCTTCTTATTGTGAACATAAGAAAACGTGACTGTACCTTATAGAAGTGCCTGCATAAACTGCCCGCATGAAACTTTCTGCCATTATTTTCGACGTGGATGGCACCCTGGCCGACACGGAACGGGACGGCCACCGTCCCGCCTTCAATGCCGCCTTCCTCGAAGCGGGTCTCGCCTGGAACTGGGACGAAGCGCTTTACGGCGAGTTGCTGGCCGTCACCGGCGGCAAGGAGCGCATGGCCTTCTATGCGGAACGTCATGATCCGGCCTTCCTGGCGGCCCCGGACGCCCAGGAGCGCATCGCCCAGTTGCACAAGGCCAAGACCCGCCATTTCGTGCGCCTGCTCGAAGCCGGGGCCATTCCCCTGCGCCCCGGCATCAAGGAATTGATCGCCGAGGCACGCGCCGAAGGACTCACCCTCGCCATCGCCACCACCACCACGCCGGAAAACGTGACCGCCCTGCTGCGGCACAACCTCGGCGCCGAGGCGGAGCGCTGGTTCGAGGTGATCGGTGCCGGCGACATCGTGCCGGCCAAGAAACCGGCCCCGGACATCTATCACTGGGTGCTGGAGCGCCTGGGAGTTCCCGCGACCGCATGCCTGGCCGTGGAGGATTCGGGGGCCGGGATCAAGGCCAGCCTCGGGGCCGGCGTGCCCACGGTGGTCACGGTGAACGACTACACCCGGGGACAGGATTTCAGCGGCGCGCTGACCGTCCTGCCCGATCTTTCCGGTACCGATTTGTCAGCCTTGAAAAAACTGCACGCCGGCCATGTCGGCGCCTGAACCCGCATCACCCCCAGCCCTCAGGGACTTATGGTCTCAATAAAAATACGTGAATGTTGTTTATGAATTAACCTGTTTAAGATTCATCCATCGAGAACAGCAAACCAGTCAAACCAAGGAGACAGACACATGGATCAGTCCGCACGTTACGCCGCGCTTGACCTGAAGGAAGAAGACCTCATCAAGGGTGCCAAGCACATCCTGGTGGCCTACAAGATGAAGCCCAAGGACGGCACCGGCTACCTGGAAGCCGCCGCCCACTTCGCCGCCGAGTCCTCCACCGGCACCAACGTGGAAGTGTCCACCACCGACGACTTCACCAAGGGCGTGGATGCCCTGGTCTACCACATTGACGAAGCCACCGAAGACATGCGGATCGCCTATCCGCTGGAGCTCTTCGACCGCAACGTGATTGACGGCCGTTTCATGCTGGTCTCCTTCCTGACGCTGGCCATCGGCAACAACCAGGGCATGGGCGACATCGAGCACGCCAAGATGATTGACTTCTGGGTGCCCCCCGAAGTCGTGCGCCAGTTCGACGGTCCGGCGGTCAACATCGAAGAGCTGTGGCGCATCCTGGGCCGCCCCACCAAGGACGGCGGCTACATCTCCGGCACCATCATCAAGCCCAAGCTGGGCCTGCGTCCCGAGCCCTTCGCCGCGGCCGCCTACCAGTTCTGGCTCGGTGGCGACTTCATCAAGAACGACGAGCCCCAGGGCAACCAGGTCTTCGCCCCGATCAAGAAGGTGCTGCCCCTGGTGTATGACTCCATGAAGCGCGCCATGGACGAGACCGGCCAGGCCAAGCTGTTCTCCATGAACATCACCGCCGACGACCACTACGAGATGTGCGCCCGCGCCGATTTCGCCCTGGAAACCTTCGGCCCGGATGCCAACAAGCTGGCCTTCCTGGTGGACGGCTTCGTCGGCGGCCCCGGCATGGTCACCACCTGCCGCCGCCAGTACCCCGCCCAGTTCCTGCACTACCACCGCGCCGGCCACGGCATGGTCACCTCCCCCAGCGCCAAGCGCGGCTACACGGCGTTTGTGCTGGCCAAGATGTCCCGCCTGCAAGGGGCTTCCGGCATCCACGTCGGCACCATGGGCTACGGCAAGATGGAAGGCGAAGGCGACGACAAGGTCATCGCCTACATGATCGAGCGCGACGAGTGCCAGGGCCCGGTCTACTTCCAGAAGTGGGACGGCATCAAGGCCACGACGCCCATCATCTCCGGCGGCATGAACGCCCTGCGTCTGCCCGGCTTCTTCGAGAACCTGGGTCACGGCAACGTGATCAACACGGCGGGCGGCGGCTCCTACGGCCACATTGACTCTCCGGCCGCCGGCGCGATCTCCCTGCGCCAGTCCTACGAGTGCTGGAAGGCCGGTGCCGACCCCATCGAGTGGGCCAAGGAGCACAAGGAATTCGCCCGCGCCTTCGAGTCCTTCCCCAAGGACGCCGACAAGATCTTCCCGGGCTGGCGCGAGAAGCTGGGCGTGCATAAGTAAGCACGTGCAGCACTGAAGCAGCAAAAAACGCCCCCGGTCCGCTGGGGGCGTTTTGTTTCCGGGAACAAAAACCCGGATAACGATGTGGAATTTGGTAGGCTGCGCATGATGCGCCCTACAGCAAGGAATCTGCCATGACCGACAAAGAGCAATACAAGGTTCAGAAGGAGCCCTACTACCAGGCCCAGGGCAAGGAAGTGGAACTTTATGAGGCCGCCTACCGCAACCGCCTGCCGGTGATGGTGAAGGGCCCCACCGGCTGCGGCAAGTCCCGCTTCGTCGAGTACATGGCCTGGAAACTGGGCAAGCCGCTCATCACCGTGGCCTGCAACGAGGACATGACGGCTTCCGACCTGGTGGGCCGTTACCTGCTGGAAGGCGGCGGCACCCGCTGGCTGGACGGCCCGCTCACCACCGCCGCCCGCATCGGCGCCATCTGCTACCTGGACGAAATCGTCGAGGCACGCCAGGACACCACCGTGGTGATCCACCCCCTCACCGACCACCGGCGTACCCTGCCTTTGGACAAGAAGGGCGAACTGATCCAGGCCCATCCCGACTTCCAGCTGGTCATCTCCTACAACCCGGGCTACCAGTCGCTGATGAAGGATCTGAAACAGTCCACCAAGCAGCGCTTCACCGCCTTCGATTTCGATTATCCCGGCGCCGCCCTGGAGACCACCATCCTGGCCAGGGAGACCGGCCTGGACGAGGCGGCTGCCGGCAAGCTGGTGAAGATCGGCCACACCGCCCGCAACCTGAAGGGCCACGGACTGGACGAGGGTATCTCCACCCGCTTGCTGGTGTACGCCGCCACGCTGATCAAGGACGGTGTGGCGGCCCGGGACGCCTGCCGCATGGCCCTGGTGCGCCCCATCACCGACGACGCCGACATCCGCGAGACCCTGGATCACGCGATTGACGCCACGTTTGCGTAGGTGCTTGGCAAGAACCCTATTCACCGCAGAGGCGCAGAGACGCAGAGGAAAACCGACAAGGTGTCGCTGAAGTCAAAGTCCGGCATTGTGTGGCTCCTTTGTTGTCTTGGGTTCTGACTTTCTCCGCGCCTCTGCGCCTCTGCGGTTCAAATTGCCGTTTCAAGGATGAACGAAGCTGCCATGACCGACACCGAATACCAGCATCCCTTGATGCAGGCCTACTGGGCCAAGCTCGACACCCGCTTCAGGCAGGTGGAGGAGGTGTTCGAGGATGTGATGATGGAAGCCCTGGCCATCCTCGGCCGGGACGACGTCTATCACTATCTGGATGCCGCCCGCATCATCGGCAAGCTTGGGCGGGGCGTGGAGCCCATGCTCGCCTTCCTGGAGGAATGGCCCTCCACCGCCCAGGCGCTGGGGGAGGAGGCAGTTCTTGATGAAGTGATGCTCTTCATCATGAAGATGCAGAAATCGCCCAACGGCAAGGCCATCACCCCCTTCCTGCAAACCATCGCCCCCGTGGCGAAAAAGCTCCTGTCACGGGAGCAGATGGCTCATTACCTGGATATCGCCCGGGATCTCATGGAGCGCACCACCGGCTCCATTCACGGCCACCACACGACTTTCCCCAGCCCGGGCCTGCCCCACCTCTATGCCCAGGCGCCCTTCCTCCTCTCCCAACTGAGCCTGGCGGGCCTGAAGAACTGGGTGGACTACGGCGTCGCCAACTACCGCAATCACCCGGAGCGCCAGGAGGACTACTTCAGCCTGCAATCCGCCGACAGCCGTGCCGTGCTGCAAAGGGAGCGCCACGGCACCCTGTTCATGGATGTGGAGCGAAAGCTGGAACTCTACCTGCGCGGCCTGTGGAACGAGTCCGAACAGTTGGTGCCCTACTCCACCGCCTTCCATGAACTCAGGAAGCCCGTGCCCTACTACGACAAGCTGGGCATGCGCATACCGGATGTTTACGACGACTGGATTCCTCCCCTCCCTCCTGGCGGGGGAGGGGGAGAGGGGGAGCGCGTCTCCGGCCTGAATCGCTACCGGGCCACGCTCGCCCACATGGTCGCGCACCGCCGCTGGACCCGGGCGCAGATCGCCGACAACTGGAGCCCGTTCCAGCGCATGGCGGTGGAGTTCTTCGAGGACTGCCGCCTGGAGACCCTGCTCTGTCGTGAATATCCGGGACTGAAACGCATCTTCCTGGCCCTGCATCCCAAGCCGGTGGAGGGTGCCTGCGACCCGGAGACCAGTTCCTGCCTGCGCCACCGCCTGGCCATGATTTCCCGCGCCATGCTCGATCCGGACCACGGCTATCGCGACCCGGTCTTGAACGACTTCGTGCAGCGCTTCCATGCCCTCATGGCGGAAGGCGAATCCTCAACGAAGGAAATCGCCAGCCTGGCGCTTTCCTACGTGGCCAAGACCCGGCGCCAGAGCGACCAGTTCGCCCGGGTGCATTTCGATGACACGGTGGTGGATTACCGGGACGACAACCGGCAGATGTGGCAATTCATCGAGGAAGGCGACGAGGAACACGCCTTCGATGAAAAGCGCAAGATCGAGCCGGGCGAGGAGTTACAAGGACTGCCGCCGCGCCACTACCGGGAATGGGACTACAAGAGCCTGACTTACCGGCCGGACTGGGTGAGTGTGTACGAGGGGCTGCACCCCAAGGGCAACCCGGCCGACATAGACAGGCTGCTGCAAAAGCACGATGCCCTGGCCAAGCGCCTGAAGCGCATCCTGGATCTCCTGAAACCCCAGGACAAGGTGCGCATCCGCTACCAGGAGGAAGGCAGCGAGTTGGACCTGGACGTGGCCATCCGCTCCCTCATTGACTTCAAGAGCGGCGCCAACCCCGACCCGCGCATCAACATGAGCCATCGTACCGATGGCCGCAACATCGCCGTCATGTTGCTGCTCGACCTCTCGGAGTCGCTCAACGAGAAGGCCCAGGGCTCCGAGCAGACCATCCTGGAACTCTCCCAGGAGGCCGTTTCGCTCCTGGCCTGGGCCATCGAGAAACTGGGCGACCCTTTCGCCATCGCCGGCTTCCATTCCAACACTCGCCACGACGTGCGCTACCTGCACATCAAGGGTTATGGCGAGCCCTGGGGCGATGAAGCCAAGGGGCGGCTCGCCGCCATGCAGGCCGGATATTCCACTCGCATGGGCGCCGCCATGCGCCACGCCGCCCACTACCTGGAAGCGCGCCCCGCCGACAAGAAGCTCATGCTCATCCTCACCGATGGCCAGCCGTCGGATGTGGACACCCACGACGAGCAGCTGCTGATCGAGGACACGCGCCAGGCGGTGAAGGAGCTGGACCGGGAAGGCATCTTCAGCTACTGCATCAGCCTCGACCCCAAGGCGGACGAATACGTCAGCACCATCTTCGGCCGGCAATACACGGTAATAGACAACATCCAGCGCCTGCCGGAGAAATTGCCCGAGCTTTTCGTGGCGCTAACGAAGTAGGGCAGACCACCTCGGCACCATAGTCGGCTCAGAACCGCGGTGCACCGGGACAGCGGGCGGAGCATACCCGTGGCCTGCCGCCCAGAATGTCGGGCGTTTTTGCCTGACGGCGCCCCCTGACCGGTCAAGCCACCGTTCCGGGCGCGATCTCCGCCAGGACGGCAGCCAGGTCGGGGCAGGCCATGATTTCCGCCAGTTGCGCCGCGTCGGCCACCCGGAACACGCCGCGTTCGGCCACCAGATAGGGCTGAGCGCCCTCGGCGGCAACGAAGCCCACTCTCGGCACGCGGCGCACGATCTCCTTGAGGAAGCCGGCGTTCTGCGCCACGCCCAAGTCCGCCGTGGGCGGGTAAACCTCGTCCGGCACGGCGGCGTGGATATTCACCTTCTGGTAACGCTCGATGTTGATCAAGCCGAGCGGATCAATAATGGTGATCTCATTCTGGTCGCCACGGGCGATGGTCTTGGGATAGTTGCCCTTGGGCACGCGGTTGTCGAGAAACTGGTAGCGAAAGACCGGATGGGCATGATCCAGCCAGCGGAAAAATATCTTGGGCATGCCGGTATACGCCTCGACGGCGTGGGCGAGAAAATCCTCCACCGACTTGTAACGCCCCCGCTCCAGGGCGCGGCTCCAGCCCCGCTCCACGGTTTCCTCGGGTGGGGTGACGATGAAATACATGACCAGGGTATCTACATGCCGCACATAGGTGTGGTGCAGCACGCGCCCCACCTGGTCGCCGGAAAAGCTGTCGAAGCGGAAGCGATCCACCACCAGATGGGACATCGCATTATCCCGGTTCGCCTTGAACTGGATGTAGCGATCCAGCTTCCGGTCAATCGCCACCAACTCACGGCTGGTGAGCGGCCCGGCGTACTTGCGCGCCGGCCCCAGGGACTCGTAGTCGAGGAGGAGACGCCGCCAGATGTCGGGGCTGATGGTCGCGTAACTCTCCGGCTCGACCCCCTGCTCCCTCATGGTCTGACGCAGCATGGGCCGCAGGTAACTCTTGCCGGCGGCCGAGGCCCCTTTCAGGCTCATCAGCACCGGCGCGGCCCGGACCACGACCCGGCTGTATTGCTCCCTCTCGATCGCCGCGTCCACCCAGGGCGCGATCTGTTCGCCGATCAGGCGGCTGCCATGGCTGTTGGCGACGAGGCGGGCGGCCAGGCGCGCCAGGTTGGCGGGCTCGCCGATGATCCGGCCATATCGGCCGAGGAGCGTCCCCAGAATGCGGTGCAGACTCCGGTAGACGGCCCGACGCAACGGATCGCCGGCCGCCTGCCCGGCCGCCGTGTATTCCGCGATGACCCGGCAGTCCCGCTCGGTCACAGATTCCTCGGTTTGCCTGGGCCGTCCCTTGTCCGGCGCCGACGCGAAGAGACGCGCCAGCCAGCCGCGCCGGGGCGTCTTGGCCTCCCGGGGGGCTTCCTGGGCGAAAAGGGTCTGGCCCAGAATTTCGCCCGCCATCGTTTCGGCGTCAAGCAGGAGTTCGGCGTGCCTCGCGGCGATTTCCGCCATCCGGGGGACGATGTCCTGATCGAAGATGCGCCGGGTGATCCGGCGAAAGTTCTCGCCGAAGACCCGCTCTTCCTCGCCCTCCGCCACCGCGATATCGGCCGTAACCCGAACGATCAGCTCATGCAGCGCCAGACGCTCCGGCCGGTACAGGGTGAGTTCTTCGGCCCCAAGGCCGGTCAACTCGACGGCCTGCTCGATCTCCTCCAGCGGAATGGCCACGCACTCCGGGCGAAAGATGGTTTCCAGCGCGATGAACTCCGTTGGAATCCATGAGCCCACGCCCGGATTCCAGGCCGAACAGCCCTCGTCGTCGGTACTTGCCATGAAATCCTTCCCAAGCCGGCAGAACGAAAACCAAACGGAAACGCCCTTGGTGGACGCCGGGTGCGGCGAGCCTCAGCCTCGCCCCATGCCCCGGCGTTTCCGGTCAGGGCTTCTGGGTGGCAAACCAGGCGTCCGCCGCCGCGATGGTGGCCTGGATGTCGGCCTCGGAGTGGGCGGCGGAGACGAAGCCGGCCTCGAAGGCGGAAGGGGCGAAGTAGATGCCCGCATCCAGCATGGCATGGAAGAAGCGGTTGAAGGCTTCCTTGTCGCACTCCAGCACCTGGGCATAGGTGTCGGGCGGCGTGGCACGGAAATAGAGGCCGAACATGCCGCCCACGGCGGTGGCGCTGAAGGCGACGCCATGTTTCCGCGCGGCCGCCGTAAGGCCTTCTGTGAGTTGCAGGGTGCGGGCGGAAAGCGCCTCGAAGAAGCCGGGCGCCGTGACCAGCTTCAGCGTGGCCAGGCCCGCCGCCACCGCCACCGGGTTGCCGGAGAGGGTACCGGCCTGATAGACGGGGCCCAGCGGCGCGATCTTTTCCATGATGTCGCGCCGGCCGCCAAACGCGCCCACGGGCATGCCGCCGCCGATGACCTTGCCCAGGGTCGTGAGGTCGGGCCGGATGCCGTAGTAGCCCTGGGCACACTTGGGGCCGACCCGGAAACCGGTCATGACCTCATCGAAAATGAGCACCGCGCCGTGTTGCGTGCACAGGTCGCGCATGGCTTGCAGGAACTCCTGCCGCGGCGCAATGAGGTTCATGTTGCCCACCACCGGCTCGACGATGACGGCGGCGATGCGCGCGCCGTGGGTCTTGAAGGTCTCGGCCAGCATCTCGCTGTCGTTGTAATCCAGCACCAGGGTGTGGGCCGCCACGTCCGCGGGAACGCCGCCGGAACTGGGGTTGCCGAAGGTCAGAAGACCGGAACCCGCCTTCACCAGGAGACCATCGCTGTGGCCGTGGTAACAACCCTCGAACTTGATGAGCAGGTCGCGGCCGGTAAAGCCCCGGGCCAGGCGAATGGCGCTCATGGTGGCTTCGGTGCCCGAACTCACCAGGCGTACCATGTCCAGGCCGGGCAAGAGCGAAGTGAGCAGTTCCGCCATGTCCACTTCCATCTCCGTCGGCGCGCCGAAGGACAGGCCCTTCACCGCGGTTTCCTGAACGGCCTTCAGCACCTCCGGATGGGCATGCCCCAGGATGAGCGGCCCCCAGGAGCCGACGTAATCCAGGTATTCCTTGCCGTCCGCGTCGGTCGCGCGGGGACCGCTGCCGGAAACGAAGAAACGGGGCGTACCGCCCACGGAGCGGAAGGCGCGCACGGGGGAATTGACCCCACCCGGGATCACGGCCTGGGCACGGGTGAAAAGCTGTTCATTCTTGCTGGTCATGGGGTACCTCAACATAAAACAACACTATTTAAGGCGCAGAGACGCTGAGGAAAAACAATTGCCTGCCCTCAACTGATGCACCAGACGGCCGAGGCAATAGGTTCTCATAAACTCAGGTTTTCTCCGCGCCTCTGCGTCTCTGCGGTTCAATTCATTCTTTAAACAACCGAGCATACGCTGCCCCGCGTCCTTCGACGTCAGGCGCGTCGAACAGGTCCGTGATGACGGCCAGGAGATCGGCACCGGCGGCGATGGCCCGGGGCGCGTTTTCCAGGGTGATGCCGCCTATGCCGCACAGGCCGCAACCGAGTTCCCGCCGCGCCTGCCCGAACAGGTCCAGGGACGCGGCGAGCGCCGCGGGCTTGGTGGGCGAGGGAAACAGGGCGCCGAAAGCCGCGTAGTCGGCCCCGGCCGCCGCCGCCTCTCGCGCCCGAGCCAGTTCGTTGTAGCAGGATACGCCCAGTATCTTCGCCGAACCGAGGGCGGCCCGGGCAGCCGCCAGGCCGCCGACCGGCGCATCCTCCCGGCCCAGATGCGCGCCGTCGGCGCCCAGGGCCAGCGCCAGTTCCAGGTCGTCATTGATGAGGAATGGCACCTGGTGGCGCCGGCACAGGGACAGCAGCGCGGCGGCCTGTTCACCTTTCAGCGTGGCATCCGCCAGCTTGTTGCGGTACTGCACCAGGCGGACGCCGCCCCGAAGCGCCTGTTCCAGGCGCAGCAACAGCCCGGAGGTATCGGACGTGTCGGGAGTGACGGCATAAAGGCCACGCAGAACGGGACGCAACTCAGTCCCCTTCCTCACTCAAATCGGCCTGCCGCGCCCAGAAGAAGCGATCCGGGATGTACTGACCCATGCCGGGCCGGAAGCCGTTGCTCAGGGTCTGCCAGGTGTACTCCTGGGCGTCACGCACCGCCTCCGACATTTCCAGACCAGCGGCCAGGTTGGCGGCGATAGCCGAAGCCAGGGTACACCCGGAGCCGTGGTAGCTGCCCGGCAGGCGTTCCCAGGTATCGCTGCGCACCACACCGCTGGCGTCGTACAGGGTGTTGGTGACCTTGGCGGTGTTTTCGTGGGTGCCGGTGATGAGTACATAGCGCGCGCCCGCGGCCACCAGGCGCCGGGCGCATTCGGCCAGATCCGGGTCGTCGCCCTCGATGCTGGAATCCTCGGCCAGGCGCCGCGCCTCCATGCTGTTGGGCGTCAGCACCATGGTCTGAGGCAGGAGCAGCTCAAAGATGGCCGCGATCATCTCCTCGTCCGCCAACTCGTCGCCGCGCCCGGAAGCCAGCACCGGGTCCATGACCAGGGGGATGTCCGGATAGTCGGAAACGATCTCGGCGATGGCGGCGATGGCCTCGACGCTGCCCAACAAACCCAGCTTGAAGGCGGAGACCGGCATGTCCTCCAGGAGCGCGCGCGCCTGGTCGCTCACCCAGTCCGCGTCTATGCTGAGTATCCCTTCCACGCCGGCGCTGTCCTGCACCGTGATGGCGGTGAGCACGGTGAGCGGATGGCAGCCCATGCTGGACAGGGTCATGATGTCCGCCTGGATACCGGCGCCGCAGGAGGGGTCGCTGGCCGCGAACGACATGACGATGGGCGGGACGAAATCGCGCGCGGGGAGGCGGGACGAGTCTCGGGACGGGTCTCGGGACGTATCCGGTGCGGGATCAACGGTAGAGGTATTCATGGCGGGAAACGAGCTCGCGGTAGCCTATGCTGTTTCTGGCACGCCGCATGTCGTTTGAGGTAAGATTCGGCCGATTGTAACCGAAAACCCGATGCCCCCATGAACCCGGAGGATTCCGGCCATGCGCGGGTTTGGCCAGGGGGTGGCCCACAATGTGGAAGATAGGGGATGGCAAGACGGGAAGCGGCGTCGACTTGGCCCCCATGCCCGAGCTCGCGCATATCCCACACCAATGGCGGGTCTATTCGGTATATCATGGCGCGCTTGCGGCGCATGCCATATGCCGGGTGACAATGGCGGTTTGGGAGTAACGGAAGAAGATGGCGGATCAGACCAATCTGAGCGGCGTGAAGGTCATGGTGATTGATGACAGCAACACCATACGCCGGAGCGCCGAGATCTTTCTGGTCCAGGCCGGTTGTCAGGTCGTCCTGGCCGAGGACGGTTTCGATGCCCTGGCCAAGATCGCCGATCACCACCCGGCCGTGATCTTCGTGGACATCATGATGCCCAGGCTCGATGGCTATCAGACTTGCGCCCTCATCAAGAAAAATCACCGATTCGCCGGCACCCCCGTGATCATGCTGTCCTCCAAGGACGGGCTGTTTGACCGCGCCCGCGGACGCATGGTGGGTTCCGACGAATACCTGACCAAACCCTTCACCAAGGACAGCCTGCTCAAGACCGTTGCAGCCCATGTTGGGCGCGGCGATCCGGCCTGAGGACCCTTCCATGCCGATTCACAAGATTCTCATTGTTGACGACTCCCCGACCGAGCGTTTCGCCCTGAACGAACTGCTGACCGCCAAAGGCTATTACGTAGTCATGGCGGAGAACGGGGAAGAGGGCATTGCCAAGGCAAAGTCCGAGAAACCCGATCTCATCCTGATGGATGTGGTCATGCCCGGCCTGAACGGCTACCAGGCCACCCGGACCATCAGTCGGGACGAGGCGACCCGGACCATTCCCGTCATCATGTGCACCAGCAAGGGCCAGGAAACCGACAAGATATGGGGCATGCGCCAGGGTGCCCACGACTACGTGGTCAAACCGGTGGACGGCCCGGCTCTTCTGGCCAAGATCGCCGCCCTCGGCTAACCCACAGACGCCTTTGACATGGCCAAACGCATCAGCCTGCGCGAATTCCAGAAGGGTCTGGTAGAGCGTCTTGCGAGCGCCAAACGCGGTGGCGTGACGCGCGCGCTTCTGGGCATTCAGGCGGGCCTGGAATACTGGCTGCTGGACCTCGGCGATGCGGGCGAAATTCTGCCCACGCCCGCGCTGACTTCCGTGCCCCTGACCCGGCCCTGGTTTGACGGCATTGCAAACATCCGCGGCTCCCTCTATGCGGTGGTGGATTTTTCCGCCTTCCAGGGCGGCGAACACATCCCGCCCGGCAGCAATAACCGACTGCTCCTGGTGGGCGCCCGCTTCGGCATCAATAGCGCCCTGCGCATCAACCGCGCCCTGGGCCTGCGCAACCCGGAAGAACTGGAACTCCAGGAAGACCGGGATCTGCGCCCGTGGGCGGGCGAGCAGTACGTGGACAAGCAGGGACGTATCTGGCGCAGGCTGTTGCTCAGGAATCTCCTGGCCCAGCCTGCCTTCCTAGAAATTGGCATTTAAATCGCCGCATCGCGCAACCGACGTTTTTCCGGAGTGACCCATGGCATTCACCCTTTTTGGCCGAAAGGCCGGCACTGACAAGCCCGGCACCGGTGCATCTTCACGTGCCGGCGGCGAGAGAACCCTGGCTCAGCGCTTGCGGCTCCTGGGTTTGTTGCTTGGCGTGGTGCTGCTAAGCAGCGCGAGCCTGGTCTGGCTTGACAGCCGTGCCACCACCCAGGGCGCCGCCTACTCTTCGGCGGCTGGACAGATGCGTATGCTGTCGCAGCGCATGGCCAAGGCAGCCCAGCAGGCCCTGCAAGGAAATCCGGCCTTCTTCAAGGAATTGAAGGACAGCCGCGCAACCTTCAGCACCCTGCTCTCTGCCGTAACCAACGGCGGCGACATCGAAGGGGTCAGCGTTCCCGGCAGCCCCGACCTCAAGGATACGGCCCCCCTGCTCAAGGCCCTGAATGCCGAGTGGGTCAAGACGGACAAGTATGTCGGCGCCGTGTTGCAACAGGAAAAGAACCTGGTGGCTCTGGGCAAGGCCGTGGCGGACATCAACGCCAGGAATGCCCGCCTGCTGGAGCTTTCCGAGCAGGTGGCGGCCACCTCCAAGGAGGGCTCGTCGGCGCGACTGCCCATGCTCTCCCAGCGCATCGCCAAGAACGCCAACGTACTGTTGGTGAGCGGCGCCATTGATCCGGAGTCCGCTTTCCAGGTGGGCAAGGACATGATGAGCTTCCGCGAAGCCATCGGCAAGGCATCGAAGAGTGGTACGGCGCCGGAACTCGACACCGCCTTCAAGGCGTACGAGGCAGCGGTCGGCGGCATCCTGGGCAACATTCAGAACCTGGTGCAGGCCAAGGAGGCCGGCAGCCACATCATCCGGGAAGGCGGCACCCTGTTCGAAGCCTCCGACAAGCTGGAGAAGGAACTGACGACGGACCTGCACAGCCATGCACTGACGACGCTGCTGACCTTCGTCATGGTGCTGATCATCCTGGGCCTGCTGGCCCTGATCGTGATGGCGGTGAATGACGACGCGCAGCAACGGCGGCGCGAGGCCGAAGCGCAGCGGCAACAGGCCGAAATGGAAAAGGACGCCACCCAGCAGGCCATTTTGCGCCTGATGAACGAGATGGGCGACCTGGCCGACGGCGACCTGACCGTGCGCACCACGGTGACGGAAGACGTGACCGGGGCCATTGCCGACTCGGTGAACTACACCATTGAAGAGCTGTCCGTGCTGGTGAAGCGGATCAACGAGGCAGCCGGCCAGGTGTCCCACGCCGCCATGACGGCCCAGGCCACTTCCGACGAACTGCTCGCCGCCTCCGAACACCAGGCGCAGGAAATTCAGGAAGCCGGCGAATCGGTGCTGACCATGGCCGAATCCATGAGCCAGGTGTCCGGACGTGCCGCCCAGTCCGCCCAGGTGGCGCGCCACTCCCTGGAGGCCGCCGAAAAAGGCGCCGAGGCCGTGCAGAACTCCATTTCCGGCATGAACGACATCCGCGAGCAGATCCAGGAAACTTCCAAGCGCATCAAGCGCCTGGGTGAAAGCTCCCAGGAGATCGGCGAAATCGTGGAACTGATCTCGGACATTACGGAACAGACCAACGTGCTGGCCCTGAACGCAGCCATCCAGGCGGCTTCCGCCGGCGAAGCAGGCCGAGGCTTCACGGTGGTGGCGGAAGAAGTGCAGCGTCTGGCCGAACGTTCCGGCGAAGCCACGAAACAGATCGCGGCCATTGTGAAGACCATTCAGACGGATACCCAGGATGCGGTGTCCGCCATGGAGAACAGTACCCGCGGGGTGGTGGATGGCACCAAGTTGTCCGACGCGGCCGGTCAGGCCCTGGCGGAAATCTCCTCCGTGTCCCGGAATCTTGCACAACTGATCGAATCCATTTCCACCTCGACGCAGCACGAGGCGGTAACCGCTACCCACGTGGCGGAAAGCATGAAAGGCATTCTGCAGGTGACGGACCGCACCACGGCCGGCACCAAGGAAACCGCGGTGTCCATCGGCGAATTGACGGAACTGGCCGCGGAACTGAAGGGCTCGGTGTCCGGCTTCAAGGTCTGACGCGGGGAGTGGAGAGTGGGAAGTGGGAAGTCGAGAGAGGTGCTCCACGGGCAGTTCTTGATTCTCGACTCATGCAAAGCATAGTGGCAGGGGTAGAGAGTACATGACCGCCGTTCCAGAAAGCGACATCGGCCCCCTGGTCTGGGTCAAGAGCGAAATTGATCTGTCCTGCGCCCGCGCGGCGGAGGCGCTCGAGTCTTTCTCGGAGGGCGGGGATCGTGCCCAGATAAAATTCGCCGCCACCCATCTGCACCAGGCGCAGGGGGCGCTGGCCATCGTCGGACTGGACGGCGCGACGCTGTTCGCCCAGACCATCGAGAAGCTCGTCAACGAATGTGAACACGGCCAGATAGAGCCCTCTCACGAACGCATGGCGCTGGCCCAGCAGGGTCTGACGCTGTTGCGGCATTATCTGGATGAACTGGCCAACGGTCATCCGGACCAACCCTTCCGCCTGCTGCCGCTCTACCTGGAACTGCAAGGTGCCCGAGGCGTGGAGGGGGCGGGGCCCTCCGACCTGTTCTTCCCGGATCTGAGTCGGAGGCCGCCACGCCGCCCGGCGGACTTCGCCGCCCCCACTCCGGAACAAGTTCCCAGGATCCTGCGCCGGGAACGTGCCCGCTTCCAGCGGGGTCTGCTGCAATTCCTGCGCCATGGGAAAGGCATCGCCGACATGCGCCAGGCCATCGGCACGGTGGAAACCTGTCAGACCCTTCCGGCGGCGCGAGCCTTCTGGTGGGCCGCGGGCGGATTTTTCGATGTTCTGGCGGATGGCAAGACCGGCGACAACACCGCGGCCAAACGGCTGTGTGGCCGCATTGACGGTCAGATGCGCCGGCTCATCTCGGGGTCTCCCAACGTCTCCGAACGCCTCATGCGCGACGTCCTGTACCAGGTGGCCGTCACACCGGGGGGCCGGGCGGACGCCCAGGGCATCCGGGAAACGTTCGGCCTCTCCGGGCTCATGCCGGAGTCCGAGCCAAAGCTGGAAATCGCACAACCCATGCTGCGCGACGTACGCGAAGCCGTACTGGCCGCCAAGGAAGACTGGGAACGCTTCTGTGCCGGCGCCGCCATCAGTCTGCCGCAACTGGACGAAGATACCGCCCGCCTCGAAGCACAGGCGGCCCGCCTGAACGACCCCATGATCCGCCGGCTGGCCGGCGCCGTGCGCGGTGTCGCCGTATGGCTGCGCAAGGATCCCCTGCGCCAGTCGGAAGCCCTCGGCATGGAAACGGCGACCGCCCTCCTGCTGCTGGAAAACACCCTGGACAACTTCGAGCGCCTGGATGACAACTTCGTGCCCCAGGTGGACATGATGGTCACCCGGCTGGGCGCTCTCCAGCGAGGCGAACCCCTGGGAGCCCTCGAAGCACCGCTGCTGGACGAGATGTCGCGCAAGGCGCAGGAGCGCCTGGTCATGCGCCAGGTGGTCAGAGAAATCCAGAGCAACCTGAACCAGATCGAGCAGGCCCTGGACGGTTTCTTCCGCGATCCTTCCAAACGCGGGGGCCTGGAAGGCTTGCCGGCCCCGATCAAGCAGGTGGAAGGCGCGCTCTACATCCTCGGCCAGGAGCGGGCGGTTTCCGTCCTGCACAAGTGCGCCGACCTGATCGCCGAATTTGCCCGGGGCGAGGGCGATGATGCCCTGTTCGAGGAAGTGGCGGACAAGTTGTCGGCTCTCGGTTTCTTCGTCGCTTCCCTGCCCTATGGCACCGCCGACATTGACGCCCTGCTCAACCCGGAGCAGCGGGAAGCCGAGGAAGCGGCCGCGGCGGGCGAAGAATCGGAAAGCGTCGAGCAGCAACTGGAACAGCAGAAGCGCTGGGCCCAGGCGCTGGCCGATGCCCTGGAGGAGGCGCCGGAAGACGAATACCTGCGGGACAGGCTGCACAAGAACCTGGAAGTCATTCGACAGGACGCCAATCTGGCCGGCGACGCCCAGTTGGAGCAGCGGGCCGATCATGCCCTGCAACAACTTGAGGCCACCTCGGCGGGTGGCGAGGCCTATCAAAAGTCCAACCTCGGCGAGCTTGCGCCGGCGGAGCCGGTGCTTTCCGAAGAAACCGCACGCCTGGCCGAATCCGGCCGCGAGGAAATTGACGCCGAACTGCTGGCCATCTTCCTGGAAGAGGCGAAGGAGGTGCTGGACACCATCGGCGAGAACCTGGGCCGTTCCCGCTCCAACCCGCATGATCACGATGTCCTGATCACCATACGCCGCGGCTTCCATACCCTGAAGGGTAGCGGCCGCATGGTGAATCTCAAGGAGCTGGGCGAGGTGGCCTGGTCTGTCGAGCAGGTCATGAACCGCTGGCTTCAGGCGGAGATGGACGCGACGGAGGCCCTGCATGGTCTCATCGGCGACGCCCACGATGTCTTCAGCCGCTGGGTCGACCAGTTGGACGCGGGCGGCTCCACGCACATGGATGCCGGAGCGCTTGTCGCCCTCGCCGAGAACATGAAGACCGGCGACACGCCGCCACCGACCGTCGCGCCGGCCATACCTTTGGCACCCGAAGCAGCCGCGGAAGAACCCCCGCAGTTGTCCGAGGAACTTCCGCCGCTAACGGAGGCTTCTCCTTCGCCACCTGCGGCGGAGCCGGAAAATCTCCTTCTGGAAGAAGTGTCCGGGGAACCGGAATTGCCGGCCCTGCCGGAATCAGAGCAGGTCGCCCCTCCCATCCCGGAGGCCGAGGCCGAAGAGTTGGCCCCCCTGGATTTCGATCTCGGCGAGGAGCCGCCGGTCCAGGCCATGGAGGAAGCGCCCCTGCCGGAATTGCTGCCAGGCGAGGAAGCCGTGGAAAGCTCCGAGGCCGTGGCCCGCATGCTCTCGGCCATCGGCGAGGAAGCCTTCCCCGAACTGGAAGAAGCCCCGGCACTCCCGCCCCTGGCGGCAGTGGATCAAGGCCAGGCCCCTGCGGCGGTCGAAACAGAGGTCGAGGCGGAGTTCGTCTTCGAGCCTCTGGACGAGGTACCCGCCACGGAGACTGGGCTGGAGGAAGCGCCCGAGGCGCCCCGGGAGGAGCCGGCTATCGAGGAGCCGCTGTCCGATGAGGCCGCCTTCGAACAGGCCTTTGAGGAAATCCCTGCCCCGCCCGCTGAGGTATCAGCCGAGCCGGCCGTCGCGTGCCCCGCCACGGCCGTCCCCGAAACTCCGCCTGAACTTTCCCCGCTCGCCGCAGAAATCCTACTGCCCGCGGCGATGCTTGCGATAGCCGCCCATCCGGCGGAACAGGAGCCACCCGAGGCGGCGGTTGTCGCCGAACTGCCGGCGCCGGTCGGAAGCCCCGAACCTCTGGAGGCGCCCCCGGCCGCAGCGCCCATGCCGACCGAAGAGGTCCGACAACCCGCTCCCGAGCCCGTTCTCGAACAACCCGCCTCCAGGCCCGACACCGTCACCATCGGCCCCCTGAACATGTCCCGGGGGCTGTTCGACTCCTACGTGGATGAGGCGCTGGGCCGCTTCGCGACGCTGC
Source organism: Rhodocyclaceae bacterium (assembly GCA_028714035.1). Taxonomy (GTDB): domain Bacteria; phylum Pseudomonadota; class Gammaproteobacteria; order Burkholderiales; family Rhodocyclaceae; genus JAQTNA01. The sequence continues at coordinate 47,769 of JAQTNA010000008.1, forward strand.
GCGCCGAACTGGACCGCCTGTCCTCCACGCCGTTCATGCCGCCACCGGAGGCCGCCTACCGGGCCGCCCATACCCTGGCCGGCATTTCCGGCACGGTGGGCTTCTCCGCCTTGCAGCAGTTGGCGCGCGGGCTGGAACACCTGATGCAGCGTCTGGCCGAAGCCGAAATGTCGGCGCCGGATTACCTGGATATCCTGAACGAGGGGGCGCATGGCATCGAGGCCATGCTCACCGAGATCGTCGCCGAACGCATGCCCCAGCCCCTGGATGAACTGGTGGCTCGCATCGAGGCCGCCAACGCCGGGATGCATGCCGAGCTGCACCATCACGTGGACACGGCCAAGGAAGCCGAAACGGTCCCGGCCACGGCCCAGCCGCTTGCGGAAGCCCCGCGCCCGGTGCGGCTGGATGACGACATTGACGAACAACTGCTGCCCATCTTCCTGGAGGAGAGCCTGGACCTGATGCGCGACATCGAGTCCGAGTCCAGGCTCTGGCACGGCAACCCGGAGGCGCCCGGCCCCGCCAAGGCGCTGGCCCGCCTGTTGCACACCCTGAAGGGCAGTTCCCGCATGGCCGGGGTCATGAGCCTGGGCGAACTGGTGCACGCCCTGGAATCGCGGGTGGAGCAGGCGGTGGCAAGCGGTACGATCACCCCGGCCTTCTTCGAAGCCTATCACTTGGACATGGACCGCATCAGTCATGTTCTGGATGCCCTGCGTAGCGGCGGTCTACCCGCCGCGGCCGAGTTGGCGGCCCAATCGGCGCGTGAGGCCGCCGGTGAGTCCACCGCGGCGGCCGAACCTGCCGTCGCAGCCACTCTGGAGCCGATGGAATCCTCCGGCGCCGGGCAACAAGCGTCCTTGCGGGTACGGGCGAGCCTGATTGACCGCCTGGTGAACGAAGCCGGCGAGATGAGCATTTCCCGCGCCCGCATCGAGGGCGAGATGCGCACGCTCCACACCTCGCTCCTGGATCTCACGGAAAACGTCATCCGTTTGCGCAAGCAGTTGCGGGAGATCGAAATCCAGGCCGAGACCCAGATGCAGTCGCGCCAGATTCTCACCGGCGAGGCTCACGGCGATTTCGACCCGCTGGAATTCGATCGCTTCACGCGCTTCCAGGAACTCACGCGCATGATGGCCGAGAGCGTGAACGACGTGGGCACCATCCAGCACAACCTGCTGAAGAACCTGGAACAGGCCGACGCCGCCCTGGTGAGCCAGGGACGCATCAACCGGGAGCTGGCCCAGGCCCTCATGAGCGTGCGCATGGTGCCGTTCAACAGCCTGGCGAGCCGCCTGCACCGCCTGGTGCGCCAGACCGCCAAGGAATTGGGCAAGAAGGCCAACCTGGAGATTCGCGGCGGACAGGTGGAGATGGACCGCAGCGTGCTGGAACGCATCGCCGCGCCCCTGGAACACCTGTTGCGCAACGCCATCACCCACGGCATCGAGATGCCGGAGGAAAGACTTGCCCGGGGCAAGCAGGAAATCGGCGAGATTTCCCTGACCGTCGCCCACCAGGGAAATGAAGTTTCCATCGAGATGAGCGACGATGGTGCCGGCCTGGACCACGGCCGAATCCGCCATCGCGCCGAAGAACTGGGCATCATCGAACCCGGCGCCGAGGTGGAAGAGTCCGCCTTGACCGCCCTCATCTTCCAGTCCGGGCTGTCCACGGCGGCCGAGCTGAGCGAGGTGGCCGGCCGGGGCGTGGGCATGGACGTGGTGAAGAGCGAAACCGCCACCCTGGGCGGGCGCATTGATGTCAGCTCCACCCAGGGCCAGGGCACCCAGTTCCATATCTACCTGCCTCTGACCCTTGCGGTCACCCAGGCGCTCCTGGTGCGCGTGGGCGCCAAGACCTACGCCATCCCTTCTGCCATGGTGGAGCAGGCGCGGGAAGTAAAGCCCGCCCACCTGGACAAGGTGTTGGGCGACGGCGGCGTGGACTGGATGGGCGTGCATTACGCCTACCACTTCCTGGCGCGCCTGTTCGGCGACAACCATGCCCAGCCGGCACGGGAACTGCACCACACCTGGCTGCTGCTGCTCAAGAGCGGCAACCAGCGCATCGCCCTGCATGTGGACGAGCTCCGGGGCAACCAGGAAATCGTGGTCAAGAACATCGGCCCGCAACTGGCCCGTGTGGTGGGCGTCTCCGGCGCCACCGTGCTGGGCGACGGCGAAGTCGTGTTGATCGTGAATCCGGTGGCCCTGGCGGCGCGGGAATTCACGCCGGCGCTGAAAAAAGCCCTGGAAAAACAGGCCAAGGCCGACGAAGCCAAGCCGGTCACCGTACCCACCATCATGGTGGTGGACGACTCCCTCACCGTGCGCAAGATCACCGGCCGCCTGCTGGAGCGGGAAGGCTACCGCGTGGTCACCGCCAAGGATGGCGTGGATGCGCTGGAGCAGTTGCTGGAAACCGTGCCGGACGTGATGCTGGTGGATATCGAGATGCCGCGCATGGACGGCTTCGATCTTTCCCGCAACGTGCGCGCCGACGCCCGTCTCAAGAAGGTGCCCATCATCATGATCACCTCGCGCACGGCGGACAAGCACCGGGCCTACGCGAAGGAAATCGGCGTGAACCACTACCTGGGCAAGCCCTTCCAGGAAGATGAACTGCTCCGCCTGCTGAAGAGCTATACCCATCCCGAGGAAGCCGCGCTGCCGGCCTGAGAGGGGTATCGTTGAGCCCCCCTCTCGGGCTGCCCTCGCCGGCGCGCCTCTTTTCCAGATTAATGCGGGGGCGAAATTGTTAAGCGCCCCGGGCGCGATTACAATGGCGCGGTGAATACACCGACCATGAACCTCAGCAATCACTTCCTCATCGCCATGCCCGCCATGGCCGACCCCAATTTCGTGCGCAGCCTGACCTTCGTCTGTGAGCACAATGAACAGGGGGCGCTGGGGATCATCATCAACCGCACCATAGACATGGATCTGGCCACGCTCTTCGAGCGTATCGAGATTCCCCTGGAGGCCACGGGTTTTGGCGGCATGCCGGTCTACTTCGGCGGCCCCGTCCAGACCGACCGGGGCTTCGTCCTCCATCGGCCCAGGGGCGACTGGCAATCCACCTTGAACGTGGGCAGCGACCTGGGGCTCACCAGTTCCCGCGACATCCTGCAATCCGTGGGAATGGACGGACGCCCCTCGGACATCCTGGTGACCCTCGGTTACGCCGGGTGGGCCGCCGGGCAACTGGAACACGAACTGTCACAGAACGCCTGGCTCACCGTGCCGGCCGACCCGGAAATCATCTTCGGCCTGCCCCCCGAACAGCGCTTCGCGGCTGCCATGCGCCTCCTGGGCGTGGACTTCGCCTCCCTCTCGGAAGTGGCGGGGCATGCGTGAAAAGCGTGAGGCGCTGGGCCTGATGGCTTCGCCCGACCCACTCCCCACTCCCCACTTCCCACTTCCCGCTTCCGGCACGGTGTTGGCCTTCGATTTCGGACTGCAACGCATAGGCGTGGCCGTGGGAGAACGCCTGCTGGGCACGGCCCGGGCGCTGGAGACCATCGCGGTGCCCGACAACGAGCACCGTTTCAAGGCCATCGCACGCCTGATCGAGGAATGGCGGCCCGGCACCCTGGTGGTGGGCCTGCCCCTGGCGCCGGATGGCGGCGAACACGAGATGACGGCGCGGGCGCGGCGCTTCGCCAACCAGCTCTCGGGCCGCTTCCGGCTGCCCGTGGTTTTGTGCGACGAGCGCTTCTCCTCCCTGGAAGCCGAGGACGACCTGCGCCGGGAAGGCCTGGACTGGAAGAAGAGGAAGCCCTTGCTGGACGCGCGCGCCGCCCAGGTCATCCTGCAATCCTATTTTGACACCCTGGAAATGCCTCACCATGAATCAGCAGCCTGAGCAGTTTCCCGACGCGGAAGACCTCTGCCGCGAACTCGCCGCCATGATGCGGCCCCATGTGACTTCGGACACCGCCCTCGTGGGCATCCACACCGGCGGCGTCTGGCTGGCCCAGCGCCTGCACGCGGAACTCGGCATCACCCAGCCCCTGGGCAGCCTGGATGTTTCCTTCCACCGGGATGACTTTTCCCGCACCGGCCTGAAGCCGGGCCTCAAGGCCTCCAGCCTGCCCTGCGACATCGAGGGTGCCCACGTCATCCTGGTGGACGACGTGCTCTACACCGGCCGCACGGTGCGCGCGGCGGTCAACGAACTCTTCGACTTCGGCCGCCCCGCCAGCGTGGACCTGGCCGTGCTGGTGGACCGGGGCGGGCGGGAACTGCCCGTGTGCGCCCGCTTCTGCGCCCACACCCTGACCCAACCGCTGCCGGCAAGCCAGAACCTGCAACTGGAGCGCGGCGAAGACGGCAGCCTGACCCTGCGTCTGCTGGGAGAATGACGCCATGCGCAATCCGCAACTGAACGGACACGGCGAGCTGCAACACCTGCTCACCATCGAGGGCCTGCCCCGGGACATCCTCCTCTCCATCCTGGACACCGCCGCGCCTTTCACCGAGGTGGCGGAGCGGGAGGTGAAGAAGATTCCACTGCTGCGCGGCAAGTCGGTGTTCAACCTGTTCTTCGAGAACTCCACCCGCACCCGCACGACCTTCGAGATCGCCGCCAAGCGCCTCTCCGCGGACGTCATCAACCTGAACATCAACACCTCCAGCACGGCCAAGGGCGAGAGCCTCCTGGACACGGTGGACAACCTGGCGGCCATGCACGCGGACATGTTCGTGGTGCGCCACGCCAGCAGCGGCGCCCCTTTCCTGATCGCCGAGCACCTGGCCCGCACCGGCCGCGACCACATCCACGTGGTGAACGCCGGTGACGGCCGGCATGCCCATCCCACCCAGGGTCTCCTGGACATGTACACCGTCCGCCACTACAAGAAGGACTTCAGCAACCTGGTGGTGGCCGTGGTGGGGGACGTGCTGCATTCCCGCGTCGCCCGCTCCGAGATTCACGCCCTGACCACCCTGGGCGTGCCGGAAGTGCGGGTGATCGCGCCCAAGACCCTGCTGCCCACCGAGGTGGAACGCCTGGGGGTGCGGGTCTTCCACGATCTGAAGGAAGGCCTGAAGGGCGTGGACGTGGTCATGATGCTGCGCCTGCAGAACGAGCGCATGCAGGGGGCGCTCCTGCCCAGCCGCCAGGAGTATTTCAAGGAATTCGGGCTGACCCAGGAAAAGCTGGACCTGGCCAAGCCCGACGCCATCGTCCTGCACCCCGGCCCCATGAACCGGGGCGTGGAGATTGATTCCGCCGTGGCCGACGGCGGCCGTGCCGTGATCCTGCCCCAGGTCACCTTCGGCATCGCCGTGCGCATGGCGGTGATGAGCATGCTGGCGGGACACTGAAATACGAAGAGCATGTAAAAGGCAACTAATTAACCGCAGAGGCACCCAGACGCTGAGAAAACCGGGAGTTGGAATGATGTTTCCAATTCACCCGACTGACAGGGAAGATGGTCGAGGTTTCCCAGCGTTTTTCCTCTGCGCCTCCGCGTCTCTGCGGTTCAATATGAGGTTTCCAGGATGAAAATCCATATCAAGAACGGCCGGGTGATTGATCCGGCGAGCAACACGGACCGGGTTCAGGATGTCTTCGTCGCCGGCAGCAAGGTGGTGGCCCTGGGCGACGCGCCGGGCAACTTCCTGGCCAACCGGGTGATTGACGCCACGGGCCTGGTGGTCTGCCCGGGCCTCGTGGACATCTCCGCGCGCCTCCGGGAACCGGGCTACGAATACCGGGCGACGCTGGTGTCCGAGATGTCGGCCGCGGTGGCGGGCGGCGTCACCAGCCTGGCCTGCCCCCCGGACACGGACCCGGTGCTGGACGAACCGGGCCTGGTGGAAATGCTCAAGTACCGGGCCAAGACCATGAACAAGGCCCGGGTCTTTCCCCGGGGCGCCCTCACCGTGGGCCTGAAGGGCGAGCACATCACGGAGATGGCGGAATTGACCGAGGCGGGCTGCGTCGCCTTCAGCCAGGCCGACACCCCCATCGTGAACACCGAGGTGCTCCACCACGCGCTGCAATATGCCGCCACCTTCGGCTTTCCCGTCTGGCTGCAACCGCGGGACGCCTTCGTCGGCCGGAAGGGCGTGGCCCACGACGGCGAGGTGGCCACCCGCCTGGGCCTCACGCCCATCCCGGTGACCTCCGAGACCATCGCGCTCGCCACCATCCTGCAACTGGCGCGGGACACCGGGGCGCGGGTGCACATCGCCCGCATCTCCTCCGGAGCCGGCCTGAACATGGTGCGGGACGCCCGCGCCCACGGCCTTTCCGTGACTTGCGACGTTTCCATCAACCACCTGCACCTGTGCGATACGGACATCGGCTACTTCAATCCCCATTGCCACCTAATGCCGCCCTTGCGCTCCCAGTCGGATCGGGAGGCCCTGCGGCAGGGCCTCGCGGACGGCAGCATTGACGTTCTCTGCTCGGATCACACGCCGGTGGACGACGACGGCAAGCAGGTGCCCTTCGATGAGGCCGAGCCGGGTGCCACCGGGCTGGAACTGCTCCTGCCCCTCACCCTCAAGTGGGGTTCGGAAATGGGCCTGCCGCTGGCGAAGACGCTGTCCCGCATCACGGCGGATGCGGCCCGAGTGCTGGGCGTGGATCATGGGCGCCTGGTCGTGGGCGCGGCGGCCGACCTGTGCCTGTTCGATCCCGAGGCCTGGAGCCGGGTCAGCCGCGAAAACCTCCTCAGCCAGGGCAAGAATACCCCCTTCCTGGGCCTGGAACTCCCCGGCAAGGTGCGCTACACGCTGGTGGATGGCAATGTGGTTTTCGAAGCGAAGCCAAATACCTGAGCGCGACTGAAAAGCAGTGTTTACCGCAGAGACGCAGAGGCGCAGAGAAAACATGGACTTGTTGGAGTGTTGCCTCGCGCGACGAATGAAGCAGCGGAGCGCATCATCAAGCGTTAAAGGTTCGCTTTTCCTCGGCGCCTCTGCGCCTCTGCGGTTCAAACCAGTATTCCCAGGATGAAAATCTACACCGTCGGCGGCGCAATCCGGGATGAGCTTCTCGGTCTGCCGGTGCAGGACCGGGACCACGTGGTGGTGGGCGCCACGCCCGGGGAAATGTCGGCCCGGGGCTTCCGTCCCGTGGGCAAGGATTTTCCCGTCTTCCTGCATCCTGTCTCCCAGGAGGAATACGCCCTCGCCAGGACCGAGAGGAAGACCGGGCCGGGCTACCATGGTTTTGTCTGCCACGCCGACCCGGACGTGACCCTGGAGCAGGACCTGGAGCGGCGCGACCTGACCATCAATGCCATGGCCCGGGATGGCGAGGGCAATCTTTTTGATCCCTTCGGCGGCAGGCGCGACCTGGAGCGCCGGGTGCTGCGCCACGTGGGGCCGGCCTTCGCCGAAGACCCGGTGCGCATCCTGCGCCTGGCCCGCTTCGCCGCCCGTTTCTCCGACTTCACCGTGGCCCCCGAGACCGTGGCTCTCATGGCACGCATGGTCGAGGGTGGCGAGGTGGATCACCTGGTACCCGAGCGGGTATGGCAGGAACTGTCCCGCGGGCTGATGGAGGCCAAGCCCTCGCGCATGATCGAGGTGCTGCTCTCCTGCGGCGCGCTTGGCCGCATCCTGCCGGAAGTGGATTGCCTGTTTGGCGTGCCCCAGCCGGAGATGCACCACCCGGAGCGGGATACCGGCGTGCACGTGCTCATGGTGGTGGACGATTCCGCGAGCCGCGGGCTGCCCCTGCCGGTACGCTTTTCCGCCCTGGTGCACGACCTGGGCAAGGGGGAGACGCCGCCGGAAGTCTGGCCCCACCATTACGGCCATGAGGCCCGTAGCGCGGAACTGGTGGAGGGCTTGTGCCGGCGCCTCAAGGTACCGACGGACTGCCGCGACCTGGCGCTCCTGGCGGCCCGCTACCACGGCGACATCCACAAGGCTCGGGAACTGAAACCGGCCACGGTGGTGAAGCTGCTGGAACACTGCGACGCCCTGCGCCGGCCCCAGCGTTTTGCCGATCTGCTCCAGGTCTGCGCCTGCGATTTCCACGGTCGTCCCGGCTATGCCGAGCGCCCCTACCTTCCGGCAGAAATCTTCCTCTGCGCCCAGGCCGCCGCCACCGCCGTAGACGCCGGTGCCATCGCCCGCGCCACCCCCGACCCGGCGCACATCCCCGAGCGCATCCACGAGGCCCGAGTTTCCGCCGTACGGCTTGCACTGACCAAGGAACAAGCCTGAAAACATCAACGGCGCAAAGGTGCGAAGACGCAAAGGGCCGCAAAGGAATCCCCTGAACACGCGGCCCCCAAGGGCCTCCTCGGTTCGGTTATGATGCCCGGCAACGTCACTTCCGTCGGCAAATCCCGCTTGAGGAAACCATCGAGCGCGCTGGATGCCGGCAAGGCAACGAAATGCCGGGCGGCATGCCTTTGGTTTATCCGGGCAACTTTGGACTGGCTGTTCAACACGATATGCAACGCTACCAGTGGTCCCATCTGAACACCCAACAAATCGGCGCCTACGCCGAGTACTTCGTCAAGATGGAACTGACGATGTATGGGTTTCAGGTGTACGAAACAGAGGTAGATGATCGAGGTATTGACTTCATTGCACGGTATGAGAGCGGGCCATTTATTGAGGTCCAAGTGAAGTCATTGCGTTCGCTTGGTTACATCTTTGCGCATAAGGAGAAGTTCGCCCTCCGGGAAAATCTCCTCATGGCTGTAGCGCTGTTCTCGGAAGGAAAACAGCCCAATCTGTTTCTTGTTCCCGCTACTGCTTGGCTGGCTCCGAGTGAATTGCTTGTGAGCCGCGATTATGAAGGCAGGAAGAGCAAGCCCGAGTGGGGAGTTAACGTCTCTCGAAAGAACATGCCTGCCTTGGACCAATACGGGTTTGAAAATGTCGTTAGCCAACTACGCCGCTGATCGCTGCAATCCACCGAATTTCGCGCATGAAGCCGCGCGGGCTCCGGTGAGATCTGTCGTGCGAATCCAACCGAGGGAGCGCGAATGCTGAAATTTGAGTGGGACGACGCCAAGGCAGCATCGAATCTTCGGAAGCATGGCGTGTCCTTTGAGGAAGCGGCTTCCATATTCGGTGACACGCTGGCGGTGACTTTCCCGGACCCGGACCATTCCATTGGAGAGAAGCGCTGGCTTACATTTGGTATTTCCCGTTCAGACAAGCTTCTGGCCGTGGTTCATGGCGAACATGGCCGGTCCATCCGAATTATTTCTGCACGAACGGCCACACGACATGAGCGAGGAATCTATGAACAAGGATGATGATGAAATGCGCCCCGAGTACAGGCGCGAGGCTTTGGGCAAAGGCGTTCGTGGCAAGTACTTCGAGCGTTTCTCGAAAGGCACGAATCTCGTCCTTCTCGATGATCGGGTGGCAAAAGCCTTTCCAACGGCGGAGGCCGTAAACGAGGCGCTGCTCGGCTTGCTGGCGTTGGCCTCGAAGGCTGTTCACATCAAGAACTAGGGGTGATATTGGGAAAAATGCCATCCTTGGGGTGGCTGCGACCTTGCCTGTCCCTGCTTTTCTCGGCGCCTTAAGCGCCTTTTGTGTTTCAACCTGCTTTCCATAAAAACAAAACATGAGCCGCACCCGATTTCCGGAACTGGAGGTGCTGGTCAGGGCGCCCGAGGGCATACCCAAGCCGACACCCCTGCTCTTCGTCCATGGCGCCTATGCCGGCGCCTGGTGCTGGCAGGAGAACTACCTGCCCTTCTTTGCCCAGGCGGGCTATGCCTGCTACGCCCTGTCCCTGTCCGGACACGGCAACAGTCCGGGCCGGGAATGGCTGGACTCCCTGTCCCTGGACGATTTCGTAAACGACGTGGTGAAGGTGGCCGGACTCCTGCCGGAGGCGCCGATCCTGATCGGACACTCCATGGGCGGCATGGTGGTGCAGAAGTACCTGGAGCGCTCCCTGGCTCCCGCCGCCGTGCTCATGGCCTCGGTGCCGCCCCAGGGCCTGGGATCGTCCGCCATCGGCCTGGCGGTCAGGAAGCCCGGCCTCATGATGGACCTGAACCGCCTGATGTCCGGCGGCCAGATGGCGCCGGACGCCCTGCTGGAAATCCTCTTCGCCCAGCCCCCGGCGCCGGAGAAGCTACGCGCCTGGTACCGGCGCATGCAGCCTGAATCCTACCGGGCCATCTGGGACATGACCCTGTTCAATCTGCCCCGCCCGCGGCACATGCACCGGCCACCCATGCTGGTCCTGGGTGCCGAACTCGATCATCTGATCCCGCCGACGCTGGTGGACATGACGGCGCGCACCTACGGCCTGGAGGCGGAAATCTTCCCCCAGATGGGTCACGGCATGATGCTGGAGCGGAACTGGCTCCCGGTCGCCGAACGCATCCGGGACTGGCTGGCCGGGAACGGGCTGTAGGGCGGGGTGGGTCGGACTCCGGTCCGACCGAAGTACTACGCGCGGGTCGGGATGAATCCCGACCTACCCTACTTCTTCGGCGCGGGCTTGGCCGCTGCCGGCTTCTCGGCCGGGGCGGCGGCGGGGGAGACCGGGGCGGCACCCTCACCTTGGGGCATGAAGTTCCAGGGCCACATGGCAGGGTTCATGGCAGCGCTGGCGAAAGGGTTGGCCTGAGGATCGGAGGACGATGCACCTTCGCTCATGGCTTTCATGGCGCCCAGGGCGGCGCGCTGGACTTCCAGCCCCTGGATGCTCATGGTGAGCATGTTCAGGTTCAGCTTCAGCCAACCCTCCACGGTCTTCAGATCCTTGATGCGCTTGTCCAGTTCATCCACGTCCAGGGTGGGCGTGACCATGCCGGGGAGGTTGAACCCCATGCTGCCCCACATGCCCTTGATGAATTCGAGCGGATCGCCGCCAGTATTGTTGGTGCCGGACATGGAAGTCTCCAGGAAGAGGGGTGAACGGGGAATACTGAACGGGGAATTATGCCGCAGCGCGGCAAGGGTTCCAAGGGTTTTCGACGGCCCTCAGTCCGGGGGCACAAGGTAGGGCGTCGGATCGGGCTCGCCCGCCGTTTCGAAGCCGGCCCGGCGCAGGCGGCAGGAATCGCAACGGCCGCAGGCCCGGCCGGCCTCATCCGCCTGGTAACAGGAAACGGTGAGTCCGTAATCCACGCCCAGGGCCACACCGCGGCGGATAATGTCGGCCTTGCTGAGGTGGATGAGGGGCGCGTGCACCGTGAGCCGGGCACCTTCCACCGCCGCCTTGGTGGCGAGGTTCGCCATGTCCTCGAACGCCTGGATGAATTCCGGCCGGCAGTCGGGGTAGCCGGAATAGTCCACCGCATTGACCCCGACAAAGATGTCCCGGGCGCCCAGCACCTCGGCCCAGGCCAGCGCCAGGGAAAGCATGATGGTGTTCCTGGCCGGCACGTAGGTGATGGGTATGCCCGGTTGCACACCTTCCGTCGGAACCGCAAGCCTTGTGTCGGTGAGGGCCGAGCCGCCGAACTGGTCCAGGGCGATGCTCATCACCCGATGCTCCTTCGCCCCCAGGCTGGCGGCGACCCGGGCTGCGGCGGCCAGTTCGGCACTGTGCCGCTGGCCGTAGGCGACAGACAGGGCGTGACAATCGCAGCCTTCGGCTCGCGCGATGGCCAGGGTGGTGGCGGAGTCCAGTCCGCCGGAGAGAAGAACGACTGCGGGTCGAGACATGTCTATTGGATTTCCATCGAGAAAACTTGGCGGGCAGGCCCCGGCCCCACCATTCATCTTCCCCGCTCGTCGCCCCAGAGAATCTTGTGCAATTGAACCTGCATGCGCACGGGCAGGTGGTCGCGCAGAATCCAGTCGGCCAGCTGGCGGGGAGCCAGGCTGCCTTCCACGGGCGCCATGAGCACCGGGCAGATGTCGCTCAAACGGTGGGCATCCATCGCCTGCCTGGCCCAGAGGTAGTCCCTCTCGTCCGCCAGCACCAGCTTGATCTCATCCCGGGGCGTGAGGTGCCCCAGGTTGTCCCACAGGTTCTTGGGCTCTTCCCCGGAACCGGGCGCCTTGAGGTCCAGGATGCAGGACACCCGCTCATCGGCGCAGGAGATATCCAGGGCGCCGCTGGTCTCCAGGGACACGGAATAGCCGGCATCGCACAAGGCCTTCAGCAGATCCGGGCAGGCCTTCTGGGCCAGGGGCTCGCCCCCCGTGACGCAGACATAGCGGGCACCGTAGGACGCCACCCGCTCCAGTATCTCGGGGATGGAGAGACCCTCGCCGCCGGTGAAGGCGTGACTGGTGTCGCACCAGACGCAGCGCAGGGGACAGCCGGTCAGGCGCACGAAGACCGTGGGCAGCCCGCTACGGCTGGTTTCCCCCTGCAGGGAAAAGAAGATTTCGCTGACGCGCAGTTTGGCGCTCATGGGCAGCTGTGGGGCGGGTTTCAACCCGCCCTCCGTCATGGCCGGCAAAGCCGGCCCCACAAAATATCTACTGGCAGTTGCCGACCCAGCGGCCCTGCATCTGGGTGGTGGTGTTCATGGAACCGTGCTGCGGATCGTTCACGTTAATCGTGGTGCTGCCGGAGTAGCTATCCGAGCCGTTGAAGGTCATCGTGCCCTTGCCGTTCATCGTGCGCCCCCCCTCCACGCAGGTGGTCTGCCACGAAACGGTGTTGCCGCTTCTGCTGAAGGAGGTATTGCGGCAGTGGCTGTTCGGGGGTTGCGGCGGCTCGTCCCTGGCAGCCTGTTCCTTGGTCACGCAGTGGCGTACCGTCATGCCGCCCCCGGCGCCACCCTGCATGCTGATGCCCCGTTTCGCCATCATCGCCTGTGCCTCCGGCGGAAGGTCCGCCATGTTGGGCATGGCCATGCCGCCGGGAAGGGCAGTCTGCGTGGTGACTTCCCACATCCCGGGCTTGATGCCGCTGGCGCCAAAGGCGACGGACGACAGGATGCAGGCAGCGGCCAGTACGAGAAGTTTCCTGTTCATGGTTTCCCCCTTCATGGTCTGAGTGGACATTGTAGGCCTGGATTCATCCCGACATCGCACAAGCTATGTGTTCCTGTCGGACGGACACCCCGGCTGCAACGCAACTACGTGCGGCCCGAGCCCGGCCGGCTTCCGCGCTCAGTGCCCCTTTTTCTTGGCCAGGCGCTGCTTGGCCGTTGCCGCGGCCGGACTGTCGGGATAGCGGAGCACCAGGTCTTCCAGGCCATCCTGCGCCGCCTTGGCATCCCCGCTCTCCCGCCGGGCTTCCGACAGTTGCAGCAGAGCATCGGGCGCCTTGGCGTCGCCCGGCCATTTCTGGACAAGCGCCGAATACAGTTCCACCGCCTTGGCCCACTCGCGCAACTGGAAGTAGGCATTGCCGGCCCAGAAATGCGCGCTCGGGGCGAAGGCACCGGCCGGGTAGCTCGCGATCAAGTTGCCGAAGGCGTCGGCCGACTCCTTGAACTTGTTGGCCTTGAACAGGTTCAAGGCCGCCTCGAAGGCCTGGGTCTCCAGCGCCGGGTCGGCCACGGCGGGCTGCTTGGGCGCGGCTTCAGCCGCGGCCAAGGCTGCTTCCTGCTTGCGCAGGCGGTTGTCCAGATCCACGTAATAGTCCTGCATGCGCTTCTGCGCCTGGCCCAGCTCGAAGGTGAGCACCTCCACCTGACCGCGCAGGCGCGCCACTTCGGCCTTCAGGCCTTCCAGCTGGTTGGCCGCTTCCAGCTGATTCTGGGCGGCCTCCTCCAGCTTGTTCAGCTTGGCGTCGTGTTCATTCCTCAGGAGGGTGACCGCCTTCAGGGCGTCGCCATCGAACACGCCGGCCCAGGCCGGAAGGGTGGACAGGGCCAGGAGCGGCGCCAGCAGCAGGACGGGCAGGAACGGCGGGCGGCGTGTCACCTCAGAATTCTCCGGCGGGTTTGGTGGCGTCGCGGTAGAGCATGTCGTCGCGGCGGTTCTCGGCCCAGGCGGCTTCATCATGGCCTTCGTTCTTCGGCTTTTCCTTGCCCAGGCTCACGGATTCCAGCTGGGTCTCGCGCACACCCAGGAGCTTCAAGGCCTGCTTCAGGGCATCGGCCCGCTTCTGGCCCAGGGCCAGATTGTATTCCCGGCTGCCCCGCTCGTCGGCATTGCCCTGGATCAGCATCTTGTAGTCGGCGTGGGAGGCCAGGAACTTGGCATGGGCATCCACCAGGGGCTTGAACTCATCCTTGATGACGTACTGGTCGTAGTCAAAATAGATGCTGCGCTTGGAAAGCACGCTCTTGGGGTCGGTGAGGGTCGCGAGCACACTGCCGCTCAGTTCGCCCGTCGTGATGGGCGCAATGGTGGGCGTGGCGACCACCGGCTTGCCGGGACTGCGATCCACGACGTTGGCGGCGGTCTGCTCGGGGCCGCCGGGCGTGGAGCACCCGGCCACGAGGGTGGCCACGGCAAACATGCCGGCCAGGGCACGCAGGGGAATGTGACGAAAAGGGCTGTTCATGATTTTCTCCAGGGGGTGGCTATTTTTGGAACGGCCCCCAGGCCGGTTCGCGCACGTCGGCTGCCTGTATGGACAGCTTCTGCTTGACGCGCCCGTCCAGGGAGACCGCGGCCAGCACGCCCCGCCCGCCGATTTCGGAGGCGTAGAGGATCATGCGGCCATTGGGGGCGAAACTGGGAGACTCGTCCTTGGCCGAGTCGGTGAGTACCTGTATCTGGTGCGAGGCCAGATCCTGCACGGCAAGCTGGAAGCGGCCGTTGTTGCGGCTGATGAAGGCCAGGGTCTTGCCGTCGGGCGAGGGTCGCGGCGTGACGTTGTAGCTGCCGTCGAAGGTGACGCGCTGGCTGTCGCCGCCGGCGGCGGGAATGCGGTATATCTGGGGGCTGCCCCCCCGGTCCGAGGTGAAATAGATGAATTGGCCGTCCGGAGAATAGCGCGGCTCGGTATCAATGCCGCCGCTTGAGGCCAGCCGGCGCACACCACTGCCATCGGCGTTGACGGTGAACATCTGGGAGCCGCCATCCTTGGTCAGCACCACCGCCAGCTTCGTGCCATCGGGAGACCAGGCCGGCGCCGAGTTGGAGCCCTTGAAGTTGGCCACCACATGGCGCTGGCCCGTGGTGAGGGAATGGACATAGACCACCGGCTTCTTGGCCTCGAAGGACACGTAGGCCAGGCGCGAGCCGTCGGGCGACCACACCGGCGAGATGATCGGCTCATGGGAGGCCAGCGCCGTCTGCGGGCTGCCGCCATCCGCGTCGGCGATCTGGAGCTCGAAACGCTTGCCGGACTTCACCACGTACGAGATCCGTGTGGAGAAGACGCCGGGTTCGCCCAGGAGCTTCTCGTAGACCACGTCGCTGATGCGGTGCGCGGTGGGCCGGTACTGGCCGGCGCCGGTGAGGTAGGTGAAGCCGGCCAGCTGGACCTGCTTCTGCACATCGTAGAGGCGGAAGCGGACCTCGTAACGACCGTCGGCAGCGGCCAGCACCGAGCCCACCACCAGGGCGTCCGCGCCCCGGCTCTTCCAGTCGCCGAAGACCGGCTGGGCATTCTCCGGCATGGGCTTGTTGCCGGTATCCACCAGCTTGAACAGGCCGCTGCGCTCCAGGTCCGTGCGGATGACGTTGGTGACCCCCTGGGGCAACAGGCCCTCGCCCTGGAAGTCGGCGATGGCCGTGGGAATGCGGTTCGCCCCGGCGCCGGTGATCTCGATGCTGAGTTGGGCCCGGGCCGGCAAGGCCAGCAGGGCGAGCATCGCCAGCAAGAGCGTCAGAAGCTTGCGGAGGGAAAAAAGCATGGCGTTGGCACCGATAAACATTGACCGTCCATGTTCAGCGGCTGCAAGGCAGTCCGCTGGAACCGGAGAAACGGGAAATTATACATGGGCAATATTGCTACTCTTCCAGCGGTCGGAACTTCAATTCCAGATTACGCTGAAACAGCGTCGGGTCTTCCGGCTTGGGCAGGGGTGAGGCCTTGCCGATGGCCCTTTCGATGGCGGCATCCAGGGCGGAGTTCCCGGTGGACTTGCGCAATTTTGCGTTCAACACCGCACCATCGGGCAGGAGCGTGACATCGAACACGGCTTCCGGGTTGCCGCTGACGCTGGGCGGCACGACGATGTGGCGCCGAATGGCGGCCTTGATGCGGTCGCCCCAGGCGGCCTTGCCCCGCGCCAGCGCCTGCGCCGCCTGGGCCGCCTTGAGGTCCTGCAACTCCTTCGCCGCCGCCTCGGTGGCCTTCTGGCGGGAAAGATTCTGCTCCGTCGCCTTCAATTCCTTGCTCCAGTCCGGCATGACCGGGGCAGCCGGCTTCTCCACAGGTTTCGGCTTATCCACGGGCTTGGGTTTCTCAACCGGCTTGGGCTTTTCCTTCTGGGCAATCTCGGGCTTGGGCGCGGGCGGCGGTTCCACCTTGGCCTGGGGCTTGGGCGGCTCCACCTTGGGCACCGGCTTGGGCGGCGGCTTCACCTCGGGGACGGGCTGAACCTTGCGCGGCGCCGGGGCCGAACGCTCGGCGGGCGGGGCCGAGTAGAGCTGGACCTCCACGGCTTCCGGCGTATGCGTCTGCCAATGCACCCCCATGAACAACAGGGCCGCGAGCACCACATGCACCAGGACCGCCAGGACCGCCGAGAGCCAATTGTCCGGCTCCGGCTGGGGAAAACGCATGGAAAACTCCAGGCTCATTACCGTAACAGTCGCACAGCGACTCTGGACGCTCCCCTCGCCCGCAGGCCGATGCGGGAGAGGGGGTGGGGGTGAGGGGAAACGGGCATGACGATCATCTTCTGGTGTTTTTCTCAGAGTCAGGCCCGTTCGGCGGCTGTACCAGGAGACCGATCTTGGCCACGTTCTGTTTTTGCAGTTCGTCCATGACCGAGAGCACCGCCTCGTAACGCACGCTCTTGTCACCGGCGATGAGCACCGGCTGGCCCGGGTGGCGCGCCTGGGCATCCACGATGGACTGCTTCAGTTGTTCGCGTGCGATCTCCCGCTCCTTGCCGCCCTGGGCGCGGTCGTTGACCGCCAGGCTGCCGTCGCCGTGGATGATCACTTCCAGGGGCTCGGCGGGCGGCTGGGCCGATTTCCCGACGCTGGGCAGATCCACGGTGCCCTGGGGAATCATGGGGGCCGTGACCATGAAGATCACGAGCAAGACCAGCATCACGTCTATGTAGGGCACGACGTTGATCTGGTTCATGAGCCGGCGTTGTCTCATGGCCTGCCCTCCGCAAACCA
This sequence comes from Rhodocyclaceae bacterium, assembly GCA_028714035.1. Classification (GTDB taxonomy): domain Bacteria; phylum Pseudomonadota; class Gammaproteobacteria; order Burkholderiales; family Rhodocyclaceae; genus JAQTNA01. Next base: position 64,889 of record JAQTNA010000008.1, read on the forward strand.
GTTGCGGGCGACCACTCTCGACTCTCGACTCTCGACTCTCGACTCGGCCATGGCCGTCATCGCAACTGCCGTTGCAGGATGTTCGAGAACTCCTCCATGAAGCTCTCGAAGCGGATCGAGACCCGGTCTATGTCGTGGGCGAAACGGTTGTAGGCCACGACGGCGGGGATGGCGGCGAAGAGGCCGATGGCCGTGGCCACCAGGGCCTCGGCGATGCCCGGCGCCACATGGGCCAGGGTCGCCTGGGAGACGTTGGCCAGGCCGCGGAAGGCGTTCATGATGCCCCAGACGGTGCCGAACAGGCCCACGTAAGGGCTGACCGAACCCACCGTGGCCAGGAAGGCCAGGTGGGATTCCAGGTCGTCCGTTTCCCGCTGGTAGGTGGCCCTCATGGCGCGCCGCGAGCCGTCAATGATGTCCTTGGCGTCCAGGGTCTTCTGGCCCTTCAGCTTGTTGAACTCCCGGTAGCCGGCCTCGAAGATGCGGGCCAGGGCGCCGGCGTTGTGGCGGTCGTTGGCGGCCGTGTTGAACAGGGCGTTCAAGTCGCCGCCGCTCCAGAATTCCCGCTCGAACTCGTCGGTCTTGGCACGGGCGATGCGGATGGCGAAGGACTTGCGGAATATCCAGTACCAGGAGGTGAAGGACACGCCCAGCAGTATCGCCATGACCATCTTGACCAGCAGGCTGGCATTGGCGAACAGGGTGAGTACGGAAAGGTCTTGCGCGACATTCATCGGGTGGTTTCCCCAGGCATAGGGTCAAACTGCATGGCCAAGAGGCGACTCTTGATGTCTTCCGGGATGGGCGCGGATTTCCTCTTCCCCCAATCCACACAGGCCACGGTGACCCGGGCCTGAAACAGCACGGAGCCCTCCCGCTCCACATCCTGGGCGAAGCTGATGCTGGCGTGACCCACTTTCTCGATCCGCGTCACCACCTCCAGGAGGTCGTCCAGGCCGGCCGGCCTCAGGTAGTCCGCCTGGAAACTGCGCACCACGAACACCAGCTTGCGCGTCTCCAGCAACTCGGCCTGCTGGAATCCGGCCGCCCTCAGCCACTCGGTGCGCGCCCTTTCGCAGAACTTCAGGTAGTTGGCGTAGTACACGACCGCGCCGGCATCCGTGTCCTCGTAATAGACCCGAAGCGGCAGGCGGAATACCCGATGCGCCTTGGCGCGTTCGGAAAGGGCGGCGACTAGCATCGGCGGATTCTAACCCAGTATCCGAAAGCCCCTGCTCCGGCCATGGTGAGTTCTTGTAACGGCAAACCTATTTCTTCTCCACGGGTGCGGCGGCCTGGGGCTTGGCCTGGGCGTAGTCACCGAAATACTCGATCTTGGCCTTCTGAATCTGCTGCTTGACCTCGTTCGTGGCCGCCTCGTTGCGCTTCCGGGTAGCCAGCAGGCGCTCGATCGCCGGCTTCGCCGTGGCCAGGTCCACCGGCTGCGCCTGGCTGCCCAGCAACTGTTCCACCAGGATGCCCGCCTGGGTCGGGATGATGACGATCTCGCCATCCTTCATGCCGGCGAAACGCGGCACCAGTTCCAGGGGCAGTTGTTCCGCCGCCTTGGCCGCACTGGAGGCCGAGAAGCCCACCTTCTCGCCCTTGAGCCACGCCCCCACTTCCTCCAGGCTCTTGGCCTTGGCGGCGGCGTCCTGGAGTTTGGGCAGGAAGTCAGGCCTGGCCGCCACCGACAGTTCGCGCAGGTTGTAGACCTTGCGCTCCTTGAACAAGGCCGGGTTGGCATCGAAGAAAGCCTGGATTTCCGCGTCGGTAGGCTTGACCGCCGTCGAGGCCAGTTGATCCAGGTAGGCCTTGACCAGAATCTCGTTGTGGGCGGCGTTGAGGGCCTGGACCACCTTGGGATCCTGGTCCAGCTTCTTTTCCCGAGCCTGCTGCAGGAGCAGGTTTTCCTCGACGATCTTGTCCAGCACCTGCTTGCTGGCCCCCTTCAGCTTGTCGGCGGGAATGTCGCCAAAGCGGGAGAGCACGGCACTGACCTGCCCCTGATAGATTTCTGCGCCATTCACCTTGGCCACCAGGGGGCCGCGCTCCGCCTCGCTCGCCACCTGCGGCCCGGACTTGCCGCAAGCCGCCGTCAGAAACACGGCGCACAGGGCCGCGGCCATCGCTGATTTTTTCATGCTGGAATTCCAGAAGTGGATGTTGGCCAACAGTATACGTTAGGTTAATCGTTGCCCCACAACTCCCGCTCGCCACCGGGTTGGGCCAGGCCGAAGTGGCGCCAGGTGGCGGCGGTGGCCAGGCGGCCGCGGGGGGTGCGCTGGAGATAGCCCTGCTGAATGAGATAGGGCTCCAGGACATCCTCGATGGTATCCCGGCTCTCGCCTATGGCCGCGGCCAGGTTGTCCACCCCCACCGGTCCGCCGGAGAATTTTTCCAGCATGGCGGAAAGAAGTTTCCGGTCCATGATGTCCAGGCCCACGTGGTCCACGTCCAGCATGATGAGCGCCGCGTCCGCCACCTCCCGGGTGACATGCCCCTCGGCCTTCACCTCGGCGAAATCCCGCACGCGGCGCAAGAGGCGGTTGGCGATGCGCGGCGTGCCCCGGGAGCGGCGGGCGATCTCGAAGGCGCCCTCTCCGGCGATGGCCACGTTCATGAGCCGGGCCGAGCGGGTGACGATGGTGGCCAACTCTTCCGGCGTGTAGAACTCCAGGCGGGAGACGATGCCGAAACGGTCGCGCAGCGGGTTGGTGAGCATGCCGGCCCGGGTGGTGGCGCCCACCAGGGTGAAGGGCGGCAGGTCCAGCTTGACCGAGCGGGCGGCCGGGCCTTCGCCGATCATGATGTCTATCTGGAAGTCTTCCAGCGCCGGATAGAGGATTTCCTCCACCACGGGCGAGAGGCGGTGGATTTCGTCTATGAACAGGACGTCGTGGGGTTCCAGGTTGGTGAGGATGGCCGCCAGATCACCCGCCCGTTCCAGCACCGGCCCGGAGGTCTGGCGCATGTTCACGCCCATCTCGTGAGCGATGATGTGGGCCAGCGTCGTCTTGCCCAGGCCCGGCGGGCCGAAGAGCAACACGTGATCCAGGGATTCCCGGCGATTGCGCGCCGCCTGGATGAAGATTTCCAGTTGCCCGCGTATCTTCTGCTGCCCCACGTAGTCCGCCAGTTTCTTGGGACGCAGCGCACGTTCCAGGGCTTCTTCCGGCAGCATGGCGGCGGGGGAGATGAGGCGTTCGCTGAGCTCGTCGGTCTGGATCATCGTTTCCGCTTGCTTTCCATGATTTACCGAGCCACTCGCAGATGGAGTGACCTCAAACGTAATACGCCGTGCCGGTCATGACCCTGGCGGCGGCCTTCATGGCCAGCTTCACGGGCAGGGGAAGCTCGGCTGCGCCGAGGCGCACGGCGGTATCGGCGTGGACGATCTCGTCCTGCTTCATCTGCTCCACGATTTCCCAGGATTTGGCATCGCCCGCCGGGAGTTTTTCCAGGTGGCTGGCCAGATGGTCCTCCACCTGGCGCTCGGTCTCCGCCAGGAAACCCAGGTTCCAGGCATCACCCATCTTGCCGGCAACGATGCCCATGCCCAGCGCGCCCGCATACCAGAGGGGATTCAGGAGGCTCTTCCGCCCGCCCAGTTCGGCGATACGCCGCTCCGTCCAGGCCAGATGCTCCTCTTCCTGTTGCGCCGCTTGGGCAAGGGCCGAGCGGATGGACGGGTCATGGGAGATCATGGCCTGGCCCTGGTAGAGGGCCTGGGCGCAGACCTCGCCCACATGGTTTACACGCATCAGCGCGGCGGCATGACGCCGCTCCCCCGGACTCAGTTCCGCCTCGGGCAGGCTGCCCCCGGGCACGGGGCGAACGGTCTGGGCCGACGCGAAGACGGTGCGCAGGGCGCGGTCGAAACCGATGATGAGTTGATCTAGCATGAAGGCAATCCTTGAACGGTGGTTTGAACGGGACTCACGGCCGCCCCCGGGGCGCCGACTTCTTCAGCCTGGCCGTCAACTCCGCAGCCGTGCCGGCGGGTTGTCCCGCTTCACAAAACAGATCCTTCGCCAGTTCCCGGTAGTGGCCCTGTGCCCCGGAGGACGGGATGGGACGCCACTCGGGCCGGGTCGAGCGCACCCAGGTACCGTCGTCGCGCCCGTAGGCGTAGGCCAGACGATCCCCTTCGGAACAGCGGAGGCCCTCAAAGCTCACGTTGCTGACACCCCCCGGCGTCTTGAGTACCAGCACGTAACGCACCACACGGTCTTCCCCCACGCTGATGGCGCTTGCGTCCACGTAGGCCCTGTTCCAGGCGGCCGGACCGATGTCGTGCTCCACCAGATTCCCGGGCTTCGGGTAAGGCGGCAGCGCCACCTGGGACGGGTCGCCGGGAACGGCTGCGGGGGGATACTCCCGGAAATCCCGTTTCGACCCAAGCATGTATTCCTGCTGGGCGTGGGCCGAAATTCCGGCCAGAAGGAGGCTGGACAGCAAGAGTCCGATGGTTCCGGCGCGAGGCTTCATAGCTGGGGTTCCAGTTTCCCGCCTTGGGGGCACTCGGAAGGAGGGGGAGATTCTTCGCCGGAAGATGGCGCAACCGGCCTGTGGCCACCGCCCTTGCCGGCCATCCTGCCACCGGCCCGGAACAGCAGGCGCGAAAGCTCGTTCAGAGCCGCCTGGTACACCCCGCGCTTGAACTCGATCACGGATTCCAGGGGTATCCAGTAATCGCTCCAGCGCCAGGCATCGAATTCGGGATGGCTGCTGGCACGCAGGCAAACGTCGCTGTCCCGGCCCACGAGCCGCAGCAGGAACCATATCTGTTTCTGGCCCCGATAGGTATTGCGCCATTCGCGACGCACCCAGTGCTTGGGCACGTCGTAGCGCAGCCAGTCGCGCGTCCGTCCTATGATCTTGACATGTTCCGGCCGCAGGCCGACCTCTTCAAAAAGTTCGCGATACATGGCCTGTTCCGGCGTTTCCCCGTGGTCTATGCCACCCTGCGGAAACTGCCAGGCGTGTTCCTTGATGCGCTTGCCCCAGAAGACCTCGTTCCTGTGATTGACCAGAATGATGCCGACGTTAGGGCGGTACCCTTCACGGTCGAGCATGATTGCTACCTGAAATTCATTAAGTTGGTAGGGATTCTTTCACAATTCGCCAGGCAAGAAAAGCCGACCCGGACTCACCCACCGCCGTCCTTCCGCCAGGCGCGTGCCTGGCTCGCCCCCGCCTGCGGTAAAATCCGCTTTTTTCAGCGAGATAAGACCCCATGCGCGCCAGTCAGTTCCTCATCTCCACGCTCAAGGAAGCCCCCTCGGACGCCGAAATCGTCAGTCACAAGCTCATGATGCGTGCCGGCCTCATCAAGCGCCTGGCAGGTGGCATCTACACCTGGATGCCCATGGGTCTCCGGGTGCTGCGCAAGGTCGAAGGCATCGTGCGCGAGGAGATGAACCGGGCCGGCGCCATCGAGCTCTCCATGCCCGCCGTGCAACCGGCGGAACTGTGGCAGGAATCGGGCCGCTGGCAGCAATACGGCCCCGAGCTCCTGCGCATCAAGGACCGGCACCAGCGGGAATTCTGCATCGGCCCGACCCACGAGGAAGTCATCACCGACGTGGTCCGGAAGGAAATCCGCTCCTACCGCCAGCTGCCCAAGAACTTCTACCAGGTCCAGAGCAAGTTCCGGGACGAGATCCGCCCCCGCTTCGGCGTCATGCGCGGCCGGGAGTTCCTGATGAAGGACGCCTACTCCTTCCACGCGAGCTTCGAGGATCTCCAGCGCGAATACCGGAACATGTTCGATGCCTACACCCGCGTCTTCTCCCGCCTGGGGCTGAAATTCCGCGCCGTGGCCGCGGATACCGGCTCCATCGGCGGCACGGGTTCCCACGAGTTTCACGTCCTGGCCGATTCCGGCGAGGATGCCATCGCCTTCTGCCCCGATTCCGACTATGCCGCCAACGTGGAACTGGCGGAAGCCCTGGCCCCTTCCGAGCCCCGCGCAAGCGCGGCCCAGGCCATGGAAAAGGTCGCCACGCCGGGCAAGACCCGCTGCGAGGACGTGGCCGAATTCCTGGGCATCGCCGTGACCAGGATGGTCAAGGCCATTGCCGTCGTCCGCAGCCTGGAAGACGAGAAGACGGAATTCGCCCTCCTGCTCCTGCGCGGCGACCACGACCTGAACGAGATCAAGGCCCAGAAGCTGATCGGCGAATTCCGTTTCGCCCGGGACGAGGAGATCGTCGAGGCTCTGGGGGTGAAGCCCGGTTACATCGGCCCGGTGGCCATCCGGGGCGACATCCCCGTGTTCTGCGACCGTACCGTGGCGGCCATGAGCGACTTCGTCTGCGGCGCCAACGAAGCCGACCACCACCTCCGGGGCGTGAATTTCGGCCGCGACCTGCCGGAGCCGGCCCAGGTGGCCGACCTGAGGAACGTGGTGGCGGGCGACCCCTCGCCGGACGGCAAGGGCAGCCTGGAGCTTTGCCGGGGGATCGAGGTGGGCCACATCTTCCAGTTGCGCACCAAGTATTCCGAGGCCCTCTCCTGCACCTTCCTGAACGAACAGGGCAAGCCCCAGGTCATGGAGATGGGCTGCTACGGCATCGGCGTATCCCGTATCGTCGGCGCGGCCATCGAGCAGAACTTCGATGAGCGCGGCATCCTCTTCCCCAAGGCCATCGCGCCCTTCGAGATTGCCATCGTGCCCATCGGCCTCTCCAAGAGCGAGGCGGTCAGGGCGATCGCGGAGAAGCTGCACCAGTCCCTGGTGGATGCCGGCGTGGACGTGCTGCTGGACGACCGGGACGAACGTCCCGGCGTGGCCTTCGCCGACATGGAACTGATCGGCATCCCGCAGCGGGTGGTGATCGGCGACCGGGGCCTGAAGGAAGGCGTGATCGAGTACCAGGGCCGGCGCGACGCGGCCGCCGAAAAGGTGCCCGTGGCCGAACTGGCCGCCTTCCTCAAGGGCAAGCTGGGGATGTAGGACCCGGCCGTAGAGGAAAGCATGTCTAACCGCAGAGGCGCAGAGGCGCAGAGAAAATCGGCTTTTTCAGATGGCCATGGCTGTCCTCCTGAAATATGCCGAGGCCGGCTCACGCGGTTTTTCCTCCGCGTCTCCGCGCCTCTGCGGTTCAAATCGTTCTGTCGTCTGGCTGCGCTGTTGGCGCTCGTCTTCGGCACCGGACATGCTCACGCCGGTGCCCAGATTTACGAACCGCTGGCGGCCAGCGTGCAGACCGTCCTCACCCGCGCCATCAGCGACCGGGCGCCGCCCATCTCCTCCTTCCCCTCCACGGGGGAGGCGGCGACCTGGCTATCCAACATGTCGGCCCGGCTGGAGAGGAAGCTGCCGGACCGGGGCGCGCGGCTGGACCTTTTGAAGTCCGTCCATTACGAGGCCACGCGCGCCGGGCTGGACCCCCAGATGGTGCTGGGCCTGATCGAGGTGGAGAGCGGTTTCCGCAAGTACGCCCTGTCCACCGCCGGCGCCCGCGGCTACATGCAGGTCATGCCGTTCTGGCGGCAACTCATAGGGAAGCCGGACCAGAACCTGTTTCACATGCGCACCAACCTGCGCTACGGCTGCACCATCCTGCGCCATTACCTGGACATGGAACACGGCGACCTCTACCGCGCCCTGGGACGCTACAACGGCAGCCTGGGCCGGCCGGAATATCCGAACATGGTCCGCGCCGCCTGGGAGCGCCATTGGCTCTACGGGCCGCCGACTCTGGCGCAGAGGTGACCGCATGTCCTGGCGTGCCCCGTCCCTGAATCGCGTACTCGATGCGGCACCGGAGTTGTCGGCGCTCGCCGAACACGCGGCACGCCTATCCCGCTTGCAAGACATCTACGCCCGCACCGTCCCCGATTACCTCGCGGAGGTCAGCCGGGTGGCCAACCTGAAGCTCTCGACCCTGATCATCCATGCGGACAACGCGGCGGTTGCCACCAAACTCAAGCAGCTCGAACCCCGCCTGAGAACGGCGTTCGCCGGGACCGACGCGTCCATCTCCGCCCTCCAGTTCAAGGTCCAGCCGGCACGCCCCCAGCCCCCCCGGCCTTCCTTCGATCGGGATGCCCATCTCAGTGAGGATGCCCGAAATTCCCTGGAGGGTCTTTCTTCCGGCCTGCCCGAGGATTCCCCCGTGCGCAGAGCACTCAAGCGCTTTCTGAACAACGCGGGTTGAGCGGCGGGTATCGGAAGCGCACATAGGCAAACCTCGATGCCGTGTTTCCGCAATATGCCCTCAATTCCAGCCGCCATCCGCCGTAATAGCCAAGGCGCCCCTTCGACTGGCGATGCAACGACCATAAAGATACCGGAGACGAAGATGAACAAGGACTTGCGCGGCACCCTCGCCCACACACCGGACCTGGACTGGAGCCAGGTGCGTGAAACGGTGCTGATGCTGGAGCTGGCCGCGGGCCAGATCGAAGCCGCCATGCGCGACAGCAGTTCTTCCGTGGATATTCTCACCGGAACCTTCACCAGCATGGCCGACTCGCTCTCGTCCATCTCCCAGTCGGTGGAAGCGATCCCGGATACGGGAGACAACCATCAGGCGCGCGGGGAACTGGCCGCCGCCACGGGGCAGGTAACCGGGCTCGTGCATCAGGCGATCATCGCCTTTCAGTTCTACGACAAGTTGTCACAGCGCCTGGCCCATGTCTGCGCCAGCCTGGGCTCCCTGTCCAGCCTGGTATCCGACCGCGCGCGGCTGTTCAACCCGGAAGAATGGGTGGGCCTGCAACAGCGCATCCGCTCCCGTTACACGACGCGGGATGAAGTGGAAATGTTCGAGTCGGTCATGACCGGCACGCCGGTGCTGGAGGCCATCGAGAAATACCTGGTGGCCGTTCAGGCCCGGGCCGCAGAAACCGGCGGCGACGAGATCGAACTGTTCTGAAAAGATGCGAACCATTCTCATTTGACGGGAAACTCGGTAGAATCTCATCTTCCGTGGCGCAGCCGCTTTGCCGGCATCCAGACCGGGCCCGGGATTTGTTGACCGCCTCCGAGAGAAGCCGAATGATGAAGCCCCTTTTCGCACTGTCACGGGCCGCCCGCGCCCTCCTTCCCGCCAGCTGTGCCGCCCTGTTCCTGGCAACCATGCCCCAGGCCCGGGCCAGTGACGAGATACAGGTCTATACCAACGACCTACGCAAGCCCGGGGAGTCCGGCGTGGAAATCCACGCCAACTACACGCCCCGCGGCTCCGCCACGACGGACTGGGCCGGACAGGTTCCCAGCCACCATGCCTTCAACCTGACCCCCGAGTTTTCCTGGGGCCTGGGCCAGGGCACGGACTGGGGGCTGTATGTCCCCATGACCCGCGGTGCAGACGGCGCCTGGCACGAAAACGGCCTGAAGGTCCGCATCAAGCGCCTGTTCAATGTGGAGAAGGAAGGCGAACTCTATTACGGTGCCAACTTCGAGCTGGCCTGGAACCGCCCCAGCGCCGTGGAACAGAACTGCTCCGGCGAACTCCGCACCATCATCGGCCGCGACTTCGAACACTGGCTGCTGGCGGCAAATCTCACCCTGGGCTTTGATTTCGCCGGTCCCAACCGCGCGGGCACGCCCGACCTGGGGGTTTCCCTGCGCGCCCTGCGCAAACTCTCGGAAAAATGGAATCTCGGCCTCGAACACTACTCCGAGCCGGGACGCCTCAACCAGCTCCAATCCTGGAACAACTCCGGCGAAAGCACTTATCTGGTGACCGAGTACGAAAGCGGCAAGGGCTGGGGCGTACATCTGGGTGTCGGTCATGGCTGGACCGGGCCGGTAGACGGCACCGTGCTCAAAGCCATTGTCGGCATTGATTTTTAGGACCACCCCGGGCCGTTGCCATGACCAAGGCGGTATCCTGGCCGGAGCGGTGCGAAACTCGCGACCCACAATGCCTGGGGAGCCTCGCCCACGATCCCGAGGAAATCCCCTTGCCGGCTTGTCCCTCAGTCCACCCCGCAGTCCAACTTTCCCCGGTTCTGGCCGGAAACCATGCGGTATTCGTATAGCCGGCATTCCAGGTCGCCGTTGTAGAGCGGCGTCTTGCGGCTGGCCTTCAGGCCGATGAGCTTGGCAAGATCGGCGTCCGCCGAGATGAAGTGGCAGTTCCAGCCCGCGAAGCGCTTCTTCAGGGCATCGCCCAATTTCGGATAGAACTGGTCCATGCCCACCCGGCTCTGGATGCGCACGCCGTAGGGGGGGTTCGCCACCAGGATGCCGGATTCGGCGGGCGGCGAGATTTCCAGGACGTCCGCCTGTTTCAGGGTCACCGCACCCTCCAGCCCCGCCGCCGCCAGGTTCTGACGGGCCCGCGCCACTTCCTCGCCATACAGGTCGCTGCCATACAGCGGCAGGGGCTCCACGGGTTTCCGGCGCGCCTCCGCCTCGCCCTTCACCCTGTGCCACTGGCCGTTCTGGAAATTCTTCAGCTTCTCGAAGGCGAAGCCGCGGGCGAGCCCCGGCGCGATGTCCAGGGCCATCTGGGCGGCCTCCAGCAGGAAGGTGCCGCTGCCGCACATGGGGTCCAGGAGCGGAATGCCCGGCTTCCAGCCCGCCAGACGCAGGATGCCGGCCGCCAGGTTTTCCTTGAGCGGCGCTTCCACCGAGGCGCGCTTGAAGCCGCGCTTGTAGAGCGGATCACCGGAGGTGTCGAGATAAAGCGTCACCTCCTCCGCGGTGAGGAAGGCATGGATGCGCACATCGGGCCGGGCCGTATCTATACTGGGACGACTGCCCGTCGCCTCGCGGAAGCGATCGCAGACGGCATCCTTGATGCGCAGGGTGGTGAATTCCAGGCTCCTGAGGGGACTCTTGATGGCCGTCACGTAGACGCGCAACGTGCGGTTCACCTCGAACCAGTTCTGCCAGGACAGGGACAGCGCCAGGCGAAAGATGTCCTCCTCGCCCTTGTAGCGACCGTGCCCCACGCGCCAGAGGATGCGGATGGCGATGCGCGTCTCCAGGTTCGCCCGGTAGCAACAACGCCAGTCGCCCGTGAAATGCGCCCCACCGGGTACGGTCCTCACCTCTTCGGCGCCGACTCCGGCCAGGTCTTCGGCCAGAAGCATCTCCAGGCCCCGGGGACAGGTGGCGAAATATTGGTTGTTTGCCATGGTGCGGGCCTCAGAAAGGTTTGACGACGACGAGTACAACCACCACCATGAGCACCAGCACCGGCAGTTCGTTGAACCAGCGGAACCAGACATGGCTCCGGGCATTCCTGCCGGCGGCGAACTCTTTCACCAGCCTGCCGCAATAGAGATGGTAGGCGATGAGGCCGGCCACGAGGGCGAGCTTGGCGTGCAGCCAGCCCCCCGCGAAGCCGTAGCCGAGCCAGAGCCAGGTGCCCAGCACCAGGGCCAGCACGCCGATGGGCGTCATGAAGCGGTAGAGCTTGCCCTCCATGAGGGCGAGGCGCTCGATGGTGGCCGCATCCGAGACCATGGCGTGGTTCACGAACAGCCGGGGCAGGTAGAAGAGGCCGGCGAACCAGCTCACGACGAAGATGATGTGAAAGGCTTTGATCCAGAGCATGATGGTCAGTCGAGGGTCGAGAGTCGAGAGTCGAGAGTAGGGCCGGCGAGGCCCGCATCCACCGTGGGATAGAGGAGGCGGACGCGCAACTCCTGCTTGAGGCGCAGGTTGGCGATGCGCCGGGATTCGCCCATGAAGGAGAGCGTCATGGGCGAGAGCAGGGTCGCCGCTTCCTGCCGGGACAGCCGTGGCGGATGGGGCAAGCCGAAGGCATCCGCCACCCGATCGAACCACTCCCCCATGGCCAGTTCCGTGTCATCGCAGGCATTGTAGATCCGGTTCGGGCGCCCCCGGTACAGGGACAGGGCGGCTATCTGCGCCAGATCCTCGGCGTGGATGTGGTTGGTCTGCACGTCATCCTCCGGTCGCAGCACCGGCTCGCCACGGGCGATGCGCGCCACCGGCAGACGATCCTCGGCGTAGATGCCGGGCGCACGCAGGATGGAAACCCGCACCCCCGTGCGAGCCCCCCAGTCGCGCAGCACCTGTTCCGCGTCCAGGCGGCGCAGGCCGCGACTGCTCCGGGGGCGGGGCTTTCTCGTCTCGTCTATTCTTGCCCCGGCGCAATCGCCATACACGCCCGTGGTGCTTATGTAGCTAAGCTGCCGTGGTAGAATTCCGCGGCTTCCCAGGGCTGCCAGCAGACGGCGGGTACGGCTATCGCTCCCGCCTTCCGGTGGCGGTGGTGCACTGTGCAGGACGAGTTGGGCGATGCCGGCCAGACGCCGCAGGCCGGCTTTTCTGTCCAGGTCCGCCCGAATGGGAATGGCGCCCAGGCGGCGCACTGCCACGGCGTCCTCGGGGCTACGCACCGTGGCGTAGACCCGGTGGTGTCGGGTGAGCCAGGGCAATGCGCGGCGCATGACGTCGCCGCAGCCGATAATGAGCAGTCTTTGCATGGAGTGCATTATCTCACGGCCTCCCATCTGTTCCCGAGCACCCCAAAGCTTCCTTTTTTCGAATAGCCCTTTCCATACTGCCATGAGCTTCAAGATCACCGTAGAACCCAGTGGCCACGCTTTCGAAGCGGCCCCGGGCCAGACCCTACTGCAATCGGCCCTGGACCAGGGCGTCCTTCTGCCCTACGGCTGCCGCAACGGCGCCTGCGGTGCCTGCAAGGGCACCCTCATGCAGGGGCAGGTGGACCTGGGCAGCTACCAGGAACACGCCCTCAGCGCCGAAGAGCGGGCAGCCGGGAAACTCCTGTTCTGCTGCGCCCAGGCGCTCACGGATTTGACGATCCAGTGCAAGGAAGTGAAGTCCACCGGCGAGATCACCGCCAGGACCCTGCCGGCCCGGGTGCAGAAGATGGCGCTCCTGGCGCCCGACGTGATGGAGATCCACCTCAAGCTGCCCGCCTCCGAGCGCCTACAGTTCGTGGCCGGCCAGTACATCGAGATCCTGCTCAAGGACGGCCGGCGGCGCGCCTTCTCCCTGGCCAATGCCCCCCAGGATGACGAGGTGCTGCAACTGCATGTGCGCCGGGTACCCGGCGGCGTGTTCACCGAACATGTGTTCACCGGCATGAAGGAGAAGGACATCCTGCGCCTCAATGGCCCGCACGGCAGTTTCCGCCTGGAAGAGGACTGCGACCGGCCGGTCATCTTCGTGGCCGGCGGCACCGGCTTCGCCCCGGCCAAGGCCATCATCGAATACGCCATCCATAGCCAGATCGAGCGCCCCATGGTGATCTACTGGGGCAGCCGGGACCGTGCCGGCCTCTACCAGGACGCCCTGGCACGCGCCTGGGCCGAGCGCCACCCGCACATCCACTATGTGCCGGTGCTGTCCGAACCGGCTTCCCGGGATGCCTGGTCCGGGCGCACGGGCCTGGTGCACGAGGCGGTCCTGGCGGACTTCCCGAATCTCGCCGGCTACCAGGTCTATGCCTGCGGCGCCCCCGCCATGATCGAAGCGGCTCGCCGCGACTTCCTGGCCAGGGGACTGCCCGAGGACGAGTTCCTGTCCGACGCATTCACCTTCTCCGTCTGATCCTTCGCGAATCGAGGCTGCCTTGCTGCTCACCTACGAGCCTTTGCTCAACCGCCAGCGGGCCGTGACCGGCAGCCGCCTGCAAGTGCACGGCACCGACTCCGCCCAGGAACTGACCGGGCTCCTCGACGTCTGGCCGGCGCCACGCACCGTCCTGGTCGCCTTCGATACCCTGCCGCACGAAGACGATCTGGCCCTCTGGCAGACCCCGGCGAACACCATGGTGGAATTTTCGGTTCGGGATCTGGAACAAAACCCGAAGCTGCCGGAGAGCCTGGACCAGCGGGCAGTTCCCTTCTGCCTTTCCGGCGTGACGAGCCCCGTTCTGCCGGCCGGCAATTTCCGCTTCGTCCTGGCGGACCCCCACCTTTCCGCGGAAGCCCTGCCCTGCGTGGCCCTGGCCCACGGGCTGCCGGATGCGCCGGCCTTCGAAGCCTGCCTGCACCGGGGCTTTGCCGGCGCGGCGGGCTGGTTCTTCCTGAAAGGGGGCAAACCCTCCGGGCGCCTTTTGCCGTCCTACGCCCACATCGTGCGCCTGGTCGGCATGGTCAGTTCCGGCGCCGAGCTCAAGGAGATCGAACGGGCGCTGAAGCAGGATCTGGCCCTGTCCTACCGGCTGCTGCGCTACATCAACCTGGTGGGATTCGGCCTGTCCTGCGAGATCCAGTCCTTCCGCCATGCCGTGGCCATCATGGGCATGCAAAAGCTGAATCGCTGGCTGGCCCTCCTGCTGGTGGGCGCCAGCCACGAACCCCTGGCTCCGGCCATGGTGCACGCGGCCATCGTGCGCGGGCGTCTCATGGAAATCCTGGGGGAGTCGTTCTTCGACCGCGCGGAACTGGACAACCTGTTCATCACCGGCGCCTTCTCCCTGCTGGACGCCCTGCTCGGCACCCCCGCCGCGGACATCCTGGACGAGATGCGCCTGCCGGAAAGCATCGGCGACGCCCTGCTGCGATCCCAGGGGGCCTACGCACCCCTCCTGGCCCTGGCCCGAACCTGCGAAGGCGGCAACCCCGCCGATCTCGGGAGGCAGGTGGAAACCCTGGGCCTGGAACCTGCCGCCGTCAACCGGGCCCTGCTCAAGGGCCTGCGATTCGCGGAAGACCTGCTGGCGTAGAGACAGGGCCGAGGAGAGGAAAACCGGCGCAACCCGGCCTGTTCCCAATCCGGAAACCCGTCACCCCGGAGGTCGAGCCAGCCACTTCAGCATGGTCTCGAACAGAATGTCCGGATCAATCGGCTTGGTGATGAAGTCGTTCATCCCCGCGTCAAAACAGCGGGCCTTGTCCTCGGCATAGGCGTTCGCCGTCATGGCGACAATGGGCGTATGCGTGCGATTGGCCAGCCGGCGGATTCGCCGGGTCGCCTCCAGGCCGTCCAGGTTCGGCATCTGCATGTCCATCAGGATCAGGTCATAGTCATTCCGGGTGGCCAGATCCACGGCTTGCACCCCATCCTCGGCAATGTCGACCCTCGGTCCCACGTCGTTGAGCAGATCCAGGGCAACCTCCCGATTGACGATCTCGTCTTCCACCAGAAGGACGCGGCGGCCCGGGTAGTCGCGCAGAAGCATGGCTTCGGCAGACCCCGCCCCTCCCTTTGCCGGCACCAGCGCCACGGGGGCCTGCCCCCGTTTGAGCCGTGCGGTGAACCAGAACGTGCTGCCCATCCCCGGCTGGCTTTCCACCCCCACACACCCCCCCATCAGTTCGGCCAACTTCTTGGTGATGGCGAGGCCCAGACCCGTACCGCCGTATTTGCGCGTGGTGGAAGTGTCGGCCTGCTCAAAGGCGCTGAAGAGCTTGCCCAGCTTTTCCGCGTCAATGCCTATGCCGGTATCCTGAACCTCAAAGCGTATCAGCAGGCTGTCGGCGCTCTCTTCAAGCCGGCGAATACGCAGGATGACGCTCCCCCGCTCGGTGAATTTGACCGCGTTGGTCGCATAGTTGAGGAGCGCCTGCTGAAGCCGCACAGAGTCACCCAGCAGATGAGGCATCGGTTCGGCCTCCACCCTAAGCTGGAGATTCTTTGCCTGGGCGCGCTCGCCCAGCATGGACAGCACATTGGCGGCCAGACTACCGACCACGACATCGGTTTCTTCCAGGACCAGCCTGCCGGCCTCGATCTTGGAGAGATCAAGAATGTCGTTGATGATGCCGAGCAAGTGCTGGGCGGCATTGTCCATCTTGTCCAGCCGGTCGGCCTGCTTGGCCGTGACGCCCTCGCGCCGCAACAATTGCGCCATGCCCAGTATGCCGTTCATGGGCGTGCGGATCTCATGGCTCATGTTGGCGAGGAACGACCTCTTCGAAGCGTTGGCCGCCTCCGCCTGTCGCATCGCCTGCTCCAACTCCTGGGTGCGCTGCTGAACCAATACCTCCATATTATTGGTGGCTTCCACCGCCGCATCCAGGCGTGCGGACAGGAGTTTTTGTCGTTCTTCCGCCAGGGCTTTCGTATTGTCCACCAGCGTGTTGGCCGCCACGACGATGGAACCAATCTCGGCAATGGCGCTGCCGGGAAATTGACCGACCGCCTCACCATGGAGCGCACGTTCAAGGACGTCGGTTGCCTGGCCCAGGGGGCGGATGAACATGCGATGGGCAACCCAGGCAAAAAACGACAGCAGGCCTATGAGGAAGGCCAGACCGGCGATCCCGACCAGCTCGACCTGCCGGGCCTGCTCCTGAATCTCGGTAAAGCGCCCCCGGGTTTGTAGTTGCGCCTGGGTCGCCAGCGTGTCGGTCACCGTCTTCAGCCGGTGGGCGGCCTCCCCCCAAACCTTGTCGTTGCCCTGGTCAATGGCGACAATCTCGCGTCGCAGGGCAAGCAGCTGGTGGACCTTGGTGGATAGCCCGGGGGGAAGGGGTGCCCCGCTCTTTTGCAGGTATGCACCAACCCGTCGCCTGATGTCATCGAGTCCTGCAACGGAATCCGTGCTCATGGCGCGGATCAGCACGTCCTGCAGGGATTCGCCCAGCCCGGGAATCGGCGAGAAGAATACGGGCAGGGAAGGGTCAATGCTCAGGAGAATCTTGAAGGTGTTGATGTTCAGTTCGTCGCGATGGTCGCGCTGGACCGCCAGATCCGCGAGCAGGGTCAGGGTCTGGATGCCGACTTGCTTGACGGTCGGATCGGAGCGAAAAGCAGGCTCGTTATAAACGATCATCTGGGCGCTCAGGCGGGCCTGGCGACGTTTGGACGAGTCGGTCGAATTCAGCAACTCTTCGCCGAACAGGATCAATCGCTCGATGTCGCGCGAAATTTCCTGCTGGTTAACGATGACCGGCAACACATTATCCCGTGTGTCGGCGGCAGTTTCGGCGATCCGGATTTCGGTGACGACGATGATGCCGAGGACCAGCGCCACCATCCCGAACAGCAGCAAGCCCCCGGAAGTCAGCAGATGGCGCAGCCGGAAGGTCCGGCGCGACGGCTGCCCCCACCAGGACGTTTCAGAAGACACTGGCGGAGAAGTAGGTGTTGTTGATCTTGGCAAAGGTGCCATCGTGCAAAATGGCGCTGATGGCCGCGTTCAAACGCTTGCGCAGGTCGTCGCGGCCTTTCGCCAGGGGGATGGCCACGTCGCCGCCCAGCCCCTGTCCATCTATCGGGCCGCCGATGAACTCGAATTTCGCGCCCTCCGCCGTACTCAGGAAGGCATAGTGACTGACCGTGGAGCCGAATATCAGGTCCACCTTGCCGGTCATCAGGGCGTTGTTGCGTTCCGTATTCGTCGGAAACGACTTGACCGAAGCAGCATCTGCAAAGTGGTCGTACAGGTATTTCTCCTGTACCGAGCCCTTTTGTACGCCGACGGATCTGCCCTTCAGCGCCTGCTTCGAGATATCGCGCGCCACACCGGGCTTGCCGACGAACATGGACGAGGAGCGCCAGAAACGGTCCGTGAAATCCACGAGTTGTTCGCGCTCCGGCGTATGCAGAACATTGGCAACCACAAAATCGAAGCGCTTCTCGACCACGCCCGGAATGAAGTCGGCAAAATTTGTAACGGTCAAGCGGCATTCACTCTTCATCGCCTTGCACAGCGCGCGGGCGACATCCACGGAAAATCCGGTGAGTTCCCCGCGCTCGTTGGTCCAGCAAAACGGGCGGTCATTGTGATTGACGGCCACCACCAAAGGCTCCGCAGCCAATACCTGCCCGCCGGCAAGCATTGCCACGCAGATCAAGGCCCAACGAACAAGAAGAGACATAGATACACCCCGGCTTATGGCGCTCACGCACCTTTCCATTGCCAGCACGGCCCCAAGGGGCATGGTCCGGCAGGATCATAACCTCTCGCTGGCCTGAAGTGGGAACCTGTGACCGAAAACTGGCGAAACCTGCGGTATATCACATCGGCGATATTCGCACCGGGCAGAGAATGGTTCGTGGCAGGGGCTGACCGAAAACGGACGCCTAGCCTCCGGGTACGGACTCCCCCCCCCACCTGGGCATGAGTTCATGGGGCACGGACAACTGGTCCAGGATGCGAGCAACGATGAAATCCACCACTTCCGCGACGGTCTGCGGCCGGTGGTAAAAGCCGGGGTTGGCGGGCAGGATGACGGCGCCGGCCCGGGCCAGACGCAGCATGTTTTCCAGGTGAATCACGGAAAAGGGCGTCTCCCTGGGGACCAGGATCAGCTTCTTCCCTTCCTTCAGCACCACGTCCGCGGCGCGTTCGATCAGGTTGTCCGAGAGCCCGCCCGCGATGGCGGCGAGGGTGCCCATGGTGCAGGGGCAGACCACCATGGCATCCGGCGCGCTGGAGCCGCTGGCCAGGGGTGAGAACCATTCCTCCCGGCCATAGACCCGCAGTTGGCCGGGGGCCGCGCCGTAACGCTCGGCGAGATCCGTCTGCACTTCACTGGCGCGCCCCGGCAGGGAGATATCCAGCTCCTGTTTCGCGACCACCTGGGCCACCTGGGAATAGGCCACCTGTACCTGCACGCCGGCACGGATCAGGCATTCGATCAGGCGCAGGCCGTAGGCCATGCCCGAGGCGCCGGTCAGGGCGACTGCAACGGTATTTCGCATGCCTATGATCCCTGTTGAAACCGCGG
The DNA here is from genome assembly GCA_028714035.1 of Rhodocyclaceae bacterium. Lineage (GTDB taxonomy): Bacteria > Pseudomonadota > Gammaproteobacteria > Burkholderiales > Rhodocyclaceae > JAQTNA01. Next base: position 83,477 of record JAQTNA010000008.1, read on the forward strand.
AGGCGCAGAGGTGCGGAGAAAACCAAGGCGTAAGGATGGCGCGGGCCTTGGCATTCGCCGATACATTTCTGGCGCATGCCTGCCGTACCTCTGCGCCTCTGCGTCTTTGCGGTCCAAATCAATTTTCATTGTTTGCTCCATTCTCCAGTATGTGGGCCGCCAGCAGGCCGTTGCCCAGGCCGAAGACCAGGGCGGCCAGGGCGAAGAAGGGCACCAGGTAGAATACCCCGTCATGGGGTACCAGCCAGAGCCGCGCCACCAGGATCTGCCCGGCGATATGGGCGAAGGAGGCCAGAAGGCTCATGCTCACGGGACCGAACCAGGCCGACGGCAGCCTGGCGGCCAGGCCGAGCACGGCCAGGCTGGCCACGGCGCCGGAGAGGCTGAGGAAGAAACCGGGGGCGAGGAACTGCCCCAGGAGCAGGCTGCCCGCCAGGACCCGCAGCAGGGATACCCAGCAGGCCTCGCCCCAGCCATAACGGGCCAGCACCACCAGGGTGACGATGTTGGCCAACCCGGGTTTAACGCCGGGCAGGGGCATGGGGATGGCTGCCTCGGCCACTGTCAGGGCGATGGCCGCCGCGGCGTAGCGGGCGATGCGCCGATCCGCGGCGTCCGGCACCAACTCAATAGTTGAGCGTGTCATAGGCGGCGTTCTTGCCGGTGAGGGCGAGGCTCACGTGATTGGGTGCGCAGATGGCGATGGCGTTGGCCTGGGTCAACCAGCCCTGGCGCACGCAGTACTGGTGCGCGCCGGGGTCGGAGGCGACGCGCGCCCGGCCCGGCTGAATCTCGATACGCGTGACGCCGATGGGGCCAGGCACGTCCAGAGTACGCCTGGCGGACAGGGGCAGTTCCGCGACCACCGCGCCATCCCGCTTGACCACGGCCTTCTCGGGCGCGCCACCGGAGAGGGCGAAGGGAACCAGCACCACGCAAACCGCAGCCGCGGCCGCCAACACCAGCCAGTCGCCGGGGCGCATGAGATGGAGGAAGGGGGGCATCCTGAATGCGAGACGAGGGGAGCAGGGCGTCGTGGCCTCGGCTCAGACCACTCGACGCTCGACTTTCTTCATGTTCCGGTGGCGCACGAGCACACGGCCCCAGCCGGAAAATTCGTTGGCAAGACGCTCGGCGAAATAGACGGAGCGGTGCTGGCCGCCGGTACAGCCCAGGGCCACGGTCAGGTAGCTGCGGTTGTCCCGGTTGTAGTTCGGAAGCCAGCCGGCCACGAAGTGGCGAATGTCCGCCGCCATGCGCTGCACCTCCGGTATCGCCTCCAGGAAGCTGACGATGCCCTCGTCACGGCCGTTGAGCGGACGCAGTTCCGGGTCATAGTAGGGATTGGGCAGGCAACGCACATCGAACACCAGGTCGGCATCCAGGGGAATACCGTGCTTGAAGCCGAAGGATTCGAACAGCAGGGTGAGCCGGGCATCACCGCCCAGGTCCAGGAAGTCCTTGAGCCAGCCGCGCAGGGTATTCGCGGCGAGGTCGCTGGTGTCCATGCGATGGCCCAGTTCGGCGAGGACACCCAAAGCCTGCCGTTCCTCACGGATCGCCTCCTCCAGCGTCACCTCGTTGCTGGCCAGGGGATGGCGGCGCCGGGTCTCGGAAAAACGCGTGATGAGCACGTCATCCCGCGCCTCCAGGAACAGGAAACGCAGGTCCACGCCTTCGTCGCGCAAGTCCTGCAAGCGCTGGGGCAGGGAGGAAATGCTGGCGCCGGCGCGCACGTCCATGGCCACGGCCACGCGATTGTAGCTACCGGCGGCGAGTTCATGGACCAGGGGCAGCAGCAGGGGCGCCGGAAGGTTGTCCACGCAATAGTAGCCGCTATCCTCCAGAACCCTGAGCGCGATGCTCTTGCCCGAACCGGAGAGGCCGCTGATGAGGATGAGTTCCATAGGTCTTGGCGCAGAGTGGGGCGATAACAACGAGTCACAGCATAGCCAAACCCTGCGTGCTTGTCACTCAAGACTCGGGCGCGGGCTCAGTTCGCCAGGATTTGCCCCTTGTCCTGGCGCAGAACACCCGCCTTTTCCAGGTCGCGCACCAACCAATCGGCCAGGGCATCGGCACCCATGCCCAGGAAATGCTCATCAATGCTGCGGCAAAGTTCGGTGTGGGCCAGGAAGTGCGGCAAGGCCTGCCGCGCCATGGCGCCCTTTTCCAGCAGGTAGAAGCTCAGCAGCACCTTGAGGGCGTGACGGGCCAGCCGTTCGCCGTCGGCTTCGAAGGCGGCAAGCCGACCGAAGGCCGTCTCCAGCGCCTTGTCCACCTCGACGAAGGGCGCACCATGACCGGGAATCACCGCATCCACCGGGAGGCGGGCGATGTGTTCCAGGGTCGCGCGCGTGCTGGCCATGCCGTTCGGCACACCCAGGAGTTCGGAGAAGATCACGCCAAAGCCGTTCTGCCAGAGGGCATCGCCGGAAATCAGCAGGCGTTTTTCCGGACAGTGAAACATCAGGGCGTGCATGTCGTGGCCCGGCGCCGCCAGTGCCTGCCAGGACATCCCGCCGAGGTCGAGGACATCGCCGGCCTCGATCACGAGATCATGCTGGAAGCGCTCGGCACTCTGGGCCGTCGACGTGAGCATGAGGGCATGCTCGTCCCAGTCTGCCACGGCCGCGTCCAGGCCCGAGGGAATGGCGATGGCGCAGCCGAACGCCCGCTTCACGGCCGCGTTGCCGCCGATGTGGTCCGAGTGGGAATGGGTGTTCAGGAGCCGGGACAGCCTGCGGCCGTCCAGGGCGTGGCGCAGGAGAGCCACGGTCTGCTCACCATGGCTCACGTAACCGGAATCCACCAATGCCGCCTCGTCTCCCTCCAGGAAGAGGATGTTGTTGGACGACAGCCAGCCCCTTTCCAGGACGAGGATGCCAGGCGGCAGGATGCTCACCGGGGGACGGGCGCGACCGGCACGGGCTCCGCCGGAGCCGCGGGGGACGGCGTGGCCGGCTTGACGGCCGGCCGCGGGAACTCCGCCGTACGGCGTCCGCAGCCCAGGCAATAGCCGTTTTCCGGGTCGGGTTGGCAGATGCCGACACAGGGTATGTCTTCTTCGTCCATGCTGGCAGTTCCACGTTCCTGCTCTGGCCGGCTGAGGCCGGCCCCACAAGTCAGATTCCCAGGGCCTGCTTCTGGGCGGCGACCAGGCGATTGATACCGTCGGCGGCCAGGTCCAGGAGGGACTCCAGTTCTCCCCGGGAGAAGGGCGAGCCTTCCGCCGTGCCCTGCACCTCGACGAAGCCGCCGCCGCCGGTCATGACCACGTTCATGTCCGTATCGCAACCGGAGTCTTCCAGGTAGTCCAGGTCCAGCACCGGCACCCCCTGGAACACACCCACGGAGATGGCCGCCACCAGGTCGCGCATGGGATGGGCGCTCACCTCGCCGCGCCGCACCAGTTCCGCCAGGGCGTCATGCACGGCGACACAGGCGCCGGTAATGGAGGCCGTGCGGGTGCCGCCGTCCGCCTGGATGACGTCGCAGTCTATGGTGATCTGGCGCTCCCCCAGGAGTTTCATGTCGGTCACGGCACGCAGCGAGCGGCCGATCAGACGCTGGATTTCCTGGGTGCGCCCGGTCTGCTTGCCCTTGGCCGCCTCCCGCTGGGTGCGTGTGTGGGTGGAACGCGGCAGCATGCCGTACTCGGCGGTGAGCCAGCCCTGCCCCTTGCCCTTGAGGAAACCGGGCACACCGTTCTCCACGCTGGCGGTGCACAGCACCTTGGTGTCACCGAATTCCACCAGGACCGAGCCCTCGGCGTGCTTGGTGTAATGGCGGGTGAGGCTGACGGGGCGGAGTTCCTGGGGTGCGCGTTGGCTGGGTCTCATGGGGGTGGTCCGGGTTATTAGGCTCTTACAAACCTACTCTACGCAAATTGTGAGCACACTTCGATGAGGGGAATCGGTTCCGGGGGATTTACGAGGGGGCGTGCCCCCCCGTTCCTATTCGGGGGGATAAACAAGGGGCTTCTCCCCTTGTTCGTACACTCCCGCTTTTCCGGCCTTCATCGAAGCCACTCCTGTTTGGTTCCGGCTCGGCCGGATTAGGGGTTACTTGCTGAACTTCTGGATGGCATTGTTGATTTCCTGGATGGCCTTCTCGATTTCCTCGTCCGACAGATCGGTCGGCGGAGGATGGGCGGACCCCAGGGTGAAACTGCCCATGTTGGTGGAAAAACCGTCGGCCGGCATGGTCTGGGTGGAAATGGCGCCCAGGGATTCGCCATCGTAATTCTCCTCCCAGCGCAGCGCGATCATGCTCAGGTTGTCGCACTGCTTGCCGCCGGCCAGCTCCGCATGCTGCATGAGGCGCGTCACCCCCTGTTCCAGGTTCGGCACGGTCAGGAAGTGGATCAGGTCCGCATGCTCCAGCGGCCCCCAGGCGCCATCGCTGCACAGGGCCAGGACGTCCCCGGCATGCAGAGGCGTCTTCCTCGAATAATCAATCTGCGGCGGCTGGGTTCCGCCCAGGCAGGAGAATATCCGGTTGCGCATGGGGTGGGTGTGCCGGTCCTCGGGCATCACCAGCCCCTGCTCGATGAGCAGTTGCAGGCGGGAATGGTCGCGGGTCTGGTGCGCCACCCGCCCGCCACGGAGGTGGTAAAGGCGCGAGTCCCCGGTATGGGCCCAGTAGGCCACGCTGTCCTGGATGATGCAGGCGACGCAGGTGGTGCGCGGCACATCCGAAAGCTGCTTCTCCTCCGCATAGTCCAGGATGGCGTGATGGGCGTTCGTCAAACCCTGGGACAGGAATACGAAGGGGTCGCGCAACGCCGGCCGGGCCTCCCGCTGGAAGGCGTGGGTGAGGTACTGGACGCCGATCTCTGCTGCCACCTCGCCGTGGAGATGCCCGCCCATGCCGTCCGCCAACACCATGAGCAGCGTGTCCCGCGAATAACAATAGGCGATACGGTCCTGATTGGACTTGCGCTTGCCGATACGGCTGTCCTGATAGACGGTGAATTTCATTTCGGGGCAGACCTTCTGGTGCCAAACCGGGAGCGCAACTGGTGCCACCAGGAGCGGTCTTCCAGCGGGCTGCTGGCTATGGGGGAGTTGGCCGTGGGCAGGGCGATGTTCAGGGACGCCTCGTGCTCGGACGGCTCCAGGCCGTGCTCGGACAAGGTTTTCTGCAGGCTGAACACGCTCTGGGGGCGCTCCAGGTGATCCAGCTTCAGGCACCAGTCTATGGTGTCCAGAAAATGAATGGAATAACGGTCGGCCCAGCGCTGCACGGCGGGAACGAACTGGTCCCGTTTGACGCGCTGATCCGCCGCGGGCGGCGCGCTGCCGGCCAGGCAGGCATACATGCTGGCACCCACGCTGTAGATGTCGCTCCAGGGCCCGAGCAACTCCCGCTTGCCATACTGCTCCGGGGACGCATAGCCGGGGGTATACATGGGCTTGAGAAATGGCGCATCGCTCGCCAGGGTCTGGCGGGCCGCGCCGAAGTCCAGCAACACCGGCGAACCGTCCAGGTGCAGGTAGATGTTGGCCGGCTTGATGTCCAGATGCAGCAGCTTGCGCGTATGCACTTCCCGCAGGCCGTTCAAGAGCCGGGAAAATATGGTGCGCAGGAAGTATTCCCGCAGCACGCCCTTATTCTTCTGCATGTACTCGTGCAGGGTGCAGCCTTCCTCGTAGCGCATCACCATGTACACGGTGCGGTTGGCGCGGAAGAAGTTGAGCACCCGCACCACGTTGGGATGGTTCAGCCCCGCCAGGGCACGCCCTTCCTCGAAGAAACACTTCATGCCGTAGTTGAAGGTGGCCAGGTTCTCCTCGGCGATGCTGGGCACCACCGCGCCCTCGGTGCGCAGGGCCAGGGCGTGCGGCAAGTATTCCTTGATGGCCACCGTCTCGTCGCTCTGCCCGCGGGCCAGATAGACGATGGAAAACCCCCCCAGACTCAACTGGCGCTCGATCCGGTACTGATCGAGTTGATAGCCTGGCGGAAGGGGTTGATTGGCTTGGGCGGGCATGGCGAGCCGGGATAGTCGCTCTAGCGACTCACGACGCTCCCCTCGCCCGCCAAAGGCGTGAGAGGGGGTAAGGGTGAGGGCAAACGGGCATGGTGAATGCTTTTCTGGTCTAGGTTGGCGGTATCGCAATGCCCGTTTGGAAATGTGATAGCCTTGCCATGCTACACGGCGTGGCGGCAAGGCGAATTCTCGGGGTTTGCGGCTGCGCTGTAAAGCGTCCAGGGGTTGAAGGCGAGACGATGGCATGTCTCCACCCTTGCGGCAGGCATTCCAGATTCCGACGAAAAGGGAACCATGATCCACAGCATGACCGGCTACGCCGTCCAGTCCCGCGACATCGGCGGCGCGACACTGCATTTGGAACTTCGCGGCGTGAACTCCCGCTACCTGGACCTCAACTTCCGCGTCAATGACGACCTGCGCCTGGCCGAACCCATACTCCGGGAACAGATCAGCGCACGGGTGAACCGGGGCAAACTGGACTGCCGGCTGCAACTGACGACCTCTAGCGCCGCGCCCAGGGAACCTTCCCTGAATGCGAGCCTGCTCGGTCAGTTGCGCCATCTGCAAGACCTGCTCCGGGCGGAAATGCCCGATGCCGCCCCGCTCTCCGTGGCGGAAATCCTGCGCTGGCCCGGCATGCTGGGCGACGACAGCCTGCCCTCCGAGGCGCTCCAGGCCACCTGCGCGGCGCTGGCCGCGGCCGTGCTGGACGACTTCCTCGCCACCCGGGAGCGGGAAGGCGCAAAGCTCGCCGCCATGATCCTGGAGCGGGTGGCACGCATGAGGGAACTGGTGAGCGAGACCGGCCCGCGCCTGCCCCAGGTGCTGGGGGATTACCGGGAACGCCTGGCGGCCAAGCTCAGGGACGCCCTGGCCAATGCCGACGAGGAACGCATCCGCACCGAGGTCGGCCTCTACGCCGCCCGGATTGACGTGGCCGAAGAACTCTCCCGCCTGGTGACCCACCTGGACGAGGTGGAACGAGTCCTGAAAAAGGGCGGCGCCGCGGGCAAACGCCTGGATTTCCTGATGCAGGAACTGAACCGGGAAGCCAACACCCTGGCCTCCAAATCCGTCTCCAGCGACATCACCGCCGTCGGCCTGGAGCTCAAGCTCCTGATCGAGCAGATGCGGGAGCAGGTGCAAAACATCGAGTGACACCCTGCCCTCACTCATTACGATGAGATCGAAGAGAGAGTAGTGCCCCGAACCTAGGCTTCGCTACCATTATTAAGTTGCTTGTTGGTGCTCTTTGTGATATTTTGCGGCCGTCTCGCCTCACAATAGATGGCGTTGCGGGCTTGGTTCTATCTCCGCATAGCTCGGGTAGGGGCGTCCAGTTGGCAAGCGTGCGGCTAAGAGGTGGTGACGCCTGATGAGAATCCGCGACTCCTTCATAGATTACGCATCCTTCGGCACGATGGTTGCCAACCATAACTGCTCAAACAAACACCGCGAACAACCATTGTTCGCGGTGTTTTGCTTACAATTTTTTATATAAAAGGGAGGTCGCTTCTGTTCGTGCGATAGAAATCGCTTGTTAAGGAAAGATTGCTCGTGCGAATTTTGAAGTGTTTATGAGAAGCCATGAAAATATTGAGCCTTATTAAGGCGTACTGGGGATTGTTATTCCCGTCTGTTCCAGATTCAATTTTCTCCTTGAGCGCAGAAAAGACTCGTCTGATTGTTAAGGAGAAGGCGAGGGGGAATCCGAGCTTACAGGTCGGAAATTACACTACAAAAAATAAGCGGAAAGAACGGAAAGAAAATATCTGCGGGCATTCGTTCATTTGAAGTCTTCTGGATGTTGCCAATAAGGCCACACGAGTGTGGCCTTATTTTTAACTTATAAAATTAAATAGCGCCAAAAATGTCTAAAATCGAACTATCGGAGGGGGCGACAGGCTTGCTTCACTTACCTGCCGATAAGGTTGGCACGTTAGCCAAACTATTTCAAGACGCGGAAAGCTGGATAAAATCCATAGAACATGACGGCGAGGGATTAGATATTCCGTCAATAAACGAGCTTCGCTATGTTGGCTATCACTTGCTTCGAGCACTCAGTTCAGGGGATCGAGGCGAACTCGAGAAAGCAGAAAATCATGCTAAGCGGGCTTTGTATGATGCCTGCGAGGCGATTATTGTGTTAAATCTAGAGGAAATCAAGAAGTTTGAAGAGGACTATAGGACGATCACTGTTTCTGATGTAATAAAGAACTATAGCGATCTAATGACAAAAGCAGATGAGGCTCGCGCCTTAATTCAGGAGACTGGAGCGGATACTCGAGAAGAGTACTACCAAAAATGCGAGGTTTTCGTCAAAGATCTGAAGAGTATAAATGCAATACTGAGATCCGCCCGGAGAGATTTAAATGTGAAAATTTCCGATAGGCGAACTGTAACCGTGCGATGGATTGTTGGGAGTTTGTTGACGGTTGCTTTGGCAATAGGCGGATGGTCAGTGACTATTGCCACAAAATCTCAGTCTCAGCTACAAACCGTCAGTAATCCAGTAGAAAAGAAATAGTAGGACCAACCAACAGGGCCTCCCCACTCGGACTGAATACACCGCTTGAAACAAAAAATTGCGTAATATTTAAGCAATTTCTCTGTGCTCATCTGCGCGAAGAAGGTAGATCGGTTGCGTAGGCGTCTCAAAACAGGATCGCAACAGGAAGTTGATGGCGCCTAGGCGCCAAAATTTTCTTAATTATTGTGCACTACTCAGTCTTATTTGCGTTACCCATTCCGAGTGCTGAGGCCCTGGACCAACCAACAGATCGGAGGCGACTAAAGTAGCACATGCTCCGATATCACTCGGCGCACGCAACCCCCGGGGACACAATATCTTGCCGTTGGATGATCCATTTCGCTGCGATGTGGTCGCCAGAATGCCTCTAATTCACGCCTCCTCCCGTCCGGTCGATTTGGCGCAAATTGCGGCCGGGGTCACGCCCAGGTAGAGTAGAGAACGAGCGCCCGCATTCCGTAGGCCAGCCATAGCGGTTTCCGCCCCTTTCGTCTGGTAGTTTTTCAGTCGGCTCGTCGCGCTCTGCGTTGCCGGTTTTCCCTCGTTAAACCGAGCGTGCAGTACTCACTCACAGGGTTTCCGATATTCTTTGCGCTCAGCCCCTAGCCTCCAGCCCCTGACCTTCATGACCTCTCCCCTCATCACCGCCGAATCCCTCCTGCTCGCGCCTTACGGCCTGACCCACTCCAGCCTGGAGGGCGTGTTCGGCACCCTGTTCGGGCACCGTATTGATTACGCCGACCTCTATTTCCAGTACGCCAGGTCGGAAGCCTGGATGCTGGAGGAAGGCATCGTCAAGTCGGGCAGCTTCAACATCGAGCAGGGCGTGGGGGTGCGTGCCGTGCATGGCGAGAAGACCGCCTTTGCCTATTCGGACGACATCAGCCTGAAGGCCCTGGATGGCGCCGCCCGGGCGGCCCGGGCCATTGCCGCCGGTGGCGGTGAGGAGCGGGCGGCCCTGCTCAAGGGATTCGAGGCCAGACCCCTTTACGCCGACTTTGATCCCATCGCCTCCCTCAAGGACACGGAGAAGGTGGCGCTCCTGGAACGCCTGGAGGGTTACGCCCGGGCGCTGGACCCCCGCGTGGTGGAGGTCATGGCGCATCTGGCCGGCACCTGGGAAGTGATCCTGGTGGCGCGCGGCGACGGCCACATGGCGGCGGACGTGCGGCCCCTGGTGCGCGTGTCGGTGACGGTCATCATGCAGGATGGCGACAAGCGGGAACAGGGCTCTTCCGGCGGCGGCGGCCGCTACGACTACGCCCACTTCGATGACGAGATACTGAAGGACTATGCGCAAAAGGCCGTGCATCAAGCCAGCGTCAACCTCGCGGCCGTGCCCGCGCCGGCCGGTTCCATGACGGTGGTGCTGGGCAACGGCTGGCCCGGTATCCTGCTGCACGAGGCCATCGGTCACGGCCTGGAGGGCGACTTCAACCGCAAGGGCAGCTCCGCCTTCTCCGGACGCATGGGCAAACGGGTGGCGGCCAAGGGGGTGACGGTGGTGGACGACGGCACCCTGCCCAACCGGCGCGGCTCCCTGTCGGTGGACGACGAAGGCAATCCGGGCCAGCGCACGGTCCTGATCGAGGACGGCATCCTCAAGGCTTACATGCAGGACACGCTGAATGCCCGATTGATGGGCGTGCCCGTCACCGGCAACGGCCGGCGCGAATCCTTCGCCCACCTGCCCCTGCCCCGCATGACCAACACCTACATGCTCAACGGCGAGCGCGACCCACAGGAAATCATCGCCTCGGTGAAGAAGGGCCTCTACGCCGCCAACTTCGGCGGCGGCCAGGTGGACATCACCAACGGCAAGTTCGTCTTCTCCGCCGCCGAGGCCTACCTGATCGAGGACGGCAAGATCACCCGGCCGGTGAGGGGCGCCACGCTCATCGGCAACGGTCCGGACGTGCTCACACGGGTTTCCATGATCGGCAACGACATGGCCCTGGACCCGGGCGTGGGCACCTGCGGCAAGGAAGGCCAGAGCGTGCCCGTGGGCGTGGGTCAGCCGACCCTGCGCGTGGACGGCCTGACGGTGGGCGGCACGGCCTGAACCCCTGGAAGGGACAGCCCCTGTCGAGGGGCTAAATTCGCCCGCCCGACTCTCGACTGATCAATACGGTTGATTGCTGCATTGCGAGAGTGATAGCTTCCGAGTCCTGTCGGCTGCTCCAGCAAAGCCGCCATGAGGGAAATCGGGAGAATCCATGCTTCAGGTACGCATACACGGGCGGGGTGGACAGGGGGTGGTGACGGCCGCCGAACTCCTGTCCGTGGCCGCCTTCGATGGAGGCCGTCACGCCCAGGCCTTCCCCAACTTCGGCTCGGAGCGCACCGGTGCGCCGGTGGTCGCCTTCTGCCGCATATCCGAGAAGACCATCCGCCTGCGGGAACCCATCATGCAGCCGGACGCCCTGATCATCCAGGATCCGACCCTGCTGCATCAGGTGGACGTGTTCCAGGGTCTCAGGAGCGATGGCTACATCCTCATCAATTCCACCCGGAGCTTCGCCGAACTCGGCCTTTCCGACTACGTGCGCGACTGGCGCCCGGAACGCCTGGCCACGGTGCCGGCCACGGAATTGGCGCTCACGCACGTGGGCCGGCCGGTCCCCAACGCCGCGCTCCTGGGCGGATTCGCCGCCATCTCCGGCGTGGTGAGCCTGGAGGCGGTGGCCAAGGCCATCCGGGAAAAATTCCCGGAAAAACTGGCCGCGGGCAACGTGGCGGCGGCCACCGCCGCCTACGAATTCGTTAAACAGGAAATGCTGGAGGCGAGAGCGCATGCTTAAGCAGATCGAAGGCTCCCACGCCATCGCCGAGGCCGTCGCCCTGTGCCGGCCGGAAGTCATTTGCGCCTACCCCATCTCGCCCCAGACCCACATCGTGGAAGGCCTGGGGGAGATGGTGAAGTCCGAGGAACTCACCGGCTGCGAATACATCAACGTGGAATCCGAATTCGCCGCCATGTCGGTGGCCATCGGCGCATCGGCCGCCGGCGCCCGGTCCTATACCGCCACTGCCAGCCAGGGCCTGTTGTTCATGGCCGAGGCCGTGTACAACGCCGCGGGCCTGGGCCTGCCCATCGTCATGACCCTGGCCAACCGGGCCATCGGCGCGCCCATCAACATCTGGAACGACCATTCGGACTCCATGTCCATGCGCGACGCGGGCTGGATTCAGCTCTTCGCCGAGAGCAACCAGGAGGCGCTGGATCTGCACATCCTGGCCTTCCGCCTGGGGGAGGAACTTTCCCTGCCGGTGATGGTGTGCATGGACGGCTTCATCCTCACCCACGCCTATGAGCGGGTGGACATGCCGGACCAGGCCCAGGTGGACGCCTTCCTGCCGCCCTACGTGCCACGGCAGGTGCTGGACACGGCGCAGCCGGTGTCCATCGGCGCCATGGTGGGTCCGGAAGCCTTCATGGAAGTGCGCTACCTGGCCCACGCCAAGCAGACCCAGGCCCTTACCCGCATGCCGGAACTGGCCGAGGAATTCCAGAAAATCTTCGGCCGGGATTCCGGCGGTCTGGTGCGCCCCTATCTGTGCGAGGACGCGGAGACCATCGTCGTGTCCCTGGGTTCCGTGCTGGGTACGCTCAAGGACACCGCCGACGATCTGCGCCAGGAAGGCCTGAAGGTGGGCGTGCTGGGCATCACCTCCTTCCGCCCCTTCCCCCTCGACGCGGTACGCGAGGTGCTCGCCGGGGCGAAACGGGTGGTCGTGGTGGAAAAGAGCCTGGCGGTGGGCATCGGCGGCATCGTATCCACCGACGTGCGCATGGCGCTTTCCGGCCTGCACCTGCACGGCTACACGGTGATCGCCGGCCTGGGCGGCCGCGCCATCACCAAGGCCTCGCTCGCCGCCATGCTCAAGGAGGCGGCGGCAGACCGGCTCGAACACGTCACCTTCCTGGACCTGGACAAACTTGCGGTGGCAAGGGTGCTGGAGCGGGAACGCCAGACCCGCCGCTCCGGCCCCATCGCCGAAGGCCTGCTGCGCGATTTGGGCGCGGTGGCGTCACGGATAGCGTAGGGTGGGCAAAGGTCAAAGACCGTGCCCACGCGGAAGGTGGGTGGAATGTGGTGGGCACGCTACGCTTTGCCCACCCTACGACACTCGTGCTCTCGACTCTCGACTCTCCACTCTCGACTGAGTGCAACGAAATGACCCAACAAACCGTCAAGTTCTACCAGACCGGCACCTTCACGGTGGGCAACCGCCTGCTGGAGCCGGCACAACGCAGCGTGCAGGCCGGACAGACGCGTACCAATTCGCTCAACTCCGGGCACCGGGCCTGCCAGGGTTGCGGCGAGGCGCTGGGCGCCCGCTACGCCATTGACGCAGCCATGGAGGCGGCCCGGGGCCAGCTCATCGCCGCCAATGCCACCGGCTGCCTGGAAGTATTCTCCACCCCCTACCCGGAGACCTCCTGGCAGATTCCCTGGATCCATTCCCTGTTCGGCAATGCGGCGGCGGTGGCCACCGGCATCGCCGCCGCGCTCAGGGTCAAGGGCAAGAAGGAAGTACGCGTGGTGGCCCAGGGCGGCGACGGCGGCACCACGGACATCGGCTTCGGCTGCCTGTCGGGCATGTTCGAGCGCAACGACGACGTGCTCTACATCTGCTACGACAACGGCGGCTACATGAATACCGGGGTGCAGCGTTCCAGCGCCACGCCGGCCGCGGCGCGCACCGCCACCACGCCGGCCCTGGGACCGGAACCGGGCAATGTCTTCGGCCAGGGCAAGAACCTGCCCGAGATCGCCATGGCCCACCGCATTCCCTTTGTGGCCACCGCCACCGTGGCCGACTTGCGGGATCTGGAACACAAGGTCCGGCGCGCCATGGGCTTCCACGGCGCACGCTACATCCACATCCTGGTGCCCTGCCCCCTGGGCTGGGGCATCCCGTCCCAGGACACCATCCGCATGGCGCGGCTGGCCAAGGAAACCGGCGTGTTTCCGGTATTCGAGGCGGAAAACGGGGAAGTCTCGGATGTCTCCAAGATTCGCCACCTGCTCCAGGTGGAGGACTACCTGAAGCCCCAGAAACGCTTCGCCCACCTGTTCGGCAATCCGCCCCGCCGCGACACCATCGCCCGCATCCAGGCCGAAGCCGACCGCAATGTCCGGCGCTACGGGCTGGTGGATTTCTAAATGAACCAGTGGAGAGTCGAGAGTGGTGAGTCGAGAGTGAAATATGCGCGCCGACGGCGCGGTGATCAGGCTCTCGACTCTTTACTCTCGACTCTCGACTAGCACGGAGTGCTCCATGGACAAACCCTTTGCCATCACCCTCGACGTCGGTTCCAGCCTGGCCAACCACACCGGCTCCTGGCGTACCAACCGCCCCGTGTATGTGAGCCGATTGCCACCCTGCAACAACGCCTGCCCGGCGGGAGAAAACACCCAGGGCTGGCTGTTTCACGCGGAGTCGGGGAACTACGAGAAGGCCTGGCGCGAGCTGATGAAGAACAACCCCATGCCCGCCATCATGGGCCGGGTCTGCTATCACCCCTGCGAGAACGCCTGCAACCGGGGGCAACTGGACGAGTCCGTGGGCATCCATTCCGTGGAGCGCTTCCTGGGTGACGAGGCCATCCTGCGCGGCTGGAAGGTGGAGGTCACCGCGGAACCCTCCGGCAAGAAGGTGCTGGTGGTGGGCGCCGGGCCCTCGGGCCTTTCCGCCGCCTACCATCTGACGCTCCTGGGCCACAAGGTGCTGATCCTGGAGGCCGGGCCCGTGACCGGCGGCATGATGCGCTTCGGCATCCCCAAGTACCGGCTGCCCCGGGAGGTGCTGGACGCGGAGGTACGGCGCATCGCCGACATGGGCGTGGAAATCCGGCTGAATGCTCACGTGGACGACGTGCTCGCCGCCATGAAGGCTGAGGGTTGCGACGCGGCCTTCCTGGCCGTGGGCGCCCACCTGGCCAAGCGCGCCTACATTCCCGCCGGCGACGCGGCCAAGGTGCTGGATGCGGTATCGGTGCTGCGCGGCATGGAGTCCGGCGAGGCGCCGCTCCTGGGCCGGCGCGTGGTGGTGTACGGCGGCGGCAATACCGCCATGGACGTGGCGCGCACCGCCAAGCGCCTGGGCGCCGAGGAATCCATCATCGTCTATCGCCGCACCAAGGAAAAAATGCCGGCCCACGAGGACGAACTCAAGGAGGCCCTGGAGGAAGGCGTACTGGTCAAGTGGCTCACCACCATCAAGCAGGCCGGCGAAGAGTCGCTCACGGTGGAAAAGATGGCCCTGGACGCCAAGGGTTTCCCTCAGCCCACGGGGGAATTCGAGACCATCGAAGCGGATTCCCTGGTGCTGGCCCTGGGCCAGGACGTGGACCTGTCGCTGCTGGAGAACGTGCCAGGCCTCGTCATCAAGGATGGCGTGGTGCAGGTGGGGCAGGACATGATGACCGGCTACCCGGGCATCTTCGCCGGCGGCGACATGGTGCCGTCCGAGCGCACCGTCACCGTGGGCGTGGGCCACGGCAAGAAGGCGGCCCGGTATATGGATGCCTGGCTGCGCGCCAGCCGCTACCAACCGGCGGAGAAGCACGAACTGGCGAGCTTCGATCGTCTCAACACCTGGTACTACGCGGACGCCCCGCGCACCGAGCAGCCCGCCCTGGACCTGGTGCGGCGGCAATCCGGCTTTCAGGAAGTGGTGGCCGGCCTCACCGAGACCAATGCCCTGTTCGAGGCCAGACGCTGCCTGTCCTGCGGCAACTGCTTCGAGTGCGACAACTGCTACGGCGTCTGTCCGGACAACGCCGTCATCAAACTGGGGCCGGGTAAGGGCTTCCGCTTCAACTACGACTACTGCAAGGGCTGCGGCCTGTGCGCCGCCGAATGCCCCTGCGGCGCCATTCGGGTGGAGCCGGAAAAGATCTGAGCAGGGAGAAAGGCCGGCTCCCGTCCGGAGTCGGCCTTGTTGCCTTATTTCGCATTACAAAACGATGTTGCGCGATACGAACTGTTGATTTACACTGCGCAGGCAGTCGCAGAAACTGCGGCGGCCAATAGCGGCGGGCGTTCCACGAGACCGCCCGCTTCCCCCATAAGAATCGGAGACAAACCATGTCTGTCCTGCCCCTAGTCCCGTCGCCCGAGGATGGCGATATCCAGGAAACCCGTGAGTGGCTCGAAGCCTTCGTCGCCGTGCTGGAACAGGAGGGCCAGGAGCGCGGCCATTTCCTGATCGAGCAACTGGTGGACCTGGCTCGCCGCTCCGGCCTGAACCTGCCCTACAAGGCCAACACGGCCTACATCAATACCATCCCGGCCTCGAAGGAGCCCAAGCTGCCGGGCGACTTCGAGCTGGAACACCGTATCCGCTCCTATGTGCGCTGGAACGCCCTGGCCATGGTCATGCGCGCCAACAAGGGTGACTCGAACCTGGGCGGACACATCGCCTCCTTCGCCTCGGCGGCCACCCTCTACGATG
Organism: Rhodocyclaceae bacterium; assembly: GCA_028714035.1. Lineage (GTDB taxonomy): Bacteria > Pseudomonadota > Gammaproteobacteria > Burkholderiales > Rhodocyclaceae > JAQTNA01. The sequence continues at coordinate 99,469 of JAQTNA010000008.1, forward strand.
TGGGCTTCAACCACTTCTGGCACGCTCCCACCGCGGAACACGGCGGCGACCTGATCTTCGTGCAGGGCCACTCCGGCCCCGGCGTGTATGCCCGGGCCTTCATGCTGGGGCGCCTGAGCGCAGAGCAGATGGACAACTTCCGGCGCGAGGTGGACGGCAAGGGCATCTCGTCCTACCCCCATCCCTGGCTGATGCCGGACTTCTGGCAGTTCCCCACGGTGTCCATGGGCCTGGGACCGCTCATGGCCATCTACCAGGCGCGCTTCATGAAATACCTGGACGACCGGGGCCTGATTGAGGCCAAGGATCGCAAGGTCTGGGCCTTCCTGGGCGACGGCGAGACGGACGAGGTGGAGTCGCTGGGCGCCATCGGCATGGCCGGCCGGGAGAAACTGGATAACCTGGTGTTCGTCATCAACTGCAACCTGCAACGCCTGGATGGCCCGGTGCGCGGCAACGCCAAGATCATCCAGGAACTGGAAGCGGACTTCCGCGGTGCCGGCTGGAACGTGGTCAAGCTGGTCTGGGGCCGCTACTGGGATCCGCTCCTGGCCAAGGACAAGGACGGCATCCTGGTGGCGCGCATGATGGAATGCGTGGATGGCGAGTACCAGACCATGAAGGCCCGAGACGGCGCCTACGTACGCAAGCACTTTTTCAACACGCCCGAACTCCGAGCCATGGTGGCCGACTATTCGGACGACGACATCTGGCGCCTGAACCGGGGCGGCCATGACCCGCACAAGATCTACGCCGCCTACAAGGCCGCCGTGGAACACAAGGGTCAGCCCACCGTCATCCTGGCCAAGACCGTGAAGGGTTACGGCATGGGCGAGTCGGGCGAGGCCCAGAACATCACCCACCAGCAGAAGAAGATGGGCACCACCTCGCTCATGGCCTTCCGCAACCGCTTCCGCCTGCCCATCGCCGACGCGGACGTGGAAAAGCTGCCCTACCTGACCTTCCCCGAAGGCTCGCCCGAGCTCAACTACATGAAGGAGCGCCGACAGAGCCTGGGCGGCTGGCTGCCCTCGCGCCGTCAGAAGGCCGAGCCCCTGCAAGTGCCCGATTTGTCCGCCTTCGCCCCGCTCATGAAGGCTTCCGGCGAGGGCCGGGAGTTCTCCACCACCATGGCCTTCGTGCGCATCCTGAACATCCTGGTGAAGGACAAGAACCTGGGCAAGCGCGTGGTGCCCATCGTGCCGGACGAGTCCCGCACCTTCGGCATGGAAGGCATGTTCCGCCAGCTGGGCATCTGGAACCACGAGGGGCAGAAGTACACGCCCCAGGACGCCGACCAGCTCATGTTCTACAAGGAGTCCCACACCGGCCAGATTCTGCAGGAAGGCATCAACGAGGCGGGCGCCATGGCGGACTGGATCGCCGCCGGTACCGCCTACTCGACCCACGGGGTGCAGATGATCCCCGTGTATATCTTCTACTCCATGTTCGGCCTGCAACGCACGGGCGACCTGGCCTGGGCCGCGGGCGACTCCCGCACCCGCGGCTTCCTGGTGGGCGGCACGGCAGGGCGCACGACCCTGAATGGCGAGGGCCTGCAGCACGAGGACGGCCACTCCCATGTCATGTCTTCCCTCATCCCGAACTGCGTCTCCTACGACCCGACCTTCGCCTACGAGCTCGCGGTGATCGTGCAGGACGGCCTGCGCCGCATGTTCCAGGAGCAGGAGGACGTGTATTACTACCTCACGGTGATGAACGAGAACTACGACCACCCGGAGATGCCGGAAGGCGTGGAGCAGGACATCATCAAGGGCATGTACCTGTTCAAGAAGGGCCACGCCACCAACGGTCCCCGCGTGCAGCTCCTGGGCTCCGGCGTCATCCTGCGGGAAGCCATCGCCGCCGCCGAACTGCTGCGGAAGGACTGGGGCGTGGAATCGGACGTCTGGAGTTGCCCCTCCTTCACGGAGCTGGCCCGGGACAGCGTGAACTGCGAACGCTGGAACCGCATGCATCCTCTCGACGCGCCGCGGGTCTGCCACGTGGAGTCCTGCCTCAAGGACACCCGTGGCCCGGTGATCGCCACCAGTGACTATGTGCGCATGTTCGCCGAGCAGATCCGGCCCTATGTGCGGCGTTCCTACACCGTGCTGGGCACGGACGGCTACGGCCGCTCCGACATGCGCGCCAAGTTGCGCGGCTTCTTCGAGGTGGACCGTTACTACGTCACCGTCGCGGCACTCAAGTCCCTGGCAGACGAAGGCCAAGTGGAAGCCGCCAAGGTTGCCGAGGCCATCGCCAAGTACGGCCTGGATGCCGACAAGCCCAATCCTGTGACGGTGTGAGGACCCAAGCCATGAGCCAACTGATTGAAGTGAAAGTCCCCGACATCGGCGACTTCAAGGACATACCCGTCATCGAGGTTCTGGTAAAGGCCGGCGACACGGTGAAGGCGGAAGACTCCCTGGTCACCCTGGAATCCGACAAGGCGACGCTGGATGTGCCCAGCCCCGCCGCAGGCGTGGTCAAGGAAGTGAAACTGAAGGTGGGCGACCGGGTTTCCGAGGGCACGGTGGTGCTGGTGCTTGAGGCAGCCGAGGCTGGTGCAGGTCGGGCTTCAGCCCGACAAGACAGCGACAATACCGGCGCCAATATGGAGCCAAAGCCGGCCCCAGCAGCTTCACCCGCTCCGACCGTTGCCACCCCGCCAGCCACCGATGTCGGGCTGAAGCCCGACCTACAGCCCCCCCCTGGCGGCATCCCCCACGCCAGCCCTTCGGTGCGGCGCTTCGCCCGGGAACTGGGCGTGGACGTGGCAAGAGTACCGGGCACCGGTCCCAAGGGCCGTATCCTGCACGCCGACGTGCAGAACTACGTGAAGGGCGTGATTGCCGGAGCGGCTGCCACGCCAACAGCGGCGCCCGCCGGCACCGGGGTGGGCCTGGATCTCTTGCCCTGGCCCAAGGTGGATTTCGCCAAGTTCGGGGCGATAGAGACCCAGCCCCTGTCCCGCATCAAGAAGATTTCCGCCGCCAATCTCTCCCGCAACTGGATCATGATCCCGGCGGTGACCTATCACGAGGACGCGGACATCACCGACCTGGAAGCCTTCCGGGTACAGTTGAACAAGGAAAATGAGAAGTCCGGCCAGAAGCTCACCATGCTCGCCTTCATCATCAAGGCGGCGGTGAAGGCCCTACAGAAGTTCCCGGAATTCAATTCCTCCCTGGATGGTGACAATCTGGTGCTGAAGAAGTACTTCCACATCGGATTCGCGGCGGACACGCCCAACGGCCTGGTGGTACCGGTGGTGAAGGACGCGGACAAGAAGTCCGTGTTCGACATCGCCCGGGAAACCGGTGAGCTGGCCAAGCAGGCGCGGGACGGCAAGATCAAGCCGGCGGACATGCAGGGCGCCTGCTTCACGATCTCGTCTCTCGGCGGCATCGGCGGAACCTACTTCTCCCCCATCATCAACGCGCCGGAAGTGGCCATCCTGGGGGTGAACAAGTCCAGCTTCAAGCCGGTATGGGATGGCAAGGCGTTCGTGCCGCGGCTCACCCTGCCCATGTCGCTCACCGCCGATCACAGGGTGATAGATGGCGCCCTGGCGACCCGCTTCAACGTCTACCTGGCCCAGTTGCTGGCCGACTTCCGCCGCGTGGCGCTGTAAACACAGTCGAGAGTGGAGAGTCGAGAGTCGAGAGCTTTTTCAGCGCGCCGAAGGCGCGGATGCTTTCGCTCTCCACTCTGACCACTCTCGACTCTCGACTGAGAGTTAAACATGAGTCAAACAATCGAAGTACGCGTCCCGGACATCGGCGACTTCAAGAATGTGCCGGTGATCGAGGTCATGGTGCAAGCCGGCTCCGCGGTGAACGTGGAAGATCCCCTCATCACCGTGGAATCAGACAAGGCCACCCTGGATGTGCCCAGCCCCGTGGCGGGCACGGTCAAGGAAGTGAAGGTGAAGCTGGGCGACCGGGTGAGCGAGGGATCGCTGCTTTTCGTCTTGGAGACCACCGATGTGGGTCGGGCTTCAGCCCGACAAGACGCGCCCTCAAACGCCAATGTCGGGCTGAAGCCCGACCCACAGTTCTCAGCCCTTGCCTCCGACATCGAATGTGACATGCTGGTGTTGGGTGCCGGCCCAGGCGGCTACTCGGCCGCCTTCCGCTCGGCCGATCTGGGCATGAAGACCGTCATCGTCGAGCGCTATGCCTCCCTGGGCGGCGTCTGTCTGAACGTCGGCTGCATTCCCTCGAAGGCTCTGCTGCACGTGGCCGCGGTGATCGAGGAGGCGCAACACGTACTTGATGCCGGCATCGGCTTCGCCGCGCCGCAGGTAGACGTGGACAAGCTGCGCGCCCACAAGGATGGGGTGGTGAAGAAGCTCACCGGGGGCCTGGCCGGCATGGCCAAGGCACGCAAGGTAGAGGTGGTGCGCGGCTACGGCAGCTTCCTGGACGCCCACCACATCGAGGTGGAACTGACCGAGGGCAGCAGCCAGGACAAGACCGGCGGGAAGAAGATCATCAAGTTCCAGAAGTGCATCATCGCCGCCGGCTCCGCGGCCGTACACCTGCCCTTCCTTCCACGGGATGCGCGCATCGTAGACTCCACCGGAGCACTGGAACTGCGCACGATCCCGAAGAAGATGTTGGTGATCGGCGGTGGCATCATCGGCCTGGAGATGGCCACCGTCTATTCCACCCTGGGCGCCCGGGTGGACGTGGTGGAAATGCTGGATGGCCTCATGCAGGGTCCGGATCGGGATGCCGTCAAGGTCTGGGAGAAGCAGAACCTGCACCGCTTCGATCAGGTCATGCTCAGGACCAAGACCGTGGCGGTGGAGGCGAAAGAAGACGGCCTCTACGTCAGCTTCGAGGGCGAAAATGCGCCTGCCGGACCGGTCAGGTACGACATGATCCTCCAGGCGGCGGGCCGCAGCCCCAACGGCAAGAAGATAGGCGCCGACAAGGCGGGCGTGGCGGTGACTGAGCGGGGCTTCATCCCGGTTGATAGCCAGATGCGAACCAACGTGCCCCACATCTTCGCCATCGGCGATGTGGTGGGCAATCCCATGTTGGCCCACAAGGCGGTGCATGAGGCGCACGTCGCTGCGGAAGCCGCCGCCGGCCAGAAGAGCCATTTCGACGCCAGCGTGATCCCGGGCGTCGCCTACACTCATCCGGAAGTGGCCTGGGTCGGCGTGACCGAAGACCAGGCGAAAACAGAAGGCCGCAAGGTGGAGGCCGCGAAGTTCCCCTGGGCGGCAAGCGGCCGCGCCATCGCCAACGGCGCCGACTACGGCTTCACCAAGCTGATCTTCGATGCGGAAACCCATCGTGTCATAGGCGGCGCCATCGTCGGTCCGAGCGCCGGCGACATGATAGGCGAGGTTTGCCTGGCCATCGAGATGGGTGCGGACGCGGT